>JBFXFM010000018.1:0-71601 GCA_050179035.1 Draconibacterium sp. | reverse complement strand
ATTCCCAAACATCAAAAACCGTCATTAAGTACATAGAAAAATCCCATTGGGCATGTGGTCAGGGATGTAGTTCAACACTGACTCATCGCTGGGTCGTGCCGACCGCTCAGAGTCCTATTTATTACCAGCAGTAGTTTTATTTAATTGAAATACTAGTTTCCCTAATGATTTTGAAAAATTCATCTCTCGCCATTTCTTCAGTTGGGATTGCAACACAACATTTATTATTCATTTTTCGTCCATTTCTTTTAAAATCGATAACGTATCCAGTCCTTTTATAGAATAAATTTATTTCGAAAGTCTCATTTTTATATTGTCCTTTCCAATTATCGTTGTCAACTGGGAACCACTCAACAGCCAAAGTTATTTTTTGTAAAGCTTGCCTAAATTCCAAACAGCTTTGAAATCGTTTACTTCTGTCTGCTTTCATAGATTTCTTTACGACTTTAATGATTTGCTCAGGAATATGATTAGAATATTTGCGTTCAGGAAATCTTTCTTTTAGTAGTGCACTTAACCATTGAGGGTTATTTGCAAAAGTTCTTGGAAGGGAAGGCATATTGTTCAATAAACGATGAAAAGTTACTCCCATTGAATATAAGTCACTTATCTCATCTTGTGCGACACCTTGTAGAACTTCTGGTGGAAGGTGTGCACTATAGCCAGCAAAATTAAAAGCTTGATGTGCTAAGCCATATGCTAAACCAAAATCTGATAGTTTTGCTTGCCAGTTATCTGCAAATAAAATATTTCCTGGTTTTATATCTCGATGAAATACTCCTTGTCCATGTGCATGTTCTAAACCAAATAACGCCTCAGAAATAATTTGAATTGATTTTTGTACCGTAACAAAGTTTTTTTCAAGATATCCCTGTACACTTCCATTCTTTAAATATTCTGTTATTATACATGGACAGGGGCTTCCACTTATCACATGAATATCAATTTCTTTAATGTCAACTATGTGATTGTGTCTACATTTCTCAAGAATTTGAGCTTCATTGATTGCATCAATGAATTCTTTTGGGTCTTTTACTTGTATTATCTTTAGTGCTCGTTCAACACTTAGAAATGTATCTAACACTCTATAAACACTTCCAAAATTACCCCCTCCAATAAAGCCTATAGATTTAAATTTTCCGACATCCATTTTTACAAGTATAATAATGCAATTAATGCAGTGGTTTTAATTCCTTTATCCCATGGTGCAGATTGATTACCTAGTAACCCACCAATATATGTGGTTAAGTTTGTTCCTTTCGGAAGACTATATTTAGTTGCGGTTATAGAAGCGGGAGAAGTATTCGAAATTTGTATTCTTTTTTTATGACACAATAGATTTAAAATAGCTTGTCCATAAAACACATTGCTGACGTAGTCATTTGTTACTTTCATAATTGTCAATTTATAACTCACTATATCAGGTTGAATATTATTTAGCAATAAATCGAGTTCTGTTTCAAACCATGCTGCAGTTTGTGGAATATCATAGTTTGTAGGTAAAAGAATTTTGCCTTTTGAATGAAGAACTGGATTTGTTTTGTTCCCTGTTAATGCAACATATTCAAAGTCATTTGTTGAAAATGTAAATGCTATTGATATCATATTTTATAGTTGTTGATGGTCTTTTTTACTATTGCAAGTAACTGGTTTATATGTCTTAATTATAATCCTTTACGTACCAATATCGCCGGATAGGTCTGGAAATCATCATCCTTTTTTGTGTTTAAAAATTGTTGTTTTGCTGCATCGGCCGCTGTCATTTTCATCTGAGTTATCTGGTTAAGTTCCTGATTTTTGGTGCGATGAAAATAAAAAATATTATGGTAAAAAGCAAGGGGGGGATAATGCATTAATGCGGGAATGCATGAATGCGAGAATGACAAAGCAAGGGGCGTGGAGCGTGGAGCATGGGGCGAGGAGGAATTTAGTGAATGGGTGAATGAGTCATTGGGTAAATGAGGGAAAGGGAGCGAGAAGCAAGCAGCGAGGAGCATTGGGCAACTCTGTGGTACTCTGTGTGTGCTCAGTGTTCTCTGTGTTTAAGGCTATAGTTTTGGTTTTTTTACAAATCTGGAAACTAAATCCATAATTGTAAAGAATTAATCCCCGCAACCTGAAATTTTGGCGGGCCGGACAATAACCAATCCATTTTTATATATTTGGGGCTTTGTAAAAAATCAAGAATGAAACGAGTTGCGATTCAGGGTATTGTTGGTTCTTTTCACGAGGAAGCTGCCTTAAAATACTTTAACGATAAAATTGAAGTTGTTGAATGCAAGACATTTACCAGTGTTTGCGAGACGATTGATACCGACAAGGTAAAGTTTGCCGTGATGGCCATCGAAAATTCAATTGCCGGCAGTATTCTTAAAAACTACCAGCTTATCCGCGATTATCACTTGCGCATTATCGGCGAAATTTATCTGCACATTCAGCAAAATATGCTGGTAAACGCCGGCACAAAACCGGTGCAGATTACCGATATTTATTCGCATCCGGTGGCCATTGAACAGTGTGCCGAATACCTTGAAAAGTATTATCCGAATGTGGAAAAGCACGAGAATATCGATACCGCTGCTGCTGCAAAATTGGTTCGCGAAAAAAACATGGTTCATGCCGCGGCCATCGGTAATTTGCGTTCGGCCGAATTGTACGGGCTCGAAGTACTCGAAACCGGAATTGAAACAAACAAAAAGAATTACACACGTTTTCTGATACTTTCGAAACACGGCAACAAAACCGCAGGAACCAACAAAGCTTCCATCTGTTTCGAGGTGGGGCATTTTTTTGGTGCGCTCGCACGGGTTTTAAACACTTTTGCCGAAAACGAAATTAACCTCACCAAAATTCAATCGGTGCCAATCATCGGGAAACCCAACGAATATACATTTCATGTGGATATTGAATGGGAAGACCCGCTGAAATACGATAAAGCCATTCACCAGGTGTTAAAAGCCGCTTCAAGTCTGTCGATTCTTGGTGAATATGTGCGTGGCGAAATCAATATTCATAACCAGTAAATAATCAGTTAAAAAATACAATTATGAGCAAAACAGCCATTTTTTTCGGGCCCGTGGGTGGAGCAGTAAACCGGGTTGCCGACAAAATTAAAAAGCAAATTGGTGACGACAAGGTTGAACTGGTTCCGGTAAAAGATGCGACTGCCGCCGACCTTGACCGTTTTGACAAAATTATCTTTGGTATTTCCACCGTTGGAAAAGATACCTGGAACTCAAATTATTCAAGTAACGATTGGGGCAAATTTCTGCCCGAAATTGAAAAAGTCCGGTATGAAGGCAAAAAAACTGCCATTTTTGGTTTGGGCGACCATGTGACTTATGCCGCCACTTTTGTGGATCATATGGCTGTACTTGCCAATAAACTGAAACAGAATGGCGCGGTTTTGTCGGGTCAGGTTGCTGCTGATGGTTACGAGTTTGATGAGTCGGAAGCTGTTGTTGACGGCAAATTTGTGGGTTTGCCTGTTGACGAGGATTTTGAACCCGAACTCACCGACGAACGCGTGGCCAGCTGGGTAAAACAACTCGCATCGGAGTTTGGATTTTAATCCGGATGCTGGATAGAACGATACTTGATACTTGATACTTGATACTTGATGCTGGATTCTGGATACAGGATACTCGATGCTGGATTCTTGAACCCGCAACCTGTAACCCGTAACGCTGAATTCGGAACTTTAAACTTTAAACGTGTCACATTAAACTGTTTTCATGGTAAACTCTCCGTTAGATAAAACTGTTGTCGATGCCAAAATAAGGGAGCTCCGCATCCCGGATGTCGGAAAAGCATCGATTCGCGAAATTGTAGCCCTGGTAAATCTGGTTGAAGCTGCTACCGGAGTAAAATACATCCGCATGGAAATGGGGGTTCCCGGATTGCCGCCTTCGCAGGTGGGCGTCGATGCCGAAATTGCTGCCCTGAAAAGGGGAGTGGCCGCCATTTATCCGCTTATCGACGGAATTCAGCCCTTGAAAGAACAAGCTGCCTTGTTTGTAAAAAACTTTATGAATATTGAAGTCGATGCAAAAGGATGTGTTCCATCGGTGGGTTCCATGCAAGGTACATTTGCAGCATTTATGGCAGCAGGTTTTACCGATGAAAAAAAGGACACAGCGCTGTTTATCGACCCCGGTTTCCCCGTGCAGAAGCAGCAAATGATGGTACTCGGTTTGAAATACACATCGTTTGATGTATTTAATTTCAGGGGCGAAAAATTGCGTGAAAAACTGGAATCCTATCTTTCAAAAGGAAATATCAACTCCATCATTTACTCCAATCCCAACAACCCGGCATGGATTTGTTTTACTGATGACGAGTTGAAAATGATTGGAGAGCTGGCCAATAAGTATGATGTGATTGTGATGGAAGACCTGGCTTATTTCGGGATGGATTTCAGACACGATTTTTCGCAACCCGGAGTACCGCCATTTCAGCCAACCGTGGCCAATTACACAAACAATTTTGTGCTGTTTATTTCGAGTTCCAAAATATTTTCGTACGCCGGTCAGCGCATCGGGTTAATGATTATTCCCGAAGGATTGTACAACCGGGAGTTTCCGGCACTGCAACATCGTTTCGGGAGTGCAACATTTGGCAGCACCATTGTTTTTAAACTGTTGTATTCGTTTTCGTCAGGAACAAGTCACTCGGCACAATGGGCGCTTGCTGCCATGCTCGAAGCTGCCAATAAGGGGCAGTTTAATTTTGTTGAAGGCGTAAAACCTTATGGCGAAAAAGCCAGTGCGATGAAGAAAATCTTTACGGATAATGGATTCGAAATTGTGTACAAAACCGATTTGGAAGAATCCATTGCCGATGGTTTTTATTTTACACTCGCTTACCCGGGAATGACCGGTAATCAGTTGGTGGAAAACCTGTTGTATTACGGTGTCAGTGCCATTGCGCTTGATAATACCGGGAGTGATGAAGAAGGTATCCGCGCCTGTGTTTCGTTTGTTCAGCCTGAACAATTCGGAGAACTTGAACGGCGGCTGAATCTTTTTAACAACCATTTTCAAGCCAAATAAAACTGTCGTAAATTCAAAAAGCTGCAGAAACCGGATGGATCAGAAAAAGATTATATCGCGCTACCAGCTTACCCTCGAAGTAATTGACGAGCTGCAATTAAAAAATAAGCCGGTAACTTTACGAAAAGGCGAAACATTTATCGGTTATGGCGAAAAAACCAAGCGCATCGGGATTTTGCTGAACGGACTTTTGTATGCCACCTACATGGCTGACAGCGGAACTGAGTGGATTTCGCGGTTCTTTTATCCGCCTAACAATTTTATTGTAAGTAACCACGACAGTTTTTATTTTGGCAGAAACTCAACGGAAAGCATCAGGGTTTACGAAGATTCGGAACTGATTTATATTGAAAAAGATGAGTTTAAAAACCTGCTCGACAATAACCGGCGCTTCGAGCGAACCGTGCGCATTTTAGCGGAAGAAAGCTACATTCATGCCATGGAACGGGTACATTCGTTTCAATCGTTAAACGCCGAACAGCGTATCCGTAAGTTCTTTGCCGAAAACCCTGATTTGGGTAAAAAATTACAACGACAACACATTGCATCGTATCTTGGCATTCATCGCAATATTCTCACGCGTTTCCTGTATAAAATCTGATTTATTTTCCCCTCTGTTACCCAATTACCCATCCACTTCGGCTCTCCGAACAGCTGACCGGGTTGTGTGTAGCCGCTCTTTTCTACCATAATCCAACTCCTACAGAGTTGCCATTAAGTTTTCCAATTTTTCCCACGATTTTACCGTTTTTTTCATTTTCCTTCTTCCATACTTCCAACTTCTTTCTCAATTCTCACCGCTCAGTTCTTTTCCTCCTTTTTTCCCTTTTCCCCATTCACCCATTTACTCAATCACCCATTTACTATCACTCCGAAATCGCAACAATAGTTGCATTCGTTTTTTTTTTTAGCCAATAGTTTTGGCAAACAAATCAATCGGTAATGATTTCAAAAGAAAAACCATTAATCTGAAAGCAAATAAGTAGTTTACTTTAAAGATTTTAACCAACATAAATTAATTCGCCAGAACCTGATTTTTATGACGTTTTTTGAGTGTTTGGCAAATTATTTTTGAACAAAAATTGATATAAAATGGCAAAAGTCAGAGGAGCAGTAGTTGTCGATAACGAAGGTTGTAAAGGATGCGGACTTTGTGTTGAAGCATGCCCGCACGACGTTCTGCGTTTAAACCGCGAAGTGAACAGCCGCGGCTATCATTATTCATATATGGAGAACCCTGAAAACTGCATCGGGTGCTCGAATTGTGGCGTGGTTTGCCCCGATACGTGCATAACGATTTACAGAATGAAAGTGGAATAAAAACTTTTACATTTCTTATTTCTTATTCGGTGTTTTAGATTTAAAAGTGGGGAATAACAGAATAAGAAATAAGGAATATCGAATAACGAATCAGGAATTATTTAAGAAAATGACTGAATTTAAGAAATATGATTTGGAGGACAGACTGATTGATTTTGCAATCAGGTGTAGCGATATTGTTGAGGAATTGCAAAATACAAAACTAGCAAATCATATCGGTGGTCAGTTAATTCGTTCAAGTAGTTCTTCTGCTTTAAATTATGGAGAAGCACAATCCGCTGAATCTCAAAATGATTTTGTGCATAAGCTTAAGATTATTCTTAAAGAATTGAGAGAAAGCAGAGTTAGCTTGAAAGTAATATACAGAAAGCCTTTGTTACCTGCGGAGAGAATACAACCTGTTTTGGATGAGTGTAATGAATTAATTGCAATTTTTTTGAAAAGTATTGATACTGCAAATAGAAATAAGAAATAAGGAAATCGTACATAACAGTTTTAAAAAACTTTTACATTTCTTATTTCTTATTCGGTGTTTTAGATTTAAAAAGGAATAACTGATTAAGAAATAAGGAATAACAAAATAAGAAATTAAAATATGGCAGAATACAAATTAATGAAGGGTAACGAGGTGCTGGCCGAGGCCGCAATCCGCTGTGGTTGCGATGGCTATTTCGGCTATCCCATTACACCACAGTCGGAAGTAATGGAAACGCTGATGGCACGCCAACCCTGGACAGAAACCGGAATGGTAGTATTACAAGCCGAAAGCGAAGTGGCTGCAATCAATATGTTGTATGGTGCAGCAGGTTCTGGTAAAAAAGCAATGACATCTTCGTCCAGTCCGGGCATAAGCCTGATGAGTGAAGGAATTTCATACATCGCCGGGGCCGAATTGCCTTGCTTAATTGTAAACGTGCAACGTGGCGGACCGGGTCTCGGAACCATTCAGCCGTCGCAGGCCGATTATTTTCAGGCAGTAAAAGGGGGAGGACACGGCGATTATAAACTCATTGTGCTTGCACCTTCGTCGGTTCAGGAAATGAATGATTTTGTTGACCTCGGTTTTGAACTTGCTTTTAAATACCGGAATCCATCAATGATTCTTACCGACGGAGCCCTCGGTCAGATGATGGAAAAGGTAAAACTTTCGGATTTTAAACCCCGCTGGACTGCCGAAGAAATTCATGATCAATGGGGATCGTGGGCAACAACCGGCAAACCTGCTTCACGCAGGAAAAATGTAATTACATCGCTTGTAATGGATTCGGAGATAATGGAACAAAACAATCTTCGTTTTCAGGAAAAATACAGAACCATTGAGGAAAAGGAAGTGCGGTACGAAACCTTTCAGTGCGAAGATGCCGAATTTGTGCTTGTGGCTTTTGGCACATCATCGCGGGTTTGTCAGAAAGCAGTTGAAATTGCCCGTGCAAAAGGATTAAAAGTGGGTTTGCTCAGGCCGATTACACTGTTCCCTTTTCCTAAAGCGGTTATCAAAGAACTGGCCCGAAAAGTGAAAGGGTTTTTGTCGGTTGAAATGAGCGCCGGTCAGATGGTGGAAGACATCAAACTGTCGGTGTACGAAGCTGGCAGCACTGTGCGAGTGAATTACTTCGGACGGATGGGGGGAATTATTCCTGCGCCCGAAGAAGTTGTGGAAGCATTGGAAGAAAAATTTTCATGGGAATTGAGTTATGGAGTTAAAAGATCTTATTAAACCCGAAAATCTGGTTTACAGCAAGTCGGTAATCCAGGAAGATGTTTACATGCATTATTGTCCGGGGTGTTCACACGGCGTAGTTCATAAAATAATGGCCGAATTGATTGGTGAAATGGGAATCCAGGAAAAAACTGTTGGGGTTGCACCTGTGGGATGTTCTGTTTTTGCCTACAATTATATCGATATCGACTGGCAGGAGGCAGCGCACGGACGTGCACCGGCAGTGGCCACGGGTATTTCCAGACTTCATCCCGATAATTTTGTGTTTACTTATCAGGGCGATGGCGACCTTGCATCCATCGGCGCAGCCGAAATTTTACATGCCTGCAACCGTGGCGAAAACATACTGGTGGTTTTTATCAACAATGGTATTTATGGAATGACCGGCGGACAAATGGCACCAACCACTTTGGAAGGAATGGTTACCTCAACAACGCCGTTCGGACGAAATGTGGATTTGAATGGTTACCCGTTAAAAATTACCGAATTGATAGCCCAACTGCCCGGAACTTCATATGTTACAAGGCAGTCGGTTGAAACAGCAGGCGCAGTGCGGAAATGCAAAAAAGCGCTGAAAAAAGCAATTGATAATGTGCTGGCAAAAAAGGGAACTTCGTTTGTTGAGGTGGTTTCAACCTGTAATTCGGGTTGGAAAATGACCCCGGTGGCAGCCAACAACTGGATGGTGGAAAATATGTTCCCGTTTTATCCGCTGGGCGATTTGAAAGACAGCGTAAAAGGTGAACCTGTAGTAAAAAATTAAACCGAAAAACAATGACAGAAGAATTGATAATAGCCGGTTTTGGCGGACAAGGAGTTTTGTCGATGGGAAAAATTCTGGCTTATTCAGGAATTATGGAAGATAAGGAGGTGACCTGGTTTCCGTCGTATGGTCCCGAAATGCGCGGCGGTACTGCAAATGTTACTGTAATCATCAGCGATACGCGCATCAGTTCGCCAATTGTAAAACACTTCGACACGGCCATCATTCTTAACCAGCAAAGTATGGATAAGTTTGAACACGCTGTAAAACCGGGAGGCACGCTTCTTTACGATCCGAATGGTGTGATACATCCTCCAACCCGCACCGACATCAATATTTATAAAGTGGAAGCCACACGAACAGCAGTGGAAATGGGTAATCCAAAGGTATTCAATATGATTGTTTTTGGAAGTTACCTTTCGGTACGACCAATTCTGACGTTAGATAATGTGGAAAAAGGTCTCGAAAAATCGTTGCCTGAACGTTACCACAAAACAATTCCGTTAAATCTCACTGCAATCCGAAAAGGGCAGGAAATTGTGGAAAGTGTGTTGGAAGTATAAATTCTGAAATCTCATAAAAACAGGCTGCCAGTTAATCCGGCAGCCTGTTTTTATTTTACAACCAATATGAATGTTTTAATTTGATATATTCTTCTTTTTCAGTTTGTTTTTATGAGCAGCTTCCTGTTTTAATGTGTCTTCTTCCTTTATCCACTCCTTTTGAATAAAACTGATAAACGCATCAAAATCATTCTGCGTGATAACCCTGTTTTCCTTCTCTCCCAAAACTGAATCGATGGGGAAACGATGATTTAATTTTAACGCTAACTCGTAATATTCAGACAGAAAACTATCTGGTTTTTTGAGCGGGTAGGGTGGTAAAGTGCTTTTCGTTCCCGGTACAAGCCAGGGAACCAGGTACGAGTCGAGAACGAGATATCTTTTTAAAGTTACTTTGTTGCTTGGGTATCGTTTGCTGTTGGTGTACCAAACCTGGTTCACCGAAAGCATGGCATCAAAAGTTTCGTTTTCAGTCTGAACAACTTCAAGACTGTCGAGCATTTTAAAAAGTTCATCAGTCATCGCTTCATTGTAAGGCAGTTCACTTTTAATAGCACGCATTCCCAGGTGAACGCCCATCAGGTTTGAATACATATCCTCGGGTGAAAAACTTGAAAACCGCTCGGGTACAAGCGGTACATATCGAGCCCCAAACCAGGTTGATATTTCGTGCCAAAGCGACATATCGTAGGAGATTTTCCCAGCAAGCGCAACGATCTCATCTTCAGTATAATTGTCTGGAATTTTCAATGTCAGCGATTTTGAACCACCTTCGTTGCGTAAATCAATATATGTTAAAGAAGCGTCGGTTTGGCTGGCTTTTATCAGGTTGTACAAATAGGCAGTCCAGTCGGCACAATCGCGCAAATGCCCCAAATCAATAAATCCGCCACGATGGGTATAAACAATCCCGTTTTTTTCGGTTCGATGCCCCATGTATTGGTGAGCGCCCATGATTTCTACCGATGTGATATCGGTTTTCCGGGCAAAAGGCACCGCAACAATACCAATTTCAACACCAAATCCGCAACAGGTTCTTATTATTCGGGGAGGAGGAATAGAAAGTTCTTTTTTTGCGAGTTCGGGCGATTTGGCCAACGTTGAAAAGGAAAAAGTAACAAGCGCTGAAAAAAGCCAAAATATTTGTGCTGATTTTATTCTGATGTTCATTGTTCTTAAATTCTAAGCGGGCACAAAAGTAAATATATTCGTGAAAAAATCTGGATTCAGGAAATTAACTCCTTCAACCGTTATCAATATCCGGCAGCCTGCCCGTCTTTTCTCGATTCCGAGGCACCGTAATACACCTTGTTTTTGCTGTCGTACATAATGGCCTGATAACCACCGTACGGCCCTTTTTCAAAACGAATAAAATGCCCTTTGCTCATCAGTTCGCGGATGGTTTCATAATCAAAACCGCTTTCAAGCGAAACAACGCCACCGTCAGTCATTTTTTCGTCGGTTGGTTCGCTCGAACCTTCATGACTGATGCGTGGTGCATCGCCTGCTTCCTGCAAATTCATGCCAAAATCGATGAGATTACACACAATCTGGGTGTGGCCTTGCGGTTGCATTCCTCCACCCATCACGCCAAAGCTGATAAATGGCTCACCATCTTTTGTAATAAATGCCGGAATTATGGTGTGGAATGGGCGTTTATGCGGTTCGTACACATTCATGTGGCCTTCTTCTAACGAAAAAAGTTCGCCCCGGTCCTGCAATACAAAACCGAGTTGTCCGGGTGTCATCCCTGAGCCCATGCCGCGGAAATTACTCTGGATTAGTGAAACCATACTTCCTTCACTGTCGGCAGTGGTAAGGTAAATGGTGTTGGGAGACTCAGGAAAACCAGCCGGATAACTGCGTGCTGCGCGGTTTTGGTCAATCAGTTCAGCTCGTCGTTTTCCATAGGCTTCCGATATCAGTTCGTTAACCGGGATTTTGTTAAAATCGGGGTCGGCATAAAATTTTGCGCGGTCTTCGAATGCCAGCTTTTTTGCTTCAATAAACAGGTGCATGTAATCAGCTGAGCCAAATCCCATGCTTTTTAAATCGAAATTTTCAAGAATATTAAGCATTTGCAATGTTGCAATTCCCTGTCCGTTGGGCGGAAGTTCCCACACATCGTAACCACGGTAGTTTGTGGAAACTGGTTCAACCCAATCGGAATGATGGTCCTCAAAATCTTTCATGGTAAAAAATCCCCCGTTTTCACGCAGGTATTTTACTATTTTTTCAGCCATCTCTCCACGGTAAAAAACATCGCGGCCTTCTTTTCCTATTATCTCCAAAGTATTTGCGAGATACGGGTTTTTGAAGATTTCACCTTTTGCCGGAGCTTTTCCGCCGGGCATATAAATCTCTGCAAAACCCGGGTATTTTTGCAGCGACCGCGAATTACTCTGCCAGTAATAGGCAATCACTTCCGATACCGGAAAACCGTCGCGGGCATATTTAATCGCCGGAGCAAGTATTTCGCTCATCGGCATTTTTCCAAACTTTTTATTCAGTTCAAACCACCCGTCAACACATCCTGGCACCGAAACAGAAAGCGGTCCGAGCGCTGGTATTTTTTTGTATCCGTTTTCTCTAAAATACTGTAGTTTAAGTTCGTAAGGCGACCGGCCGCTGCCATTCAAACCATACAATTTCCGTGTTTTTGCATCCCATACAATGGCAAAAATATCGCCGCCAATTCCGTTTCCGGTGGGTTCCATCAACCATAGAACAGCGTTGGCTGCAATGGCAGCGTCAATGGCATTTCCACCCGATTTTAAAATGTCGAGCGCAACCTGAGTCGCCAGCGGCTGACTGGTGCACGCCATTCCGTGTTGCGCAATGACCTCGCTGCGGGTGGCAAAATTATGGCCGGTAATACGGTCTTGAGCAAAGCTTAAAATGAAGGTCTGAACAATTAAAAGTGTAATAAGTATTCGTTTCATATTTTTTGTTTTATGATATCCAATGTAAATAGTTTTTTGGAGTAATTACCTCAAAATCAGAATCCGGGTAGGTTGCTTTCCACTGATTCGGAATCTTTACTTTTTTATCCGGGTTCCATTTCATTTCATATGCAAACAGCTTTCCTTCCCGTTCTTCAATCCAATCTATTTCCTGTTGCTGGTAAGTTCTCCAAAAATAATTCGAAACCAGCATTTGTCTGAAGTGCTGATATTTTATCCTTTCAGAAAAAATATAGTTTTCCCAGAGTTCGCCCACATCATTGCGCAGCGCGATATCATTCATATTTTCGATGATGATATTACGGATTCCGTTGTCGTAAAAAAACCAGCGTTTCGATTTTGAAATTTCGTTTCTGAGATTTTTACTGTATGCATTAATACTGAATATTACAAAGGTCTTCGAGAGCAGGTCGAGGTATTTTTCCACGGTATTTTTGTGCAATCCCAACTGTCCGCCAAGTTCATGCAGCGAAACTTCTTTTCCAATCTGAAAAGCAATAAGTTTCAACAGATGAATTATTTTATCCGCATTTCTGATGCCTTCGAATGCTAATATGTCTTTTAGAAGATATGAACTCACAAGTTCTTTTAAATAGGCAATTTTTTGGTTTCGGTCGTCAAGGTGGAGCAATTCAGGATATGAACCCAGAATCAGCCTTTCATTCAGCCGCCCGGTTGTTTCAATAATGTTTTCCTGTGTTGAATATTCAGCCTGCGAAAACGGAAAAAGTAAAATCGTGGTTTTTCTTCCGGTCAATGGTTCGCCGGTTTTATTCATAATATCGAATGCTGATGAGCCGGTAATCAGAATTTTTAATTCAGGAATATGGTCAATCATCAGTTTTAATGATTTCCCCAAATCGGGCAATTGCTGTGCTTCATCAATAATCAGAAAACGAATATTTCCGAGAAGCGATTTGAAGTTTTCGACTGTCCGGGGTTGAAGCAGGTTTTGTGTCGTGAAATCATCTCCATCCAGAAACAGGTATTTTTCATCGGTTGCTGAAAGAATGTTTTTAACAAGAAATGATTTGCCGGTTCGGCGTGCCCCAAGCAAAACAACAACCTTGTTTGGCTTCAGGTTTTCCTTAATTATTGCGGTTACCGATCTTTCAATTTGATTCATAATTTTAAAAAATGGCAATGAATTGCCCAAATTTATTAAAATTTTGGCAATACGTTGCCAAAATTTCATAAAATATTGGCAATAGCATATTTTTCAAGCTAATTCCCTCAATTTTCAGAATCCGGTTTGTTTGCGAATATCTTTTTATCTTCGGGAAAAAAACTGATGGAACGTTTTCTCGCCGTGTGCGCCAGATATATTGCTCAAAAACATGCTCATCATCTTCACAAAATTTGCCTCGTTTTTCCCAACCGGCGGGCTGGTGTTTTTTTTACATCGTATCTTCAAAATGAAATAGTTAAACCGGCAATTTCTCCTGCCATAACTACCATTGGAGAACTATTTGGCAGTTATTCCAATTATTTTCAGGCTGAAAAGCTGCAACTTATTTCACTGCTTTTCGATGAGTTCAGAAAACACACACAAACCACCGAAACTTTCGACCAGTTTTATTTTTGGGGAGAAATTCTGTTAGCCGATTTTAACGACATCGACAGGTATTTTGTGGATGCCCGCGATTTGTTTACCAATGTTGCCGACCTGAAAGAAATTGACCATGTTTTTGATTATTTAACCGACGAACAAAAAGCCGCTCTTGAACAATTCTGGGGAAGTGTGGCCGTGGCCGGACGAAAAGATTTTCAGCAAAAACATCTGCTGGTTTGGAGCAAACTGTTTGCTGTTTATGCAGGTTTTAAATCGGTTTTAAAAGAAAACAATCTGGCTTTTGCCGGCATGGCCGACAGGCAGGTGATTGAAGAAATGGAAGCAGGTAATCTTGAATTCGGGTTTGAGAAGTATTATTTTATCGGGCTGAATGCCTTAAACGAATGCGAAAAACGGTTGTTCAGCCACCTGATAAAAGAAGAAAAAGCAGCATTTTTATGGGATTCAGACAGGTTTTATGCCAATGAAAAAACCAACGAAGCCGGTCGATTTATGCGCGAAAACCTGTTGAGGTTTCCATCGCCAACCGATTTTGTAATGGCCGACAATCATTTTAGTGAACCTAAAAAAATAAAACTTGTTGCGGTTTCTTCCAACTACGGACAGGCGCAACAAATTCCGGTTTTTCTGAATGAAATTAATCAAAGTGAACCAGCCCGGTTTGATGAAACAGCAGTTGTGCTGGCCGATGAATCGCTTTTGTTTCCTGCATTGGGAGCGGTGCCGCCTGAAGTGGGAACGGTAAACATCACGATGGGTTATCCGGTGAAAAATTCGATGATTCACGGATTGCTGATGTTGCTGGTGCAACTCATGAAAAACAGGCGGGTGGATGCCAATGGAAATATTTCAGCGTATTACCGTTATGTGACAGATATTCTGAACCACCAGTTGCTGGCTGTAGCCGAACCCGAAAAGAGCAGGCTTTTTATCAGCGAAATTCAGTCGCGAAATAAAATTTCGATAACACTTTCCGATATTCAAATTTCACCGCTGCACCGGCAGATGTTTACTTTACCAGTTGCAACAACCGATTATTGTGGTTATTTTCTGGGAGTATTGTCAGAAATATTCAAATTGAACAAAGCTGATGAAGAGCACGATTCGATTGTACAGGAAATAATTTTTTCGGTATATAGCTCCATCGAAAAATTAGATGCGCTGATTAAAAAAGTGGTGACTGAGCAACAACGCGAACTCAGTGACACAGTGTTTTTTCGATTGCTCACGCAGTATTTAAATTCCGAGAGTGTATCTTTTGAAGGCGAACCATTGGCCGGGTTGCAATTAATGGGGATTCTGGAAACACGATGTCTCGATTTTAAAAACCTCGTGATTCTTGGCCTTAACGAAAACAAATGGCCACGCACCTCAACTGCGCCTTCATTTATACCGGCCAACATCCGTAAGGGTTTTGGCTTACCCGGAATTGATGAGCAGGATGCGATGTACGCCTATTATTTTTACCGCCTTATTCAGCGGGCCGAAAATATTACAGCCACTTACAACGTGGTGAAAGATGGAATTGGCACCGGCGAATTAAGTCGCTACGGTTACCAGTTGCTTTTTGATTCGCCGCATCAGCCTGAAAAACTGAACCTCGGTTTTTCGTTTGCCAGCAATCCGGTTCAGCCGGTTTCGGTAAAAGGAACGCCTGAAATTGCGCGTCAACTGCTCGAATACAACCAATCGGGAAAAGCGCTTTCGCCGAGTGCAATTAACACCTATTTACAGTGTAGCCTCCGTTTTTATTTCAGGTACATAGCCGGATTGCCCGAACCGGAAGAGATGAAGGAGGAAATTGACGGCGCAATTTTCGGTAATATTTTTCACGAAACGCTTGAAGAATTGTATAAGCCATTTGTGGGTAAAACAGTTACCTGGGCCGATATTGAAAGTATTTTGAAGAACCGCTTGGTTACCGACAATTTGTTGCTTCGGAAAATCAGGAAGATTTACCTTAAACAGCCTGAAGTTGAAGGAAAGTTTATTCCTGAAGGGAAAACTGTACTGTTTTTCGAAAACATGCAAACCTACCTGCAACAGCTTTTAAAAACCGATGCAAAATATGCTCCTTTTGAAATTGTAAGTCTCGAAAAAAGTTGCCAGACAAAGCTCGAAGTAAATATTGATGGTGAACCACAGCAAATTCTGATTGGCGGCAAAATCGACCGGGTTGACAGGGTGAACGGCAATTTGCGGATACTCGACTACAAAACCGGAAATGTTTCAGCACTTTCCTTTAAATCTATTGCTGAACTTTTTGACAGTGAAAAGAAAGACCCGAAAAAGGAAATTCTACAGGCACTGGTTTATGCACTAATTTTGTCCGATGAAACAGGAGAACAGGAAGTTAAGCCTGTAATTTACAGTCTTCGGAAATTATTCGACGAAAACTTTAATCCGAATATCCGATTCGAAAAATCTGAGTTCTCGTTGCCCGAAATAAAACAGGAACTGGTTGAACAACTGAAGAAATTGCTGGCTGAAATTTTTTCGGCAAACAACACTTTTCAGCAAACACAGTTTCCTGAACATTGCAAATATTGCACGTACAGTAAAATCTGTATGCGTTACTGATTTTCAGGCTGATATTGCAGTGTTTCAAACCGCACTGAACGTAATTATCCATTCTTGAAAATCTTTTTTACTTTTGCTGCAAGTTTTGAAATCGAATCAATGAATTCTCTCGAAATAGTTTATTCCAGAAATGTTGTTGAATTTGTAACCGTGGCCAATGAATTATGCCAGTCGGTTGAACAGGTTGCCCGGATTTCGGCTTCAGCAAATTTGCAGAAAATGCAGAAATTGTTGCCTTTACTTTATCTGAAAGCTTCGCTTTTGCCACAAACAGAACGGGTATTAGACGAGGAGCTTGAAAAATATGTGAGCGAATTCGATTACAATGTGTTGCACCAGAAATGGCTTGCTTTGCTGAATGAAAACGATAGCTTTTACGAAGTTTTTGACCCTAATATACAATTTGGACACGAAGCTGTTACAGCCAGCATTTCGGAAAATCTGCTGGATATTTATCAGGATATCAAAAACTTTGTAATTACCTATAGTTTGGGTAACGAAGAAGTAATGAACGATGCGCTGGCAGAATGTACCGAACATTTTGCTGAATTCTGGGGGCAGCAGGTAACAAATGTTTTGCGCGCTGTACACAAGCTGGTTTACAGCAATATCGATTTTGACAAACAGGATTTTAATGATGAGGTTCAACCCGGAAAGGGCAATCCGAAATGGCTCGACAGCTTTTGGGGAACCGATGAAGATACAGAGAATGTTTAAAGAAAGTATTACAAAAGAGGAACTTACCGATTTGCCATTACGATGGTTTGAAGGTGATATTGTTGTGGTTGACAACAAAGACAAAATTTCGGCTGCAGTTGAATTTTTGTCGCAACAAACGATAATCGGATTCGATACCGAGACAAAACCGTCGTTCAAAAAAGGGGTGATGAACAAGGTTGCTTTATTGCAGTTGTCGGCCGGAAATCGTGCATTTTTGTTCCGCCTTCACAAAATCGGCCTCCCCGAAGTGGTGTGCCGGCTATTGGCCAACCCCAATATTACAAAACCGGGTGTTGCCATTCACGATGATATTAAAGGACTTCAGAAATGGAAAAACTTTAAACCCGGCGGTTTTATCGATTTGCAGGACCACGCCAAATCGATTGGAATTACCGATTTCAGCCTGAAAAAACTGGCTGCAATTACTTGTGGTTTCCGCATTTCGAAAGGACAACAGCTTTCGAACTGGGAGGCCGACGAACTTACCGAAGCTCAGCAAATTTATGCTGCAACCGACGCGTGGGCCGCGCTCGAAATTTTCGAAAACTTTTCAAAAAATTAAAGGGAATATGAACTTTGTAATGATATGTTTCTCACCCCTTAATCCCCTCAAGGGGAGAATTGTTTCTGAACCTTGCCGGGAAAAGTTAACGGCAACTACCCCCTTGAGGGGGCAGGGGGTGAGTAGAATTGTACAACCTTTTATTCCCTTAATCTGATGATTGATACACTTGCCAAAATCTTTCTGAAACCAGGGAAAGAACAGTCGCTGAAACGCTTTCATCCGTGGGTTTTTTCGGGTGCTATCGGTAAAGCCGAAGGCAAACCTGAAGAAGGCGACCTTGTGAATGTGTATTCGGCCAACGGCGAATTTCTGGCAACAGGACATTGCCAGGTGGGGTCAATTGCAGTCAGATTATTTAGCTTCGAACCTGTTGAAATTGAATACGTTTTCTGGAAGACTAAAATAGAAAATGCCTGGAATGTCCGTAAAGCATTGGGTTTGACTGACAGTAGCGAAACCACTGTTTTTCGGTTGGTTCATGCCGAAGGAGACGGAATGCCCGGATTAATCATCGATTTTTACAACGGAACTGCTGTAATGCAAATGCACACGGTGGGAATGTACCTTGTGCGTGAAATGCTTGTAAAAGCGTTGCGCGAAGTTTTAGGTGACAAACTGAAAGCTGTGTACGACAAGAGCGAGAAATCACTTCCGTTTAAAGCAGGTGTTGAATCGAAAGATGGTTATCTCTTTGGAGAAAACAACGATACAGAAGTACTTGAAAACGGGCTTCGTTTTAAGGTTGACTGGCTCGAAGGACAAAAAACGGGCTTTTTTATCGACCAGCGCGAAAACAGGCATCTGGTTCAGCGCTATTCAGCAGGCCGCGATGTGCTGAACATGTTTTGTTACACTGGTGGTTTTTCGTTTTATGCCATGAAAGGTGGCGCACAGTTGGTTCATTCAGTTGATTCGTCGGCAAAAGCCATCGAACTCACCAACAAAAATGTGGAATTGAATTTTCCTGAAGACAAGCGCCATGAAGCTTTTGCCGCCGATGCATTTGAATTTATGCGAGATATTAAAGATAATTACGACCTGATTATTCTCGATCCACCAGCTTTTGCCAAACATCGCGACGCGGTTCATCAGGCATTGCAGGCATACAAACGCATCAATACAAGGGCTTTCGAGCAGATTCGCAGTGGTGGCATTTTGTTTACTTTTTCGTGTTCACAGGTGGTATCGAAAGAAAAGTTCCGTGAAGCTGTGTTTTCGGCAGCTGCAATTTCAGGCCGGAATGTGCGGATTTTGCACCAGCTAACCCAGCCCGCCGACCACCCGGTAAATATTTACCACCCCGAAGGTGAATACCTGAAAGGACTGGTTTTGTATGTGGAATAAGTAAGTACTGAGATTTGGAGTAATGAGTATTGAGATGGTATCAAATTTCAAATTTGAAAAATGATGCACGAATATGTCGTTTAAAATGTGATTAGCACTGAAATTGAAAAAAACATTAAATGTATTCATGTTATGATTGGAAAGAATTTGGTTGATTTTTTAAACGAAGAGTTAAAGGAATACAGCATCATCGAAAAACTCGTTTATCTGGCAGACGGTCACCCGGATAAAGTGGTTTTCACAACAAGTTTTGGCTACGAAGACCAGGTAATTACAGATTTGATTTTCAGTAATAATATTGATATAAAAGTGATTACGCTTGATACCGGCAGGCTGTTCCCCGAAACGTACAAGGTTTACCACAGCTCGCTCAATAAATATAAAAAGCCAATTTCAGTTTATTTTCCTCCTGCCGAAAAGGTGGAAGAAATGGTAAACAAAAAAGGCCCGTTCAGTTTTTATGAATCGCTTGAAAACCGCAAAGAGTGTTGTTTTATCCGCAAGGTAATTCCGCTGAAACGGGCGCTGGCCGGAAATAAAATCTGGATTACCGGATTACGCGCTTCGCAATCGGAAAACCGCAGCGACCTCCACGAATTTGAATGGGACGAAGGCAATCAAATCATCAAATTCAATCCGTTGTTAGACTGGAGTCTTGAAGAAACCATTCAGTACATAAAAGATAACAATGTGCCGTACAACATTCTGCACGACCGTGGTTTTGTAAGTATCGGCTGCGAACCCTGCACGCGGGCCATTCAACCCGGTGAAGATTTTCGCGCCGGCCGCTGGTGGTGGGAACAAAACTCGGGAAAGGAGTGCGGGCTACACGAAACAAATCATTAATCCACCTTCTCAAAACTTAAAACTTCGTTTCCGCTTTCGTTATAAAGAATAAGTTTCAGCCCCTCTTTTTTGAATTTTCTGACAGTTAGCAGTGTTTTGTTAAACTTGTTGGCAACATCCATATTGCTGCACAATCTTTTTGTGGTTGCCATGTTCCCGAATTCCAGTTTCTCTCCATCCAGAATTGTGATTTCACCGGTAATGCGATTGCAACCGTCAGAACCCATTACTTTCATTTCGGTAACATTAATTTCGAGAACAGGTGTTTTCAACCCGGTATTTTCAATGGGCTTTGGTAATAATACGCCTTCAATTTTTTCAAGCGCCCAGATATCGTGAATTGCAAAACGCTCATCAGCCTTTTTCTCAAGCACTCTCACCAATTTGTATTTTATCAACGAATCATCGGCAGGAACATTTGTTGGGTTGATTTTTAGTTCTTTCACCCTGATTTTTTGCAGGTAGCCTGGTTCGAAATCGAATCCATCGATTCCGGTGTAAAAATTCTGCCATTTCCCCTGTTCGATGGTTTTGTTTTTCTGAATTTGCAAACAGCTCATCGGAGCAACTCCGGTGCACGACACTTTGTAACTGTTTATCCACCAGATAGTGGTATTATTTTTTGTGACAATTCGTGTGTTGCACGACATGAATATCATCAACAGGATAGAAAGAAAAAGCGCACGTTTCATTATTTTCTTTTTTTAGTGAATGATTGTTCTATTTGCTGAATTGCAGCTCTCCTCCTTTTTTTAAATCATCGTGGGTAATTGCAGGCTCAATTGCTTTACCATTCAAACTTACTTTTGAATACACATTGTAATTCATGCCCGGTTCGGCTGTGATTACAAACTTGCCGGCCGGGTAATATTTTTTGTTGGTTCTGATTGTGACTTTACTAAAAATGGGGGAGGAGAGCTGGTACTCGTTGCTGCCCGGGCAAACCGGGTAAAAACCCATTGCCCCAAAAACATACCAGGCCGACATTTGTCCGGCATCGTCGTTTCCCGAAATTCCGCCGGCGCCCATTCCGTATTCGGTTTGCAACAGGTTTTTCACCACTTGCTGGGTTTTCTGCCAGTCGCCGATGTAATTAAACAGGTATGGAATCTGGTGGCTGGGTTCGTTGCCGTGCCAGTATTCAGCATTATCAATCAGTGAATTCAGCTCTTGTGCAAATTTCTCTTTTCCGCCCATCAGCTCAATCAAGCCATTTACATCGTGCGGAACATAAAATGTGTAGTGCTTTGGCGAACCTTCGGTAATGTATGATAAATGTTCATTTGCATTAAAATCTTCGGTAAAAGTGCCATCCGCAAAACATCCGCATACCCAGCCTTTTTCGGAGTCGAAAACATTTCTGTAATTTTGTGCACGGGCCATCAATTTTTTGTATTCCTCTTCTTTACCTAATTTTTTGGCTACCTGTGCAACTGCCCAATCGTTGTAAGCATATTCCATCGTGCGCGAAACCTGTTCGCGCTGATGAAAAGCCTGTAAAACTTCGTCGTTGAGCGGGACGTAACCATGCTCAATATAACTTGCGAGTGCCCGTCTGCCTTTCCCATCTTCATAATCTGAAGAATCCACAGGAATTTCAAAAGCATTTTTAAACATGTATTTGTAAGCTTTTTCAAGGTCGAAATCAAATCCTTTCATGGCTGCATCGGCAATAACAGCGGTGCTGTGGTCGCCAATCATGGCCGATGTATAATTGCTCCACATCGGAAAAATGGGAAGCCAGCCACCCTGTTCGGCTTTTACAATCAGCGATTTCACCATGTCGTTGTATTCTTTTGGAGCAATAATGCTGAGTAACGGCAGTTGTGCGCGATAAATATCCCAGTTCGAAAAGTCGTCGTAGTAGTCGAAACCTTCGGCTTTTTCAATTTCGCCATTGCCGGCAAAACGCGGATAACTTCCGTTAACATCGCTCACCAGCCGCGGATGAAAAAGACTGTGATAAAGTGCTGTGTAAAATTTCATGTATTCCTCGTCAGTTCCGCCTTCCACATCAATCCGGCCCAGCATTTCATTCCATGTATTTTCGAGGTCTGCTTTTGTTTTTTCAAACTCCCAGCCGGGTATTTCGGTTTCGAGGTTAATCCGCGCGTTTTCGATACTTGTAAACGAAGTTCCCATTTTCATGTGCACAACCGCCGCATCTTTTACATCGAAAGTTACAAAGGCACCAATGCTTTCACCTCCTTTTTGTTCGGTGGCATCAAACGTGTAATCCGTTCCCGAATAGGTTCCGTATTTTGTAAACTTCTGGTTGAATTTGGCCACAAAATAACCCGAAATTCCGGCTGGTTTTCCCGAGCCGCTGTAAATCCGGTGAACCGGATTGTACCCTACGATTTCCTGCTTTTCAAAATCAATTTTAATATAACCTTCACCCTCGTCGCTGTTTACATCGATAATCACCGATGGGTTTGCCGCATCGAGCCACGAAAACCTGAAATATCCGGAGCGTTTGGTGGCAGTGAGTTCGGTCATTATACTCTGCTCGGGAAAAAGCACGCTCAGGTACGCGGGTGAAAGCGTGTCGTTATTCATTAAATAAAGCGTATTCCGCTGGTTGGGCATAAAACGGTATTGATTATCGAGACTTATTGGATAAACTGTGAACGAACCATAATCCTGTGTGCATGAGCCGCTAAGCCAGTGTGTTGCCCTGAATCCCTGAACCGAAATGGTGCCGAAATAAAACGGTGCAATACATTTTTTTTCGGTTGGCTGGGTTTGTGGCGTCCACTGTGTCATCCCGAAAGGGGCAGTAACTGCCGGAATGGTTTGCCCATTGTTCACACGGTCGCCGGGACGCTGTCGAACCGATTCGGTATTGGCCAGGGCAGTGCCAATCAGCGGGTCAACATGGCGCAGATAATCGCGTTGCTCAGGTTTGCACGAAAAAAGTGCGATAGAAATCAATGTGAAAGAAAGGACTGTTTTTAAGTTCATTTTTAGTTTTTGTTGCGTTTGTTAAACGGTTTAAAAATAGAAATTATAACGAAACAGCTTGGTTTGTTCGAATTAAAAAACTGTTTGTTGATTTCTCAAAAATCAGTATGAAGAGTAGCTAAAACCACCATTTTGTCTGCGAAATGCAGTTTCCGGCGTTCAACAGCCCAATAATATCTGTCATCGGCAATAAACACTGTTTGCAGTATAAAACACATGGTTCACCGCCGCGGGATTGTCGTGTATTGAAAAAACAAAAAGCATGTTGCATGTTGACTTACATTTGATTCATAAAACATTAAACAGTAAGTATCATGAAAACAAAACTTTTTCTTTTAGCAATCGGAGTTGCCCTTCTCACTGTTGGTGCATCAGCAAAAATTAAAGCCGGTAGTTCGCTCACCGGAAATTCGCTTACCGAATTTGGTAAATACACTATCTCAGTTTCAGAAACTCCGATGGTGGTGAATAATGAAACAGTAAAAACCTTTAATCTGATGTATGAAAATACAACCAATCCGGTTCAGATTGGACAGGTTAAAACTGAAAAATGTACGACTTACATTGTACGTTCCGATGAATTTGAAATTCAATATACATGTAACAATGGTGTTTTTGGTGTGAAAAAACTCGAAGCACAATACCAGCAACTACCAAAAGAAGAGATGGATGCAAAACTCGACAGGGTCAACTATTTTGCCCAACGCGTGATTTGCCAGAATAAAAAGTCGGAAGACGAACTGCTGGGTTTAATTGCCTGCTATTTTCCAAAACTGATAAAGGAAGATTACCAGGCTAATTTTTAAGAAGGAATTAGTGTTAAACAGCGCAATTTTTTTCATAGAAGTATGAAAAACATGGCCTTCCGTCAGAGGACGGGGGGCCTTTTGTTTTTTTTGAAGGGTTATTGAAAATTCGGGGTTGTAAAATAATAATGTAATGCTATGCACAATCTGTGGTCTGATTAGACGGTTCAAAATCATTTCAAATTGCAAATGTATAATCTGAAAAATTCTATAAAAAACCAATTTTTGAAATACCGGCGATTGTTGATGCACACGGGTTTCTGGCTTTTTTATGTACTTTTCTTTGGTTCTGTTTATGGCAAATATGGTAATAATTTCAGCTGGTATTTTCTTGAGTCGTTTTGTATGCTGCCGTTTGTGATGCTCGCAACTTACACCACCATTTATTTTATTTTACCGTTTTATCTTAAAAAACGAAATCTGATTCTTGCCGTTGGTTTTGTTATCCTGCTCCTGTTTCTTACCACGCTTGGCGAACGAATTTCACTCCGTTTACTAAACAGATTGCCGGTTTCGGGTGAGTCGCTGTTTGGTGTTACATTTTTGTACCTTATGCTCGAAACCAATTTTATGGTCGGCATTGCCTTTGTGATAAAAATGGTAAAAAAGTGGTTAGTACAGCAGGAAGAGAAACATGAAATGGAAAAACGAAACCTGCAAACAGAACTGAACCAGTTGAAGGCGCAACTGCATCCGCATTTTCTTTTTAACACAATGAATAACCTGTATGCCATGTCGGTGGGCGAGTCGGCCAAAACATCAGAGAGCATTGCACGGTTTTCGGAACTTTTACGCTCGGTGCTTTATGAGTGCAACGAAACTGAGGTTGATTTGGATAAGGAAATCAGTCTGATTTGCAATTATATTGATCTTGAAAAAATACGTTATGGCGACAGGCTGAAAATCGGGTTTGAAATTACCGGTGAAACAGCCGGTATAAAAATTGCGCCAATGTTGCTGTTTACCTTTGTAGAAAACAGTTTTAAACATGGCGCTGGTTTTGACCCCGGCAATCCTTCAATTCAGATTTTGATACAAACTGGTGTTAACGAACTTACTTTCAGTGTTGAAAACAGTAAACCGCTGGTTGCCGTAAAGGAAATAAACCAGGGGGGAATCGGGCTTAAGAATGTTCAAAAACGGCTCGACCTGATTTATGGTAAAAACTATTCACTTAAAATTGATGATGAATCTCAAAAGTTTGGGGTAGTATTAAAAATAAGTCAACCGAATGAACCGCTTTTTATTCAATAATGAGTTTAAATACAGACTGATACGACATTTTGTGTTTTTTGCCGTTACAGTACTGGGTTTCACATTTTTGGTTTATTTGCGAAACAAAAACGATGGATTCGCCGGTGCCTTGTGGATTACTTTTATTAATTCGTTGTTCTTTTTCAGCTACGGATATGTGACTATTTTTCTACTCATTCCCGAGTTTTTGCTTAACCGCAAAGCCGGTTGGTTTGTTGTGCTTTTTTTGTTGATTGGCGTTGCACTTTCGGCATTAAAACTGATGATTTCCGACCAGATTTTTTATGCCACACTCTCTCCTGAAAATAGTCAGAGCCGCGGACTTTTTAACCTTCGTTTTGTAGTGGTAAACACAAAAGACATGACGTTTATTGTGGCGCTGTTTTGCATAGCCAAATTTGTAAAAGACTTTATTCATGCCGAAAAAGCGCGCATGATTTTGCAGAAGGAAACCCTCGAAGCTAAACGACGATTGTACCAGGCCCAATTCGACCCACACTTTCTGTTTAACACCATCAACAACCTGTACGCAATTTCGTTGCTCAACCCCGAAAAAGCCTTAAATGTAGTTGCCCGCCTCAAAACGGTTTTACATTATATTATCGACGAAATTCAAAACGATTTTGTGGCGCTCGAAAGCGAAATTGTGCTGGTTAAGAATTACATTCAGCTTGAAAAATTGCGTTATGGTAACCGCCTGAAAGTCGATTTTATTGTCGATGGCAATTTGCAGACTGCAAAAATTTCCCCCATGATTTTGTTTTTTCTGGTTGAAAACAGTTTCAGGCATGGCAGCAGTCTTGATGCTGGTTCGCCCTGGATACACATAAATATAAAACCTGAAAACGGTAAAATTCATCTTTGGGTTGAAAACAGCAAGCCATCGAAAACCAATGTTTTTAAAGGTGTTACTTTACCATTGCCGCAACTGCAAAAACGGCTCGATGTGATTTATTGTCGCGAAGGTTACGACCTCAAAATTGATGAAACCGATAAAAGTTTCAGTGTAAATCTCGAACTGCGTTGAAATGAAGGACTTAAAATTCAATATTAACAAAACAAACCTGCTTTTGCATTTAGCTTTCTGGCTGGCGTGGATTGTGGTTTTTACGCTTATTCAAAGCATTGGCGGCGCTCCTTCAGCTTATCTCACCTGGCTGATGTACTATATAATTACACTGCCGGTTTTTGTAATTCATACTTACCTTATTGCTTACTGGCTTCTGCCTGTAACATTTTTCAAGGGGAAATACCTGTTAGCCGGGTTGGGTTTGTTTATCCTGCTGGTTATTTTTTCGATAATTGAACTTGTAGTAAGTAACGAGCTGGTATTTAAAAACTTCGACAAAGAAATGTTGTTTGCACCCGGGTACCTGAATCCGGTAAATATTATCGTCAGTGGCATTGGAAATCATTATATTATTCTTGTTTTTCTGGCAATAAAAGCCGGTCTTTCATGGTATAATTCGAAGACAGAAACAGCAGGATTGCTTCAAGCCAAAACCGAAACAGAACTCGAAATTTATCGTTACCAATTGCAGCCCAAACTAATTTTAACACTGATGGAAGAACTTGAAATTGTGGAAGCAAAATCACCTGAAAAAATGGCTGAAATGATTATTAAAATTTCAGGTTTTCTGAACGTTTTTTTGTTCGAAGTAAAAGATGAACTTATTCCGCTTACCCTTGAAGCCAGGCTAACCGAAGAGTTTCTTTCAATACATCAGCACGCTTTGGGCAGGCGGTTAAAAAATAATGTGGTGGTAAGCGGAAACATCCAGGCGCACGTTTGTCCGCCATTGTTGCTGGTGCCGTTTATCAGTAATGTGTTAAAAATGGCGTACAAGTGTAACATTTCGTTCGAAAGTACAGTCATAATAAAAGCTGAAAAAAAATACGTACTTCTCACATTTAGTTTCTGGAGCGAAAACGATTTCAGATTACCAGAAACAGAAGTGGAACAAATCATTAAAAAACGGCTGATGTTCAGCTACCCCGGTAAACACCGGATTATTGACAATGTGGAAGAAAATTTTGCCGAATTGAGTATTGAAATTTTTGATTGACCGGTTGTAACAACCGGTAATAAAGCAGACATATTAAACGGTTACAGAAAACAAAACAGAAAACAACAGAAAGGTATTCAGCAGGTATTACACTTTTTAAGCCAGAGTGTAATTGGTTTTTATTGTTGCTGAATGCCACTGAAACAAACTAATCATGAAAACAAGATGCCTTGTGATTGACGACGAGCCTCTTGCACGCGATTTAATGCGAAGTCATATTTCGAAACTTGACAATTTCGAAATTGTGGCCGAATGCAGCGATGCAATGAAAGCGCTCCAGGTTCTCCGCGACGAAAAAGTAGATTTAATGTTTATGGATATTCAAATGCCCCAGATTACGGGTTTCGAATTCCTTAAAATTCTGAAAAACCGACCTAATGTGATTATTACCACAGCCTACCGCGAGTATGCACTTGAAGGATTTGAACTTGATGTGGTCGATTTTCTTTTGAAACCCATCACATTCGAACGGTTTCTGAAATCGGTGAACAAATTCTACCAGGAGAAGGAAGAGCAAACCACAAATACCCCGGTATTTAACGAAGTGGTTAACGGTGAAGAACCCTTTATTTATGTGAAGGAGAACAAACGGGTGATAAAAGTGAACCTCGGCGAGATTTTGTACATCGAAGGATTGAGCGAATATGTGCAGATTTACACCGACCGTAAAAAGATTATCACAAAAACGAGCATGACGAATCTTGAGGAAAAGCTGCCGGTTGACGGATTTTTACGCATTCACAAATCGTTTATTGTTTCAACTGCCCGGATTGAAGCTTTTACCGCGCACAGCGTGGAGGTGCCGGGAAAAGAAATACCTATTGGCCGCAGTTATAAAAACACGGTTTTAAACGCGCTTCAGCTTAACGGAAGTTTAGCCCAGTAACCTTGTAAAATTTAAGTAAATTGCGGCCAAAACTTTTAAAAATGGCTGTTTTACCAATCCATACCTACTTTGTTTTCGACGATGAAATTAAACCTGTGAGCCAGTTTGTACCAGCCGAAAACGAAGGTGGTATTTACGAAGTTTTGCGCGTGATAAACGGGGTTCCGCTGTTTTTGGAAGACCACTTGCAGCGATTTTTCCACTCAGCACAACTGGCTGGCAAAACCATTCGTTATACTGAACCGCAAATCCGTTCATTTTTAAACGAACTGATTGGACAGAATAAAATTGCAGAAGGCAATGTATTGATATCGTGTAAAATACATCTAAAAGCATTTTTTATTCTGCATAAATACCCGACAACCGAAATGTATAGCGAGGGTGTAAACTGTGGGGTTTTATACGCCGAGCGCGACAATCCAAACGCCAAGGTTTTTCAAACCACAGTGCGGCAACAGGCTGACAAGTTGTTGGCTGAAAATGAGTTTTACGAGGTTTTGCTTGTCGATAACAATGGATTTGTAACCGAAGGAAGCCGTAGCAATGTATTTTTTGTAGCTGGCGAAACAATTTTTACAGCTCCTGGGAATCAGGTTTTGCCTGGAATTACAAGACAAAAGGCCATAGAGACTGCCCGCAATCTCCAAATCGAAGTAATTGAAAAGCAGATTCAATTTTCTGAAATTCAGCAGTTCGATGCTGCATTTATCACCGGTACTTCGCCAAAAATTTTGCCCATCAGGCAAATTGATAAAATTCAGTTTGACCATGGAAATCAGTTAATTATCATGTTAATGAAAACCTATGATGATGTAATTTCAGCGTATATTCAGGAAAACATGAATCAAAAAAAATTGAAATGAACTCTGTTTTGAAACTCAAAAAATTAGGCTTTGCAGGCTCGTTTGCCATTTACATAACAGCTGCAGCACTGATGTTTGTTTTAACCCGGTACCTGATTCCTTATCTGAGCAAAACCACCGGTATGGAAACAATCTTTTTCTGGTTCGTGGTAGCCGGAGCCGGAATATTCACACCTCTTATTATTACGGGCATTTTAATACTGAAATCGGAAGGTTTTGGTCTAACAAAACACACCTGGACTGAACGACTTCGTTTTAAACGACTTACATCGAAAGATTTGCTTTACGCTTTTGCCGGATTGGCAGCCGTTGGTATTTTAAGCGGCGCAATCATGAAAATCCTTGAATTGGCAATTGGCAAGTTCGACCATTCACCTGTGTTTATGCAATTCGAGCCGCTTTCACCTGGTCGCTACTGGTTATTGCTGGTTTGGGTTCCGTACTGGATTACCAACATTCTGGGTGAAGAGTTTTTGTGGCGTGGCGTGATGTTGCCGCGACAGGAAGTTGCTTTTGGCAAATACACCTGGCTGATTCACGGATTTGGTTGGGGATTGTTTCACATCGCATTTGGCTGGCAGTTGCTCATTACGTTAATTCCGCTCATTTTTATTCAGTCGTACCTTGTACAGCAAACAGGGAATTCGTGGGTTGGCGTAATTATGCATGGCGCATTAAATGGCCCGGCATTTATTGCCATTTGTTTTGGCTTAATTTGATTTTCGATGCCTTCAGAAAATATAAAATGCCGGAAAACAGCTTCGTTTTCCGGCATTTGTATCACTTTAATTTGTGTTTACA
Source organism: Draconibacterium sp. (assembly GCA_050179035.1). Taxonomy (GTDB): domain Bacteria; phylum Bacteroidota; class Bacteroidia; order Bacteroidales; family Prolixibacteraceae; genus Draconibacterium. The sequence continues at coordinate 41,953 of JBFXFM010000018.1, read as the reverse complement.
AAAGACTTTCGACTTTCACTTTTTGTTAAAATCTGTCATTCAGAATTGCTTCAACAACAGTGTAATCAATATCACTTTTTTCACCCAGTTTAAAACCGCGTTGTTTAAAGCGTGCTACAATCCTGTTTACCGATTCAGGCTGAATCTGGTAGGCTGTCAGCGTTGTTGGCAGTCCGAGCGATTCAAAAAAGTCAGCAGTTTTTTGAATTGCTGCGTCAATCCGTTCATTTTCAGTGCCGGTTGATATTCCCCAAATCCGTTCGGCGTATTGCAGAATTTTTCCCTTTTTGCTTTCGCGTTTTATATTCATCACGCCCGGCAAAACAATGGCAAGCGTTCGGGCATGGTCGATGCCATGAAAAGCTGTCAGCTCGTGACCAATACCGTGCGTTGCCCAATCCTGCGGCACACCCGGCGAAATCCATCCATTCAATGCAACAGTGGCACTCCACATAAAATTAGCGGCAGCGTCGTAATCTTTCCTGTCGGCTAAAACTTTCGGGCCTTCTTCAATCAGCGTAAGCAGAATGCTTTCGGCCATGCGGTCCTGCAACGGTGCATTTACAGGGAAAGTGAGGTATTGCTCCATCACATGCACAAATGCGTCAACCACACCGTTGGCAACCTGTTTTTCGGGCAACGAGAAAACACATTCGGGGTCGAGTACCGAAAACTGCGGCATCACTTTCAGCGAGCTGAATGCAAGTTTTTCAGTTGTCGAAACTCTCGAAATCACAGAATTACCGTTCATTTCGGAACCTGTGGCAGGCAAAGTGAGCACCGCCCCGATGGGAACTGCATTTTCAACGGGAGCGCCTTTGGCCAAAATATCCCACGGGTCACCGGTTTTGTGGTAAACTGCAGCGGCAATAAATTTGGTGGCATCGAGCACCGAGCCGCCACCCACTGAAAGCAGAAAATCGATTTTTTCACTTTTTACAACTTCAACAGCTTTCATGCAGGTTTCGTAATGCGGGTTTACTTCAATTCCGCCAAATTCGATTACATCGAAATCTTTTAAAGCCTTTTTAACCGCGTCGTAAACACCGTTTTTCATAATGCTTCCACCTCCGTAAGTGAGCAGAATACGCGCGTTTTGCGGTATTTCGGCAGTAATTTTTGAAATTGTGTTTTTACCAAAAATGATTTTTACCGGATTTTTGTATTCGAAATTGTACATGGTATTTATTTTTATTTGTTCAAATTTGCGGGGTAAAGGTATTTTAAAATGACAGAAAATTCAAATAACGCAAGTCAGCAGGAACATTTTGCACAGGTGATGCAGAAACATAACGATGAAGAACTGATTGAAGTACTCCGCAACCGCCGGCATTACCAGCCGGAAGCTGCTCAGCAGGCCGTTATTGAGGCAATCAGACGTGGAATAATTACGGCTGAAGCAGATTTACTGGACGAAAAATTTGCAGAACCAAATCGAAAGTTCTCACTTTTTCCGGTCATCGAAAACCCAAAAGCACGAAGCAAAGCGCGGAAAAGTATGGCCCGCTCGCTGATGATTGCCGGGGCAATTCCTGCGATTTATGGAATCTATCAGGTGAATCATTCACAAATTGTTGAAGGTGTAGCCATTGTTATTTTTGGGTTTTCGTGGATGATACTTTCGTTTTTTCTGATGAAGTCGGTAAAACCGCTATTGGTTTATGGCATGAAGACCTTGTATCTGATTGCAATTGTGGTTGTGATTTTCAAGATTTCCACATTGCAGATTACCGGTTGGATGGATATTCTTTTCACTTCAGTTTTGGCACTGCTAGTTTTGTATGGTATATTTTATCTCGGCCGGCTAAAAGATTGATGGATCAGAAATCCGGTTTTTATTAAATCTCTGTTTTCGGTTGTTAATCTTTAAAATGAGGTATTTCATCGATTTTTGCCACCAGCGTGTATTTTGAAAAATTATTTTTGGACGTTACTAAAAATTGAAAACAATGAAACTGAAATTATTTTCCGTGTTGTTATTATCCCTGATAATCACCACAGTTGCATCAGCACAAAACGATGATAACTGGCAGTCAAAAGATTACAAAGTAGGTGATTTTTCGGCTGTTACACTCGATGGAAGTTTCAGGGTTTACCTGATTCAGGGCGATGAATTTGGAATAAAAGTAAAGTCGAATAACAGCGATGCGTTTGAAAATATTAAAATTAATAATTACAATGGCAAGGTTACGATTTCGATTAACCAGTCGATTTTTGAATACAGCCGGATTAGTTTGTATATCACTTTTAAAACGCTCAGCGAACTTAATATTGAAGGTGGGGTTAACCTGAAAACCAATGGCTACCTCGATTTAACCGATTTTGCAGTGAATGTGGAAGGAGGTGCCAATATTGAACTGAATTGCAAAGCCAGGCTGGTAAAAGTAGTTGGCGAAGGTGGTTTTATTTTCGAATTGAAGGGAGTTGCTGAAACACTCGATGTATCAATTTCGGGTGCCGGGCATGTAAGTGCAAGCGATTTGAAAACCGATAATGTGAAGTTCAACGTCAGAGGTTTTGGAACAGGCAGTGTGCATGCTGTTAAAACGCTTAATGTTAAACTCGAAGGAGTGGGAATGGTTAAATACAAAGGGGACCCTAAAGTAACCGAATCGATTGATGGGTTGGGGAGCGTAAAACGACTCGATTAATTAGTTCTTTATAAATGAAAAGGGTTCTGTCAGCGAAAATTGATGGAACCCTTTTTTTGTTTCATCCCGGCATTCAGTAGCTTTATGTAAAAACTGTTTTTGCCCGTTTGTCAGCATCGAAATTTCATTAAATTTGCGTTTCGTGTTCGTACACGGAGGCTAAATCAGTGATAAACTAATAAAATTAAAGACGTTATGACAACAAAATTCAAATTCATTTTCCTTATTTTTTTTATGTTGAACGGGTTGCTGGTTTCGGCACAAAGCGACGGCTGGACAAGCCTTTTTAACGGCAAAGACCTCACTGGCTGGAAACAGCTGAACGGTGAAGCAAAGTATGAAGTAAAAGATGGGGTGATTGTGGGTACAACTGTTTTAAATACACCGAATTCATTTATCTGTACCGAAAAAAATTATGCCGATTTTATTTTTGAAGTTGAGCTGTTGGTTGAAAAAGATATGAATTCTGGTATTCAGTTCCGCAGCGAAAGTAAACCAGAAATCAACAATGGCCGGGTGCATGGTTACCAGTGCGAAGTTGATCCTTCATCCCGCGCCTGGAGCGGTGGAATTTACGACGAAGCCCGTCGTGGCTGGCTTTACACACTTGAACTGAACCCAAAAGCACAACCGGCTTTGAAAATGGGTGAATGGAACAATTATCGTATCGAATGTATTGGAAATTCAATAAAAACCTGGATAAATGGCATCGCCTGCTCACATGTTATCGACGATATGACGTCAACCGGATTTATTGCTTTGCAGGTTCATGGCATTGGCGAAAACAAGGAAAAGGAAGGTCAGCAGATAAAATGGCGTAACATCCGCATTAAAACCACCAACCTGAAACCTTCAGCCGATGAGGGAATTTACGTAGTCAATCTTATTCCGAATAATTTAAGTGAAACAGAAAAGGCACAAGGTTTTGAGCTGCTTTTTGATGGTAAAACCGGCGAAAATTTTAAAAGTGCAAGAACCGGCAGTTTCCCTGAAAAGGGCTGGCAGGTAAAAGATGGTGTTCTGGCTGTATTATCACGCGCACAATCGCCTGAAAGAGGTGGCGACATCATAACAAAAAAAGAGTACGGCCCTTTCGAATTGAAATTTGATTTTAATCTTGCCGAAGGCGCCAACGGCGGAATAAAATACGGAATTGGGAACAACGGTCCGGGGTTGGGGCTTGAATACCAGATTCTTGACGACGAGAAACATCCCGATGCCAAAGGTGGCGTTGTGGGCAACCGCACACTCGGCTCGTTGTACGATTTGATTCCGGCTGTAAAAGAAGCCCGGTTTGTGAACAAACCCGGAAGCTGGAACCAGGGACGAATCATTGTTTATCCCGATAACACTGTGCAACACTGGCTCAACGGTCGTAAAGTGGTGGAATACAAACGTGGCGATGCCATTTATAAAGCGTTGGTTGCCCGCAGTAAATATGCTGAATTTGAGAACTTCGGATTAGCACCGAAAGGTCCGGTTTTGTTACAGGACCACAGCGATTATGTGCAATTCAGAAGTATAAAAATCAGGGAGTTATAAAGTTCTAAAAATCAGAATACCGAAATATTACTTGCAAAAACTAAAAATATGAACGACAGAAGAGATTTTCTTAAAAAAATGAGTGCTGGTGCAGCCGGTGTTGCTGTTGGAAATTCAGTAATGGGAATGCCTGCCAAAAGTTACCGTTGCATTATTGGTTCGAACGACAGGCTGAATGTTGCCATTGCCGGGCTTGGCCGCCGTTTGGGTGCATATTATGAACCAATTGCCTTAAAAGAAGCCAATGTGCAGCTTGTGTATTTGTGCGATGTTATGGAAAAACAGCGCGAAAGGGCTTTGCAAAGCTTTGGCCGTTATATCGATTACAAACCAAAACTTGAAAACGATATCCGCAAAGTTATTGCAGATCCCGATGTTGACGTACTTTTTAATGCCACACCTGACCACTGGCATACACCCGGATCGATTCTGGCGTTAAAAGCTGGTAAAAATGTGTATGTCGAAAAACCTTGCAGTCACAACATGTTTGAAAACGATTTGCTGGTTAAAGCAGCCAATAAATATGGGAAAGTGGTTCAAATGGGCAATCAGCAGCGTTCGTCGGGTCACACCATCGAAATTATTAACGAAATTCATAATGGCGTGATTGGCGTACCGTACCGTGCGGTTGCCTTCTACCTGAATAAAAGGGGAGAAGTTCCTGTGCAGAAAAAGGTTTCGGTGCCAACCGGTCTTGATTGGGAACTTTTTCAGGGACCTGCACCACGCCGCGACTACACCGAAGAAACCTGGGATTACAACTGGCACTGGTACGGTTGGGATTATGGAACTGCCGAAGCTGGTAACAATGCAACGCACGAACTGGATGTTGCACGCTGGGCTTTAAAAGTTGATTTGCCAACACGTGTGGATATTGAAGCTGGCAAACGCCACTTTTTCAACGATGGCTGGGAAATGTACGATACCATGGATGCCACTTTCAGGTTTGCTGGCGATAAGGTTATTAAGTGGGACGCACGTAGCCGATCTGGTCATGATACTTATAAAATGGGTGACCGCGGAACCATAATTTTTGGAAGCGAAGGAACCGTTTTTGTTGACCGTGGAAAATATGTTTTGTACGACCGTGCCGGTAAAATTGTAAAAGAAAGTAAGGGAACATCGAATGAAGCCGGCACTGCACTTGGCGGTGGTGGCGATATGACCACCGGCCACGTCATCAACTTTTTTGATACGATACGTGGAAAAGCAAAACTTACAGCACCTATCGACGATGCATCCATTAGTATGGCAATGGTTCATTATTCGAATATTGCCTATCGCGCAGGCAAAGGCTTTGATGTGGATGATAAAACGGGTTTAATTTACGATCGTGATGCGATGAAATTTTGGGGCCGGAGTTACGAACCGGGCTGGGAGCCCACATTATAAAACTATTGGACTTTGTCCGGAATGAGAAGCTCTCTGGTTGATGCCGGGGAGCTTTTTTATTAAAAAACACTATATTCAACCAACTATTTTTAAAACCAATATAAATGAAAACAAACCTGTTTTTACTATTCCTGTTATTACATGTTCAGCTTTTTGCACAGCCTGCCCGCCAACTGGTTCAGGTGGTTGTTACGCCCGATAAAGCCGACTGGAATTATAAAACCGGCGACCGCGCTGAATTTACCGTTACTGTTTTTCGCAACAACGTGCCGCTCAATGGTATTGATGTTAAATACAACATTCAGCCTGAACAGATGCCAGCCATAGAAGAAGGAAAACTCTCACTGAAAAAAGGCACTGCAACTGTAAAAGCCCCAAAATTTAAGGACCCCGGTTTTTTGCGTTGCAATGTTTCTGTTGATGTTGACGGAAAACCCTACTCTTCCTATTCAACAGCGGCTTTTGAACCCGAAAAAATTGAACCATCAACCACTTTGCCCGTCGATTTCCAGGCCTTTTGGGAAAAAGGTAAACAGGATTTGGCTAATGTGGAGATGAAACCTGTAATGACTTTAATGCCTGAACGCTGTACCGATAAAGTGGATGTTTACCATGTGGGCATCAACAATATTAAAGGGAAAGTGTATGGAATTTTATGCCGGCCAAAAGCAGAAGGAAAATACCCGGCAATTCTTCATGTTCCGGGTGCCGGAATCCGTGCGTATTTTGGCGATGTTGCCGGTGCTGAAAAGGGTTTTATCACTTTTCAAATCGGGATTCATGGCATTCCGGTAAATCTCGATCCCGGAGTTTACACCGATTTGGCTGCCGGGGCTTTGGAAGGTTATCCGCTTACAAACATGGACGATAAAGATTTTTATTACTATAAACGCGTGTATCTGGGATGCGTTCGCGCGGTTGATTTTATTGAGTCGCTCAATTGTTTCGACGGCAAAAACATTGGGGTTACCGGAGGAAGCCAGGGTGGCGCGCTTTCGATAATTACTGCCGGTCTTGATAGCAGAATCGACTACCTTGCAGCATTTTATCCGGCGCTTTCAGACCTGACCGGGTATTTAAACGAGAGGGCAGGAGGGTGGCCGCACATGTTTAAGAATGCGTTTACCGTCAAACCCGAAAAAATTGAAACCTCCAAGTATTATGATGTGGTGAATTTTGCCCGCTTTGTAAAAGTACCGGGCTGGTACAGCTGGGGCTACAACGACAATGTTTGTCCGCCCACTTCGATGCACGCGGCTTACAATGTGATTCCCGGCAAAAAGGAATTGCTCATTTTTCAGGAAACACAACACTGGACTTTCCCGGAGCAAAATGCATTAAGAAACAACTGGCTCTATGGCAAACTGAAGAATTAAAATAATTGAAAATGAATCGATTAGCTGTATTTTTTATTTTTTTGTTTTCAGTTTTTACGACAGTTGGCCAGATACAAATGAGAAAAAGTGCCAATGGACTGCTGTTTACTGAAAATGGTGACAGTATTTTGGTTTACCGCAATAAACCAACGAGCATTGACGGAAAATTAACACGTACAAATTATATTCATCCGCTTTGGGCACCTGATGGAACGATACTTACAGAAGATTTTCCGGCCGATCACCTGCATCATCGTGGAATTTTCTGGGCCTGGCACCAGATTGTGGTTGATGGCAAAAATATTTGTGATGGCTGGGAGCTAAAAGATTTCAGTCAGAAATTCAATGATTTGCAGTTTCGTTCGCTCAAAAATGGGTGTGCAGAATTAAAAACTGAAGTGGAGTGGGAGTCGCCAAACCTGAAAAATGAACTTGGAGAACTGACTCCGATGATGCGGGAAAAAACAAAAATTATTATTCACCCGGTAGTAAAAAACTACCGGAAAATTGATTTCGAAATCAGTCTGCTTGCTTTGGTCGAAAATCTTTCGATTGGAGGTTCGGCCGATGAAAAGGGGTACAGTGGTTTTTCGGTTCGGGTTAAATTGCCTGAAGATGTGATTTTTAAAGGAGTTGTTGGTTATGTGTCGCCACAAAATACAGCAGTCAGTTCTCCCGGTTATATTGATGTTTCGGGTGGAATGCTGAAAAACGAAAAACCGGGAGGTGTTGTTATCATCGATTATCCTGAAAACCCGGGATATCCACAACCCTGGATATTAAGAGCAAAAAACAGTATGCAAAATGCAGCCTGGCCTGGCAACCGGCTGGTTCCGGTCTCAACAAATGAACCGTTGGTTTTGAAATATTCGTTGCTGGTTTACAGCGGTGAAATGAAAAGCAAAACCATCCAGAAGTTGATTTCAGAATAATATTTCAGCCTTTGCCAAAATAAAAACACCCGTCGGAACAAACCGGCGGGTGTTTTAAGTTGTAGCTGTTTATATTAATTATGCCAGGAAACTGAGCAGGATACCTGCTGCAACTGCCGAGCCGATAACTCCGGCGACATTCGGGCCCATGGCATGCATCAAAAGGTGGTTGGTTTTGTCGTATTCCAAACCCACAACCTGCGAAACACGGGCGCTGTCGGGTACTGCCGAAACACCGGCATTACCAATCAGCGGATTAATTTTATTACCTTCTTTCAGGAAAAGATTGATAATTTTTACAAACATTACACCACCGAAAGTTGCAACAACAAACGACGCGGCTCCCAACATAAATATTCCCACCGATTTAAAAGTAAGGAATGTGGTTGCCTGCGTAGAAGCGCCAACCGTCAACCCAATCAGAATCGTCACGATGTCAATCATCGGGCCTTTTGCTGTATCTGCCAAACGTTTTGTTACGCCACTTTCTTTTAAAAGATTTCCGAAGAAAAGCATACCTAAAAGCGGTAACCCACTGGGTACAATAAATGTAGTGAGTAACATACCTGCAATGGCAAAAATAATTTTCTCGGTTTTTGAAACTGCACGCGGAGGTTTCATGCGAATCAGCCTTTCCTTTTTGTTGGTAAGCAGTTTCATTACCGGAGGCTGGATTACAGGAACCAATGCCATGTATGAGTATGCTGCAATGGCAATAGCGCCCATTAAATCGGGAGCCAGTTTTGATGAAAGGAAGATAGCTGTCGGACCATCGGCCCCACCAATAATAGCAATCGCCCCAGCTTCAGTTGGACTGAAACCCAATGCCAACGCAAGACAATAAGCGCCAAAAATACCCAACTGGGCAGCAGCGCCAATCAGAATGAGTTTCGGATTCGAAATCAATGCCGAAAAGTCCGTCATTGCACCGATTCCGAGAAAAATCAGCGGAGGGTAAATCCCCTGAAGAACTCCAAAATATAGATAATTCAGTACGCTACCCGATTCGTAAACACCAATCTGGTAACCGGGAGCAAACGCAATATTTCCAACCAGAATCCCAAATCCAATTGGAATCAATAACATCGGCTCAAATTCTTTTGCTATGGCTAAGTAAATAAATACCAAACCAACACAAATCATAATAATATGACCAATGGTAAGGTTCGCAAAGGCGGTAAAATGTAGAAATTGCGTTAAATGTTCAACGATAAAATCAAAGAATGTTCCCATGTTTTATTCTCCTATTATAATCAGCACATCGCCTTCCATCACGCTGTCGCCTTTGTGTTTTAAAATCTGAACAACTTTTCCGGCTTTGTCGGCTTCAATGTTGTTTTCCATTTTCATGGCTTCCAGCATCAGCAGTTTCTGTCCCATTTTAACTGAATCTCCTTCGCGTACAAACATTTCAAGAATAACACCGGGAAGCGGAGATTTAATGCTGCCTGCTCCTTTTGGCGCTGATGGACTTGCTGTTTTTGCAACAGAAGGATGCACGTCAGTAGAAGGGACAGCTGCCTGGCGAACCAGTTTGGGTGTTTTTGTGGTTTTCATCGTTTTGTCAACTTCAACTTTATACACAGTTCCGTTAACTTCAATTTCGGCAATATTGTCCTCAATATTCAGGATCTCGGTTTCGTATTGATTGCCGTTTATGGTAAACTTAAATTTTTTCATGACTATCGGTTATTTGGTATTTTTCTTAATGTGTAAATTTTTGAGCTCCAGGGCGAATAGGTTCGCGAAACTTTCTGGATGGTTAAAACAGTGTTTTCGTAATCGTGCATTTCGTTTTGGTAAAGGTGGAGTGCCATTGCAATTGCAGCGTTTACTTCGCCCGACATCTCTTCTTTTGTATGAGCTACGGCAGCCTCAGCAATATTTGCACTTGCTTTTGGCGTTGCCTTACGAATAAAAAAGCGCCCCATGTTTTTATAAATGATGAACAGAATTGCCAGGGCAGAAAATACAACCATCATTGCAATCATAGTCATTCCAATTCCGTATGGGTCTAATTCCACAAAGCTTTCACCTGCCGATTTCTTTTTTGTGTAATCGTTATTGGCTCCCGGAGTCGATTTTTCAAGAAAAACCCAATCATTACTATCGTTTGATGGTCTTCCATAAGTAATATCGGGTTTCTGACCAGCCGGAATTTCAATTTTATCAATAAGTGTCTTGCCGTTGGCATCAATGAGTGCAATTGTTGCACCTTCTTTTAATTCGAAATTCAAATGAAAAATGCCCCGGGTTGGATGATTGTCGGCCCAAAATACCATATAATTTCTGGATGGAATTTTTGTTGCCGGATCGCCTGTCGGAATCCAGTATTTGGTTGGATTACTCAAATCATCAGTAAGATAACACCCTCCGACATTTACTGTGTTGTACGATGAATTGAATATCTCAATCCATGCACTGTGTTCACCAAAATCGTCAACTGCATTTGAGTCATTAATCACCAATATTTCGTTAAGCTTTAATGCAACTGCATTTTGAGCATCAACAGAAACGCTGGTAAAAACAATCAGCAGCATTGCTACAATTCCGGATATAACTTTATTCGTTTTCTTTCGCATACCTCAATCTTATAATGGAATGTTAGTATGTTTTTTTGCCGGCATCACATCTTTTTTCGTGGCCAGTGCCTGCAAAGCTCTGATGATGCGGAAACGGGTATTTCGTGGTTCAATGATATCGTCGATGTAACCATATTCGGCAGCTTTGTACGGATTGGCAAATTTATCCTTGTAATCGGCTTCGGCTTTCTGAATGTATTCAGCTCTTTCTGCTTCATCGGTAAATTCAGCGATTTTCTTGCCCTTCAATACTTCAATAGCGCCTTTTGGTCCCATTACAGCAATTTCGCCGCTTGGCCATGAGTAGTTGATGTCGCCGCGCAGGTGTTTCGAGCTCATTACGCAGTAAGCGCCGCCATAAGATTTACGCAGGATAATAGTCACTTTCGGAACAGTTGCTTCGCCATAAGCGAACAGTAATTTTGCACCGTGCATAATAATGCCGCCATATTCCTGTGCAGTTCCGGGTAAGAATCCGGGAACATCAACCAACGTAACCAAAGGTATGTTGAAGGCATCGCAGAAACGAACAAAGCGTGCAGCTTTGCGCGAAGCATTAATATCGAGCACGCCGGCTAAGTAGTTGGGCTGGTTGGCTACAATACCCACCGAAATACCATTGAAACGGGCAAAACCTACAACAATGTTTTGTGCGTAATTGCGGTGTACTTCCAGAAATTCATGCTGGTCAACAATGGCATGAATTACATCTTTTACATCGTAGGGTTTATTTGGATTGTCGGGAATAATTTCGTTTAGTGAATCTTCCAGACGGTCGATTGGGTCTGAGCAGTTAACCATTGGTGCATCTTCGAGGTTGTTTTGTGGCATGTAACTCAGCATTTTACGGATGAGAAGAATTCCTTCCTCTTCATCTTCGGCCACAAAATGAGTTACACCCGACTTGGAACCGTGTACCGAAGCACCACCTAATTGTTCGTCGGTTACAACTTCGTTGGTTACAGTTTTTACCACTTTTGGGCCTGTAACAAACATGTAGCTTGTATTTTTACTCATAATGATAAAGTCGGTGAGAGCAGGAGAATAAACAGCACCACCGGCACACGGACCAAAAATGGCTGAGATTTGAGGAACCACACCCGATGCCATAATATTGCGCTCAAAAATTTCGGCATAACCGGCCAAAGCGGTAACACCTTCCTGAATACGTGCACCACCCGAGTCGTTAATACCGATGATTGGTGCGCCTACTTTCATGGCCATGTCCATTACTTTGCAGATTTTCTGTGCATAAGTTTCTGAAAGAGAACCACCAAAAACGGTAAAGTCCTGTGCGTAAACATACACCACACGACCGTCGATTGTGCCTTGTCCTGTAACAACACCGTCGCCCATAAATTTTGTTTTTTCCATCCCGAAGTTGTCGCACCTGTGTTTTACAAACATGTCGTATTCTTCGAAACTACCTTCGTCTAAAAGCATGGCAATGCGCTCGCGGGCTGTAAATTTGCCTTTTGCGTGCTGTGCTTCAATTCTTTTTTCACCACCTCCGAGTTTGGCTTCATTTCGAAGGTCGATGAGTTGTTTTACTTTTTCCTGATTATTCATTTTGAAATATTTTTTGGATTGAATTGGTTATTTCGAGCAGATTTCGGTTAAAACGCCCAGTGTTGATTTTGGATGCAGGAACCCGATATTGAGTCCTTCAGCTCCTTTGCGGCCTGTTTTATCAATAAGTTGTACTCCTTTGTCACCTAACTCGTTCAGCGCTTCGTTTACATTGTTAACGGCAAAAGCAAGGTGGTGTACACCGGGGCCTTTTTTCTCGATAAACTTTCCAATTGGGCCTTCAGGGTCAGTGGATTCCAAAAGCTCAATTTTTGTTTGGCCTACCATAAAAAAGGCAGTTTTTACTTTTTGGTCGGCTACTTCTTCAATAGCGTAGCATTTCAGACCCAATACATTTTCGTAATATGGAATTGCTTCTTCCAATTTGTTTACTGCAATCCCGATGTGTTCAATATGAGAAATATTCATGATTTAAAACTTTAGTAGTTAAATATATAATGTGTAATTTATAATCGATATAAATAATTGTTTAGCAGATGTTTAGGTTATAAAATTAAGCATTGAAAAAGTTGTGGGGGAAAATAAACCACTGATGTTGGTTTTCCCGGTGCTAACTTCAGAAATAGTTAATATACAAGCTGGTTGATACGTGGCGAAATGGTTTTTGGTAAAAAAATCGTAGTTGAAAGAAAAATGCAGGTAACCGTTTTTCAGACTTTTTTGTCTGATAGTTTTTTTTTAATCAAATAAACACCTGTACTGCATTAAATAGCATCGAACAGGCATTTATTTGATCAGATTTCATATTATTTTATTCGGCATCCCAAACAAAATGGAAGTGTGGTCCAAAGCGTTCGAAGGCCGCTTTATCAAGCATTTCCTGGTGGTCGGGGTGAGAAATTGAAATGATTAATTTTGCTCTGTCCTGAAGCGAACGACCATAAAGGTTTACAGCGCCGTACTCGGTAACCAGCCAGTGAATATTGGCGCGTGTACTTACCACTCCGGCACCGGGAGTTAAAATAGGGCTGATTTTACTGATTCCTTTATTGGTAACTGAAGGAATTGCAATAATTGGTTTTCCACCCTGGCTGAGCGAAGCGCCTCTTAAAAAGTCAATCTGGCCGCCAACTCCCGAGTAGTGTGTGGTCCCAATCGAGTCAGCGCAAACCTGTCCTGTAATATCAATCTGAAGTGCCGAGTTAATTGCAGTAACTTTCGGGTTCTGGGCAATAATATTTACACGATTGGTATAAGCGACATCCTGCATGGCAACACCCGGGTTATCGTTCACAAATTCATACAGAGCCTTCGAACCCATCAGGAAGGTGGCTACCATTTTGCCTTTGTCGATGGCTTTGTTTTTTCCGTTTACAACTCCTTTATCTACCAGAGGAAGGATTCCGTCGGCAAACATTTCAGAGTGAACACCCAAATCCTTGTGGTTTCCAAGCATCGATAAAACGGCATTCGGAATAGCCCCGATACCCATTTGCAGTGTAGCACCATCTTCAACAAGTTCAGCCACAAAACGGCCAATTTTTCGATCGGTATCCGAAATCGCTCCCGGATCTTTTGCAATAAGTTCGCTGTTGTCTTCAACAAAAATATCGATGTCGTTAATGTGAATCATTGCATCGCCAAATGCACGGGGTACATTCGGGTTGATAATTGCAATCACTGTGTCGGCTTTTTCAACGGCAGCCAGCGTGGCATCCACCGATGTTCCCAACGAGGCATATCCAAATTTATCAGGCGTTGAAATCTGTATCATTGCCACATTTACTTTCAGGTAGCCTTCACGAATCAAACGTTGGGTTTCGTGCAGAAATACCGGAATATAATCGGCCCAGCCTGCCTGAGTTTGTTTGCGCACGTTGTGGCCTACAAAAAACGACTCGAGCTGAAATATGCCTTCAAATTCCTGGTCAGCATACGGCGCAGGTCCTTCTGTGTGAATGTGCTGAATGCGAACATTTCTGAATTCCTTATTCCGTCCGCGTTCGCACATGGCGGTAATCAGCGGATGAGGCGTTACTGCCACGCTGTGAAGATGAATCCTGTCGTTCGATTTTATTACTTTAACTGCTTCCTGTGCAGATACGATTTTGATGTTCTTCATTATTTTTCAGATTAAACCAATGGTTAGTATTCGATATAAAATGTTATAAAAATCCAAATTTCCGGTTAGCTTTATACATGGAACGAATCTCAAACAGGCAAAGTATAAATTATTGAAATTCGCTTATTCCTGCTTTAAAACCGCGTGCAAATATAGAAATTCAAATCGGCGCATGAACTTTTGAACGATTTAAGTAGCCGTTCAAAAGCGTTTGTAAAGTATTTGTTAAATGGCGGAATTACAGCGAAATGTCATGGTTTGAATGGTTGATATTACTTCCCTTTTTTTGTCATATGTTGTAAAACATATTCAGTAACCTGTACCCGAGAATTGTTAACATTAATCAATCATCGATTTTAATTATTAAGATAAAAGGAAAATTAGCGATGTTACCCGAATATTTTCTCCTCTTTTTCCTATTTTTACCTCAAACATAAAAACTAAAAGTCATGATTAAAGAAAAAATGTTAAACGCGTTAAATGAGCAGATAAATGCCGAACAATATTCATCACTGCTATATCTTTCAATGTCAGCCTGGTTAAGTGAAAAGGGATTACCTGGTTTTGCGAATTGGATGTACGTTCAGTACCAGGAAGAAATGACACATGCCAATAAATTTTTTAAATATGTGGTTGAGCGTGGTGGTAAAGTTCAGTTAAAAGCGATTGCACAGATGCCGGTTGAATTTGACAGTGTTATTGATGTGGTGGAAAAAACTTTGGTGCATGAACAGCACGTTACTGCATTAATCAATAACCTGGTTGATGTTGCAATATCCGAACGCGACCATGCTGCGCAAAGCTTTTTGAAATGGTTTGTTGATGAACAGGTGGAAGAGGAAGCCAATGTGCAGGAAATTCTCGATACACTGAAACTCATCAATGGCCAGGGCAATGGAATTTTTATGCTCGACCGCGAATTACGCCAGCGTGTATTTGTTGACAGCACAGCAGCCACAGCAGTATAAACTGAATATAAAATATTGTGATGAAAGGCTGCCGGTTGTGCAGCCTTTTTTGTGCGGTTCCTGTAACTTGAAGGGAATAGATAGAAGGTGTTAATATTGAACTTTTGACCTCTCCCAATCTCTCCAAAGGAGAGGAGAGTTCGTGCCGGGATGATGTTTTTTTGCATGAAAAAGTCCCCACTGAAGGATTAGAGGGTCAGGGAATTAAAATTGAATGAAATTATATGCCAATGGAAAATGAAACAAAAAAGCCAGGATGGAATACGGCTCAAAAAGAGTTTTACCGTAATTATAAATTCATTCGACAAGATTTAAAAGAAAACATGACACCTGCTGAACAATTTTTATGGGATGAGTTGAAAAATAAAAAGTTAGGAGTAAAGTTCAGGCGACAACATATTATTGATAATTATATACCTGATTTTGTTGCACTTTCGATTAAATTAGTATAGAAGTTGATGGTAAAATTCACTTGAATCGTAAGGATGAAGATACGTCAAGAACTTTCTGGTTGAATTCGATTGGATATAAAGTAATCAGGTTTAAGAATGAAGAAGTAATTAATAATATTGCCGAAGTGTTGGAAAAAATAAAATTGGAGATAAGGCTTTTGACCTCTCCCGGCCTCTCAAAAGGAGAGGAGTAATTGTGCTGATAATTAAAATTTTAGCACGAAAGTCCCCCGTTGGGGATCCCGATTTTTCGGGATAGGGGGTCTGGGATTGTAAGATTTGAATTGGAGAACAGAAAAATTACGGAGTGAAGCTAATTCTCCAAAATAATAAATAAAGAGTATGGAAGTCAACGAACAAATATTTACCCGGTACGAAAACCTCAAATCATTTTGTCGCATTAACTGGGATATTGCCGACCTTGAAAAAATTGAGAAAGCCTTTTTGTTTGCCAAAGAAATTATTGGCGAACTCAGGTTTAAGACAGACGAAATTATTTTGAGTCACTCCATCGATGTGGCGACTGTAATCGCTACAGAAATCGGGTTGGGGCCCGACTCAATCGTTTCAGGGTTATTGCATAATGTGATGTATGCCGGGCTCGAAAGAAAGGCTACCCCCAAGGAAATTGAGCAGGAATTTGGTGGTAAAGTAGCCGGAATTTTGGAAGGAATGACCAAAATTAATGCGCTTGGAACTGATACTGTTGACCTGCACTCGGAAAATTACAGAAAGCTTTTACTGGCGCTTGCCGGCGACGTTCGTGTAATATTGCTCAAAATTGCCGACCGGTTGCAGGTAATGCGCAATCTCGGTTTGTACGACGAAGTAAGCCGTTCGCGGTTGGTAACCGAAACAGCATATTTATATGCTCCTCTGGCGCACCGGCTTGGATTGTATGCCATTAATTCAGAGTTGCTCGATTTATGCCTGAGATATCAAAAACCCGAGGCTTACAATTATGTGGTGAACCGGCTGAAGGAAACAGAAACCGAACGTGCCAATTTTGTTGCCGAATTTGTCCGCCCGGTTGAAGCAAAATTGAAAAGCAGGGGCTTTGAATTTTCGATGAAAGCCCGGACAAAGTCCATTTCATCGATACACAACAAAATGAACAAACAAGGTGTTTCGTTCGATGAGGTAATGGATTTATTTGCCATTCGCATTATTATCGATTCGAAACCTGAAAATGAAAAATCGGATTGCTGGGTAGCGTACTCGTTTGTAACCGAAGAATACCAGACCAACCCCAACCGTTTGCGCGACTGGATTACAATTCCAAAATCGAACGGTTACGAATCGCTGCACACCACAGTTTTAGGGCCGCAGGGAAAATGGGTCGAAATTCAGATTCGAACAAAAAGAATGGATGAGGTAGCAGAAAAAGGCCTGGCTGCCCACTGGAAATACAAGGGTGGAAAAGAACAGTCGGGTTACGATACCTGGTTGGCCGAAATCAGAAATATTCTTGAAAACCCCGAAGTGAATGTGGTCGATTTTATCGACAGGTTTAAAACAGATATTTACAGCGACGAAATTTTTGTGTTTACACCAAAAGGCGATTTGAAAAAACTGCCCAAAGGCGCTACAATGCTCGATTTTGCCTACGAAATTCACTCGCGTCTTGGCGATTCGTGTGTGGGCGGGAAAGTAAACGGTGTAAAAGTTACCTTAAAGCACAAACTACAGAATGGCGACCACATCGAAATTGACACGTCGGGGAACCAAAAGCCAAAATTAGACTGGCTCGAATTTCTTGTAACATCAAAGGCCAAAAGCCGTGTAAAAGCAAGTTTAAACGAGGAACGCAAAGTGATGGCCGAGCAGGGTCGCGA
Organism: Draconibacterium sp.; assembly: GCA_050179035.1. Taxonomy (GTDB): domain Bacteria; phylum Bacteroidota; class Bacteroidia; order Bacteroidales; family Prolixibacteraceae; genus Draconibacterium. Next base: position 24,571 of record JBFXFM010000018.1, on the reverse strand, counting down.
AATTCTTGTGCGTAAGTTCAAAAACTGGAAAATGGAACTTACCGACGAGGGCATGCGCAAAATGCTGAAAAAGTACAATTTTAAACTTGCCATTGATTTGTATTTCGATTTGGCCACCGGTAAAATAGACCCGCTTGAAATAAAAACTTTTCTGAGCGAAAAGCCCGAAGAACCCAATGCACGCGCTAAACTCGAAGAGCTGATTCCTAAAAAAGAAGTAAAAAACCTGAATTTTGAGGCTGGCGACGATTTTCTTGTGATTGATAACAACCTGAAAAATCTGAATTACAAGCTCGCTCAATGCTGCAACCCGGTGCAGGGCGACGCTATTTTTGGTTTTGTTACCATCAGTCATGGAATAAAAATTCACCGCAATTCCTGTCCGAATGCAGCGCAAATGAAAGAGCGGTTTCCGTACCGTGTGATAAGGGCAAAATGGCGCGAAAGCAGCAGTAAAAACTCATTTCTAACCACGCTCCACATTTCAGGAGTTGATGAAATTGGAATTGTAACCGAAATCACACACATCATTTCTAAGGATGTGGGTGTGCATATGCGCTCAATCAATATCAATTCTGATAAAGGAAAATTTGAAGGAATATTAAAGGTGCTGGTATATAATGTAGAGCACATCGAATTTTTAATGCAACGCCTGAAAAAAGTAAAAGGTGTGGTTTCGGTAACCAGGGGTGAGGAGTGAATTCAATTAAAAATGAAAAATTGAAAATTAATAATGGAAGAGTAGAGGGCAGGTTATGAGCATAACATTGGAAAAAGTGAAAGAATTGCTACGCCTTGAAAAAGCAGCTGAAGCGAGAGGTTTATTCGATGAAATTCCAGCATCAGAAAGTGTGGAATATCTGTTGATAAAAGGAGAATTGGAACAAAAGTTTCAGGAGTGGGGAAAAGCGCAAAATTCATTTGGCAAAGTACTCGAAATTGACCCTTTAAATACTGAAGCAAAAACCAGGTTGGAAATGATTAAAGGCATCATGAACTTTTTTAATCCCGACCAATTTAATCCTTAAAAACTGAACGCTGAAGTTGTAAAACCAAAACAGTAAAAAGATTGTTTTTTGAATAAAAATCAATGATTCAGGTTATTGTAAATTAGGTGCAACAGTAGGATTTTATTTCAGATTTGTTATTTTTGGGGGCATCTATTGAAAAAATTAAAGTCATTTATAATTTAAATTGAAAAAAACACAATGAAAAAAGTACTATTAATCGCTGCGGGAATCTGTTTTTCCGTATTCACGTTTGCCCAGGACGCGGCAGAGAAAATTAACCAGGCACAGGAAGCCATGAAAGCAAAAGATTATGCAAAAGCTTATACTTTGTACGATGAAGCCATGAGCAATTTAGGTGATGTACAGGTAGATGCATCGGTGAATTTTAATATTGGTTTTGCTGCATACAAATCAGAAAATCTTGAAGGCGCTGTAAAATATTTCGATAAAGCCATTGAGGCAGGTACCAATGTACCCAAATGTCACGAATACAAAGCCTTGGCTTACAACGATAAAAAAGACTACACCAATGCAGTGGCTAATTTCGAAAAAGCAATTGAAACAGCAGCTGCCGAAGATAAAGATGCGTTGTACTATAATGCTGGTATTGCAGCATACAAAGGCAAGTTAAACGAAAAAGCAATTGACCTTTTCGGTAAAGCTTTTGATGCCGGTTATAAAGGCGAAACTGCAATTTATTACAAAGCCGTTGTTTTAAAATCGCTTGACAAAAGCGATGAATACAAAGCCGCGTTGGAACAAGGCATTGCCAAATATACAGGCGACGAAAAATTGGGTAAAGCATTGGCAGGTGTTTATGTAACCGAAGGAAATGAGTTATATAAAAAAGGTGCAGCTATTATCAGCGAAGCCAATAAAAAAGTGAATGCCGGCAGCTTAAAAACCGATGACCCGGCTTATGCTGCAGAACTTGAAAAATCGAAGGCTGAATTTACTGCAGCTGTTGCAATTCTCGAAAAAGCAAAAGCACTCGATGCATCGAATGCCAATGCCCAGAAATTGCTTGATGCTTGTGCAGCTGCAATGAAATAATAGTTGTTGAAGAGGCATAAAAAAACAGCTTTGGAAATCCCAAAGCTGTTTTTTTTATGCCTGATTTTCATTCATCTTTCTACATTAGTTTTTTGTATTTCACCCGTTTTGGTGTTTCATCGCCCAAACGTTTTTTGCGGGCTTCTTCGTATTCCGAAAACGAACCTTCGAAATAAGTTACCTGCGAATCGCCTTCGAAAGCGAGAATATGCGTCGCGATACGGTCGAGAAACCAGCGGTCGTGCGAAATAACCACGGCACAACCAGCGAAACTTTCAAGACCTTCCTCCAAAGCGCGCAAAGTATTCACGTCGATATCGTTGGTTGGTTCGTCGAGAAGCAAAACGTTGCCTTCCGATTTCAGCGCAAGTGCGAGGTGCAAACGGTTTTTTTCACCACCCGACAAAACTCCACATTTCTTTTCCTGGTCGGCACCTGTAAAATTGAAACGCCCGACATACGCCCGTGAGTTGGTGAGTTTATTTCCCAGCATCATCGATTCGGTTCCGCCTGTAATCACCTCGAAAACCGATTTTTCAGGGTCAATGGCTTTATGTGTCTGGTCAACATAGCTGATTTTTACTGTTTCTCCAATTACTATATTTCCGGCATCGGCTTGTACCTGTTCCATTATCAATTTGAAAAGGGTGGTTTTACCGGCGCCGTTGGGTCCGATAACACCAATAATTCCGGCAGGTGGCAGTTTAAACGACAGGTTTTCAAACAAAATGCGGTCGCCGTAGCTTTTTGTAACGCCTTCCATTTCAATTACTTTATCGCCCAATCGAGGTCCGTTAGGGATATAAATTTCGAGTTTATCTTCCTTCTGTTTTGTGTCTTCATTCAGCATCCTGTCGTAAGCTCCCAAACGTGCTTTCGATTTGGCATGACGTGCTTTTGGCGCCATTCGCACCCACTCAAGCTCGCGTTCCAGTGTTTTGCGCCGTTTGCTCTGTGTTTTTTCTTCCTGTTCAAGGCGTTTTGTTTTTTGTTCGAGCCACGAAGTGTAATTGCCTTTCCACGGAATTCCCTGTCCCCGGTCGAGTTCAAGAATCCAGCCTGCCACATTGTCGAGGAAATAACGGTCGTGGGTAATACAAATTACAGTACCCTTGTATTGAGCAAGGTGCATTTCGAGCCACTGAATACTTTCGGCATCGAGGTGGTTGGTTGGCTCATCGAGCAATAAAACATCGGGTTCACGCAGAAGCAGGCGGCAAAGTGCCACACGACGGCGTTCGCCACCCGAAAGTTCGCTTACGGGCTGGTCGTCGGGCGGGCATTGCAACGCATCCATTGCACGTTCCAGTTTGCTGTCTAAATTCCAGGCATCATGCTGGTCTATTTTTTCCTGCAACTGAGCCTGTTCTGCCATCAACCTGTCCATTTCATCAGGGTTTTCATAAACCTCGGGTAGCCCGAATTTCAGGTTAATGTCTTCGTAAGCTTTCAGCACGTCAACTACTTCCTGCACACCTTCCTGTACAACTTCCTTCACTGTTTTTGTGTTGTCGAGTTGCGGATCCTGGTCGAGTAATCCCACGGTGTAACCCGGCGAAAAAACAAGTTCGCCGTTAAACGATTTGTCCTGTCCTGCAATAATGCGGAGTAAGGTTGATTTTCCGGAACCGTTTAGCCCGATTATGCCGATTTTTGCGCCAAGAAAGAACGAAAGTGAAATGTCTTTAATAACTGTTTTACTGGGTGGGTAGGTTTTACTCACCTTATACATCGAGAAAATTATTTTTTCGTCGCTCATTTTGATTTGAAATTTATTTTGCTGCAAAAGTAATTAAAAGAAAGCGCCTTCAAGTGGAGGGAGATAGGTAATGAAAAAAAATAAAATGTCACATTTCAATTTCTTCACTCACCCAGAGTTCCCCCGATTTACATCAGGAGAACTCTGCCCTTCTCTTTGCAAAGAGAGGGGCAAAGACACCTTTAGGTGGCTTGCCCGCCTGACCAGCCAAGTCGGGCAGGGAGTGAGTGAATTAAAATACGACAATAAATAAATTTCATTACTTAGTTTTTAAATGCTGATAATTTGCTGTTGAATTACCTGGTTAAAGCCATTTATCCGGAACATTTTGTTCGTTAAAGATTTTCAACAGCTTCCTGATAATCGTACTGAAGATCTTCGTGCAACGATTGTAATACCTTATCGATTTTGGCCCGCTGACGCTGATAAATATTGCGGATAACCGTGTTGTGATACCGGTGAAATCCATCGGCTTTCATTTTCACACAAAAATATATCAGCAACTCAATTTCAACTTTTGGTGTGCCCGCAAATTTGATGTATTGATTTACAATTCGCAACGCCTTTCGCAGTGTTTTTTTTACATACAAGTGACTGTGCTTATTTATCAGACTGAAAACAACATCTAACTCGTTTTTGCAATTTTGAATAAAGGTAATTTCATCGTTGGCTTCATACAAAAGATAACTTACAAACTCCTTATTTTCTTTTTTGAATTTGGCCAGGCGCAGCACAATAGCCTGCAATTCGGCGGGTGAAAGGTTTTTTATTTCATTTCTGATGTTGCTGAGTGAAGCCGGTTCCATGATGAAAAATTATCGCAATTGATTTCCTTTATCCTGATACTCGAATTGCCGTTCAAGCGGGCCGTTTATCTGGCTGTTGCTAACATCGTTTGCTGAGCGAAAAGTATGGTGGTTTATTACATTCATATTTATTTCGTAAATGTATGGCATTGGTTCAGTTAAACTGAATCCATTCCAATTAACCTTGATATAAAAAATACTCTTTACCGGGTTGCCGTTGCAGATAGGAGGAATAATTCTTCCGTTAAATCGGTTCACAACAGCGTTTATTTTTTGCTCACTCTGTGAATCAAACGACTCAACTACTTTACTACCAGTAATATTTCCCTTTTCATCAACTGTGTAGCCAATTAATGAAATACCGGTTTCTCCATTTTTTGCGTTTTTTGAAAGCGGTACATCGTCAACGATGTTGAAAAGCAACTCGTTATGAAATCCAAGAAAAATGAAAGGTCTATCAACAATAGAAAGGTCAAACTTCTCTCCGTTGTTAATCAGATAAAAATTTGCAAAGCTATTTTTGTCGAAATACAAAAGAGAATCATTGCTATAATCATATTCAATTAGTTTATCCGAGGTTAAAGGGCTATAGTACGTCCAAACCCCGGTTCTGACTCCATTAAAATAATTTCCGTTGGCAAGATTAAAAGAAAGATCGGGATTTTCAGCTTTATAACTTCCTTCCATCATTCCTGTTTTCTTATCGATATAAAATGTTTCAATATAATTTTCGTGTTTGCTTTTATGCTTTTTAATTTGAGCATTTCCAATAACAACAACTACGAATAGGCTTGTAATGAGAAGAATAAATTTCATGTCAGGTGATTTTTCAGATGATTGTTAAGGTATTAATTTTTATTGAAAGGCTACTGTAATTTTTTAATTGTTACTTTAAAAAGGTAACAGCGAAAGATAATGACTTTAATTACAAATCGATAAAAAATAGAGTACCGGTTTCCTCTGTACTTTCAAATCCAACGTTTCCTTTCAGGTATTTTTCACCCAAAAGTTTCATGCTGTAAGTACCAATTCCGCGGCCAACACCTTTTGTTGTAAACGAGCGTTTAAAAAGCTGAAGTTGAATATCGCGCGGAATATAAGTATTGTTATGAACTGAGAATCTGATGTTTTCGCCTGATTTGCTGCACAGCAGCGTGACCGTTGACCCTGATGCGGAAGCTTCAAGTGCATTTTTAATCATATTTCCAACCACCCTTCTGAGCAAAACTCCATCGGTTTTAATGGTTGTTATAACAGATTTTTTGCTGATGGCAATAAATTTACCGGCAATAATTTCGTGTTTTGAGTATAAATCGGCCAAATCTTTGAGAATTTCAATTGTGTTAATTTCTGATATTTGAGGTTGAAGATCGCCATTTTCGGCAGCACTTATTTGGCGTTGTGTTAAAATCTCATTAATGAGGTTATCTGAAGCTTTGTTTATTAGCCGGGCAATGCGGTCAATATCTTTTTTATCCTGATAGTTTCCCAATACTCCCGACAAACCTGCAATTCCGCCAGCACTGTTTAAAACATCGTGGTAAAATACCCGTTCCAGCGTTTGTTTTCTTTTTTCATCGCTGATGTCGTTTATGGCAAAAATCGTAAGTTTTTCGTTGGCAGTTTCGAATGGTGATGCGGTAACCCGAAAATCAAGTGCGTCGTTTTCGCTGGTTAAAATGCGGCATTCTTTTTCTGAAGCAACACCCGATTGCGATTCAATAATAGCGTTTACAGCACCACATTTTCTGCAGAATTCTGTTGTGCCGCAACCACCTTCGGTTTGTGATGCATGAATACAGTTTACCGCTTCTCCGGGACGTTTTCCTATTACAGAACTGAATTCGGTCAGCCCCAGAAAATTAGTGAAGGCTTTATTTGCGTAAATTATCTGGCGTTGTTGATTTAAAACTAACATCATTTGCGAAACCGAGTTCGACATGTTTACCAGAAGTGGATTTTTCAGAATCTCGTTTTGCTGGCTGAGCAATGCTTCCATTTTAACTCTTTCAGCGGGGGCAAATTCCGTTTTGATCAATTCAGGTCCCATCTTAGCTTTTTTTTGAGTTGAAATTAATCAGAAATAAAAATAAAGCAACAAATTTTAAATATTTAAATGGGCAGGAATTAGCGGATACTATTCATGGGAAGATCTTCGTATCTGAACCCTACCGAAACTCTTTTTACTGTTGTCAAACGTTTTGTTTCTACAGCTAATTGAAAATTTATTTTGAAAATATAAGGTGGATTTACCACTGAAACATTTTGTATGTCAGTAGTTGTGGTAAAATAGGCTTTTACAAAAAACATGCTTTTAACAGGTTGGCCATCTTTAACAGCTGGTAAGAGTCTGCCATTAAAAGTGTTAACTGCTGTGTTAATGAATTGGTCAACCACAGCATTGCAACTACTGATGATTTTACTCCCGGCGAGTTTTCCGTTTTCATCAACGATAAAGGCAATGATTGAGGATTCACATGGATTTTGATACATTTCCTTTGGAATTTTAAAGCGGTTTGCAATTTGTATCAGTAGCTCGTTATCGTATCCGATAAAAATTAATGGCCGGTCAACTTTATCATACACAAATTCATTTCCCTGCTGTATTAAAAACGAATCGGCATAAAACTTTGGCTCAATAAAAAGCAATTTGTTGGTGGTGAAATCGTATTCAAGTTTTTTTTCGTTGGTTTTACTATCAGTAAAAACCCATTTTCCGGCACGCAACCCTTGTTTAAAATTACCTTCAACAAGCGTATCCTTATTTGTTTTGTGGATTGCAAAATACCCGCCATCCATTAATTTCGATTTTTTGTCAGTAAAATAAACTTCTCTGATGTTTCCGTTGATTTCTGATTTTTTCTTTTGTTCATCACCTGATGAACAGAAAATTGTAATGCTTGTAATACAAATGGTTAACATTAATGCTTTCATGAAAAAGTAAGTTTGAATGTGTTATTTAATAGTTTTTTCTGATGGTTTCGATATACAAATCCTCCACTTCCTTTCGTGCCCAGGGGGTTCGGCGCAAAAAAACAAGACTCGATTTTATGCTCGGGTCGATTCTGAAACAGTTAATCCTGATTCGTTTGCCAAGTTCTTCCCACCCGTGGTAACTCACGAGGTAAACCATAATGGCTTCGAGGGTTTTGCCGTGCAACGGGTTGTTAGGTTGTTCCATGTATTTTTCTTTATTTCTCAAAAATAGAGTAAATTTCAAATAAACAGAATCATACACAGCGGCAATGTATTTTTAGTGATTACGCGAATACCAGTCGTTATATTCAAGAATGATTTTTTCGAGGTTGGCCCATTCGTAACCTTTTTCCTTATTTGCAATTTTATCAGCAATTTCAGGGCAATCGGATAAATACTCACTCATGTTTTTTTTTAATTTCAGCAGATAACCCATTGAGTCGAAGAACTGGAGTTCTTTTTCAGTGCGGCGTTTTCCAACGTGTTGTTCCTTTAATTCACTTTCGCTAAAACTAAAGTCGATTTTTGAATTCCAGATATCGTTTTCATCTATTTTTATTCGTTGCTTATCGTCGAAAAAGGATTTATAAAAGCAAATTGGGCCATCGATTTCTTTTAAAAGAAAGCTATAAATCATGGTTGTATTCTGGGGCGAATATTTCATTGATTCGTAAACGCGGTCGGCAACCTTGTACCCCTTAATATCTCTGGGTTTGTATTTTTCGGATGGCTCTTTATCATTTGCCGAATTAAAAAAGAATACCTTGCCCTGATTGGCAATTTTGTTTTTCAACAAGATGTAACCATGTACCGTATCATTCTGATGAGTAATAATATAGCCTGGGTAAATGGTGAATAATTTTACTGTGTCGGGTTGCTCTTGTGAGAATATATTGCTGATTGTCAGTAATATAAATTGAATAAGAACAAGTGCTTTCATTTTCTGTTATTTTGCGATTATAGTTTTCACATAAATTCTCTCGTTGTTTAAAACTCTCACAAAGTATATTCCTGCAGGTACAATATTTCCATTGTCATCGGTACGGTTCCAACTGGTTTGAATGATTGAATTAACCGCCGGTTCATTATAAACATTTTTTATTTTCTGACCCAGATTGTTGTAAATGCTGACGGAGTAGATGTTATTATTACAGTTTGACAGCGTAATATTTAACGATTGACTGACCGGATTTGGATAGCATAAAATATCGAAACCGGTTGTTGTAACCTGGCTCACATCGGTAGTTCGGGTTACCGTAAACAAGCTGTTGCTTATGGTTTGGTTTCCGTTAAAGTCGGTTGCCGTGATTTTCATTGAATGTAATCCTTTTTCAATATTGGTTTTTAGTTTTCCGGAGAGGATATTGTTTATGGGGTCCCACAATACTTCGGTTTCCTGCCCGTCAATTTCGATTGTACAACTGGCCGGGTTCACCCCAACACCCAAAAGCGGTTCGAATAAATGCACACTGAAAACAGAGTCAGGGTCATAAATTCCGTTATTTTCGGGATAATAATTCAATATATCAGGACCTTTTTTATCATTGGCAGGTTGATACAGAACGCCAATGGCATAAGTTCCTGAACGTTCTATTGTAGTTGAAACTGTGTCGGGGTGCTCGTTTAAATCACCCGGAATTTCAATCCAGTTAAGACTTTCAAAATCATAATAAAAAATACTGGCCATTGTTTTTTCGTCTTCTCCAAAACCAAACTGGGTTACTTTAGCCTGGTTTATGGCAATCGACATCACCGATGGGCTGAATACCGGCATAAGACTGTCGTTGTCGTCGTAAATATTAATTCGGTAACAGTTGCTGATTACACATAAAAACTGATTTTCGGTTTCTTCGTTTTTTACACCGTTTTGCGTTGATGTGATAACCTTTTTTGACATATAACCTTCAATAATTTCAGGTTCCAGAAAAGCACCTTTTAATTTATTAATGAACGGAAGTTCTGATGAATAGGATGCTAATTCGGCTAAGCCTTCAACAAAAGTGCCTCCTGTGTCACTGGCAATGTTACCAAGGAATGTGCACCCTCCATCAACCGATTCCAATAAAAATTCGGCACCGGTTTCAAAGGCCTCAATTACATTTTCTATAAACGCATTGATTAAGTCGGCTACGAGCTTTGGGGCATTATCAAACAAAAATTCCACTTCATCCTTTATTGAAAACAGGTTAATTTCTCCCGGAGAGTTGTAATCGGCCAGGGGAAACAATTTCCCATTCACAAGGGTCGATTGTGAAGTAACTGCCGATTTTTCATCGGCATACGACATTGTTATTCCCAGTTCGAGGCCACCACCAATAATCACTGCTGCATCTACCTTTACAGTGGCATCTATTTCAATAACGTTGGTTTTTGTATCGGTTACTTCAATCACAATATGGTCATCAATATTATCGAGAGGCCCGGTAGCGTGTGTAAACATATTGTCGATGCTGTTCAGAAAGTAATCTTTTCCAATCTGGAAATCATACTTGGGTGATGATTCGCTGAAGAATGGAGCAATGCTGCTAATCAGGTTTTCAGAACTCAATGCACGGGTAATTACTTTTTGGGGTACATTAAAAGAAATTTCGCGGCTTTGGTACAACTGCCCGAATACAATCTGTTCAGTTTGGTTTAATCCAATTGATAAATCAACAGATTGGAAATCGAATGCCGGAGCAAAGTTAGCTCCTATTCCAAATTCGCATCCGGCAGTATAACCAGCTAACATTCCCAGGTCAACGCCCATCACATCAAGACTTAATAATGAAAACCCCGCATTTAGTGCATAACCAAAGTTGATTGATTTTTCGTTGGTTTGCGTGTAGTCAATAAATTGCCCTGAAAATACCATCTGTCCTCCCACTTCAGCCAGTTTCAGTTTATTTTGTTTACTGCCTTTTCCGCTGGCTATGCTAAAACCCAGCGAGGCTTCACCTTCTATATTTAATCCATATAAGTTGCAGTAGTAATAGGTATTGTAGGCATCAATCATTCCTCCATCGAGTAGCGAAAGCGATTCTTTTAAGGCATATTTCAGAACAGAACAGTCGGGGCTTAATGAGAGCGCGCCAAGCGAGAAAGTTTCGAGCAGGTAAAGTGTTTTTGCCTTAACTGCGTTATTATCCATATTCTCCGGAAACTTCATGGTTTGCCCCAGTGTGCCTTTATACCAGAGGTTTGCCTGAGCACCGGCCTGCACACTGCCAACCACACCATTTATAGCAGGGCTTTCCACCTGTGTACCCACTCCGGCTTCAAACCGTCGGGTTATGGCTTCGTTTCCATCAGCATCCTGTTCAAAATTCAGTCCCATACCTGCACTTCCTTTTACCGAGAGGCTTGCCGCTGCAATTGACGGTCCTGCTCCAACACCTCCTGCAAGTACAGTTCCGCCAACTGTTCCGCTGGCAAAAACATCGATGTTTTCAGTAACAGGATAATTTAACAGAGGTATTTCAACCGGAGCCGGTTTATTGATGAAATTTATGTATGATCCATTGTGAATAATAGAGTCGGGGAGGTTTAACTGAATTTTACTGCGGTTTAATCCTTTCACCAGATCTGCCCTGAATTGAAAAATACCATTACCAAGATATTTACCTCTCATTGGAATATACACCGACCCTGATTTGTTTACAAACATAAATTCTTCATCGACGTCAAGTATATTGCCGGTATCATCAACCTGGTAGTAGAAATATGTTCGGGAATTCTTGTAAAATGTGTTCAGACAGAAAGGTTTTGAGTCTGTTATAAAATGTATATTTTGTTTTTGAGTGGTATATTTAATCGAATCGGTAACAGAAAGACCTGCAAAATCAACTGTAAGTTGGATGCACCGTGGAAATGGATTGTTTACCGGCGCTGTGTATCTGATTAGATATTGGTTTTGCAATTGACCTGAGATACGGCGGTAAATAATTGCCAGTTGCTCCGAAGTGGGCGCATAGTAGTAATCGCCACCAGTTAAATTAGCAATGTACTGAATGGTTGATGATTCAGCATCGGGCCCCAGTCCAATGGTATATATCGAAATTCCGTATTGCAGTGCCAGCCCTACAATAACATCGGGTGTTACAGAACTGCGATTATCTAATCCGTCGGTAATAGCAATCACAGCTTTGTTTCCGGGTTTGTTTTTCACCGAATCAATGGCCAAAGCAATTGCATCGAAAATAGCTGTTTCTCCAATTGAACTCAGATATCCAATCGCTTGTATCAGTTCATTTTTGTCGGAGGTAAATTTCTTATTAACATAAACTTTTTCGTTGAAACTAAAAACTGCAGCAATATCGTTTGGAGCCAGTTCGTTTACAAAATCGATGGCGGCACTTTTTGCATCTCGCAACGGCTGACCTGTCATGCTGCCACTGCGGTCGATAACAAGCGCTGCTGCAACAGGAGTCGAAATATCCTTTCTTGAAATAAATTCAAAATCAGTAATTTGTACATCATCTTCCTTTAATGTGATAAATTCTTTTATTATGTCGCCTATTGGAATATCAGCCTGGTCGGTAACCGTAAAATAGAATTTTATAACAGGGAATGAGTCGATTTCAAGTTTGTTAAAATTGATTTTTAAACTGTCGATATTTCCAATGGCATTTACCGTAATAAGTTGTTCTTCTGAGCTTGTATTGTTATTCGACACAATAATGGTGTCATTCTGAATCCCATCGTCGAGCGAGGTAAATGAGAATGCGATTTTTATAACAGAGTCGGGCTGTAGCCAGAATCGGTCCAAACTTTTTACCGAAATTCGCGATGAGTTGGTGGTAATTTCGTGAATCATAAAATCGAGGTCGCCATTGTTGGTGACTGTAAAAAAGGTATCGGTTTTTTCACCAGTGCTAACCTGCCCCAGGTTAAACACCACTGGCGAAAACTGACCCTCAATGGTTCCGGTATTTGGATTAGTTTTAAAGGGAATAAAACTGATGTTTCCCGCTATTTTCTCGCCAATTCCATCCAGATTTCCGGGATGTTGCGGTCCTGTTGAATGTCCCCAAAAGTTGTTGGTTGCAACCACATTTTCAGTTCCATTGTGGAGAATTGCTGTGATGTTATTGTAAAAGTCGTTTAAACTGAGGGTTGGATTGGCTGCATTTCTTATTTCGATTGCTGTTTCGCAGCGGTAAAACCGCGAATTGGTAATTTGTGGTGTACTGTTGTCTATTTTAATGTAGGTTTTTTCAAACCTGCAGTTACTGAGGTTTCCACCTGAATTGATATTGAAATTGATTTTTCCGCGGTTTCCAGCCATTCCTCTGAAAAGAACATTTGTGGCATTCAGAAATCCGGTACTTGTACTTCCCGAACTTAGTGTAATAGAATAATTTGCGAGGTCAACTACTGATGATTCAGTAAATTGTAGTGTGGAATTGCTCTTTACAATGACGCTTTCCGATAACTGAAAATCCCAATCGTATTTTGGCATATTGTTCGAATGGGTCACATTTCCCAATAAACCAATTTTATTCACTTCACATGTGTTCCCCGAAATAACGGGAGATTTGTTAACCGAAAGTAAGACCGGGAAAATAACATTGCTAAACTGGTTCCCAGTAACCGAGATATCATCGCCGGCATCGTCTTCAATTTTTACATTTACATGGTTGAAAATACAGTTCGAGATTTGCCCGGTTCCTTCGTCACGGAAATAAATATAACCTTCCTTTGTGTATGAACTTGTTAATGTGGAGTTCGAAAGCACAAGTTTTCCTGCAGTACTATTCCCAACCGAAATAAAATATTTATTCAGATCGATATTAATACCATTATTGATGATGAGGGTTTTACTTTTACTGATGTACAATGTGCCTCCCAGATAGTAATCCCATTCATATTTTGTAAGTGCCAAATCAGTATTTAAAGTGCCTTTTACCGATATTTTTTCCACAGTACTTGTATTCCCTGATATAACCGGTGTGCGGTTTATATCCAGTTCGATTGGGAAACTGATGTTGGAAAATGAGTTGTTCGAGATATTTATATTGTCGCTTGCATCACTTTCAATGGTAACCGGAATATGGTTAAAACTACATCCCGAAAATGTAGCTCCACCTCCGTCTTTTAATACAATTTTACTTCCGTATTTATAAGTTGAAGTAAAGGTAGAATTGTTGGCAATTAGTGTTCCTGCTGAAGAGTTCCCAATATTCAGCAAATTATCCAATAAATCAATTACTGTATTTGGCTGAAGGGTAAGTGTGGCGCTATTTTGAACGTTAACCGGACCTGAAATCTGATAGTTCCATTCATATTTTTTCAAAGTTTTGGATTGTTTTACTGTACCGTACAGGCCAATCAGTTGAACAGGACCCGAATTGCCCGAAATGACTGGTTCGGTAGCAGGCGAAATAATAATCGGCAATTTTATATTGCTGAAAATGTTTGAAGTAAATGTACATTCTGAACCTGCATCATCTTCAACCCTGATGTGCACTTTGTTGAAATTGCACCGGGTGATGGTGCCAATTCCGCCATCTTTGAAACCGATGGTTTTTTCTGATGAAAGTGTTGTGGAAAACGAAACTTCGTCGGCAATAATTTTCCCGGCTGAACTGCTCCCGATAATAATATTATAACCACCCATATTAATTACACACCCATTCTCGATAATCAGGGTGGCATTGTTTTTAATGGTTAAAGTACCGGTTAATGAATAAGGACTTTTGCTTTTCGAAAGGGTGGAATCGACGGAAAAAGTACCTGATAATGACGTTTGGGAAATTACATTTATCGAAAAGGAAGTTAAGAGGAATAATAAAACAGCCAATCTGGTTCTCATTATTCGATAATTTAATTGTTCTGGAAATAATCAAACACATTTTACTTTCGTAAATTATTTAAACCAATAATGCACATTCATTCATATTGAACTGAGAATTCTGTGCATATTTTTTTACATAGCCGTTTAAGTTACGACTTTTAAAATCAATAACCAATGATTGTTTTATTTATTTGAGGGTAAATGTGTTATGCTGATTATTCAGGCTGACAAGAAAGGAAATCTGATGAATAACTTTACGGCTATAATTCCAACGCTTCAAGCAGTTCGATATACAATTTTATACCATTTGTAATTTCACTTTTCAGAATGTATTCGTTGGCTGTATGCGAACGGGCCGAGTCGCCGGGGCCCATTTTTACCGACAGAAACGGAATAATTGCCTGGTCAGATGTTGTAGGAGAACCGTAACTTGGAATTCCTTTCGATTTCACCAATTTTGCAAACGGGTGGTGCTCCGATATGCCTGAAGAATTCAGCCGAACCGAACGTGGGACTACTTCCGACCCGATTAATCCGGCAATGATGTCGGCTGCATCTTTGTTTTTGTAAAATTCGTTGGTACGGACATCGGCAACAAAATGGCAGACTTCAGGAACCACGTTGTGCTGGGTTCCGGCTTCAATCATGGTTACCGAAATTTTTACTTCTCCCAGTACATCTGATATTTTCTCAAATTTGAAATTTCGCAACTTTTGAATATCGTCGATGGCTTTGTACAGTGCGTTTTCTCCTTCGTTTCGCGCAGTGTGTCCCGATTTTCCGCGTGCGTAACAGTCGAGCACAAGCAATCCTTTTTCGGCAATTGCCAGTTCCATTTTAGTGGGTTCGCCAACAATGGCAAACTCAACCGGCCCCAGTTTCGGGAGCACAATTTCGAGTCCGCGCCTGCCTGAGATTTCTTCTTCAGCCGATGCAACAAAAACAAGGTTAAAAGGCAAATCGGTGCGCTCGTAAAAATGGACAAAAGTTGCCAGCAGTGCAACCAGCGGTCCTCCGGCATCATTACTGCCCAACCCGAAAAGCTTGTCGTCTTCTTCGATTGGCGTAAACGGGTCGTTGGTATAGTCTTTTGCAGGTTTTACCGTATCAATATGCGAATTAAGCATTATCGTTGGCTTTCCTTTTGTGTAATTTTTGCTGTATGCCCAGGTATTGTTTTCTGCTGTTTTAAAAGGAATTTCCTTTTCTTTCAGAAAATTGCGGATAACCGCCGCTGCTTTTTCTTCTTCTTTGCTGATTGAAGGAGTGGCAATCAGTTGTTTTAACAGTTCGATGTATGTTTTCATTAAACGCATCATTAAAATTTCCACCGCATTTTTACCCACAAATCGCCGCCCAATTCCCACCATTTTTCGGTAGCCGAGCGGGCAACTGTGTTGGTGTAGTTGGTTAAAAATTCGCGGCTCAAATTTGTTTTTTGTCCGTTTTCAAGATTTTTCACATCCAGTTGATGTAGTTCTTCAGCCCGTTTTTCAATAAAATCAATTTCTTCAAACAGCTTGTTTTCTTCTTTCAATACTTCCGGCACCAGCGTTTCCTGTCCAATTTTCCAGTTTACCATGGCCAGCCGGTTGGTTTGGCGAAATGCCCAAAGTGCCGATTCGCGGCTGTAATAGTCTTGCCCACAGTAATTAAAACTTGCGGGTAATTCGAGGTTGCCACAATAAATGGGGATGCGCGGGCTCAATGTAGGTACATCGAAACTGAAAAACAACCGTCCGCCAATTTCGTCGGGCAGTTCGTCGCGCAGTTGTGCCACCCACGAGTAGGCACAATATTGTACTGCAATGGGGCGATTAAAAACAACGGCATCTTTTTCGAGTGCATTCAACAGGTCGCGTTTTTCAGTGGCCATCCACGGGTGTGCCGCCGGGCTCACAATCGTATCCACTTTTTCCTTGCCTTCCTTGTCTTTTGTTTTAAATGGCACTTTCAGGTTGCGAACCATTTCCCATTCAGTACTGTCGTAGGTGGTTCTGTACAGTTCAAGAATTTGCCTGACATTTACTTTTTGTTCAGGTTGAACCGAAAATGGCAACTCCGGACTGTCGTATTTTAATCCTAATGAAGGGGCCAAAGTGCTGAAAACAAAATATTCGCGAATGGCAAATGGCTTTTTTATACCACCATACGCTTCCCAGAATTTGAAAGGTTTTTCGCCATCCCAGAATTTTAGTTCGCGTGCCACATCAAATACATTCTCAGAATACATGAAAAAATCAGGCTCATCGGTTTTTATTTCTGCAATACGCGAAATATTGGCCGAAATACCAACATGGTCGTCGGGAATGCGTTGTGCCGCCCAAACACCGCCAATTTTCGACGGGCCTTCGCCAAAAATCTCCATCTGCCAAACTTCGTGTTTGTCGGCAATTGTAATGCACTCGCCGGCATCGGCATAGCCATATTCTTTAATAAGGGCACCAATCAGTTTTATGGCATCGCGGGCAGTGGTGCAACGTTGCAATGCAACACGTTGTAACTCTTCAATCAGAAAAAGTCCTTTTTCGTTTTTCAGTTCTTTTTTTCCGCTGATGGTGGTTTCGCCAATTGCCAGCTGTTTTTCGTTAATACACGGATAGGCAGTATTGAGGTAGGCAAATGTGCTGTCGGCTTCGGGAATTTCTCCTTTCAGTTCAACTTTGTCCATACTCCACGCAGTGTGCGTGTGCATGGTTCCCCAATAAATTTTGTGGGTAGTGTCACGTTCAAATTTCTGCGCCGGAACAAATTGCAGCCAGGTTCGGTAGTAGGCATCACAAGTGTGGGCTGTAATTACCGAGCCATCGTCGGTAGCAAGGCATCCGGCGGTAATGCTTGTGCAACTTTCACGATACAATTCATCGTCGGGGTTTTGTGCCTTAAGAAAAAAGGAAACTGTTGCAAAAAGCAGGAGAAAAGTGGTTTTAAAAAAGTTGTATTTCATCATAATTTTGATTTTTCAGGAAGATTTCAAAAATAGAACTTTTTCGGAGATTCGGTTTTTAAATAAAAACAGCTCTTTCAAATGAATTGAAAGAGCTGTTTCTTTAGTTTAACAAACCCAAATGGGTAGGGTCGGGAATTACTTTTTTGCTTTCAGGGCTTCTTCGGCAGCCACCCAGTCGCCTTCGGGTGTTCCTTCAACACCGGCAGCCAAACGTGCCTGGTAAATTTCTTCTGCTTTCGCACGAATATCAGCCTCGGTTACGGCTTTCTTTGTAGTGGTTTTAGTCGTTTTGGTTGTTTTTGGAGCTGCTGCTTTTTTTACAGTTGTTTTTTCAGCAGCAGGAGTAGCTTTTTTTGTTGCCATAATTTTAATTTTTAAATGTGGTTAAAATCAGTGCAAGAATACAATTTTTTAGTTGGCTAATTTTTATTGTTTCTAAAATAAATCCGTTAACTCATTGAATATAACGATTAAGTAACATAAATGGGCTTGTAGGTTTGTCGGGAACCGTGTTTTTTAGTCCGTTTTAGTTTAACTATATTTGCCGGAAATCGATAAAAAATGAGTTTGACACCTATTTCTGAAAAACAAAAACAACTGGCACGTTTCTCGAAAGCGCTGGGTCACCCGGTACGCATTTATATCCTCGAAATGCTGGCAGCGCAAGCCTGCTGTTACAGTGGCGACCTTTCGGAACAACTGCCTATCGCAAAATCAACATTATCGCAACATTTGAAAGAGCTGAAAAATGCCGGACTGATACAGGGCGAAATTGAAGCGCCAAAAATTAAATACTGCCTGAATCGCCAAAACTGGGAAATCGCCAGAAAATTGTATAAAGATTTTATAGACGAATAAATTTTTTATCAATATTGTTCGTAATTTTGCGAACAACGAACAAAAAGGAATTGAATATGGAAATTAAAGTTTTGGGAACTGGCTGTGCAAAATGTAAATCGCTTGAAAAACTTACAAACGAGGTAATTGCAGAATCGGGAATTGCAGCAACCATTGAAAAGGTGGAAGATATTTATAAAATCATGCAGTTTGGCGTGATGAGCACACCTGCACTGGTGATTGATAAAAAAGTGGTGCTTAGCGGACGGCTGCCTTCTGCAACTGAATTAAAGGAAATCATTCTTAAAAATCAATAAAAACGAAACCGATGAAATTATTCAAAGCAATTCTGTTTATGTTGTTCCTGTCGCCTGTTTTTGCATTCTCGCAAACAAATACCAAAATCGAAGCTTATTATTTTCACAACAAAACACGTTGTACCACTTGTAAAACAGTGGAGGCCGAAGCAAAAGCCGATTTAAAGGAATTGTATGGCGACAAGGTTACTTTTAAGGCTTTAAACCTCGAAGAAAAATCGACCGATGCCATTGCAACAAAACTCAAAGTATCGGGACAGACTTTGCTGGTGGTAAAAGGCGATAAACAGGTGAACCTCACCAACGAAGGCTTTTTATACGCTGTAACCGACCCAGATAAATTCAAAGCGAAAATCAAGGAAAAAGTTGACCCGCTGGTCAAATAGAAAGATGATAAACAATTTCATCAGGAGAATCAGTTATTCACCCCTTAATCCCCTCAAGGGGAGAATTGCTTCGAAGCAACATTTGTGGAAACTTGCTTCAATTACCCCCTTGAGAGCCTGTCCCGATTATTCGGGAGGGCAGGGGGTGAAAACTTCTATACCAATTTAAGCTAACTACTATGGAGTTTCTCACCAATCTGCTCGAAAACAGTTCGATGCCCTGGGTTACCGCGCTGGTGCTGGGTTTTATGACAGCCATCAGTCCCTGTCCGCTGGCTACTAACATCACGGCAGTTGGGTTTATCAGCAAAGACATTGAAAACCGGGATCGGGTATTTGTAAATGGTTTGCTTTACACATTGGGGCGGGCAATCAGTTATACCGTAATTCCGCTGGTAATTTTTTTTGGCGCCGACCAGTTTAAATTCTCCGGTTTCTTCCAGCAATACGGCGAAAAATTGTTAGGTCCGCTGCTCATTATCATTGGTTTGCTGATGCTCGATATCGTAAAAATGAACATTCCGGGAGTTGGCCGGCTCACATCAAAAATGGAAAAGAAAACCAGTTGGGGATTTCTCGATGCAATTTTGCTTGGAATGATTTTCGCGCTTGCATTTTGTCCGTACAGTGGAGTTTTATTTTTCGGAATGCTGGTCCCCATAACAATCACAAGTGCTTCAGGATTGTATTTGCCCCTCGTTTTTGCTTTTGCCACCGGAATCCCAGTCATCATTTTTGCCTGGGTATTGGCGTATGCCGTTTCGGGAATCGGAAGTGTTTACAACAAAATAAAAACCTTCGAAGTGTGGTTCAGGCGTGTAGTGGCGGTACTGTTTATTGGTGTTGGAATTTTTTATGTTTTAAGGTGGTTGATATAGGAGAAATTATAAATGAAAAATGAAAAATTCAAAATTGTAAAGAAATCTCCACAAGTTTGGCTGCCGGTTTTGCTGTTGCCGGTGTGGTGGCTGTTGTACAAAAATTTAGGCATTGCTGCCGACTGGTTTGTTTTTTCGCTTTTGGGAATGACCAAAGGTGAACACCTTGCCGAAGCCCTCTGGTTTTTTGTTTTTGAGTTCCCGAAAGTAATGTTACTGCTCACACTGATTATTTTTTTCGTTGGCATTATCCGCACCTTTTTTACACCCGAGCGCACGCGAAAAGCGCTTGAAGGAAAGAAAACATTCACCGGAAATGTGATGGCTTCGTCGCTCGGAATCGTCACTCCGTTTTGCAGTTGCTCGGCCATTCCGCTGTTTCTGGGTTTTGTTGAATCGGGTATTCCGCTGGGCGTTACTTTCTCTTTTCTGATTGCTGCCCCCATGATCAACGAAGTGGCCGTAGTGCTTTTGTACGGCATGTTTGGCTGGAAAGTAGCTGCAATTTACGTGGTTACAGGACTCGCAATCGCCATTTTTGCCGGATGGGTGATTGGTTTGCTTAAACTTGAAAAATGGATTGAACCGTGGGTTTACCAAATAAAAACAGGAAATTCAGGGATTGAAGAGGAAAAACTGACATTCAATAAAAGAATCAGGCTGGGATATGATGCTGTAAAAGAAATTGTTGGCAAAGTGTGGCTGTATGTAGCACTCGGAATTTTGGTAGGTGCCGGTGCACACGGTTATGTACCCGAAGATTTTATGGCGGCACTGATGGGAAAATCGGCCTGGTATTCCGTTCCGCTTTCAGTTCTAATCGGAATACCACTCTATTCCAACGCAGCAGGAATTGTACCCATCGTATCGGTATTAATTGAAAAAGGTGCATCTCTCGGAACTGCTTTAGCTTTTATGATGTCTGTGATCGGACTCTCACTTCCCGAAATGGTGATACTCCGTAAAGTGCTGAAATTACCGCTGATTTTCACTTTTATCGGTGTGGTGGGAACCGGAATTTTAATTGTCGGATTTTTATTTAATGCTGTTTTTTAAAGCCCTCATTAATTCAACCAACGGGGAAAGACCAGAAGAGTGAAATCTAAAATGATAAGTGATTAAAAAATAAAACTGACTTGTTCCAAACTCCCTCTCCTTTGGAGAGGGTCGGGGAGAGGCTTAAATTTTTTGAATATGAAAACAACAATTGGTTTTATTGGTGGCGGCCGCATCACCCGCATTTTCCTCAAAGGATTCAGTGATGTAGAAATGCGATTTGAAAAAGTGGTGGTTTTTGAACCCAATGCTGCAGTGGCTTTTACACTACAGGAACAGTTTCCGTGGATTGAATTGGCCGACACACCACAAATGGCGGCATCGAAAAACATAGTTTTTTTAGCTGTTCACCCGCCGGTGATGATGGAAACGCTGCAAAACATTGCCGCTGTGGTTACGGAAAATTCCATCGTGGTTTCGCTGGCGCCAAAAATCACGCTCGAAAAAATGGCTGGAGTACTATCAACCAAAAACCTCGTTCGCATGATTCCCAACGCCACATCGTTTATCAACGAAGGTTTTAATCCTGTCGCATTTCAGCCTGAAATGCATGAGGAAAAGAAACGGAAATGCCTGAGAATACTGAAAAATCTGGGCAAAACATTTGAAACCAAAGAGGCTAAACTCGAAGGTTACGCCATCGTTTCGGCCATGCTGCCAACCTATTTCTGGTTTCAGTGGCAGGAGATGGAAACCATTGCAATTGAAACCGGCCTGACAACCGAAGAAGCTAAAAAAACAGTTAAACAGACATTGAAAAAAGCGCTGAAACTCTATTTCGATTCGGGTTTAACTCCGGCTGAAGTGATGGATTTAATTCCTGTAAAACCCATTGGCGAAAACGAAGTGGAAATCAAAAATATTCTGAATACGAAATTGATGGGATTGTTCGGGAAAATCAAACCATAAAAACATACAGGTTTATCAGTTATTGTTAATTTCGGGAAATTCAAAAACTGAGTTAACCGATGGACCGTATTTTGTCGCCCCGGAAAGCGCTGAACAAAGCGTTTTTAAAAGTAAAACCCAACCGAAGCCAGATTGAAAATTTCAAATCGGGGCTGATTGAACTGATTGACCACATCAGCGAAAGCGAATCGGAAGAATTTCACAAAAACCTTGTAAGTAAGTTTTTAAACGCTGTTTATTACGGAGGCCGCTTTTTTGTGAATACCAAGGAACGCGAAGATTTGGCCATTTACAACGGGAAAGACGCCAAAAGTCCGGTGGGCGTTATCATCGAGGCCAAAAAACCCGCGAACCGCTCCGAAATGGTTTCGGCGGAGAATATCAACACAAAAGCCATGCACGAGCTGGTGCTGTATTACCTGCGCGAACGCATTACATACAACAACCTCGAAATAAAACAACTGGTTGCCACCAATATTTACGAGTGGTTTATTTTCGATGCAACGGTTTTTGAAAAGTGTTTTGCCAGCGATAAAACACTGGTGAAACAATTTACCGATTTTGTTGAAAAGCGGTTGAGCGGCATCGACACTGATTTCTTTTACAAAAAAATAGCTGCCCCGGCAGTTGAAAAATACAAGGATGAAATCAGTTTCACCCATTTTGATTTGCGCGACATTGAAAAACCCTTGCGCGACAGCAATCCTGAAAACGACTCGAAACTGATTCCGGTTTTCAAAATATTTTCGCCAGAGCATTTGCTGAAACTGCCGTTCGCCAACGACAGCAACACACTCGACCGCAAATTTTACAACGAGCTGCTCCACATTATCGGGCTCGAAGAAACAAAAGTTGGGGGTAAAAAACTGATAGGCCGCAAAACCGAAGGAAAACGCGATGCCGGTTCGCTCATCGAAAATGCCATTTCGATTTTGAACTCCGAAGATTGCCTGTCGAATGTAAAACGCGCTGAATATGGCTCCAGTCGTGATGAGCAGCTTTTTAACGTGGCGCTCGAACTGGCCATTACATGGATTAACCGTGTGCTGTTTCTGAAACTGCTCGAAGGCCAGTTGATAAAATACCACCGTGGCGACGACAGCTATAAATTTCTCGACGAAAAAAGAATTCCCGATTACGACGCGCTGAACAAGCTGTTTTTTCAGGTGCTGGCTGTGCGCGGGAACGAACGTACCGACCTGATAAAACAGAAGTTTGGCAACATTCCGTACCTCAACAGTTCGCTTTTCGAAACCAGTGTACTTGAACAAAAAACCATCCGTGTCAGCAACCTCGAAGACGAATATTTACTGCCCGTGCTCAATAATTCAGTACTCACCGACCGCACCGGAAAGCAGGTAAAAGGCGAAAAAAATACACTCCATTATTTGTTCAGTTTTCTGGATGCCTACGATTTTTCGGGCGAAGGTTCAGAAGAAATTCAGGAAGAGAACAAACCGCTGATAAACGCCTCGGTGCTGGGACTGATTTTCGAAAAAATAAACGGCTATCGCGACGGCTCGTTTTTTACGCCCGGTTTTATTACCATGTACATGGCGCGCGAAACCATTCGCCGTGCGGTGGTGCAGAAGTTTAACGAAAGCCTGAACCTGAAATGCAACGATTTTAACGAACTGAAAGAAGACCTTTCAGAAGCAATAAAATCGGGGGCGAAAAGCCGTGAAGATTTCAGGCGCGAAGCCAACCAGGTTATAAACGCACTGCGCATTTGCGACCCGGCGGTGGGGTCGGGGCATTTTCTGGTGTCGGCACTTAACGAGCTGATTGCCATAAAATCGGAACTGCGCATTTTAACCGACCGTACCGGTCAGCCACTTTCGGGCTACACCGTTGAAATTGCCAACGACGAACTGATTGTGACCAATCCCGACGACGAAATTTTTGAATACCGCCCCGGAAATAAAGAGAGCCAGCGTGTGCAGGAAACTCTTTTCCACGAAAAGCAAACGCTGATTGAAAATTGCCTTTTTGGCGTTGATATCAACCCCAATTCGGTAAAAATCTGCCGCCTGCGGTTGTGGATTGAATTGTTGAAAAATGCGTATTATCGTGGTAGAGACGCCCAATTGGGCGTCTCTACGGAACAATTGGAAACCCTGCCGAATATCGACATCAACATAAAAACCGGGAATTCGTTGATTAGCCGTTATCCGCTGGATGCCGACATAAAAAAGGCGCTGAAAAACAGCCGCTGGAATATTGAAAGTTACCGCATTGCCGTGCAAACTTACCGCGAGGCCAAAAACAAGGAGCAAAAACACGATTTGCTGCGGCTGATTGACACCATTAAAAACGATTTTGAAAGCGAAATTGCCCGCAACGACAAGCGTTTGCTGCAACTTAACAAACTGCGCGGCGAACTTTTCGAACTCACCAACCAAAGCCAGTTGTTTGCCAAAACAAAAACCGAGCTGGCCGTTTGGGATGCCGACGTGAAAAAGAAAACCACCGCAATAAAAAAGCTGGAAACCGAACTGGAAGAAATAAAGAACAACAGGATTTACGAAAATGCTTTTGAGTGGCGGTTCGAATTCCCCGAAGTACTGAACAACGACGGCGATTTTATGGGTTTCGACGTGGTGATTGGAAATCCGCCGTATATTTCAAGTAAAGAATTTGAAAACTCAGTTTTAGATTATTTAAAAGACAATTATGAAACCGCGCAATATCAGGCTGACCTTTATGTTTCATTTATTGAAAGGGGAATAAACTTAATGAATTAGGCATTTAAGCAATAAATTTTATAAGGTAACGGATCGGCCTTGACCATCCTGCGTAGAAGGTTGTCAAAGATGCCATCCTTCATATTGCTTCGGTTGAAACGGTAACAATATTCAT
>JBFXFM010000017.1:0-71679 GCA_050179035.1 Draconibacterium sp. | reverse complement strand
ATGAATATTGTTACCGTTTCAACCGAAGCAATATGAAGGATGGCATCTTTGACAACCTTCTACGCAGGATGGTCAAGGCCGATCCGTTACCTTATAAAATTTATTGCTTAAATGCCTAATTCATTAATTTTAATGTATTACAAAAGAAAACATCATGCAAACACGAAAATTAGGCAAAAGCAACCTCGAAGTCTCGTCACTGGGACTGGGTTGTATGGGAATGAGCTTCTCTTTTCCGCCATTTCCCGATAAAAAAGACATGATTGTAATGCTGCGCCAGGCAGTGGAAAAAGGCATCACATTTTTTGATACTGCCGAAGTGTACGGCCCGTTTACCAACGAAGAACTTGTGGGCGAAGCGCTGCAACCCTTGCGCAAAGAGGTGGTGATTGCCACCAAATTTGGTTGGGAAATTGCCGACGGGAAAATGATTGGATTAAACAGCCGCCCTGTACATATTCGGAAAGTTGCCGAAGCATCGCTCAAACGTTTGAGAACCGATGTGATTGACCTTTTTTACCAGCACCGGGTTGACCCGAATGTTCCGGTTGAAGAGGTTGCAGGAACAGTGAAAGACCTGATTAAGGAAGGGAAAGTCCGTCATTTTGGAATGTCGGAAGCCGGGGTGAAAAACATCCGCCGCGCCCACGCCGAGCAACCGGTTACTGCGTTGCAAAGCGAATATTCGCTGTGGTGGCGCGAACCGGAAAATGAAATTTTGCCAGCGCTCGAAGAACTGGGAATTGGTTTTGTACCTTTTAGTCCGCTGGGCCGAGGATTTCTGACAGGTAAAATTGACGAAAACACCACCTTTGAAAGTTCCGATTTCCGCAGCTCGGTTCCCCGTTTTTCGGTTGAAAACCGTAAAGCCAACAAAGCTGTGGTTGACCTGCTTTCAGCCATTGCCAAGACAAAAGAGGCAACTCCGGCACAGGTGGCACTGGCCTGGCTGTTGGCGCAAAAACCGTGGATTGTACCGATTCCGGGAACTACAAAACTGCACCGGCTCGAAGAAAACATCGGGGCAGCCAACTTGATATTGTCGGCTGAAGAACTGAAAAACATTGACGAAGCTGCTTCAAAAATAAAAATCGAAGGTGATAGGTATTCCGAAGCCACCCAAAAATGGGTTGACAGGTAAATTTTGTATGAAAAGCTGTTTAAATATTGAGAACTGTTTACCGGATTGAGTTCACAATCTACATTTTTTGAAAACTTGTGTTGTTGCCAACTTTTCACTGGTAAAAGTAAATACCACTGCCCCGCTGTTCTCGTTAATGGGATACCAAAAATATTTTTTTTGAATCCAAGATAATATCAAAGAGTTCTTGATGTTCTTTGTCCATTTTTAGCATTTAACTTTTTGTCGCTTTTGAGAGTGTATTTTTATCGAACTATTCAAAATGAATAGAAATCCTGTCATCATTACTATCCATTATTGTTCATGTTTGATTCAGTCAGCTTTACCCTGTTCTGCATTTGATAAACCGTTTCAGTGCCTGCTTACAGTTGTGGGCATCTCTGCCTACCCGTTTATTTGTTTTCAATATTATCAAACGTGTTGTCCCTTTCTTTTGGTTCTGTAACGAATAGTGTGGGTAACCAATCTTAAAAATTCTTTTACCAGCATATTTATAAAACACTGCAAAATAGTTTTAATGAATTTTGCACTGTGGCTTCAGCCCGGTGACAAGCAAAATAGTGTAGATTTCGGCTTTAGCATTTAATATTTAACAAGTTAAAAGAATAAGTATAATTAAATGCTAAAGCTTTGTACCTCCTGTAATTCTTATCGCCAAGCTAAAGCATGTCGCAAAACTAAATTTGCATGTAAAAAAAATCTTATTGCATCCGGCATTTTTTAATTACCCATACAAAACATTATAGAACCATAAAAATTATATGATAAAGAAATAAAGAAAACAGGAAAAGTTTCAAAAAGAGTGAATTGTCAGAAATCTATTTGTTTTCTAAAATACCCTCGTTCCGAAAACAAACTTTTCGCTCCACCACAAATTACTCAGCGGAGTTTTTGTAACACCATCCGAACTTGAAGTATGAATAAACATGCCATTCCCCAGATAAATACCAACATGCGTAATAAAGTCGGATGTTTTATACGATTTTGTAAAAAACACAAGGTCGCCACGTTTTAATTCGTTTCTGTCGAAGATGAGAGCACCGTAACGGGCTTGTTCCTGTGAGTTTCGCGGAATCTGAATCTTATTTTTTGTAAAGGCAAGATAAGTCAGGCCCGAACAATCAAGGCATTCTGAGGTTGTTCCACCCATGCAATGCGGCGTTCTGAGGTATTTTTCAGCTGTTTTGATTATCTTCTTTGGTTTCTTTCTGCCGGTTTTTAAATCACGTTCAACACCTCCTTTTGCAAAGGCCTGCATTTCGCCTGTAAACTGTGCGGGGTTGTAACGACCAGCAGATTCCAGATACTGCTTTCGGGAGCACGACCCAAAAACAAACATTGTTGCAAAAAACAATAAAATGATTACGTTTTTTGAAAGTCGTATATTCTGATTTTTTGTATTCATAGAACAAATAAACAATTTAACGGTACTTTATCAGGGATACCAAAGTATCGGATTACGGATAGGAAGATTCCTCAGAACCTCTGCGGTTTCGGGATATGCTTTAAGTTCTTGCCAGCGTTCAATATATTCCTTGTTTTTATATGCTTCTCCTGCAAAAAGCAAAAACGGGTGCCGAACCGGCCACTCGTCAAAATACATTACATCGGGCGGATATGGCCATTTTGATTTATCGGCAACAAACGGAAACAGAAATTCTGCACCTCTTTTCAGATTCAATCCTTCTGGAGTGGTAAAATTGAACAAGTTTTCTTCTGGTGTTGATAATATTTTGGCAGTGGTAAAAAACGCATCAAGATTAAAAAGTGAATAACCATATGGTTTTGTGCGTTTAAGCTCCAGCGGGAACGAACCATCGGCAGCCATTTGCCCGGGAAGCAAAACCGTTTTGAACCTTTCCCGGCAGAAATTAAATACTTTTTCGTTGCCGGCCAACCTTGCAAACATGGCGGTTTGCATCACCCAGCAGGTTCCGTGGTTATTTTTGGCATTCATCTCATCAATTCCGTACTGGTGTGTGGTCAACCAGTTAACCAGTTCGCCAAACCAGTTTTTTACTCCTTTTATTACTTCAGGAGAAATCGCCTTTTTTTCTTCGAAAATTTCCACAGAACGTGCGACCTCAATTAAATGAATGGCATCGATAATCCCGATTCCCCGTCCGGTGAAGCGTCCTTTTATGGCTTGAACGTACAAAAGACTGGGATTCATGCGGGTATCGGTATTTATAAACCAGGCTTCCAGATGTTTGCACGTCGTCTCAGCAAATTTCTTATCGCCCGTTAACAGAAATGCTGAAGTCTGAATTCCCACTATCTGGCTGAAACGAATCATCGAAAGCCGGTGAGCCACAAAATTTGCCGGATTGGTTTCGCCATCGCGCTGAATATAAGGTCCATTGGCATTTTGCGGGTCGGGCCACCAGTAATCGCCTTCTGAATAAAAATCGTGAATACCACCTTCACTGCGAGCACAAAAAGTGGCAGTCACTGTTACCGGCAAGCTGTCGAGGTATGCTGTGGCAGTTTTGACGATGAAAAGCTGTTCTTCAGGTGAAATCCAAACCGGGTGATTTTTATCTTGTCCGCTCGCGTTATGACAAGTATAAAACAACACCACGATTAAACCGATGCTGAAGACTGCTTTTCGGAGTATGTTAAAATATTCGGTAAAATAATTGTAAAACAGGTATTTCAGATACATTTCAAACGATTATTCAAATTGAAATTTCAATTTCTGAATATCGTCTTTTTTTGCTGAAAATCGCTGCAATTTGAATGAATTTCCGAATGACTCAAATTCGGTTTTACCTTTATTTACAGTGGCCGATACCAATTTCTTTGAAGTGTGAACAATAATTTCCCATGTTCTTACACCATTCATTCCAATGAAATCACCTTGAATAGGATCGATAATCAATTCTGATGAATGTTTTTTTTGGGTTAGCGATATTTTGGTTTCAGCATAAATTCCCTTCAGATAATCGTTGCTTGTTCCGTCATCTTCAATCAGGGTAAATTCACCGTCGGCGCCTTCGTAAATATGCAATTCGAGCAAGTCGTTGGTTCCGGCCTCAATGGAGCGGGCATATTTTCGCTTCGGAATAATAGCGCCAGCCCTCACAAACAGCGGAATTTCAGCTAACGGCGCTTTAACCGCAACTGTTTGCCCGCCTTTTATTTTTTCTCCTGACCAGAAATTTATCCAGTCCGAATTTTCGGGGAAATAAACTTCGCGACTGGTTTTTCCCTGTTCAATTACCGGGGCAACCAATATTTCGTTTCCAAACAAATATTGGTCGGTTAAACCGTTAACAGGTCGAGTGGTATTTATTCCTGCAAGCCTCGATTGATGGGCATAAGAATATATATACGGGAACAGCTCCATTTTCAGATGGGCGTATTTTCTGAAAAGCGAATCGGCCTGCTCCGAAACTTTAAAGGCAATATTTCCGGTTGGGTTCTCGGGTTGAGAAAATGGCGTGGTAAGTGGTACAAATACCGCAAATTGGAGCCAGCGGATGTAGAGTTCCTCATCAATTTTACCATCGGTACCAACGGAAAAACCTCCCATATCGTTAGCCAGAAACGGTATTTTATGAAAATGGCGGCTGGTGTCGGTGTACATGGCTACATTTTCTTTAAAAGCCACGCGGGGCAACCACGGCGAAAATTCATGTGTGGGATTTTCGATGTTCCAGTCGCTGCGGGTGTCATCGGTCCACTTGCCGGGGTAGCGCTTGTATTCTTCCGAATCAACGCCGTGGCTGTGCGACAACACAAATCCACGCCCACCGGTTTCCCTGCCCAATTGCTGCGACAATTCGAACATGGCTTTGCAAACCGGAATGGCATCGGTTTTATCGAGTTTTACAAAATCAACCCCTTTGTCGAAAAAATGTTTCACCTTTTGCTGAAAGTATTTCACGGCTTCGGGGTTTTCAAAGTCGATGTCGCCGCAGCGGGTTCCTTTTACAGGTTCGCTGTTATCGCCAATAATTGTGGTTCTGGCGCCATTGTGCCAACCGTCGGTGCGAATATTTTCGGCCCTGAAAAAACCCTTCGATTTAAAATCGTCATATTCAGTCTCGTTTCCTGTTTGCATAATTGCATCCCACATCCACATGCCACCTTTAATATTGCGTTCTTCCATAAAACTCCACAAGGCTTTCATATCGGGGTACGAAATTGTGTCGGCAATAAAATCCATGTATTTGGCAGGCCCCTGCCCCTGGTTTTTCCAGTCCCAAATCCACGAGTCAATCCAAAAAGCATCAATCGGGTAATCGTGTTCAATAATCTGGTTAATCAGTTCAATACTTTGTTCCTGATTGGTGTAGGCACCGTAAATTATTCCAAAAGCCCATGTCGGCGGAATCACCACATTGGTATCGGCAACGGCAGAAAGCGGATGTTTGTAACTGTTTTTGGAGGGATTTTTATTGCATGAAACTATTGCAAACACAGCCAAAATAACTGATGCAAGCAGGATACTCTTTTTCATTTCTGTACATTTTTATGATTTAAATGTCGGGCAATTATTCCGGCAACTTCAAATTGTGCTTTTGTTATTAGGTGCACCCCATCGGTTGTAAAACCGGCACCTGCCTTTTTTAACTCAGCATTGATGTCGATAAATCCGGTCTTGTGTTTTTCAGCAACCTTTTTAAACTGAATGTTATTGATTGCAATTCGCTCGTTTCCGCCACCGTATTTTGCCTGGTCGGCTTTGTCTTCTTCCATTGGAGGAGGAGTAATCAAATAAATTGCGGGCAGTTCTTCATCACTGTTTTTGAAATGGTTCTGAATTTTTTCCAATAATAAACCCAGGTTTTCTGGTACTTCATTTTGCTGATTTTCAAAAATCTTCTTGGTATCGTTGGTTCCGAGACCAATCAAAATTGCATCGAAATTCCGGTTGCTTCCCCATTCAGTTTTTGCTTCCTCAAGATACTTTTCAATGTTTTTCAGGGTATTCAGTTTTTCCTGCCCGAGATTATCAAACCCGATGGTATTTCCCGAAATGGATTTGTTGATGACGGTTGAATTCGGAAGCAATTTGCGGAGTTGCGATGGCCAGCCATTTTCAGCAGCACCATTCGAATCGCCAATGGTGAGAATATTCAGTGGCGGTAAGTTTCGTGTTTTTCCAACCGGAAGTAGCGAAAGTGCCTGCGGCACCAGCATTTCGTGGGTTCCTTCAAAAATGGTAAGGCTCAGCTTTGGCAAACAGCGTTGCAGATGAATATTCCGGCCTCCCAAAATACCATGAAAACCTGCTGGGTTCATTCGCTTTTCAACCAAAACCAGTTTCAAACTGTCAGGAACCGATTCTTCCGTTTTTTCGGGATATATTTCAACCAGCAGCTTGTTAAACATGTTGATTGAATGGGTGATTGGCACCGAACCGGTGTATCCATCGTGTATTCCGGTGTAAATGCGAAGCGTGGCATTTTTCCTAAGTTCCGGATTAAATTCCATAAACAGGGGCGACCGTTTGCGGGCTTCGGCAGCATCAAATCCTTTCCCGCCGGTGGTAACGCCTTCCACATCCTTTGCATACCGCTGGTTGCGACCCTTGCTTTCAAAATACCAATCTTCGAGGTTTGAAATGGAAGCCCACGCGCTGAAACTTTTCACCGGATATTTCAATTTCATAAACGAAAGCAAAGTGGCGTAACCACCCCCGGAAACGCCAATAATATGAACTTCGCTGGTATCGACATTTCCATTTTGAATGGCAAACCGGATAGCATCTTCAATATCCTGAATCACCAGTTCGCTTCCACAAGCATCGGGATTGTTGTTTGGCCCGCGAAAATCGGGGTGTATGTAATTCCAGTCACGCAGCGCCACTTCAGCAGCCAGCGGGTCTTCCTGCAAATAATCACCACTCCAGGTATGCAGTGAAACAATTAATGGTTGTTGATTTTTCTGCTTGGTTTTATAACAAACCGCTGGTTGAATTTTACCATCGACAATCGATTTTATTTCGACTTGAGTAAAACCCTCTGGCCAGTTTTTACTGATGGTATTGTCCCAGGCGGTTTTTGCATCCTGTGCTATGCCTTGTAAAAATAAAACAGTGAATAACGCCGAAATCAAAACCGAAATTCTCATCGTAAACTATTTCTGATAAATTCTTACATAGTCAATTTCAAACTGATGCGGAAATTTGCTGTCGTCAATTCCTTTCTGACCTCCCAATCCGCCGCCTATGGCAAGATTCAGAATCAGGTGAAAAGGCTGATTGAACGGCCACGATTCAAAACCCTGTCCGTTATTCTTGAAGGTAAAATAGTGCAGTCCGTCAACATAGCTGCGAATTTCATTTTCTTCCCACTCGGTGGTGTACACATGAAAACCGGTGGTTGCAGTTGGCAATCCGGTTCGTTTTCCCACCTGAGTTCCGATGGTATGATTGAATTTGCCTGTGTGTACGGTTGAAAAAACGGTATCGGGGTCGAAACCAACGTGCTCCATAATATCAATTTCGCCGCATTTGGGCCAGCCACCATATTTGCTTTCAGTGGGCAACATCCAGATGGCAGGCCATGTTCCGTTTCCGGCAGGTAATTTTGCTTTCACCTCAATTTTACCATATTTCCAGTCGCCTTTATTTTTAGTGGTAAGCCGCGCCGAGCTGTACTCCTTTTTACCTGTTTTTTCCTTGCGGGCTGTGATGGTGAGAATACCGTTTTCAACTTTTGCATTTTCAGCACGTGCCACTGTGTACCATTGTGCTTCGTTGTTTCCCCAGCCATAATCGTTTCCGCGGGTATCGTAATTCCAGCGGGTGGTGTCGGGTAATCCGTTTTTATCGAACTCATCGGCCCACACGAGTTTCCAGGTTTGCTGACCGGTTTGTTGTGGAGTTTCTTTGTTCCCTGATTTTTTATTTGCAGAAGCATTTGTAGCATCCATTGTTATAAAAACAATGATGAGAATAAATAATAGATTTTTCATTGGTTTAAATTTTTGGCTAAAAATAGAAAGAGTGGATTGAAATAAAAATTTTTGTTTCAACCCACTCTTTTAAAATAAACGATTGACTACTTAAGCAACCACATCACCTTGTTGATTTCGTCGTAACCATCGTACTGACGGTTTAACGCTTCAATCAGGTTTTCGCGGTTGTAGTTGGTTTCCGAGCTTGGGTATAACCACCGTACCGGAATGGCATTTACATTATTTTCGTTGAGGTTTGTTGCAGGGTTAATCGGGAACGGTGGATACTGGTTTCTGCGATATTCAAAGAAACTGGCATCAGCATCCTGCATAAAGTTCAGAATCCAGCGTTGCATCCAGATTTGTTTTAGCTGGTCAGCCTGGTTTTCCTTAAATGCCGCTTCACCGGTAAAATAACCGCTGATATACGCAGCATCAATCGGCATTGTGTGTGCATAAGTTGCTTTAGTTGCACCAATATTTGCCAATGCCGATTTCACACCCGTTTCGTAATAATCTTTTGCATTACCAGTTGAAATCCAGCCCAGAATGCGGGCTTCGGCTAAAATTAACTGTTGCTCGGCATAAGTAAGCATCATTCGCGGTTCCACTGTGGCTTCTTTTAAATACCTCGAATTGAGCAATGAGAAATTTCCTTTCAGGTGTTGTGCAGTAAGGTCGGTGTAACTCATGGCTACATCGGCCCCAACGTAAGCCTCCCACTCATTTTCTTTTAATCCGGCTGCAAGTTGTGTAGCTGCGGGGTCGGCAAAATAAAACAAACGACGGTCATTCAGCAGTTTCAGGTTATCAATCAGCAAAGAACTGATATCGGTTCGACTTGTAAACAAATCGTTGGTGCCCGACATGGGGTGGATGTTTGTAGCCGTGTAATTCAGCCCTAAAAATCCGGTACCGGGTTCCAGTATAAAACCTGCGGAAACAATTGTGGCGAAACGGTTTTTAACATCAAGCGAAGCCACATCTGCTTTTTTGCTGAGGCTCATTAAAACCTGCAACGCAAAAGCATTCGATGCCCTTCTCCATTTCGCCGGATCACCATTATATGGAGTTGGGTCGCCTGCAAAAATTGCACCTTTCGCAAAATATTCATCAGCTTCTTTTAATTCATTCAGAATATTGATAAAAACCTGTTCCTGTGTATCGTATTTTGGACGGTAATTGCCTTCCAATCCCAGATTGGCTTCGCTGTACGGAATATCGCCAACCTGCATGGTAAGCCGGTAAAAAGTCCATGCCCGCATAAATTTACCCAATCCGCGATATGAATTTTCCATGGGTGTTCCAACCGAATATTCAATCATTTTTTCGATGTTGGGCAAAATAGTCATTGCTCCAAAACCAGTGTTTTCAATCTTATTGTACTGGGTTGTCATCTGACTTTGATTGGCAAAACCGAGGTATTTCGAAAGTGCATTGGGTTGCAAAAAGGCATGTGCATCCCTTCCGTTAAACTTAATATTGGTAAGGATTACACTGGTACAAACCATTGATGCACTTGCATCGGTTACAGTGTCGGGATTTGTATTGATGTCGTCAAACTGGTTGCAACCGGTAACCAAAATTATCGCCAGCATTAAAACCAGACTGATTAATTTATTTAAATTTTTCATATTTCTATTTCTATTTTAAATTAATGTATTGAATTTCAAATTATTTCTGAAAATCAGAAACCTAATTTTACATTAAACCCGATATACCGTTGCGATGGGTCAACAAAGTTTTCTGAGCCACCGTCAATGTCGGAATACTTAAACTGTTTTGCCCAGTAAAACACATTCTGACCGATTGCTGAGATTGAAATATCGCGGGCGCCGATTTTTGAGGCCAGTTGCTGCGGGACAAAATATGTCAGCGACAATTCCCTGATTTTCAAAAAGGTGGTGGAATATGCTTCGGTTGGAGAAGGAGCTCCGCCCCATGCTGTTCCTTTGTGCAGGTTTTCGATGTAGGTTTTGTAAGTTGTGGCCACATCGTTCGGTGCATATTCACGCGTATCGCTGGTAATATTGCCATAGGTATCGTAGGCAACTGTTCCCGAAATCACTTTAACACCTTCTCCAACATAATTTTTTGAACCTGCAACTGTTGCATCAAGATAACGTTCGGGCGTAACCGATTCGGGGTGGTTTCCTGAACGCCACATGTACATTTCTGTTATCGATTGGGCCAGACCACCAACTCGTCCGTCGAGCGAAACATTCAACGCAAAATTTTTATATTTTACAGATGTTCCAATCCCCCAAATCCAATCAGGATCGGAAAAACCAAATCTTGAATCGTAACCTGAATACATTGGTAAACCACTGGCATTGTGAATGATGTTGCCATCAGGGTCTTTCTGGTAATCGCGTAAAATATACGCATCGGCACGTTCACCTACTTTTACCCAGGGTTTGTCGGCAGAATAAAGTGAATCGAGTTGGGTATAATACCGGGCAAATTTCGACCAGTTGAGTGAAATATCCCATTGCAGGTCATTGGTTTTTACGGCAGTAACATTAGCAGCAATTTCCCAGCCTTTGCGTGTAATTTCCTCATCGATATTGATATAATTGGCCGAATATCCTGATGCAGGCGTGATGCCTGTCGATTTAAGAAAATCGAACATTCGTTTTGTATAATAAGTTGCATCGAGTGATACCCTGTTTTTAAACAGGTTCACAGCGGTACCAAATTCCCAGGTAGCCGATGATTCGGGAAGAACCTCGGTACCACGAATGGTTGTTGGCAATGTTGCCGAACTTAAAGTTCCCCACGCATTGTTTGTAATACTGAACACATTGTTGATGGCATAAACAGATGCCGGAGTTTTTACAGTAACCCACGAACTTCTTACTTTCCATAACGAAAGCCAGGTTGTTTCGGGTAATAATTCGGAAAGAATTAAACTTCCGGAAACCGATGGATAAGAATACGAACGGGTTGACTCGGGCAATGTTGAAACCCAGTCGTTACGGAAGGTTGCTTCAACAAAAGCAAAACTTTTATACGAGACCCCCAACCTTCCATACAAACTGTTTACCTGTTTCTTGTAAATCAATGAGTTTACAATAACCGGGTCAACCGAAGCTTTCAGCGAATAAAATCCCGGGATGGAAAGTCCGCCCCTTCCGCGTGCTTCAATTCCTTCATCCTGCCCATAATACAATGATCCCCCGGCCAAACCTTCAATTTTAAAATCATCAAAAGTATAATCTCCGTTAAAAATCAGGTCGTTGTTTGTACTAAAACCACGGCTTACACCCAGGTTGTATGAACCCTTTTGCGATTCACCCCAGACTTCTGTACCATTCGGTATCATTCTGGCGCTGCCAGCTCCCTGAAACGAACCCTTCGAAACTGTAATATCCTGTCTGTCGCTGTAAGTATCATAACCGGTTCTCAAAGTACCTTTCAGCCATTTTGTAATATCATATGAAACGGCAAGTGTACCGCTGAAAATATCCTTATTAACACTGTGTGTTCTTTCGTACCTGTCGAAATACGGATTGTTATTTCCGGCAGTATAGCTGTTGTTTTGCACTTCGTTTGGAATCAGCCAGTAATCTTTATACTGACGGACATCCCAATCGGGTGCGCCCCAGATTAACATACTGTACATCGGGTCGTAACCGGTGTAACCGCTAAAACCCTTGTTTGGTGTAACCTGCTTGTTGTACGACATGCTTGATGATAGCAGGAATTTGTCAATTTTCATTTCACCTGCAAGTGAGTAAGTAATTTTATCGAAAACTGAGTTTGGATATTGACCTTTGTTTTGCACCCAGGAAGCCGAAGCACGTAAACTTCCGTTTTCGCCCTGCTGAACAAGATTTACGTTGTTGTTCAAAACATAACCCTGTTCAAGGAAATTCTTAAAGTTATCGGCACCCACCGGCAAATATGGCATGGGCATCATTGCTTTTGAAACCGGGTCCCATTGAATTACGGTTTGGCCTTCGAGTGGTGAACCCCATGCACCATCACCCGAACGAACATATTCAAGCGACCCGCTGGCGTTGGTTTTTACAACGCGTCCGTAGGTTGACTGAATCTCAGGAATAGCAAGATAACCTGCATTAAACATGGTACTGCTGTTTAAGGTTACCGAGAAACCTTTGTTTGTGCTGCCACGGTATGTTGTTATCATAATTGCACCGCTCGCCCCACGCGAACCATAAAGTGCTGAAGCAGTTGCGCCTTTTAATACGCTGATGCTTTCGATATCGTCTGACGGAACATCGCGCAGTTTCATATTTCCATACGGAACTCCGTCGATAACCAGAAGTGGTGTTTCGCCCCTGATTTCGATTACAGGTTCGGCAGTAAATTCGGAACTGTTTTTTACCAGCATCCCGGCCACTTTACCGGTAAGTGAGGTTCCAACATCAATACCTTTTACTGTGTTCAACGTTTCACCATCAACTTTTTGCACGGAGTAACCCAGCGCTTTTTCCTCGCGTTTGATACCCAGTGCGGTTACCACTACATCTTCAATTCCAATAATTGCCTCTGCCATAACCACATTGATTATAGTATTGGCGCCCAAAGCAATCTCCTGGGTTTTCATACCGATAAATGAGAATACAAGTGTGGCGTTTTCGGGAACCGATGTAATCTGATATTTACCATTTACATCAGAAACAGTTCCTGTTGTTGTACCTTTAATTACAACAGTTACACCAACAAGTGGCTGACCTTTTTCATCGCTAATACTTCCCGATACCTGTTTTTGCTGTGCCATCGACACCGATTCGATATCGCGGATATTTTTGTCGGGACTTAATAAAACAAGGTTATCATCCATTACCTTATACGCAATTCCCTGGTCGCTGAAAATCTGGTCGAGGATATTCTCGACAGTGGCATTTGTAACGTCAACAGTTACTTTTCGTTCAACGTTTACCTGTTCGCGAATGTAAAAGAACCTGAAATCGCTGTTGTCTTCAATCTCTTTCAGCACTTCAACAACCTGTTTGTTTTCGGCCTTGAAGTTAAATTTGGTGGCCTGCGAATAAACTGTGGCCGAAACCTGCATTAAACCTGCCAACAGCAACACAATCGTTAGTTTCATCATTAAAAACCATTTTTTTACCCTTCTGCTTTGCAGAAAGGCGTGAATACTCAATTTTTTCATAAATTCGAAATGTTTTGATTAATAGCTTTATTGGTGGTTTACCACCATATTTTTTATCGAAACGCTTAAGCTGGTTGGTGTTGCCGCACCTTCCGGCTTTTTTATTTTTCCGGTTTATCTCATAAATTTCCTCCTGAATCAGTTTTTAGTTTGTTTCTTGCTTATTATTTCAATTTGTTGTCCGCTAATTTTATAATCGATTGGAAGTGTTGTTTTCATGATATCGAGGATTTCGATTATCGACTCATTTTTAATGGTTCCGTCAAAATGCAAATCGAGAATTTTACTGTTGACTACTTCAATTTCAACTCCATACCGGCGTTCGAGCAGCACAACCAATTCCTTCAGACTTGTATTGATAAAAATCAGTTTGTTGTCTTTCCACGAGGTGTACCATTTTGTATTCACATTTTTAATGGTGAATTCCTTTGAATTTTTATTCAAAGTTGCCTGTTCACCGGGTTTCAAAACAACATCTCCGGCCAGTTTAAAACCACCGGTTGCATGAATAGAAACAACTCCTTCTTCAAGTGTTGTGGCAATCATGTTATCCGATTCGTATGCTTTTACATTAAAAATTGTACCTGTAACATTTATATCGTAAAATGTTGTATGAACCACAAATGGTTTTTCAGGATTTTTTGCCACATCAAACCATGCTTCACCAGTAAGAAAAACTTCCCGCCGGTTATCATCACCATCCATGCAGTATCGGATTTGTGAGCCGGCATTTAAAAAAATCACCGTGCTGTCGGGTAGCATAACCTCGGCTACCGAACCTTTTGGCGCCGCGGCTACATAAAACTGATTTTCAGTCTCTTTTCCTTCAAACATTACAAGAATACCTGTTACAATTCCAATAATTAAAACCGCCGCAACTTTTAGCACTCCCTGCCATGTAATCTGTAAATTTTTGCGTGTTTGGTTTTCCTGTTCAATCTTTGATAAGATCTTTGAATAGAGATTCCGCAAATCAGGAATATCAGTTTCATTTGCAGGCGTCTCTTCCAATTCTTCAAACAATACTTCCTTTAACTCAAATTCTTTTTCAGGCTGATGAAAAATGGCATACATTTCCTGCGTATCGGCATTTACAGTTTCGTGTGCCTTTGCTTTATCCAATATTTTTCTGATTTGTTTTTTCATGCAATTACAATTACGAACATTGCTTCCAATTTACTCAGTGAAATTTAATTTTTTCTTTGTTGAACCACATTTTATTGTACTCCCATTCTGGGCAAAAACCGCTGCGCATTGCTGCACAACGGTTTCTCCCTAATCTCAAAACTAAACTAACTTAAACGTAAAACATGTTCTATCGGAAAATCACCTCTGTTACGTTTAACCCGGACTATTTACTCAGTGCCTTTAATAAAACTTCATCGTTTTTCAGCATTGAATGTTGCAGGATAAAGGTTTGAAAAAATCAGGAATCAGTTTGCCTATCAATACTGCTAATTACAAAACAGATAGAAAAACAGAATCGAAAAAACTGTATCGGCTTTAAAATTGTCTTTCAGATAGGCAACTGCCCTGTACAAATGGTTTTCAACTGTTCGTTTCGAGAGATTGAGTTGAGCAGCTATTTCGTCGTTGGTTAAACCTTCTTCGCGGCTTAATTTGAAAATACGGCGTTGTTGTTCAGGCATTTTCGAAAGCAGTTCTTCCAGATTATTCATCAAATCATCGAGAATTACCTGGTTCCAGGTGTTGTTTTCGTTATTTGTCGGTTGCAGCGATATGAAATCGCGAAAAGCATTTTCAATGTTTTTTCGTCGGATAAAATCGTAAATAGCATTTACTGCCACCTTATAAACAAAGGCTTTTACATTTTTTGAATGGTCGAGAAGTTCCCGTTTTTCCCAAACTTTCAGAAAAACATCCTGAACCAGTTCTTCTGCATCGGGTCTGTTTTTTAAATATGATTTGGCAAATTGGTAAATGCGGGGAGCATATCGTTCAAACAGTTCCTGATAGGCGCGTTTTTCTCCCGAATTTATTTTTCGTACCAATTCTGAATCATCGATATTCTCAAAAAGCCTCAAGGTAGAATCGTTTTTTGATTTTCGTAAATGTATATGAATTTACAGGAAATTTCAATTGACAAAATCATGTTTAGTCACCATAAAGATGAACTCTTCTGTAATTAAGCAATTTACATAATTCACATTTCGATTTTATATCACAAAAAAAGCGGATTCACCACAAATCCGCTTTTTCAAAATAATTTTGTTATTCCCAGGGAACCAGTTTTGATTTGTAATAATCGATTCCCTTTGCTTCGAAACGTTTTCCGTGTTTCGCCAGCCTGAGTTTGTACTCTTCCCAGTTGCGGTTGGCCGGGGCAGTCCAGCCAATTTCGGCATAACCGGGTAACCGTGGGAAAACCATGTATTCCACCTCATCAATGTTTGTAACAGTTTCTGACCAGATTGGCGCTTCAATGCCCAGAATTTTATCTTTTGTCAATCCTGGTACAAGTGTATCTGCGCTCCACGAGTATCCTTTGTCAACTTCAATATAACCGGCCCAATGCAAACCCAAGTGTGTTGTTGGGTCGTACTGCATATCGAGATAAGCTTTCGAGGCAGGAGAAATCAACACTTTTGCACCTTTTTCCAATCCTTTTGTTGTGTTTTCCACATCAGCCCAAAACTGAACGGTGGCACCGGTAACCGGGGTTGCGTTGGCAATTTCGTCCCAGCCAATAACCTTTTTGCCATATTTTGTAACAATTTCCTGTGCCCGGTTAATCAAAACAATGTAATCGAGAGAATCGGTAACATGCGATTCGTCGCCGCCAATGTGAAACCACGGACCGGGAGAAATGGCCGAAATTTCGCGCACCACATCGTCGATAAACTGGTAGGTTACTTCCTTTTTTGCCCACAACGTACTGAACCCAACTTCGGTACCTGTATAGAGTTCGGTGGCTTTGTCGTTTTTGTTGAGTTCGGCGTACGAAGCCAGCGCGGCGTTTGTATGTCCCGGCATATCGATTTCGGGAATGATTGTGATGTTGCGTTCCAGAGCATAATTCACAAGTTCGGTATATTGTTCCTGAGTATAAAAACCACCGGCTCCGCCACCCACTTCGGTGCTTCCGCCAATTTCGATAAGTTTTGGCCACGATTTGATTTCGATTCTCCAACCCTGGTCATCGGAAAGATGCAGGTGAAGGATGTTCATTTTATAGGCAGCCAGAAAATCGATGTACTGTTTTACTTCGTCAACACTAAAAAAATGACGGGCCACATCGAGCATCGAACCGCGGAAAGCAAAATCGGGATAATCAGTAACTGTCCCGGTTGCAATTGCCGGAATTTCTCCTTCAGCTGTTTTTACAGGCAAAGTCTGCAACAGGGTCTGAATTCCGTTGAAACAACCTGCCGGCTGATTTGCTTTTATTTCTATCAGATTTTTGCCGATTACCAGTTCGTAACCTTCGTTTCCCAACTCAGGTTTTCCAGCCGAAAGCGAAAGGTAAATTCCGCTGGCTGGAACTTCTGCCGAAGTTTTTACTTCGAAAGTTGCACCGGCAATTTTTCCGAGCGATTCGGCCAGGTATTTTCCGGTTTGTTCCAATCCTTCCTGCACAAAAATCGCGGTTGTATTTTCAAGTTTGAAAGCCTGACCGGTTGCAGTAACCGAAACAGGTTTCGGGATAAATGGTGTTTGCGAAAGGTCGGTTTTCACCGAATTGCACGAGAAAAGAAACAGCAACGCAATTGCTGATAAGGATAAGGTAAATTTGTAGTTCTTCATTT
This sequence comes from Draconibacterium sp., assembly GCA_050179035.1. Taxonomy (GTDB): domain Bacteria; phylum Bacteroidota; class Bacteroidia; order Bacteroidales; family Prolixibacteraceae; genus Draconibacterium. Next base: position 54,722 of record JBFXFM010000017.1, on the reverse strand, counting down.
TTAATTCCATTTTATTGAATTAGGTTTCTATTTAATCAGATTTTTAAAATCAAGTAAGAATCTTGCAGGTTCAAGAATTTCAATTTTCCGGAAAGGATTCATAATCAGCAAATCGGTAGCGCTTACAAAACAATTTGTATCAACAAAGAATGGCTTATACATCATTCAGAATTTCTTCAAGTTCCGTTTGACTTAATCCTTTAGATGCCATATTGTTTCTCAATTCATCCAGAAATTCATGATATTCTGTTGAATTTTTGTTCATTTTGTTTAAATCTGAACTCATCAAATCTTTCGCCAGCGAGATATTTAATTTATTGCCTATTTCCTTTCGTTTCCTTTCCGACGCACGTTTCCAGGCTTTTGCCAGTTTCTCGTCAACTTCAATTACAATTCTTTCCATGTTCCAACTTTTTTCAGATTTGTCAAAAATAAGAAAAAGAGACTTGTATCCATAAGATAAACCAGATAAGTATCCCAGCTATTTTATCTCTAAATTGATTTTTATGTGCTCAACTATTTTATTTCAGTAATTACAATCTCGTTTTTGCCTTTGGTTTTCTGGTTGTTAATTATAAAAACCACTCGTGTTATTTTGCTCCAGTAACGTTTTAACCCGCTGTCGACAATTTCGGTGATTTCGATTTTTGGCGTCAGGTTTTTGGAATTAAATGCCATGTTTAAAGCAAAACCATCGCCTTCAAGTTGAATAGTTCCCGGCCCAGTTTCGGAAACTTTGCAACTGGTCACAAAATTCAGAGTCGATGGTGTTACCACATTTTTCAGTTCGAAATTATCGGCAATAACAAACCGCTTCCCGCGTTCGAGCGTGTAACTGCGTACCCATTTTTTTACCTGCGCTTCTTCAGGATATGCCTTAAAAATATCGGTGGAAAAAGTTGCTTTTTTGGCATCGGCAGTAAAAGCAGAATTGGTTGCCACAAATTCGCGACCGTCTTTCTGGTCAACACCGTTGATTTTTGGCAGGTTGTGGTACTGACTTTGCATCGTCCAGATTTCGTACCGGCGACTGCTGAAAGTTTTTGCAGTGTAGGTTTCGCGGCCAATATCAACCAGACAGGGTTTACCATTAAAATACAAAACGCAGCTTCCCAAATCGTTGTGATTGTGACTTTCAGCATTGTGTCCGCCTTTTGCAGCAAAAAAGAAACCTTCGGAAGAATTGGCTTTGTCGCGGGCACCGGCAACCTGTAAATCGGGTAACCAGAAATCAAAAATCAACGCATTTTTGGCTTCAGCATTTTCGATTTCTTTCAGGTGCATCAATTGCATTAGCTGTTCATCCACTTTTCCGCCGGGAATTTTTTCGCTCCATCCCTGTTTTTTGGCCAGAAAAGCGCCAAATTTCATCATCACCGGGTCGTTAATGTCTTTTCCGTAGCTGTAAATAATTTGGGGCCGGCCGCCGGTTGTGGCGTCGGCGTCGGCAAAATTGATGAAATACGGATATTCAATGTAAGCCTTGTAAACATAGCTTCCCATATTTTTGATAAGCTGGTTTTCGTAAATATCGAATTTGCCGTTTGTTGCCCTTTTCAACAAATCGAGGCACTGGTAAAGCGATGCTCCTGCCCTGCCCCAATAACTCGGGCCCTCGTCGCAACCGCCATCATCCGGGTAAATATTCACAAACTGGTCGAGCGATTTTACAACTTTCTCCACTCCCCTGATTTTTTTTGCCTGGTCGTCTTCAAAAATTAAAATGGCTGTGAGCATATTATGGTTTGTCCATGGATTCCAGTTATTCACCTCGCGGCTGCCATCCAACCCCTGCCACCAGAAATCGTTTCTCTCGTAATAAGGATTCACTGCTTTGTACATGATTTCATCTTTCAGTCGGGTCGAAATCAGCGGGTGGATTTTGTTGAATTCGTCTTTAAATAAAAACCAGGTCCACGAAAGTATATTGGCAATTTCGCCTACACCCAAATCAATGGAGGGATTTTTTATATCGGGCAATCCGCTCGGTGCCGGCAAATGTGCCGACCAACCCCACCAGGTTTGTTCGCAGTAATACCAAACCCCGTTCACAATCTGATCCATAAACCGGCCTTTCCCTTCGGCTAACTCGCCCATTACCAGTGCCATTAAAGCTTCGCGGGGAGCTGCATATACTTCCTGCCGGCGATCGCCCGAACGAATGATTTCGAGATAATCTGTGGCTTTTACAACCGGCCAGTTGTAATCTGCCGCCTTTTCAGCTGCTTCGATGTATTGTTTTTCGAATCCTTCGGGAAGGTTGTTCCAGAAAGTCCGGTCGTTGTACGTTGGAAATCCGAGGTCGGCAAAGTTTTTCACCAACACCTGTGAAAGGTTAATTTCGGCAGCTTCCTTTTGCAGCAGGTCGCGTTTTTCATCGGCAAATACCAATAATGAAAAATGCAAAATAATAAAAATGGCAAAAAGTGATTTCATATTTCCAATGGTTTAGCCGTTTTGTCAATCAATATCGATTTGAATGTGAATTAACAATTTTTTCCCGAAAACTAACGAAGTTTTCCTGATTCTCCCAAACGCAACAAAAAGCCCGTAAGAACCTGAATTTGAAATCAGAATAAGATTATCCGTTTTATGACCTGACACCGAAGGTGTCTTATTTTCATAACCTTAGGTCGTTGACCTAAGGACATTAAATCCCATACTCCAACTGCCTGAAAGGCAGGATAAAATCAATCCTTCAAAAAATATCGTTCATCAATTTCAATATCGTTTTCAATCAAAAACTGACGATATTCTTCTTCAAAACTTACCTTATTATGGTGCTCTTTCTGGTAATGGAATTGTATTCTAACCATTCCTGGTTCTAAATACGATGTGAAATAAAAATCGTGTTTATTCATATTTCGCTTATTTTGTCCTGCCTTTCAGGCAGGTGTTTGTCATTGTTGCTTTCTCCGCAGGTCGTTGACCATGCGGTTATGAAAATGTTGACTTTTCAAGTCAAAGAGAATTTTAAGATGTCACTCCTGATTATCATAAATCAGAAACTACCTTAACATGTTCTAAAAATGGAGTACAAAATTGAATATGAAGATAAAACAGTAGCAGGATTTCTATTTTTTGTACTCTTTCGGAACCACTTCGCCGCGGGCCACCAGTAAAGCGTTCATGGCAAGCGCTTCCAGTTCGTCTTCGCCCGGATACGAAAAAACCGGGGCTACAAAACCAACTTTCCGGTTCATATATATTTCGAGATTTTTATTGAAAGCCATACCGCCTGTCAGCAGAATTGCATCTACTTTTCCTTCCAGAACCACGGCCATTTCTCCAATCAGTTTGGCCACCTGGTAAAACAGCGCTTCCTGGTAAAAACGGGCTTTTTCATCGCCTGCATCAGCTTTTTGCTGAACCTCTTGTGCGCTGTTGGTTCCCAGAAAACTGACAAAACCACCTTCGCCAACCACCATGCGGTCAACCTCGCTTTTGGTGTATTTGCCGCTGAAACAGGTTGCAATCAACTGTCCGGCAGGCAATGTTCCCGAACGTTCGGGACTAAACGGACCTTCGCCGTTAAGGGCATTGTTCACATCAATCACGCGGCCATTTTTGTGTGCACCCACCGAGATTCCGCCACCCAAATGGGCGACAATCAGGTTGAGTTCTTCATACTTTTTCCCTGTTTTTTTTGCATGTGCTTTCGCTGTGGCTTTTTGATTGAGCGCATGAAAAATCGATTGCCGCGCAAAAAGCGAGTGGCCAGAAACCCGCGCCACAGGTTCAAGTTCATCAGTAACCACCGGGTCGGCCATAAAAGCCTGCGCGTTTGGAATTTGCAGTGCAATAAAATCGGCCAGCAGCGGACCGAGGTTGCTGGCATGTTGCCCCATCACACCCTCGCGCAGGTGTTGCAGCATCAGGTTGTTTACCCTGTATATCCCCGATTCCACCGGGTATGTAAGCCCGCCACGCCCGATAATAAACTTCAGCGAATCAACCTCAATTCCCTCTTCCACCAGTGCATCGATAATCAGTCCTTTGCGGAAATCGAACTGGTCGATGATGGTTTCGTAATGAAAAAGGTCGTCGAAAGAATGACGGATGGTTTTGTTCAACACACATTCGTTGTCGAAGTAAACCGCAAACTTGGTTGAGGTCGAACCCGGGTTGATGGCCAGTATTCGGTGCATATTCAACTTAACAGTGAGGCCAGCGCCAGTGAGTTGAGTTTTGTTCGTTCGCTGTCGCCACGCGACGAAACCACCACCGGCACTTTTGCACCCGCTATGATTCCCGACATTTCGGCGTTGGCTAATTTTGAGTTGGATTTGTAAAACACATTGGCCGCATCGATGTTCGGAAACAGCAAACAGTCGGCATCACCGGCCACCGGCGAGGTAAAACCTTTTACCTCGGCTGAATAGCGGTCGAGCGCCACATCGAGCGCCATTGGGCCGTCCACCAAACCGCCTTCAATTTGCCCGTGCTCGTTCATTTTGGCGATGGTGGCGCCATCCATGCACGATTGTATTGAAATGATAATTTGTTCGGTTGGCGCGATAACAGCCACTTTCGGGTCAGCAATTCCCAACCTGTGTGCGGTTTGAATCAGGTGACCCGTCATCATAATTTTCTGTCTCAGATCGGGGTACGGAATTACAGCGGCATCGCTGAAGATAAGCAGTTTGTGGTAGTTTACATTGTGCATCACTGAAATATGGAACAGCGTTGAGTTGGATGGCAGTAACCCGTTTTCCTTTTTCAGCAGCACCTTCATAAACTTGTCGGTCGAAATCAGTCCTTTCATTACAAGGTCGGCTTCGCCTGCGTTTACAAGCTCAACGGCTCTGTCGGCGGCATCTTTGGCGGTGGGGGCATCCACAATCCGGTACTTCACCGGGTCGATTTCCAGGTTTTTCAACGCCTGTAAAATTTCGGTGGTATCTCCTGTTAAAATGGGCGTTACAAAACCCATTTTCACGGCTTCGTTTAAACCTTCAAGCGTGCTTTCGTCAACGCCATTCACCACCACCACCCGTTTTACTTGTCGCTGGCAGGCTGTTTCCAGCATATCGGTAAAATTTCTGATTTGCATTTTTTCCTGTTTTTTGCGCGAATTTAGACCAATCTCAGGTTCAAACTTACAACATTTCTCAGGTTTTTAAAGCGAAACCCTGCATTAAAAACCGCCGGGTTTTAATCTGATTTTCAACAAGAAAAAAGAATGCAGGAATGAAACTTTTCCTGCATTGAAAATATTGAATTGTGAGATCTTTAACTCAAATTCCAAAGAAAAATTAATTTAAGTCAACAGATAAAATTTCTATGGTTGATTATCAGTTATACTCATACCTGTACATATAATCAAGGGGAGCAACAACAGTAAAATCAGTTTTTTCTGAAACCTCAAGAATCAGGTTTCCATTTAAATCATACTCATGGGTGATGATTTGTATAACCTGATTCTGTGAGTTATAAACATCTGACCTGATTCGTAAACCACCCTCGTAATGATGAATTCTGTAATCGCTGATATTTTTCAGACCTGAATCGACAAACCTTGTTTCTTTGGTACAAAGCCCATTTGAATAATCATATAATATGATGTATAGAAGCTCATTATTATCAAATCTGCTCTCCTTTTTCAAGGAGGATCCTTCATATTCGTAGTGATAAGATACGGCATAAGAAATTGGCGGGGGATAATGCGTTTGCGAAAAAATTAAAAGTCTATTTTCATATTTATAAATAGTTGAATCCGATAAAACCCATCCCAATACATCATTCGCATAAGAATAATCTCTTGATTCTTCTAAATTACCTTCTGTATTATAGCGGTAGATACAGTAACCAAACATATCGTTGGTCTCCTTATGGTAACTGTTAATTCTGAAAAGCCTGTCATCAGAATCATATTCAAATTTATAAGTAATTCGCGGAATGGATTCTTCTTTTGAAGCATACCATTTTTTAGTTCTCAGTAATACTTTTTCCGGTTCATTTTCATCTTTTTTGCAGGATATGCATAATAGCATTAGCACCGCTCCCACCAGTAAAATAATCTTTTTCACAATACGGTTTTTAAGTTCTACTCTATTACAAACATTAAAGTGTCGGTCATACATCCGTAAATCTGAGGCACAGGAAAAAAGCCAGCACACATATAATAAGTATCCTTTGTGAACTCGCTTCCAATGTCTGGATATTCAAATCCCTTGTATCCGGTATATCCACCTGCTGTATCTTTCTGGAAAACAATTCCTCCCACATCTGTTAAATCAAATTGCATAAGAACAATCGATTTCTTTGGCTCAATGGTTACGTTATCAGTTAAATCATTGACCACTTTAAAAACATTATATTTCCTCCCATCGGCTGTCCAAATATCAATGTTTGGCGGATTGTTCATTTGTGACACACTTACAACCTTATCGAGTTTTATGGCTTTTGTACCTATGTTGTTAAACTTTAAGCTGGTAAGAATCTTATCTTTATACAAGTAGGTAGCTTTGTCTATTTCCAATACCAATTGAAAATCGCCCCATTTTTCCTTATCTGCATCACTACCTTTAAAAGTGCTCATCGCTTTATTAGTGTTATCCCCTTTAACGTCATCTGTTTCGCTACTATTACATGTTATTAATAGAAAAGAACAAAAACAGAAAATGAATAAGTTCGGTATTGTTTTCATTGTGATTTGCATTTTTTATCCTTTTAAATTCAGATATCCTTCAAATAAAAAGTTTCATGGTTCAACTCCTGTAAAATGATTATTGCAAAACAATACGCTTTGAAACCGCTGTAGTTTCATTTTTGATTTCGAGAATATAAATACCCGGTTTTGCAGGCGGCAAATCAAGTTTGTACCTCCCGGTAATTTCCGCTTCTTTTAATAGTACAACCCGTCCCTGAATATCGGTTAACCGGAGCTGGCATTTTCCCTCGTTGCCCGACGGAACTGAAATTGTGATAAACCCGGTTGATGGATTGGGGTAAATTGCAATGTTATCAATATTGACATCGCTGATGCCTGTGTTATTCAAAAACTTAGATATTACGCTTTTAAAGAAATCAACATTAACCTGCTTGTCGTTGAAGTAATAAAAATGAATCGCGTAATTACTCGTTCGGCCTACAACAGAGATGTACTTTATCGTATCATTCACAGACCAATAATAATTCCAATGTTCGATTGCCGTTTCCAAAGATGTCTCATCGTCAAGCAAGAAGAAAGGACTTCTTTTGATATTTGCATTTTGTTCTGCTGCTTTTTGCGCATCATCACCACTCGAAAATTCACAAACATCTATACTGAAAAATGAGCTTTCACCTGACCATTGTTTTCTGATGCCCATCACCAGGCTGTCGGTGTTAAAGGCCCATTTTGAGTCCTCCAGCAAATAATCTTTGAAATTGTTGTTGATAAGCGTGTCTTGAGCAGCCCCAATCACTTCATCATAATTATCTAAAGAAATTTGTAACTCTTTCAGCTCATTATCTTTAACAAGGTATTCGGCAGAAATACTATCTTTAATTTTTGACAAAAGTTTATCTGCTACGTTAGTTATAATTTCTCCATTGGGTTCAAATATTTGAACTCCAACATTCCAAAGCTGTATAAAAGCCGCAGTTCTGCTAACAGAAGTCCATGACGAATTTCCCTGTATTTGACCGTTCGGAAAACCAAAGACATACAGAGCTGCAAAAGAACCAGAGCGATCTGATATTTCTTTGATTGAAGTATATTCATCTTTATATTCATAATAATATAAGTACAACGAATAATTTTCGCCATTTTTCTTCCATTGCTGGTAAATCCTTCCCTCATATTTCGATTGAAATGCAAGTTCAAAATCAGGCATATTTTCCTGTGTAAGTATAAATCTCTCCTGACAAACTGAATTCATAGGTGAGAAATGCAATAGCAGGAATAAAATCTGCAATAAAACAAATCTCTTTATTTGAAAAAATTCGTTAGTCATAGCATTCTCTTTAATACTAATTCCTTATTGTTTTAACCTATCTATTCTGGTAAATAATCCATCCAGATATTGCCGGAGGCAGAATATACATAATAATCGCCTGTTTCAACAAATGACACAGAACTGGGTTCTCCTTCAGCAATTTTCCGTATTACATTACCGTCGAGATCCGCTATCCACGATTCTGTCCAGAATTTTTCACCTGCCGATTGCTCTGAAAAAAACAAAATGAGTTTTCGATTTGGAATCCAACGCGGAATGCGCGCGTTTTCGACAACCAGGCGGGGTGCAAATTTGTCGGTTGCCGAAATGTACACCTTGTTGTTTGATGAATAAACAATCGCATTTTCCGTTTTTGAATACCTGAAATTATACTCATCCTCCGGCGTTTCTGTAAATCGGGTTTTACCAGTTGCGTCCGCCTGTATTTTCCACAAATCAAAATTTTCGTTTGGCCAATCGTACAGCGAATAAATAATTGTTTTTGAATCTTTTGCCCAATCGAATTCTCCTATCAGTCCTTTGTCGATTAAAACTGTATCAGTAAAACCTAAATTGGCAGAATACAGATTGTAAGAAGGATTACCGTTTGGTGAAACCAGCCCCTGAATCATAAATGCCGTTTTTTTACCGTCGGGCGAATACGATAGATTCTCCATCGAAAAATCAAACGAATGCAAAATGGTCTTTTCTCCGGCAAGAGAAACTTTTACAAGTTCACTTTTTCCGTTGTTTGAAAACCGGCTGGTTAACAGCACTGTAACATAATCGGAATTTACTGACCACCAGAAAGTGCTGATTTCAAATCCTTCCGGCATATCTTCCCTTTTGATTAGCCGCCTGAGCTGCTCCCCGTACCTGTTCATGGTCCAAAGCTCAAAATGAACTGCTGCCACATAAGGATCATAAGTAAATCTCATGGAAAGAAAGACGATGTTTTTCTTGTCGGGCGATAATTTTGGTTCAAAATCCATGTTGAATGAAGTTAACTGGATGGGCATAAATTCCAGGGCGGGGTCAACTTCTGGTTCATCCTTTAAACAACCAAAAAATATTGCGGCTATCAGTGAAAGTGTGATTAGTTTTTTCATGATTTCAAATTCAAAGTTTTACTATTAAACTCCACATAAACCATTTTTACGCTTTAAATTTCATTCTTACAAACAATTGCATTACTAATGCCGAAGCAACCAACTACTCTTTGAAATGAGAGGTTGCAGCAACAGATTTCCGGCTTGTTAAAACCCCAAAATATAAACAAAAATAATCAGAATCCATCATTCTAAACCTTTCTATTATATTGTTTTACAACATACTTTTATTTCGAACGTGTTTCAGTTTTTATGCTAAATTCATACCCTGATTTGTTTTACACATAACAAAAGCAAAATTCAAATTCAACTGTTAATGTGATTTAAGATGAAGCAAAGCGTAACAATATACAAAAGCCTGTATGAACTTTTTTCGACTGCGCAAAAACGTTCGAACGGAGTTTTTTGTTATTGCTTGCAGCGGCATTAAAAAATGAAACATATTGACTGCAGACTTAATTGAATCAATCTTTTAAAATTTTGTTATTATGGTAGATAAAATCACAAGTCTGGCCGAATACTTTCAGAAATACCAGGAAAGTGTGGCCGACCCCGAGGGATTCTGGGGAAAAATTGCTGAAAGCCATTACTGGCATAAAAAGTGGGACCGCGTGGTCGATTGGCGTTTTTCGGGGCCCGGCGCTCCCGATGTAAAATGGTTTGTTAACGGCAAACTGAACATTACCGAGAATATTTTCGAAAGAAACATGTTCATGCGGAAAGACCAGGTGGCACTTATCTGGGAGCCAAATGACCCGAATGACCCGGCTGTGCGCATCACGTATGGCGAGTTGTTCGACCGTGTGAAACAGTTTGCCAACGCCCTTAAAAACATTGGGGTTGAAAAGGGCGACCGCGTGGCTATTTATCTGCCCATGGTTCCCGAACTGGCGGTTGCCATGCTGGCCTGCGCACGCATCGGAGCAATACATTCCATCGTTTTTGCAGGATTCTCGGCCACTGCCCTGTCTGACCGCATCATCGATGCATCGGCCAAAGTGGTGATTACCTCCGACGGCGCTTACCGAGGCGCAAAAAGCATCAATTTGAAATCGATTGTTGACGAAGCTATCGAAAAATGCCCTTCCATTCAAAAAACAGTGGTTTTAAAACACACCGGCGACGAAGTTAATTTCGATGCCAAACGCGACATTTGGTGGAGCGACCTCATTGATGGTGTTTCGACCGAAAACACCGCTACTGAAATGGATGCCGAAGACATTCTCTTTATTCTTTATACATCGGGTTCAACCGGGAAACCCAAAGGCGTGGTACATACCACCGCCGGGTATATGGTTTATGCCGAATACACGTTTAAAAACGTTTTCCAATACAACGAAGGTGATACGTATTGGTGCACTGCCGACATCGGCTGGGTTACAGGTCACTCGTACATAGTTTATGGCCCGCTGCTTACAGGCGCCACTTCCATTATGTTCGAAGGCGTACCCACTTTTCCCGATGCCGGGCGTTTCTGGCAAACAATCGACAAATACAAAGTCACCCATTTTTATACCGCGCCAACAGCTATCAGGGCTTTGCTGGCCCAGGGCGATCAGTGGGTTACAAAACATAACCTAGGCTCACTAAAAGTATTAGGCACTGTGGGTGAACCAATTAACGAAGAAGCATGGCGCTGGTATCACGATTTGGTCGGCAAAGGCAAATGCCCCATTGTGGACACCTGGTGGCAAACTGAAACCGGTGGCATCATGATTTCGCCGCTGGCTGGGCTAACACCCACAAAACCATCGCTGGCAACGCTGCCGCTGCCGGGAATTCAGCCCATTTTGGTTGACCCTGAAGGCAGGGAACTGAAAGGCAACGGTGTTGAAGGAATCCTTTGTATCAAATATCCGTGGCCGGGAATGTTACGCACCACTTATGGCGACCACCCGCGCTGTTTCCAAACTTACTTTTCGGCATTCCCTAACCTGTATCTTACCGGCGATGGCGCCAAACGCGACGAAGAAGGCTACTACCGCATCATTGGCCGCATCGACGATGTAATTAATGTTTCAGGTCACCGAATCGGAACTGCTGAGGTGGAAGACGCCATCAACCAGCACCCGAAAGTGGTTGAATCAGCGGTGGTGGGCTACCCCCACGAAATTAAGGGCGCCGGAATTTACGCCTATGTAATTTGCGACGACCTCACGGATGATGAAATGAATACCATTGAAGATGAAATTCGTACAACAGTCACCAAATTTATAGGTGCAATTGCAAAACCCGATAAAATTCAGATTGTACATGGATTACCAAAAACCCGTTCAGGAAAAATCATGCGGCGCATTCTCCGGAAAATCGGCGAAGGCGATGCCACCAACCTTGGCGATACTTCTACCCTGCTCGACCCCGGCGTGGTTGACGAAATTATTGCCGGTGCAAAAGTGGAAGTAAAACGATAGTTTTTATACCTCTCGCAGAGACGCGAAGACGCAATTTATTCTTCTTTTTGAGTCTTTGCGCCTTTGCGGGAGTCTCTTTTTTCTCAATCAAACCAAAATTTTTTAAAAATGACTAATACTAAAAAAGTAAACCGCAGCATGGTTGTTTTTGGCGCAGTTTTAATACAGTTGGCGCTGGGCAATCTTTATGCATGGTCGGTTTTTACCAGCGACCTGGTACAGGAAGGCTGGACAAAAGCACAAACCCAGGTGGTTTTCTCGGTGGGCGTGGCAGTTTTTGCCGTGGTGATGGTATTTGCGGGGCGACTGATGCCAAAATTAGGTCCTCGTAAACTCACGCTTTTGAGTGGTGCCGGACTTGGACTGGGTTATATTTTAGCCGGCCTGTTTGGCGCTGAAAATTACACAACCACACTCATTTTTGTGGGAATAGTGGGCGGTGCGGGAATCGGATTTGGGTATGTGGTTCCTATCGCAGTTTCCATGCGCTGGTACCCCGATAAAAAAGGCATGATTACCGGACTTGCAGTTGCCGGTTTTGGCTTTGGTGCCACACTCTGGATGACTTTAGCCGGAAAGCTGGGCGCACTTGGCGGGGCCGAACTCATTAAAAATATTGGAATGTCGAATACCTTCATTGTGTTGGGAATCATCTTTTTTGCCATTATCACCATCGGCAGTTTCTGGATGAAATTTCCGGAAGCTGGTTGGAAACCAGCAGGATGGAACCCCGAAACCGCTCAAAAAGCTGCAGCAAAAGCTGGAACAGTCGATTATTCGAGCAGTCAGATGCTGAAAACCAAGCAGTTTTACCTCATCGTTTTAACTTATGCTTTTGGAGCCGGAGCAGGTTTAATGAGCATCGGGCTCATGAAGCTGTGGCCAATGGAAGCTTTGCAGGCTAATGGCATCAGCAAAGAGGTGGCAGCTGCAACAGCTACTTTGGCGATGGCAATTTTCTTTGCGCTGTTTAACGGACTTGGCAGAATTGCCTGGGGAATGATCAGCGACCGCATTGGACGGAAAGCGTCCATCGCAATTATGATGGCCACGCAGGGTGTTTTTGTCATCCTGTTTCAGTGGATGGCCGGAATGCAGGCCACGCTTTTCATTTTCGCTGTACTTATCGGATTCAACTACGGTGGGCTGTTCTCGCTGTTCCCGACCATTACAGCCGATACTTTCGGAAATAAATTTTTCAGCCAAAACTATGGCTGGGTATTTCTGGCTTATGCTATAGGCGGTATTGTTTTCCCGATTTTGGGTGGCAAGTTGGGCGATTTAAACAACTTCCCATTGTCGTTCACCATTTGCGGAATACTCTGTTTTGTAGCCGTTTTAACCATTTTGCTGGTAAAACCAATAAAACATAAAATTGCCCCGTAACGCAAATACGAGGCAAATAAAAACCAAATCCGAAATAACTATTATTTTATCAACAGCCCGGTTTGCATCCGGGCTTTTGATTTTCAATACATTAAACCATTAATTTGCCAATAAATTCAACCTGTTTAAAACCAGTTTTCAGCAAAACTGCATATTCCTGTTTTAAAACAACTTTTTAAAATTTTTTTAACTGATTTTTTTCACGAATTTTAAAACCACTTTCATTCAAATTTATAACCTGAAACGAAAGCCTTTGAAGTTTAAAACCAAAAATATTACTCATGGCCATTAAGAAATTAGACAGTATTTTCAAACCGAAACGCATTGCGCTCATCGGCGTTTCGAATAACCCCGACAGTGTAGGCGGAATTACCTTGCGAAACCTGGTGGGTGGCGGTTATAACGGTGTGGTTTACCCGGTAAACCCAAAACGTGAGGCCGTGTTTGGCATACCTTGCTACCCCGATGTAAAAAGCCTGCCCAAAGTACCCGACCTGGCAGTAATTATGACCGCAGCCAAATTTGTACCCGAAATTGTGCGCGAATGCGGTGAAGCCGGAATCCACGGGCTGATTATCATGTCGGCAGGATTTAAAGAATCGGGCGAAGAAGGAAAAATACTCGAAGCTCAGGTTTATGCTGAAAAAGCCAAATTCCCCGATATGCGGGTTATCGGCCCCAACTGTCTTGGAATCCTTGTTCCGGGGCTGAATATGAATGTCAGCTTTGCAGCCGGAATGCCGCGCAAAGGACACGTGGCTTTTATTTCACAATCGGGAGCGCTTTGTACATCAGTTTTAGACTGGGCTTATAATACGCACATCGGGTTCTCCTATTTTGTTTCAATCGGTAATTCGATGGATGTTAATTTTGGCGACCTAATCGACTATTTTGGTCAAGACCCGAATACAAAATCCATCGTTTTGTATGTTGAATCGATCAGCAATGCCCGCACATTTATGTCGGCAGCGAGGGCGTTCTCGCGCGAAAAGCCGATTATCGTGTATAAATCAGGCCGTTTCCCCGAATCGGCAGCCGCTGCCGCATCGCATACCGGAGCGTTGGCATCGGAAGATTCGATTTATGATGCTGTTTTCCGCAGAGCTGGTTTGGCAAGGGTTTACGATTTTGGCAATATTTTCGATTTTACCGATTTGGTTGGCCGCCGCCGCATTCCAAAGGGAAATCGTTTGGCAATTGTAACCAACGCCGGCGGCCCGGGTGTTATGGCCACCGACTCGCTGATTTCGCTTGGAGGAAAACTGGTAAAACTATCAGACGAAACCATGCAGAAATTGAACGATTACCTGCCACCATTCTGGTCGCACGGTAACCCGGTGGATGTTTTGGGAGATGCGACTCCCGAACGGTTTGCCCGAACCACCGAAATTGTTCTGGAAGATACGAATGTGGATGCTGTTCTTGTTTTGCTCACGCCGCAGGCCATGACAGCACCGACCGAGACTGCCGAAGCAATTGCTCAGATAGCTTCAAAAACCACAAAATCGATTATGGCAGCCTGGTTGGGTGGCGCGAGTATGGTTGAAGGAATCCAGATTTTCAATAAAGCCGGTATTTCAAACTATTCTGCTCCTGAACAGGCAATAAGGGCTTTTATGACGCTTTCCGATTTCTCCGAAAACCAGGAAATGTTATATGAAACTCCACGCGAAGTGCCCGTTTCGTTTCAATACGACAGAGCCGAATTGCGTAAAAAATATATCAATGAAATTTTCCCGAAAGCCCGCATTTTAAACGAAGACGATTCGAAAATGCTGGTGAATGATTATGGGATTGTTACCACACATCCGCAACCTGCTTACACCGAGGATGAAGCAGTAAAAATTGCCGAACAAAAAGGCTACCCGGTGGTACTCAAAATTTATTCGCCCGACATTACTCATAAATCGGATGTTGGTGGTGTGGCACTCAATATTAAAAACGAGGAAATGGTGCGCGCCACTTTCCGTAACATGGTGAAAACCGCACAGGAAAAGATGCCACACGCAAGGATTGACGGTGTTACCGTGCAAATCATGGTTGATACCCGTGATGCTATTGAATTGATTATCGGGATTAAAAAAGACCCTGTTTTTGGAACCGTAATGCTGGTTGGTATGGGCGGAACCACTGCTGAATTGTTTAAGGACAAGCGATTGGAATTCCCACCACTGAACGAAAGGCTGGCAAAACAGATGCTCGAATCGTTACAGATTTACCCCCTTTTAAAAGGCTGGCGTGGCGATGCCCCGAAAAACATCGACAAACTGGTTGAAGTACTGATTCGCATGTCATACTTAGCTGCCGACTATCCTGAAATCAAAGAACTCGATATCAACCCGCTGATTGTAAATTCGAAAGATGTGATTGCGTTAGACGCCCGCATTGTGGTTGACGAAGAAGTAATGCAAAAACCGGTGAAAGACTACTCGCACCTGATTTTGCGTCCTTATCCCGAAAGCCTTATCAGGCCTTCGAAACTCGGCGATGGAACTGATATTTTGCTCCGCCCTATTAAACCCGAAGACGAACCTATGTGGCTTGAACTGTTGGCCAGTTGCTCAAAAGAGTCGATTTATCACCGTTTCAGGTACGACTTCTATTTCGATTCGCATGAAATTGCCTCGAAATATTGCTTTATCGATTACGACAGGGAAATCGGGATTGTTGCCGAATTAGAGGAAGATGGTAACAAAAAACTGATTGGCGTTGGACGACTGATTGCCGACCCCGATGTGGAATTAATGGAATATGCCGTTTTGATTACCGACGCATGGCAAAAGAAAGAACTGGGATTTATTCTTACCAACTATTGTGTTGAAATTGCCAAAGCCCGCGGGGTAAAACGTCTGGTTGCCGAAACCACCCGCGATAACAAACCAATGATTTCGGTATTCAGAAAACTGAATTTCAAAATCAGGTTTAACGAAGATACAACAGTTACCGTGTCGAAAGACATTTTGGAAGAAGAGAGCATTTAGTCATCAAAATAGCCATTACTTGTATTCCCGGCAGCCCGTAAAGAGCTGCCGGGAAATTTTTACCGAAAAATATGAACACCGAAAAACTGGAATCAGCAGCTGAATTTATCAGGAAGTCGCGCTATACCGTGGCTTTTACTGGGGCAGGCATTTCGGTTGAAAGCGGAATCCCCCCCTTTCGCGGCGAAAACGGGTTATGGAATACCGTTGACCCCATTTTTCTTGACATCGGTTTTTTTAAAACAAAACCTTACCAATCGTGGAAAATCATCAAAGAAATTTTTTACGATAAACTGGGCGATGCAGCTCCTAACCTGGCGCACGAAACACTGGCCAAAATGGAGCAACGCAGTTACCTTGAATCAATAATTACCCAAAACATCGACCACCTGCACCAAAAAGCCGGTAACCATAATGTGTATGAGTTGCACGGAACTTACAAACAACTGGTTTGCACCAATTGCAACTCGGAGTACGACATGAGTTTTGCGGACCTGAACTTTCTGCCGCCGACCTGCTTTGTGTGCAAAGGAATTCTGAAACCCGATATCGTGTTTTTTAACGAACCAATCCCCCATTTTGCAAAAAAGCGCTCGTTTGAGGAAGCCGCGAAAGCCGATGTTTTCATCATTATCGGCACAAATGCCGAAGTTTTACCAGCCGCACAAATTCCGGAAATTGCAAAAGAACACGGCGCTAAAATCATCGAAATCAACATCAAACCCACGCATTTTACCAACTCCATTACCGATATCTTTTTGGAAATGAAAGCCACCGAAGCGCTTGGCGAAATAGGGAGGTTGTTGTATTTGTGAATTATATTAATCGTAATCAATATTTTAACTTATTTTATGCAAACCATTGATTATAATCAATAGTTTTTGTATTATTGCATAATATATTGATTAAAATCAATACTATGACAAAGAACAGACCTACATATATTGAAAAAGTCAGAAACTACATGTATCGCAACATAATAAAGGTATTTGTAGGCCAACGAAGAGTTGGTAAAAGTGTATTGCTTCAACAGGTAAGCGAGTTAGTAATAAAAGAGAAAAGTAATGCCAATATTGTCTTTATAAATAAAGAAGACCTGACATTTGAATTCATAAAAAACTATCAGGACCTTGTAAACTATACTGAAAGTAAAAGACAATCTGACACTGAGAACTTTCTCTTTATCGATGAAATACAGGATATTGAAAACTTTGAAAAAGCACTCAGACACTTTCAATCGAAAGATGAATGGGACATTTACATTACAGGAAGTAACTCAAAACTTTTGTCAGGTGAACTGGCAACTTTTATCAGCGGAAGATATATTGAAATAAAAGTAAACACGTTATCATACACCGAGTTTATAGATTTTCATAATCTTCCGAATGATAACAAAAGTCTGCAAAAGTACATTCGATATGGCGGTCTTCCCTTTTTAATCAACCTTGAGTTAAAAGACACTGTTGTATTCGACTACCTGAAAAATGTATATGCAGCCATTCTTTACAAAGACATCATTGCGCGGCATAATATCAGAAATGCCGGCTTTTTAGAAAAGTTAATTCTGTTTTTAGCCGATAATACGGGAAGTATTGTGTCTGCAAAAAGTATCAACGATTTTCTAAAGTCTCAAAAAGTCTCAATTTCTCATAATAACATTCTCGATTACCTAAACTACCTGTGCGAGGCATTTTTTCTGTACAAAGCCAAAAGGCATGATTTGAAAGGCAAAAAAATACTTGAATTTGGCGAAAAATATTATTTCGAAGATGTTGGAATACGCCATGCCATTGGTCGCTACAAAAGCGGGGATATCAATAAAATTATGGAGAACCTGGTTTTTATACACTTGCAAATTAACGGGTTCAATGTAACTGTCGGAAAACTTCAAGATATGGAGATTGACTTTGTAGCCGAGAAAACCGGCAAAAGGATTTATGTTCAGGTTGCCTTTTCAATTCCCGATGAAAAAGTAAAAGCACGCGAATTTGGAAATCTATTGCTGATTAAAGATAACTACCGGAAAATTGTCGTAACACTCGACGAAATCCAGATTGATAATTACGAAGGAGTTGAACATTTCCACCTTCGTAAATTTCTCTCTGAAACTTTTTAACCTCGCAGTAATTTCCCTTGAAATGAAAGCCACCGAAGCGCTAGGCGAAATCGGGCGGTTGTTGTATTTGTGAAAGAATGGACCGTAATCAACACTTTTATCAGAAAGTATCGGTTGCAATCAATACTTTTGTAATATTTGTCGAAAAACATAATTTCAAAATAGGACACATTACTCTTCACAAATACTAAAAAAATACCGAACTAAAATGAAAAAAACAACTATTCTATTTTGGGCACTTTTTATTGTTGTTAACCTGGAGGCTCAGATTAACATGAATGACTCTACCGCGCAGGTGATAGCCTATTGGAATCTTAATGAAAAACAAACCTATCAGGTAACAACAGAAAAATACAAAATTGTGGATTCAGATACTACGGTAACTGAATATTTTAAATACCTGGTGGACATCACAATTAAAGACTCAACAAGTAACACTTACACCATCGATTGGTTTTACCATGCTTATGAAATAAATGAAGAAAATGAGCTATTAAAAAAACTGTCAACTCTGGTTGAAGATATGACGATAACGGTAAGAACTGACGAAACAGGAGTGCTCCAGGAAGTGGTTAACTGGAAGGAAATACAGGCATTTGTTTTTAAAGCGACACAAATGTTAAGGGAAGAAACAATGGATATTCCAAATATCGACAAGGTCATTACCCAGATTGAAAACATGTACACTTCAAAAGAGTCGATTGAAGCAGCGGCAATAAAGGAAATTCAACTGTTTCATACTTTCCATGGTGCAAAATACAAATTGAACATGGAGTACAACTCTCCTTTAAAAATTGCAAATCTTTATGGTGAAGAACCATTTGATGCTGACGCAATTGTTTGGCTCGACGAAATTAACCCCGATGACAATGATTTCATTATAAGAATGAATCTGGCGGTCAATTCAGAACAGCTTACAAAAACAACATTCAACTATCTGACGGATATTGCAAAAAAAATGAATACTCCGGCTCCCAAATGGGAAGAATTTCCACAAGTGAAGAATGAAACTTTTACTGCCTCCAGGCTTCATGGCTCCGGATGGCCAATTTACTGTATTGAAACAAAAGAAATTTATGTCGAAGGGCAAACTAATATTGAGGAAACAATAATTGAAATACAATAATTTGGGAACGAAATATATTTTTTGAAAATACAACTGTAATTCAAGAGGTAATATTTGTACCTAAATAGTATTTTTCTGTATTAAATTAAAAACAGTAATTAACATGAATCACAAATTCAGAAAACCATTATTAACACTAATTTTAGCAATAGTGTACATTTTTTCGAATGCCACCAGCGATGCGCGGATGATGCGTTTCCCCGACATCAATAACAACCTTGTGGCATTTGTGTATGCCGGCGACATCTGGTCAGTAAATTCGACCGGCGGCGAGGCGCGCAGACTGACTTCGCACGAAGGGATGGAACTGTTCCCGAAAATTTCGCCCGATGGAAAATGGATTGCCTTTTCGGCTGAATATTCAGGTACGCGCCAGGTTTTTGTAATGCCTGCCGAAGGTGGCTTACCGCGGCAACTGACCTGGTACAACTCAGTTGGAGTGATGCCGCCCCGTGGTGGTTACGACAATGTGGTACTCGACTGGACACCCGACAGTAAAAACATTCTTTTCCGTGGAAACCGCACCGAATTTGGCGACCGAAACGGAAAATATTTTACGGTAAATATTGATGGCGGAATGGAAAAAGCACTGCCGATTACAAACGGCGGTATTGCCGCTTTTTCGCCCGATGCAAAAAAAATCTGCTTCACCCCGGTTGACCGTGAGTTCCGCACCTGGAAACGCTACAAAGGTGGCCGCGCCACTCAACTTTGGGTGTACGACCTCGAAAAAAACAGTTCGGAACAAATCACAGATTTCGCCGGCTCCGACCAGAACCCTGTGTGGTTTGGCGATAAAATTTATTTTGCATCCGATCGCAATCTAAAACTCAACATTTACAGCTACGACACCAAATCGAAAGAGGTAAAACAGCTTACCGATTTTACTGATTACGATGTACTTTGGCCGTCGGGAAGCAATGGGCAACTGGTTTTTGAAAAAGGCGGTTTTCTGTACAAAACGAATCTTGAAAGTGGTAAAACCGAAAAAATCACTGTCGATATCAATTTCGATAACCCCAACCTGGTGGCCTACTACAAAAATGTAAAAGACAACATTCACAGTTACACGGTTTCGCCAACCGGAAAACGCGCTTTGTTTGACGCGCGTGGCGATATTTTCTCGGTTCCGGCCGAAAACGGCGTCACCGAAAACCTGACCAAAACACAGGGAATCAGGGAAGTTTACCCCAGCTGGTCGCCCAACGGGAAATACATTGCCTACTATTCCGATGCCACCGGCGAATACGAAATTTACCTGCTCGAAAACAAAAAAGGAGCTTTACCCCAGCAACTAACAACCAATTCTTCGGCTTGGAAATACGACAGTGAGTGGTCGCCCAACAGCAAATACCTGTTATACTCCGACCGTACTTTGCAACTGAAACTTTTGGATGTGGAGTCGAAAACCGAAAAAGTAGTTGACAAAGCCACTGAAAATGAAATCAGATCGTATGTATTTTCGCCCGATTCGAAATGGATTGCCTTTGAAAAACAAGCTGGCAACAGTTACACTGCAATCTGGGTTTATAACATTGCCGATTCAAAGTCTTATCAACTTACCGACAATTCTTTTAACGACTACTCGCCGGTTTTTTCAACCGATGGAAAACTCATCTGGTTTCTATCTGACCGCGATTTCAACCTCAATTTTTCGAGCTTCGAGTTTAACTACGTCTATAACAAATCGACACGCATTTATGCGATGCACCTGAAAGCCGACGGCGAAAAACTTTTTGCCGACAAAAACGATGTGGAACCGGTGAAAGAAGAAAAGAAAGCTGAAGAAGTCAAAGGTGAAGGCAAGGATAAAAATAAAAAGAAAGAAACTGCTGAGGAAAAAAAGGAAGATACCGTAACTGTTACAATCGATTTTGATGGCATCAACAATCGTGTTATTGCACTTCCGCTGAAATCGGGCGATTACCGCAATCTTGCAGCTGTTGATGGTGGTATTTTGTACATCACGGATGGGAAACTAAAAAAATACAATATTGCAGACGAAAAAGAAGAGGATATTCTCGATAGGGCAATGCAGGCGCTGGTTACAGCCGATGGAAAATCGATGTTGTACCGCTCGGGCGGCGATTTCGGTATTACCAAAATTGCACCCGGTACCAAACCCGACGCCGGCAAACTGAACCTGAACGGCATTGAAATGAAAATCGACCCGGCAAAAGAGTGGAACCAGATTTACAACGATGGCTGGCGTATTTTTCGCGACTATTTTTATGTGTATAACCTGCATGGCGTTGACTGGAAAGCTGTAAGGGAAAACTACGCTCAACTGGTTCCGTTTGTAGGTCACCGCGCCGACCTTGATTTTATTCTTGGCGAAATGATTTCGGAAGCAAATACTGGCCACTCGTATGTTGATTGGGGTGATTTTGAAAGACCAAAACGCGTTGAAGGCGGGTTATTAGGTGCAAAACTCGAAGCCGATGAAAAGGCCGGTTATTACAAAATCGCAAAAATTTTCAAGGGACAAAACTGGGATGAAACTTTGCGTTCGCCGCTTACCGAGCAGGGAGTCAGTGTAAAAGAGGGCGATTATCTGGTGGGTATTAACGGCAAAGAAATTACCACAACTGTGAATCCGTATGAATTACTCGAAAACACAGCCGGTAAATTGGTTGAAATCGGCATTAACAGCAAACCCGGAACCGACGGGGCAAAAATCTATACGATTAAACCCATTGAAAGCGAACTCGGTTTGATGTACAACGATTGGGTGACTGAACGCCGCGAAATGGTTGATAAGCTTTCCGGTGGAAAAATCGGGTACATTCACGTACCCAACACAGCCGTTGAAGGCAATCGCGAACTTTTTAAAGGAATGTATGCTTACCACAACAAAGAGGCGTTGATTATCGACGACAGGTACAATGGCGGAGGTTTTATTCCCGATGTAATGGCCGACCTGCTCGACAGGAAAACACTCAGTTACTGGAATGTGAATGGACTCACACCCATGAAAACACCGGGTGTTGCACACGATGGTCCAAAAGTGATGCTCATTAACGGTTACTCGTCGTCGGGTGGCGATGCCTTCCCATACTATTTCCGCAAAAAAGGACTGGGACAACTCATCGGGACCCGTACATGGGGCGGGTTAGTTGGTATTTCCGGAAATGCACGACTGGTGGATGGCGGCAATATTTCGGTTCCGCGTTTTGGTATTTACGACGAAAAAGGCGAATGGATTATTGAAGGAATTGGCGTTTATCCTGACATTGAAGTGGTTGACAGACCCGAACAATTAGCCAAAGGCATCGATCCCGGCATTGAAAAAGCAGTAGAAGTATTGCTGAAAGAGTTGGAAAAAAATCCGAAGAAAAAAGTTAATGCACCCGAACCACCCAACCGCTCGGGCTGGATTGAAAAAGACATTCAAAACAAATAGAAAAATATTTGTACAAAATATTAGCATGACTTAAAGATTATTGACAGAATGACTTTTCATTGATAGCATGACTTAAAGTCATACTATCAATAGGCGGAGGGCTGTTTCGAAAGGAACGGCCCTTTTTATAACTACTCACAGCCTGTTAAATATAGCAGTATATCGGCTAAAACCTTATTTTTGTCTGATTGTTATAATGCAATACGTAAAATAACTAATTCATCTATGAAACAAAAATTACTGGTTTTCACCCTGATTTTAATGGTGTCATGTTCCACGGGTAAAAAAGCGCTTCAGAAAGGCGATTATTTTTCGGCAGTTTCAAAAGCTGTTGAGCGTTTAAAATCGTCGCCCGATAATAAAAATGCAATCCAGGTTTTAACCGACGGATACCCCATGACCATCGAATGGTCGCAGGAAGAAATGGATATGGTACTTTCTTCAAACAACCGTTTTAAATGGGAACAGGCCATCGGTCTGATGCAACAGGTAAATCAATTATCGGGCGAGATCAGAAGCACACCCGCTGCCCGGAAAATTATCGGTGATCCGAAAACTTACTCTTCTGAGCTTAATATGGCTTTTGAAAAGGCAGCCGAAGAGCGCTACAACGCCGGCACTATTGAACTTGATGAGAACACACGCGAATCGGCCCGGAGAGCTTTTGAACATTTTGCAAGAGCAGACCAGTTGGTAAGTAATTACAAAAATGTGCGCGAATTAATGGCAGAGGCAAAAAGCATCGCCACGTTAAGAGTTGTAGTACAGGCAATTCCTGTGAACACTCAAAAATTCAGACTTTCTTCAGAATTCTTTTACAACCAGGTTTTTGAGTATCTCAACAACCAGTTCAGGGCTTCGGGGTTTGTGAGTTTTTATTCGCCGGTTCAGGCAGAAAAAGAGGGACTTAACCATCCTGATTTTATTGTTGACATGGAGTTTTTCGACTTTTCGGTGGGCAACCTTGTTCGCTCTGAAAAAGAGGAAAATGTGGAAAAACAGGTAAAAATTGAAACACGTGACACCACCCGTGTCGAATATAAAAAGTATGTTGCCAAACTGAAAACTTACACCGATCAGGTTATCTCGGGCGGAAGTCTGCGGGTGCGGATAATTGACACTTCAAACAACAAATTAATGACAGACGAAATTGTGCCGGGTTCGTTTACATGGGTAAATAAATATGCGATTTACGCTGGCGACAGGGAAGCACTCGACAATAGTCAGTTTGAGTTGACAAAACGGAAGACGATGCCGCTGCCACCCGAACAGGATTTGTTTATTGAATTAACGAAACCAATTTACAGTCAGGTGACGCAAAACCTGAATCGTTTTTTCAGAAAGTACAACTAACACTTTTACGCAACATCAGAATTTCATAATTAAAACCAAACGTTAAAAAGGCAACTATTTGTTTCAGTTGTTATCAAAAACTGGCAAATCTGTTTTCATTCTTCTATTTTTACACATTCAAAATTTGAAGAATGCAAACAGATTTCAATCATCTCAAAACCCAGCTCGATGGCGACCTTTATACCGACAATGTGCAACGCGTATTGTATGCAACAGATGCGTCACAATACCGCGAAATGCCGCTGGCAGTTACCCGCCCGAAAAATAAGGACGACATAAAAAAAATAATCGCTTTTGCGCGTAAAAACGGAACATCAGTAATTCCGCGCGGCGCCGGAACATCACTGGCCGGGCAGGTGGTTGGGCCAGGCATTGTTGTTGACATGTCGAAATACATGAACCGCATTCTCGAATTTAATGCCGAAGAAAAATGGATTTGGGTTGAACCCGGGGTGGTGTTGGCCGAACTCAATCTTTTTCTGGCAAAACACAATTTGCAATTCGGCCCCGAAACCTCAACTGCCAATCGTTGTGTGATTGGCGGAATGCTGGGCAACAACTCGTGCGGATTACATTCGCTAGCCTACGGAAGTGTGCGCGAACATGTGCTTGAAGTGGAGGCTATTTTAACCGACGGTTCGGAAACCACTTTCAAAACACTTACTAAAACCGAATTTCAGCAAAAGCTGAACGACAATCCCAACCAGCTAGAAAAATCGATTTACGGGAACATTCATTCGATTTTATCGGCTCCTGAAAACCAGAAAGAAATACGCGAACATTTTCCCGACCCACGTGTTTCGCGCCGGAACATGGGTTATGCAATCGATGTTTTACTCGATTCTGAAATTTATACCGAAGGCGGCGAACCGTTTAACTTCTGCAAACTGTTGGCTGGCTCTGAAGGAACGCTGGCTTTTTCAACCCGCATCAAACTGAATGTAATTCCGTTACCGCCAAAATACAAGGGGCTGGTTTGTGCCCATTTTGAAACGCTGGAAGAATCGCTGCTGGGTAACCTGATTGCGCTGAAATACAAGCCCACCGCCATTGAATTAATGGATGACCCGATTATGCAGGCCGCCAAACAAAACATAGAACAAAACAAAAACAGGTTTTTTGTAAAAGGCGACCCCGGCGCGCTGCTGATGATAGAGTTTTCATACGAAACAGAAAAAGAACTGCTGGAAACCGCTGCCGCACTTGAAAAAGAGTTGCAAGAGGCCAAACTCGGGTATTATTATCCGTTGGTTACCGGTGCCGACAATATCAAACGGGTGTGGTCGCTGCGTACTGCCGGACTCGGGCTTCTTTCAAACGTTCCGGGCGACCGAAAAGGTGTGCCCGGGGTTGAAGACACGGCAGTTGCCCCAGAATTCCTGCCCGATTATGTGGCCGATTTCAAAAAAGTTTTGGAAAGACTTGGCCTTACCAGCATTTACTATGCGCACATTGCCACCGGTGAAATACATTTCCGCCCGCTCATCAATTTTAAAGACCCGGCCGATGTGAAACTTTTTGAAACGCTGATGCAGGAAGTGGCGCAGTTAGTAAAAAAATATCGTGGCTCGATGAGTGGTGAACATGGCGACGGACGTGTGCGCGGTCATTTCATCCCGTTTATGTTAGGCGAGCACAACTACCAACTGGTTCGTCAGGTAAAACAGGCCTGGGACCCGGAAAATATTCTCAACCCCGGAAAAATTGTGGACACAGCCCCAATAACTGAAAGTCTGCGGGTGGAACCCGGAAAGCAGAGCCCCATTTTGCAAACCGTTTTCGATTTTTCGCGCTACAAAGGTTTTGTGCCCAGTGCCGAAAAGTGCAACGGCTCAGGCGACTGCCGCAAAAGCGAAATCATTGGCGGAACCATGTGCCCCACATTTATGGCCACCCGCGACGAGGACAAATCGACACGCGGACGCGCCAACATTTTACGTGAGTTTTTGTACCGGAACGAAAAAGAGCAGGTTTTCGACCACAAGGAAATTTATGATATTCTCGACCTCTGCATTTCGTGCAAGGCGTGTAAAGCTGAATGCCCGAGTAATGTGGACATGGCCAAACTGAAAGCCGAGTTTTTGCAGCAGTATTACGATATTCATGGTATTCCGCTGCGTTCGAAATTAGTGGCTTACCTGTCGCGACTGAACAGCCTCGCAATTTTGGTTCGCCCAATTTCCAATTTTATGATGAACACAAGCCTGCTGAAAAAAGCGATTGGTTTTGCACCCAAAAGAACCGTTCCGGAACTCTCGAAAATTACATTGAATCGTTGGACGGGCAACGGAATTCCACTGCCTCAAACTGAACCCAAAGGAAAAGTGTACCTGTTTAACGACGAGTTTACCAACTACAACGAAAGCGACATTGGCATTAAAGCCATTTTGCTGCTGACAAAGCTGGGATACGAAGTAAAAATACCGGTGCACAAAGAAAGCGGCCGAACTTTCCTCTCGAAAGGATTGGTGCGTATGGCAAAGAAAATTGCCACCGAAAATGTAAATCTTTTGAAGGATATCATTTCATCAAAAACACCGCTCATTGGTATTGAGCCATCGGCAATACTTGCTTTTCGCGATGAATATCCCGATTTGGTGGACACCACGTTACAACCCGCAGCCACCGAACTGGGGAGAAACGCACTACTTTTTGATGAGTTTATTGCCGCCGAAATCGACAAAGGAAACATCACAGCCGAACAGTTCACTTCCGATGAAAAACAAATCCTTTTGCACGGACATTGTCAGCAAAAGGCTGTTGCCAGCACTGCACCCACCAAAAAGATGCTCTCGCTGCCTGTAAATTATTCGGTAAATGAAATCCCCTCGGGTTGTTGCGGAATGGCTGGCTCCTTTGGCTACGAAAAAGAGCATTACGACCTTTCGATGAAAATTGGCGAAATGGTTTTGTTCCCGGCTGTACGCGGCGCAGAGGAAAAGGTGATTATTTCAGCTCCCGGAACATCGTGCCGCCACCACATTAAAGACGGAACAGGCAAACAGGCAAAACATCCGGTGGAGGTGATGTATGAGGCAATAATTTGATTTTTTTATTTTACCTTTTCCAAAGTTAAAAACTTTGGAAAAGGTAAAATCTAATCAGGTTATAACTGGCTAAATAGCTGTTTTATAACATCTCTATTCGCAACAATCGTTTTGCTTGTTTAATTTATTTTTAACCACCAAATTTCTTCAGACATATCATGAAAAAGGCAATTCAACTTATTTTTAAATTCTTACTAAACCCGGTACAGGAATCATTTTCGGAACAACCCGTTTCCAACAAAATAAAATGGTTGTTATTTCTACTCGTTTTTGAAATGCCTTTAATGTTTGCTGCTGCTTTTCTGCAACAACTGCTGGCTGAAAACGGCTTATTGGATGCTGAAAATCATCTCGTGATGGAATTCATGAAAGACAATAGCAAAACTGTCATCATTATTTTCCTGATTCTGGTTGGTCCTTTTATTGAAGAATTGATTTTCAGACTTCCGCTTCGGTTTAAAAATGCATATTTTATCCCTTTCATTCTGATTATTTTATCTTATGCCGGGTCGTTGATATTTAAGAAACTCAATCTTTCACTGGCAGTGTCGATTCCACTTTTTGTTGCGATTACAGCATTTCTGATTTTTTACATTTTTAACCGGAAAATGGCTGAAAAACGGGACACAGCTTTGTCCGTAAACTACCCGCTTTATTTTTATTCTGTGACCATCTTGTTTGCTTTGTTTCATCTTTCTAATTACAAATACACCCCAAATCTTCTGTTGTTTGCGCCAATTGTAATTTTGCCGCAATTCATTTCTGGTTTTCTTTTTGGGTTTATCCGCATTAAACAGGGTTTTATCTGGGGCTTCTTTCTTCATGCATTGCACAATGCAGTTTTTGTTTTGCCTTTATTGCTGCTTCCTTTTTCCAGCCATCCGAAATTAATTGAGAAGATTGAAAGAGATGATTACACTTTTGAAGTTTATGAAGGATTTCGATTTAATAGTCCGGAATATGCAAGGTCAGAACCTTTAACAGCTCCAAAAAAAATTACACCAGATGAGATAGTATTATTTGGAAAATTTAAAGATGTTGTTGCAAATCTGACTTTTACCAATAAAAAATATATCAGTTTAAAAAACAGCATTTTAGCAGAAAAAGAAATCAGTGTATTCTTCAGAAACGATTCAGCCAAAATTGAATCAGCCCGAATTGCTTCTTTCCTGGTTTTTGAAAATCTTCTGAAAAGCTATAAGCTGAAATCAAAAACCGAAAAAAGAGATATTAAGGTTTGGAATATATCTGTAAAAGACAGACAACTATTTGCAACAAATTGTAATGATTCGGTGGAAAGTACCGATTTAAATACTATCCATACTTTTTACGGACCAAAAGACACTTTGAAACTCCAACGAATTAATTCTGAATATCTATCTAAAACATTACAAATAGCTTTTGACACTGAAATCCAGAACGATATTGATAAAAACACTGCCTTTTCGATTAATATTCCCAATTGCGAATTTTCTGACCTGAAACGATTTCTTGAATTGAATTATGGATTAACGGTTGAAAAGAAGACAGAAAAAAGAGATGTGCTGGTGATATATTAGGATTTTAACTTTTCCAAAGTTTAAAACTTTGGAAAAGTTAAATATAACCGGCAAACTAATATTTCTGCAACAGCGTCAGCAGTTTACGGTCGAGTTTCTGGCCGTGCCAGTCTTCGTACTGAACATCTTTGCGGCCCGAATTCAGAATACCAAAAGTGCCTTTGAATTCCCAAAGGCCAAAACCGATTCCGTTTTCCGATAAAACGCTGAGCACGTCGTCGAACCACGCCAGAAAAACATCGTGTGGTGTTTCATTCCAGCAGCCACACTCGCCGCAATGCACACCCACTCCGGCTTTCACTGCATCAATCCATGGTTTGTAAAAATCCTCAATACTTTTCCGGTTAAACTCCTGCCCGTCAATTTTCCCCGGCCACACTGGTTTTGGTGCATCGTCGGGGTTTTTAAAAACCCACGGCGCACGGTAATGCGAAATGTAATGAGGGAAATAGCCCCGACAACTTTGTCCGATGGGCAGGTCGAAAATTTCAGGAATCACTTTCCCACCCACATCGTTTCCATCGGCAATTACCAAATGATTGGGGTTGTGAGAACGGATTGTTTCCAACGCTTTTTTTGCCACCTCGCGGTACAATTCACCCGGAATGGGTCCGCGGCCGGAGTGTTGGTCGTTCATGTCTTCGCGTGTGCAGGGTTCGTTTACCAAATCGAAACTGATTTGCTTTTGTGTTTTTGCTGCAAAACGTTTTGCCCACATGTTCCAGTGAAAATAAAACGCCTCCTGCGCTGCTTTGTCTTCCCACAAATTGTAGGGTTCATTGAAACCGGCATTTACACAAAAACCGGGTGCACGGTGCAGGTTCAAGCTCACATGCAACCCTTGTGTGTTGGCCATCTCAACCACCTTTTCCACATAGTCCACTGCAGCTTCGTCGATGTTGTAAATATCTTCGGGAGTGATATTTTTCGACCTGTCGAATTTCACATAACGCGGGTACGCCATGGGGAACCGCACAAAATCGAAACCCCAGTCAGCCATCCATTTAAAATCTTCTTCGGTGGTAATTCCGCGTCCGCCGCCGCGACTTTCGGGCGAAAAGAAATCTAGTAGGTTAAAACCCTTCCATTTCGGAAGTTTATTTGTTACTGTTTGCGTTGTATTTGAATAAGCCAGATTTCCGGCAAGACCGACACCGGCAGTTACCAAACCAGTTGTTTTAATAAAATTACGACGTTCCATTTATATTGGTTTAAATTGGTTATTCCTTTTGATGCTCAACCCAAATCAGTTTCGAGGTATTGTAACCACGATTTTCTGCTTTATGCAAAATCATGTTTTTAACGTTATCATCAAGCTGCGGTGTGCGGCTTAAAATCCATAAATATTTAGCTGAACTGCTCCCGATAAGTGCCCATTGGTATTCATCATCGAGTTCGAGTACAAAATAATCGGCATAAAAAATCCAAAAGAAAGAAACTTTTAGTTTGCCCGGATCGCTGGTGAGTTTCGCTTTTCCTTCTGCAATACTCAGTTTTCCGTCAAGCACATTTTTACGTCCCTGATTAACCACCTTAATTTTTCCGCTTTCAAGCATTGAGTATGTAGCTGTTGCACCCACAAGTCCTCTTTCGAAACGATGGTCGAAACGCGCAATTTCGTACCATGTTCCCAAATAGCGGTTCAAATCAAGTTCTTTGACAGTTTCTGTATTCATTTTTGGTTTGTTTTCAGTTTGACAACCACCGTTTAAAAACATCAAAACTGCTGTAAATAATAGCAAAGTATAAGTTCTCATTTTTCGTAATTTGAAATTCTGCGAATCATTTCCATACACATCCTTCCGTTGTGGTACGAGGCTTTCCAGGGATTCACCTTGGTATTTTTCAAAGGTTTGAGTTCAGCATCCACACCCCAGAACCACTCGCCATATTTTTTGTCGTTGATGTAATTCTGAATAAATTTCCAGCTTTTTTGTGCCTGTTCGAGGTATTTCATTTCACCAGTGAGTTGAAACGTATTGAAAAAACCAACCACAGCTTCGGCCTGCGGCCACCAGTCAAATTGTTCCTGCAAATGACCGTTGTCTTTTTCGTAATACATTCCGCCATGTGATGCCAAGCCTTCAGCAATTGTAACGTCTGTTATTTTTACGGCAGCTTTTTCTACTTCTTCAATAAGGTGTTTGTCGCCCAAAACTTCAGCGGCCTCGTGCATCAGCCAGGTTGCTTCGATATCGTGTCCGTACGAATCAATTGTCGAGCGAACTGTCCAGTCTTTATCAAAGAAAAGAATCAGATGATTTGTTTTGTCATCAAGAATTCTGTCGAGGAAAATGCGGAGCAGGTGTTCCAACTTATTTTTCACTGCCTCGTCGCTATAAACCCGGTACAGATTGGTGTAAGCTTCCAGAATATGCAGGTGGGTATTCATCGATTTTTTTACATCCAAATCTTTGGGACTGAGGCGTTGGTCATCGGTTTCTTTCCAGTCGGCAGTTTTTGCCTCAATATACCCGCCAAATTCAGGGTCGAAAGCAAATTTTTCCATCAGTATAAACATCGAAACAGCCATCTGGCGGGCATTTTCATCTTTAAATGCGAGGTAATATTCCGAAAGTGCATAAATAAAAAAAGCCTCGGCATAAAACTGTTTTTTGGTGTCTTCCGGTTTTCCATCCGGAAAAACACTCCAGTAAATACCACCGTTCTGGTTATCCCAGAAATTCTCTTTCAAAATTCTGAAAGCTTCATCGGCCATTGTTTTCATCATGGCGGTAGGATAAATGCGGTAGGCTGCAGAAAATGTCCACATCAGCCGCGTGGTAAAAACTGCCGAGAGCGGGGCTTCCGGGTCCTTTTTGCCTTCGTTTGTAATCAATCCGAAAAAAGTTTTCCGGTGCGGGTCGTAAGCTTCTTTCACCCAATAATTCAGAATGTTGTCGTTTAGTTCGAACTCAAATTCTTTTTTTAGTTTTTGCCAGTCCACGGTTTGTTTTTTTGAGATGCAATGTAGAGACAAGGCATGCCTTGTCTTTACAAATATCCATTAATTCAAATCAATAATTTTTCATCGTGCCCGGGAAAGAAAATTCCGGCATCAACGCGGATTCTATCCAGCGTTTCCATCAGGTCGAGGCTCATTTGCCAGCTCATCCTGTCGCTTTCAATCCAGCCTTTTTCGAGGCATTCCATCACGTGAGCCGCTTCGTACTGGTAGCCAAAACCACTGAAATGTGGCGGATTAATCAATCGGGGTTCTTCGCCATTTTTCGCCACAGTAATTTTTGTGGGCGTAAACCAGCGCGGATTTAAAATCATGTACCCGTTTTCGCACCAGTATTCGGTTTGAGTAGGCGATTGACAAACAAGGCTCGAAGAAAGAGCAGCCATTTTTTTGCCTTCATATTGAAAAATAATGCTGATGCTTTCTTCGGCACCGGTGCTGCTGAATTGCGCACTGGTCTTAATCTTCTCAGGTTTTCCGAGCGCTGTTAACGCTGCAAAAACCGGGTAAAGCCCGATATCGAGCAGCGAACCGCCACCAAGGTTCACGTTGAAAAGCCGCTTTTCTTCGATAAATGGTGCTTTAAAAGCAAAGTCAGACCGAACCATTTTCAGCTCACCCAATTCGCCAGTTTGCAAAATCCGCATGGCTTCCTGAAAACTCGGTTGAAACATGGTCCAGAAAGCTTCCATCAGAAAAGTGTTGTTTTCACGGGAGCAATCAATCATTTCCTGAACCTCAGCTTTGTTGATGGCAAAAGCCTTTTCGCAAAGCACGGCCTTTTTGTGTTTCAGGCACAAAAGTGTATGTTCGTGATGGTGCGAGTGAGGTGTGGCAATGTACACCACGTCAACCGCCGGGTCGTTTACCATTTCAAGGTAACTTCCGTATGCTTTTTCAAAGCCGAACTCAGCAGCAAAATTTTGTGCGTTTTGCCAATCGCGCGATGCTGCGGCATAGAGTTTAGCATTGGGCAGCAACTTGAGGTCGGCAGCAAATTTTTTGGCGATGTGGCCACAGCCTAAAATCGCCCAGTTGTATGTTTTCATAAAAGTAAAGCCCCCTAAATCCCCCCATTGGGGGGACTTTTGTTTCAATTTAATTGTAAATTTTTTCTTTTTTATTCAGCATTTCAACAAATTGTGCCAGCTTTTTTGCGCGAAGTTCGGGTGTGCGTGAAGTTTGCAACCTGTAAATAATTGCATACCTGTTCACACTTTTTAAAGAATTAAAAAACTCAGCGATTTCCGGATTTTCATCCAGTTCAGCCTGCAAATCATCGGGTATTCTTGTGTTTTTCTGCGATTCATATGCATTATCCCAGGGTCCTTTCTTTTTCGAAATTTCGATAACGGCCAATCCCGAAGGTTTCATTTTTCCGTCTTCAATAAGTTTCAGCACTTTCTCTTTGTTGATTTTCGACCATTTGCTGGCTGGTTTTCGAGGTGTAAAACGCTGAATCCACGACACATCGTCCCAGGTTTTCTTTATTCCGTCAATCCAGCCGTAACACAATGCCACTTCCAGTGCCTGAAAATAATCTATCGATTTTACTCCGCTGTTTTTCTTTGCCAGCCGCACCCAAATACCTGTTGTTCCGGCATTTAGGTCAAGCCAAGCAGCCCACAATTCCATTGTTTCGAACAGAACAACCGGAAGTCCGTCTTTGCCAACCAGTTCAGTCATTGCAGCACAAAGCTTTATTTTTATCGATTAACGCATTGATTGTCTTTACACTTTCAGCAGTTCTGAAACCATCTTCCGGCGTATTCAAACAATAATCGATGAGTTGTTCAACCGTTGTTTTGGCTACGTGCATGCGGGTGTCCGACGAGCCGTAATAAATAAAAACCTCGTCGTTTTCGTTGCGAATCCAGCCATTGGTAAAAACCACATTTGACACATCTCCCACTCTTTCATCGCCTTCCGGAGCCAGAAAATAACCACCCGGATGGGCAATCAGTTTCGACGGGTCGTCAAGCGAAGTCATAAACATAAACAACACATACCGCAAACCGGCAGCACATCCGCGAACGCCGTGGGCCAGATGCAGCCATCCTTTTTCGGTTTTAATGGGTGCCGGTCCCTGTCCGTTTTTAAGCTCTTTAATGGTGTGGTAAATCTTTTCATCGATAATTTTTTCTTCAGGCGCTTCGGCATTGCAGATGTCGTTTACCAAAGCCCAGCCGATTCCGCCACCGCCGCCAACTTCAATAAAACCATCCTGCGGACGGGTGTAAAAGGCATATTTCCCCTGAACAAATTCGGGATGCAAAACAAGGTTGCGCTGCTGCCCGTGATGCGAAATAAAATCGGGCAAACGTTCCCAGTTCACAAGGTCTTTTGTTCGTGCAATTCCTCCGCTGGCTGTCGCCATTGAGGTGTCGCCGGCCGGTGCAGAGGGGTCTTTTCTTTCAGAGCAGAAAATTCCGTAAATCCAGCCATCCTGGTGTTTCACCAGCCGCATGTCGTAAACATTATCATCCGGATTTTCGGTTTGCGGCAAAGTAACCGGGCGGTCCCAGAACTGCCAGTTATCAATGCCATTTGCACTTTCGGCAACGGCAAAAAACGATTTACGGTCCCAACCTTCCACACGCACCATCAACAGATAACGGCCATCAAGGTAAAGTGCGCCGCTGTTAAAAGTTGCGTTTACACCGATGCGCTGCATCAGAAACGGGTTGGTTTCGTAATTCAAATCGTAACGCCAGTCGAGCGGAACATGTGCCGCCGTTAAAATGGGTCTTTTGTAACGGTAATAAATTCCGTTGTATCCTTTTTCAACCGGCTTATTCTTTTTCGTAATCAGCTTTATATGCTCCTTTTCAAGCTTTTTCAGCCTTTTATCGAATTGCTTTTTTGTTGGTATCATATTTTTCGAATATTAATCACATTTCAATGTTACAGGTTACATGTTTCACGTTGCAGGGTTTGAAAAACTTGTAACCTGAAACCCGTAACCCGCAACTTTTTTATTCTTCCGGCAACCTGTCCCACCATGTTTTTTTCAGAATAAATCCGCAAACGATGGTGATTGCAATCGTAACAAGCAGCGGCAGGGTTTGTTTGAGTACAAGATAAATGGGCAGGGCCACCAGCACGGTTTGTGCAATTGTACCAATTACCACGTTAAACATGTCGCGTTTAAAGTTTTTATTCGGAACAAATCCCGGATTTTCGGCCATCACTTTTTGTTTGATGGGTCCCCAGAATCCCCATGGATTCACTGTTTTGTAAAATTCTTTCAATGTTGTTTCGTCGGTGGGTTTGGTTAATAAAGTACCCAAAACAGC
Source organism: Draconibacterium sp. (assembly GCA_050179035.1). Taxonomy (GTDB): domain Bacteria; phylum Bacteroidota; class Bacteroidia; order Bacteroidales; family Prolixibacteraceae; genus Draconibacterium. The sequence goes on along the minus strand of JBFXFM010000017.1, from coordinate 20,048 downwards.
TCCGGCAACCGAAATCAGCAACAACCACGGGAAATAATACAAATCAAGCGTTTCGGTGAAAACATATGGGAAAATGAGCGCGGGCAACAAACCGGCCACCATTCCCCAGAAATAACCGTAACCGTTAAAACGCCACCAGTACCATTTCAACACGTTGGAAACCACGTAACTTCCGTAAAGTGCCGAAACAATCCACTGCAACATGCTGTTGACATCCTGCGCAAAAATCCCGAAAATGATACTGATAATAACTACAAGAATACCAACGATATAGTTCATGTTTTTAATCTGGTTGTTCGAAGCTTCGGGTTTTACATATTTCAGAAAAATATCGTTTACAATGTAGGCCTGTGCTGCATTGAGAGTTCCGGCAAATGTTCCGTTAAATGCAGCCAGTAAACCAGCTAATAAAAGTCCCATAAAACCAACAGGAACAAATTCGGCTATTGACGAAGGTAAAATCTGTTCGAAATCGATTTGTCCGTTCACCATCAGGTTGAGCCTGTCGTAATACAAAATGCCAAGCACCGCAAAACCGGCAATCATAAAATAGCGAATCGGCATTAAAACCACCGAAACAAAACCGCTCATTTTGGCTGCTTCCTTTGGCGATTTGGTTGAAAGCACCTTCTGCATATCGTACGTTGGCGCCGGACCTGCCATTGAAACCAGCAATCCTTTAAAAAGCATCATCATAAAGAAAATGCTGAATAGAGAATAGCCGTCGCTGGCAATTTTTGCATTCACCTCATCGATAATTCCGCGCCAGTTGAGGTCGTTGAGCCGCCAGCCAAAAAATGGAGAGTGCCAGCCTTCGGGAACATTCAGTGTTTCAACAGTTAAAGCTTTCATGGCCAAAACTCCGATTAAAATTGCAGAGATTGCCATAATTACATATTGCATCACATCGGCCCAAACAATACTGGCCATACCGCCAAGCACTGCGTAAAATACAGCAAACAAGGTAAATGCAATTCCATAAATATGCGGAACATACGCTTCAGGAACTGTGAAAGGAATGTATGGAGCTACTATTTCCCAGGGAACAAAAATCATGACAAATTTACCCAACCCGATAAATCCGTAGGCAAGATAACCCAAACAAAGAATGAGCGCGAAAAAAACTACAACGCCGTGAGATAGTTTGCTGTCGGTTTTGTTGCCAAAACGGGTGATAATCCATTCGGCACCGGTGGTAACTTTCGAGCGGCGCAGCCAGATACTGAGAAAAACCATCAGAAAAACCTGGTTAAAAACCGGCCAGAGCCAGGGAATCCAGATACTTTTTAACCCATAAACAAAAAGCAGCGTCACCAGCCACATCGTTCCCGAAATGTCGAACATGCCCGAAGCATTAGAAAGTCCAAGCATGTACCACGGAAGTTTGTTACCGCCAAGCATGTAATTCGATTTGCTTTTCTGGGCCACTTTCTTTAACACAAGCCCGATAACGACTGTCGCAATCAGATAAATTGCAATCACAAGAATGTCAATCGTAGTTAATCTCATTTTTTGGTTTGTTTAGTATTTCAGTTATTTGGCTGTTGATGCTTTTCTCTTTACAATAAAAACAGCCATCGATTTCAAGGAAGACAATTTTACGATAAAAATTTGTGTTGTCATTCACCGCAACCTTCAAAATAGTAACTACAGAATAACAGTAATCCTTCAAAATTACCGGATTTCATTCCAAACCTGAAAATTATCCGGGGTAGCCTGTAATATCCCTGATTGCGTGGTAAAAAGTTTCGAGCTTACGGTAAAGCCTTTTATAAACTTTCCGGTAAAGCTGTTCATACAAGTGAACATGTTTTTTATCGGGGTGAAATTCGTTTTGCAGATGTACCATGTTTTTTACCGCTTCGTCTATTGTCCGATAAATTCCGGTTCCGAAAGCTGTGAGTACCGCAGCTCCAAGCGATGAAGTTTCGGTGGTTTTTCCACGCACCACGGGCAAATTGAAAATATCGGCAGTAATCTGGCAAATCTCGTCACTTTGCGAAGCACCGCCCGAAACCGCCAGCCGGTGAATTTTGGTATGCGAAACCCTTTCAATCTTTTCCTTTCCTTCTTTCAGTGCGTAAACAAGTCCTTCGATGACAGCCCTGTACACATGTTCTTTTTTGTGTACATCGCCAAAACCAATCATTGCACCTTTGGCTTCGGGTTGCGACAAACCGGGACTCCAGTAGGGCTGAACCACCAGTCCCATAGCGCCGGGTGGCGATTGGTGCAATAATTTGTCCAATAGTTTTTCCACCGGAATTCCCAATTTCCGGGCAATTAAAACCTCGCTGTGTGCAAACTCATTTTTAAACCAGCTAATCATCCAGAACCCGCGGAAAATCTCGACTTCAGGATTAAAATACCCCGGATAAACCGCCGGATACGAGGGCATATATCGAATGGGTTCGCGGTATTTTTTGCTGGTAGTTTGAATAGTGGCGGTGGTTCCAAAACTCAGACTTGCCATTTCACTGTTAAGAACACCCATTCCCAACGTTTCACAACCTTTGTCGGAGCCACAGGCAATTACAGGAAGTCCAGCCGGCAAACCGGTTTTATCCGACGCCCATGTAGTGATATTGCCAATGATTTCACCCGGTTTTACCAACTCTGGCAATTTATCTTTTTCGATGGGATACAACTTTGCACTAAAAACAAATGGCCGTTTCGGGTTACCCCATTTTTGCCTTTTATAATCAAAAGGCACATGCCCGATTTGCGAAGCCACTGAATCGCGAAAAGTCCCGGTAAGTCTGAAATTCAGCAAACCGGAAACCTGCAGAAATTTGTGGGTTTTCTTCCATATTTCGGGTTGATTCTGCCGAATCCAGTTGCATTTTCCATCACGTTGTGCTTTTTGAATTGAATCGGTCATCCCGATAAACCAGATAATCAGTTTCATGATGATTCCGGGTTTATAAACCGGCGCAGCTTTTCGCTGGTCGAGCCAAACCATGAGCGGGCGAAGTGGATTTCCATTTTCATCAACATTCACCAGCGAATCCCGCATGGTCGTTACACCAACTCCGACAATATTTTCGAAATATTCTGAATTTTCTGCCTTCAGTTTATTACTGGCCTCGGTTAATGCTTTCCAGTAAACTTCGGGGTCCTGCTCTGCCCAACCAGGTTGACTGCTTTCATAAGGTTCAAACAAAACCCGCTGAATCGCCAACATTTCGCCTTCCGGCGAAAAAAGGGCAGCCCGTAAACTTTGTGTTCCGCAATCGATGGAAAGTATGGTTTTCAATCGTATCTTTTCGTTCAAAAGTAAACGAAAATTGCAAAAATCAATCATTGTTTCATTTTGAATAAATAATAAAAACACCCATTTTTACGGTGATTAATTTAAAACTTACGGCTAAACCAAAATCGAATAAAAAATCACAATAATCTATCATAATAATCTGATAATCTATAAATTAAACCTAATCAAAATAAAAAGTATGAACAGAAGAAATTTTATTGGAAAAACTGCCGTTGGTGCAGCTGCGGTAACGGTTATTCCACGCCATGTTTTGGGTGGAAATGGTTTTGTGGCTGCTAACGACAGAATCAATCTTGGTTTTATCGGAACCGGAAAACAGGTTGGAACTTTACTTGGTGGAATTGGTGGTTGCAAGGAAACTGCCGTGGTTGCTGCCTGCGATGTGTATAAAAAGAAACTTGAAATGTTTGTTGAGTCCGCAAAAGCCAACAATGCAAAAAAGAGCCTTGATGTAAAAATCGACAGTTATCATTATTACCGCGAACTTCTTGAACGCAAAGACATTGACGCTGTGGTGATTGCCACACCCGACCACTGGCATGCACAGGTTGCCGTTGATGCCGCCAAAGCCGGAAAAGACATTTATTGCGAAAAACCAATGGCGCTTACAGTTGCCGAAGGCCGTGCAATGGTTGACGCCACACGTAAATACGACCGTGTTTTCCAAACCGGAAATATGCAGCGTTCGTGGCGTGATTTCCGACATGCCGTTGAACTGGTGCGCAATGGTTACATCGGTGATATAAAAGAAGTAAATGTAAGCATCGGTGAACCGATTAAACAGTGCGACCTTCCAACTCAACCTGTTCCAGAAGGACTGGATTGGAATGAATGGGTAGGCCCGTCATTGTACCGGGGATTCCACGAAGATTTGGCTCCGTCAGATATTAATGGCCCGTGGGCATGGTGGCGTGGTTACCGCGATTTTGGCGGCGGCCTTGTAACCGACTGGGGCGCTCACATGTTCGACATCGCCCAGTGGGCGCTTGATATGGACAACTCCGGGCCGGTGCATTTTCTTCCACCGCCTGTTCCTGAACAAAGCCACGGGTTGACAATGGTTTATGAAAACGGAATCCGTGTAAACCATAAACTCTGGGGTGGCGAAAGAGACGGGAATGCAGTTCAGTTTATTGGTACTGAAGGAAAAATTGAAGTAAGCCGCGATTTTCTGCGCACTTTCCCGAACGATAAACTGGCAAAAGCCGACCTGAAACCGGGCGACAAACGGGTTTATTACAGCGACAATCACTACCAGGATTGGGTAAATGCCATGAAAACACGGACAAGACCTATTTCGGATGTTGAAATTGGCCACCGCACTGCTTCGGTTTGTAACCTTGTAAACATTGCGTACGAATTGCAACGTCCACTCGTTTGGAATCCTGAAAAGGAAAAATTCGATGGCGACAAATGGGCAAACATGATGCTTTCGCGCCCGATTCGCGGAAAATGGGATTTTACTGATTTTTAAGAAATAGCCCCTCCCTCCCGAAATTTCGGGACCCCGAGGGGGAGGAGAAAAATATCGAAACTCCGGAGTAGTTTATACTTCGGAGTTTTTGTTTCGCTATTTTTACCAAATGAATGAATTTCTACATAAAACCTGGGACTATCTGCTGGTTGCCGGCAAAGCCACGCTGATACAGCTTTTTGTGCTGCTGGGGCCGCTGCTTTTTCTGGCTTTTTTGATGAATTTCCTGGCCCGTAAAAACGAAGAACTCAGCTACAAAACGCTGGGGCAAAAAGTGTATCTCTATGTTTTTGGCTGGCTCGGTACATCGGTTCACGAACTGGGACATGCCATTTTTGCGATTCTTTTTGCCCACAAAATCTCGGAAATAAAACTTTTTACACCTACTTCGGGTAAATCGCTGGGACAGGTAAAACACAGCTACACCAAAGGAAATCCATATCAAACCATTGGCAATTTTTTTATCGGAATAGGGCCGATTTTGCTCGGAGCGCTGCTTTTGTGGCTGGTTACCTGGTTGCTTTTCGATTTGAATGCCATCAACATTTCGGAAAAACAGGGAGTTCATATCAGCCACAGGCTTTTTACCAGTTGGGAACTGGTGAAAAATACCGGGCAGGGAATTTTCGACGGAATCGTGAATATTTACCGTGTTGTGATTGAAAATCATGGTGCTTACTGGTGGAAGGTGGTGCTGTTTATTTATCTTTTTTATGCCATCGGAAGCTCTGTAACACTCAGTTCATCAGATATAAAAGGTGCATTCCGCGGGTTTATTTATTTCGTGATTCTGCTGCTGGTTTTTAATCTTGCCACGGTTTGGAAAGGCGATTTTGCCACCCGGTTTTTCGACAAAACAGGCAATTATCTTTCGGGATTTTATTTTCTGATTGTGCTGAGTATGGTGTTGAACGTGGTTTTTATCGGTATTCTGTTTTTGCTCGGACTCATAATTTCGCCACTGAAAACCAAAAAACCGGCAAAATCGAAAAAGTAAATTTTCAAATGCCAAAAGACAAATCTCAAATGACAAAAACAAATTCAAGATGATAACTACCGAAGATTATATAAAAAGCATTCCGAAAGCCGAACTTCATGTACACATTGAAGGGACGCTTGAGCCGGAGTTGCTTTTCATACTGGCTGAGCGAAACAAAATTACGCTGAAGTACCAGTCGGTGGAGGAACTCAGAAAAGCTTACAATTTCCACAACCTGCAGAGTTTTCTGGATATTTATTACAAAGGTGCCGGAGTTTTGCAAACCGAAGCCGATTTTTACGACCTCACCTGGGCTTACCTCGAAAAAGCCCGGACGCAAAATGTGCTGCATACCGAAATATTTTTCGACCCGCAAACACACACCAGCCGCGGAATTGACTTCGGAACAGTTCTAAACGGAATTAAAAAAGCGCTGGACGATGGCAGGCAAAAACTGAATATCAGTTCAAACCTGATTCTTTGTTTTCTGCGTCATCTTTCTGAAGAAGAAGCATTAAAAACATTAAAACAAGCGCTTCCCTACAAAGATTCGATTATTGGTGCTGGTCTTGATTCATCAGAAAAAGGACATCCTCCCTCAAAATTTGAAAAGGTTTTTGCCGAAGCCCGAAACGAAGGATTTTTAACCGTTGCCCACGCCGGCGAAGAGGGACCGGCAGCGTATGTCCGGGATGCGGTTGATTTACTGAAAATTTCTCGCATCGACCACGGAAACAATTCTTTACACGATGAGAAACTGGTTCAGGAACTGGTCTCGAAAAGAATTCCGCTGACAGTTTGCCCGCTTTCGAACCTGAAACTGAAAGTGGTTACCGAAATGCGCAATCATCCTTTGAAAAAAATGCTGGATGCCGGACTTTTTGTAACCATCAACTCCGACGACCCCGCCTATTTTGGTGGCTACGTAAACGAAAATTTTCTGGCTGTTGCCGAAAATCTCAATCTCACAAAAAAGGAAATTTACCTGCTGGCAAAAAATTCGTTCGAAGCCAGTTTTATCAGTCAGGCTGAAAAACAGCATTTTCTTGAAGAACTCGGAAAATTTGAAGCCTGAATCTGACAAATTCTACGCTGATTACTGATTTGTTATTGAAAATGCAAAACACAAACACTACTTTTAAACTGATTTTTGAAACCAATTAAACTAAAAAATGATGAATCGAATTGTTCTTCTTGTTCTATTTCTGACCTCTGGTATTATGTTGCTGAATGCACAGGCTCCCTACCCTGTTCGCGGACTTTGCATTGCATCGCCCGATGCCGGGAATGTGGATGAATTTGTAAAATTCACCGACAACGAACTTGCGCAGGCTGGTCTCAATTTGCTGATTCTGAGAATCGATTATGGATACAAATACCTGTCACACCCCGAGCTTGTGGATGAAAATCCGCTAACAAAAGAGGATGTAAAAAAACTGGTGGCTGTGTGTAAAAAACACAATATCAGGCTCATTCCGCAAATCAATTTACTGGGGCACCAGTCGTGGGCAACCAAAGCTACAAAGCTGCTGGAAGTTTACCCGCAATTCGACGAAACTCCCGGCGTGAAATTCCCTGAGAAATACGAATGGCCGAATCCCGATGGTTTATACTGCAAAAGTTACTGCCCGCTGCATCCTGAAGTTCATTCAGTTGTTTTTGCTTTGGTTGACGAAATTTGCGAAGTATTTGAAACCGATGCTTTTCATGCCGGATTAGACGAAGTTTTTTACATTGCCCACGAAGATTGTCCGCGTTGCCAGGGACACGACCCGGCAGTTTTATTTGCCGGCGAGGTCACAAAAATCAACAACCACCTGAAAGAAAAAAACCGCGAACTGTGGATGTGGGGCGACAGGCTGATTGACGGGAAAACCACCGGAATCGGACTTTGGGAAGGCAGTTACAACAACACCCACCGCGCCATTGACATGATTCCGAAAGACGTGGTAATCTGCGACTGGCATTATGAACGTCCCGATGCCACCGCCGTGATTTTCGCTGCAAAAGGACTGAATGTATTGACTTGCCCCTGGCGAAATACCGAAAATGCGCTGGCCCAGGAAAAACTGACACGTTCGCTGATTGCCGGAGCCACTGATGAAATGAAACCCCGTTACCAGGGAATGCTGCAAACTGTCTGGGGTTCGGCCGGTTCGTTTATGAAAAGCTACCGTGGACAAGCCGAAGTTGGAAAAGAAGACAAGTCGGCGGAATGCTTCAAACAACTTGCCGAAGCATGGAAACAATAAATCTCAATAAATCACAATAAGTCACCATTAATCTCTATCAATCTCAAAATCTTATGAAATCATTACTAATTATAATAGCGCTCCTCGCATTTTTAGTCACCCCAACAATCTGCAACAGCAAAACGTTACCCAAAATTAAGGTCGAAGGGAAAAACTTTGTAACCGAAAATGGAGAAGTAATCAGGTTGAAAGGTGTCAGTTTTTCCGACCCCGACAAGCTGGAAAAAGCCGGACAATGGAACAAACGATATTTTCAGGAAGCAAAAAACTGGGGATGCAATGTTGTGCGGTTTGCCATTCACCCCACAGCACTGAACAAACGTGGCTGGGACGCCTATTTCAAACTTGTTGATGAAGGCGTGAAATGGGCGGAAGAGCTTGAAATGTATGTCATTATCGACTGGCATTCCATAGGCAATCTGAATACTGAAAAGTGGTTCCGTCCGATGTACAACACTTCATGGAATGAAACCGTGAAATTCTGGCAAACCGTCGCCAAACGATACAAGGGAAATAACACGGTGGCTGTTTACGAATTGTACAACGAACCCACCAACGATGGCGGTAAATTGGGCGAATTCTCGTGGAAAACATGGCGGCCAACACTTGAAAAACTAATCGATGAAATTACGCCGACCGATGACCAGAAAATTTTTCTGGTTGCCGGTATGGAATGGGGCTACCTGTTAGACGAAGTGATTGCCAACCCTGTAAACCGCAAGAATGTTGCTTATTGCACTCATCCTTATCCGCAAAAACGCGAAAAACCCTGGGAACCCCAATGGGAGAAAGACTGGGGGCATGTGGCCGACAAATACCCGATTCTGGCAACAGAGTTTGGATTTATGGGACCCGACGAACGCGGCGCACACATTCCGTGTATCTCTGACGAAAGTTATGGAGAAGCGATTATTGCCTATTTCGACAAAAAAGGAATCTCGTACACACCCTGGTGTTTTGACCCCGATTGGCCGCCAACACTCATCAAAGACTGGAATTTCACGCCATCGAGACAGGGAATTTTTTTCAAAACACATTTACAGAAAAAGAATTAACGGATAATCATAAGTTATGAGAACTGTTTATTGTCGTGTTTTTTCACCCCAAACCCCTAAAGGGGCTTTGGTTGTGACCTTCACAACTGTTTATCAATGAGCTAAGTCCCCTTTAGGGGATTTAGGGGTATACAAAAAAGGAATACTACATTATTTCATTCATATTTCTAAGTATCACAGATTCGCCAATTTTTTATTTCAAACTGTGAGTCTGTGGCTTCAATATTTCTATTTTTGCTCAACATAAAACATTAAACCTGATTAAAATGAATACAAAAATCACTGCCAGCCGCATTTCAGGATTACTCCTTGTTGCGCTGTTTCTTTTAAATTCAATTGCCATGCAAGCCAAACCGGTAAAAAACGATGAACTCCCCTCGCTGAAAGGTAAAAAAGTACTGATGGTTTGGGGAGGCTGGAATGGCCATTTCCCCAAGGAACTTACAGAAAAAGTAAAGGCCTACTTAGATGCACAGGGCGCCATTGTTACCGTTTCCGACTCGTTGGGCGTTTATACCAACAAAAAAATAATGGACGAAACCGACCTGATTTTTCAGTCGTTTACCATGGCAAAAATTACGCCTAAACAGGAAAAAGGACTGCTTGAAGCCGTGAAACGTGGCGTTGGAATAGCAGGAACCCATGGTGGTTTGGGAGATTCTTTCCGCGATAATACCGAGTACCAGTTTATGGTAGGTGGTCAGTGGGTGGCACACCCCGGCGGCGTGATTGACTATACCGTAGAAATTACCGACAAAAAAGACCCGGTTACCAAAGGTTTGAAAGATTTCAAAATCAAATCGGAACAATATTACATGCATGTTGACCCGAATGTGAAAGTGCTGGCAACCACCACTTTTACTTCCGACCACGCCGACTGGATTGGCAAAGCCGTGATTCCGGTGGCATGGAAAAAAACCTACGGAAAAGGCCGTGTTTTTTATGTTTCGGTTGGCCACACTCCCGCCGATTTTGATGTTCCCGAAGCCTGGGAAATCCTTACCCGCGGCATCCGCTGGGCCAGCGAAAGCAAATACGCATCCAAAGAAGATTGGATGAGCCCTGTTTACCCGGGGAAAAAATAAGGGATAAAATACCCCGGAAAATATTCAAACAGGCAAAAGTCAGATGGTACACCTCAACTGGCGATAAAGGTTTACAAAACCCTGTAAATATTTGCGGATATGTAAACCTTTAGTCGTGTTAAGGTTTATAGATAAACGAGTTAGGCATCGTTAAAGAATAAACAATGGACAAGACATTTTTTAGAATTACAGAAGAGGAAGAAAAAAAACTATTTGAAACTGGTCATGTGGTTTTTGACTCTTCTGCTTTATTGAGTTTTTATGGTTATACTGAGAAAATATCTAATGAGTTCTTTAATAAAATTTTTAATGCATTGAAAGGTCGTTTATGGATGCCAGCACAAGTCATTTATGAATTTGAAAAGAATAGAGAAAAAGTAATAACTAAACCAAGGGGAGAATACCATAATCTAATAAATAGCAATGGGAAAAAAGAAGGTGGTTTCTTGAACTCAGTAAAAGAAACAATTGGTGTAGTTGGTAAGAATTTAGAAAATATTCATGGTCAAATTAATGCACTCTCGGAAAAAACAAAAAAAGATGATAAACACCCGTATCTGACGCAAGACTCAATAAAGGAATTTTTTAATGGATTAAATGAGTTTAAAGCTCATTTGGAATCATTGAGTAATAGTTATGAAAAATTATTTACAGACACAAAAGACCAAATAAATCAAAGGATTAAGGAAATTGATGAAAAGTCAGAATCAGATAATTTGAGGGAACGCCTTAAAACATTTTTCGCTCACGGTGAGAAATATTCTTACGAAAAAATGTTAACTGTTATTCGCGAGGGAAAATTCAGATATGAAAATGCAATTCCACCAGGTTATAAAGATGAAGATGATAAAATTGGTTTTCAGCGGTATGGTGACCTTATACTTTGGTTTCAAATAATAGATTATGCAAAGGGAAATAATCATCCAATAATTTTCGTAACAAATGATGTGAAAGAAGATTGGTGGCACCAAGAAAACGATGATAAAACAAAAGATACTCCAAGGCATGAATTGTTGTATGAGTTTATTGATAAAACGGGTCAAAGAATTTGGTTTTATACTACCGACCAACTCATTTTCAAAGCAAATCTATTCTTAAAAACGGATATTTCTGAAGCGGTTATTGAAGAGGTTAAAACAGCTAATGTTAATGCAAATGAACAGGAATGGCTTACACTGCTCCAAGACGCAATTGAAAATGAAGAAGACGTAAAAGCTAATCATAGATATAAGTACAAAGGAAAATCATTGGGAACATGGTTGACAATTGTTGCACAACGAAATAAGGAAGGTAAAAAACTCGAATTAAGAGCGAAGATTGAAGAAATAGGATTTGACTATGATATTAAAGGGCGAAATCCTGAAGCTTCTACTAAAAGATTTATAAAACAATTATTATCTGATGAGTCACCAAATAAAAATAGTTACCAAAATTGGTTTAATCAAGTTATTGCTCCTAAAAAGGAGAATTTATTAACAGAAACCATTGAGGAATTGAATCAAGTTTGGGAATTAAAATTTAATGAAACAAGGTATTGGAGTATTCCATCTAAAATTAAAGACAGAGTTGAAGAATGGAAAGAGTTCAGATATGATATTGAGAATAATCCTAAGGGTAAGTGGTCAACCCACGATAAAGAAATGGGAGACATTTATTTTTGGGTTTTAAAACGAAAGAAAGATCCCTACTTTATGAGACTTATAATTGATCAATTTGACGAAACTGAAATCGATGAATTAAGATCAGAAGGCTTTCCAGTAGATGAAACAGAAGATTAACAGATGCCTAAAATTACCTTCTTTTTAACACACCAAAAGAATTCCTTCAAAACAAACTGATTTAAATAATTATTGCTGATTTTTGCAAAACAATCACATGCAACCAGTATGAGTCAGCAAAATACGACAATTGCTTTGGGTACCGAAGATGTGGGCAAATTGCTTACACGCTACGCCTGGCCTGCGATTGTCGCCATGACTGCAACATCGCTTTTTAACATCACCGACAGCATTTTTATCGGTCACGGTGTGGGGCCGTTGGCAATTTCAGGACTGGCAATCACTTTTCCGCTGATGAATCTGGCAGCGGCTTTCGGTTCATTGGTGGGCATCGGGGCATCTACACTGATGTCCGTGCGGTTGGGACAAAAAGATTACGAAACAGCCAATAAGGTTTTGGGGAATGTGTTTGTGCTGAACATCATTCTCGGGCTGGCATTTTCGGTAGTCACACTCGCTTTTCTTGACCCAATCCTCATGTTTTTCGGGGCCAGTTCCGAAACGCTGCCTTATGCCCGCGAATACATGACAGTGATTTTAGCCGGCAATGTCATTACACACATGTACCTTGGCCTCAATGCCTTGCTGCGCTCGTCGGGCAATCCGAAAAAGGCGATGTTTGCAACCATTTTTGCCGTAATCATCAACCTGATATTAAATCCGCTGTTCATTTTCACCTTTAAAATGGGAATAAAGGGAAGTGCGCTGGCCACCATTATTTCGCAGATTCTGATGTTGGCGTGGCAGATTTCGATTTTCAGTAATAAGAAGAATTTTGTACACCTGAAAAAAGGTGTTTTCAGGCTGGAGCGAAAAATTGTGGTCGACTCGATGGCCATTGGTCTTTCGCCATTTTTTATCAACGCGGCTTCCAGCCTTTTGGTGATAATCATCAACCAGTCGCTGAGCAAATATGGTGGCGATTTATCGGTAGGCGCCTACGGAATAGTGAACCGCGTTGTGTTTTTGTTTGGCATGGTGGTGATGGGTTTTAACCAGGGAATGCAGCCCATTGCGGGGTATAACTACGGCGCACTTCAGTTCAAACGGGTTGATGCAGTTTTCCGAAAAACGATTGTACTTTCGACGATTGTGCTGGCGGCCGGATTTGTAACAGGGCAGTTTTTCCCCCACGCAGTGGCTTCCATGTTCACCACCGATGCGGAATTAACCGAAAGAGCCGTAAAAGGGTTACGAATGGTGACGCTGTTTTTTCCGCTTCTGGGAGTTCAGTTTGTTACCGTGCAGCTTTTTCAAAGTATCGGGATGGCCAAAAAATCGATTTTTCTTTCGATGACCCGGCAGTTGTTGTTCTTTTTACCCTGCGTACTGATTTTCCCTTCCATCTGGGGAGCCGACGGCGTTTGGTACAGTTTTCCGGCAGCCGACATCGCTTCCGCTATCGTTTCCACCATTTTTCTGGTAAAACTATTGCGGAAGTTTAAAAACGCGGTGGAACCGGAATTTGAGTAGCCTGATTTCTGATTAATTAAAGAGAATTTGTTATGAACGAAAAATTTATCATCACCGTCGGACGGCAATTGGGCAGCGGAGGCCGCATCATTGCAAAAGAAGTGGCTCGTATTCTGGGCATTTCGTTTTACGACAAAGAACTGATTCAACGGGTTTCGGTTGAAAGTGGCGTTTCCAGCAAATTTTTCGAGAAAGCCGACGAAAGTGTCAATCCGGCCTTAACCGGTGGTTTGCTGACCGAATTTTTTCAGGATGTTTTTCTGAGTAACGAGTCGCTTTTCCAGATGCAAAGTGATGTTATCCGTAAAATTGCTGAAACCGAATCGGCTGTATTTGTGGGTCGTTGCGCCGATTATGTTTTGCGCGACCACCCGCGCGCTGTTCATCTTTTTATTTCAGCCAACCTGGAAGACCGGATTGAAAAAGTGGCAAAATACCAGGAAATTTCGCACGATAAATCGCTGACATTGATAGAAAAAACCGACAAAAAAAGGGCTTCCTTTTACAACTACTACAGCAACAAAAGCTGGGGAGCCGCCAAATCCTACGATTTGTGTATCAACACATCGGCATTGGGAATGGATGCCACCACCGGTTATGTGCTTGACTTTGTAAGGGAAAAGCTGGGGCTGGAATAAAAAATGGCTGAAAGAATATCTGAATACTCTTTCAACCATTTTCTATAAATCCTTTTAAAAACTGTTATCCCAAAAATCCTGTATGTTTCAGCATAAAATTATGCAAGTCGAATTTTTCCTGTTTTCGTCAATTGGTCACCCAAAATTATTTTTTAAAAATCAGTGACTATTTTAAAATTTCGCGTTAGGAAAACAGATGGGTAGAAATATAAAAATCCAGGATAAAATTTTTGTCTCATCCGGGACAAAACATTAACCATTTTGCTGCGTTTCTCACTACATTTTATTCCTAACGCCTGCCTGACGGTAGGCTGAGAATAATTAAACGAATACAAAACAGTCTCTTAATCTGTCATTTCAGAAGCGACATCTTCCCGAAACTGATGTTGTTGCCAACTTTCAATTGGTACATATAAATTCCATGAGGCAAAGAACTTCCGTCGAAATCATATTGATGATTTCCTGACGGCAAAGTTTCGTTAACCAGTGTTCTTATTGTTCTGCCAGTTTGGTCCGACACAACTAATGAAACTTTTTCAAATGAAGTTGTTTGAAACTGAATGGTTGTTTTGGCAGAAAACGGGTTGGGATAATTCATCAGCTTCAATTCGTTTTTCAATTCACTCGTAACTGCTGTTGGATTCAATAAGTTGTTTCCTGCTTCAATCATGATAAACTGAACCGACCGTGCAGGAACATTCAGTTTAATGGCTTCATCAATGGAATAAGCATTTGCCGGAATTGTTTCCAGTGTTTCGCGAGGGCCCCATTGTGTTCCTGTCGGACTTACGCCATTTACTGTTACATACAACGAAAAATCGCCATTGTCGGTACCGCCGGTTAATGAATAATTATAGTATTGATTTCCAACACCAATATTCTTTGGGTCAATTTTTACCACCTGGGCAGTTTTTCCCCTGTTAACTAGCACAACCCCGGTTTCTCCTGAAGCAAATTTTGATGAATATGCTAAAATGGTTGAGTTGTTGGATGTTGCAGTAATTGCATGATCGCCGGTAAATTTCTGCTGATAATACGCGTAATAGAAATCAGGACGTGGCTGCCACCTTAAACTGTTGTTATCTCCCATATAAAACATTGCATCCTCGCCGGTGGCAAGTAGCCATCTTGCACCCAACCCAAAATTATTCTTAATTAATTCATTAAACAGTATCGTCGCCTGCATGCCATTGACATATGACCTTCCCATGGTTGCATTTGCAGAATTACTGTTCATATTATATTCTGTTATGGCTACAGGCTTTTGAAAACCTTTCTTGTTGGCGATATCCTGCTGAATAAAGCTGATGTTTTTCTTTGGCTCGGTTGCTGCAACCGACAATAAATTATCCACGGTAGCCGCGGTTCCAAAATAGTTGTGCATTACATAAAAATCGGCAGCATCGCCAACTTCCTGAAAGACTCCTGCATTCCATGTCTTATCCACCGAATTCCAGCTAGATGTACCATCAAAATGCAATACCTGTGCACCAATATATATTTCAGCACCCACCTCTGCGGCGGCGGCTCTCATGGAATCGGCAAAGACTCTGAAATGCTGACCATAAAGTTGACCGGTAATGATTTCAGGCTGCCCGTCTTTATTGGTTTTTGTATTAATCTTCCACCCGACTTCCCATGGACCGGCATTTTCGTTTCCAATTTCCCAGAATTTTGTCCGTCCGTTATCATAGCGTACCCATTCAGCAGCATGATGAGCAGCCTTCGCTACAGGGTCATCGCTCAACCCGTAACGGGCATAGCCATAATTGACAGTTATGAGTCCTTGTGAACCGGTTTGCTGACGTAATTTGTAATAGTTAGCCGTTGTAGTGGGCCAGTCATTTTTTCCTGAAATAGCGTAAAATTTTACTCTTTCCCCCGATGAATCGTAAGCAGAGTCGGGTACATCGGAAGGAGCCCCATCCCAAAAAAATATATTGGACCAGCTTCCCCCGGGGAATCGGATTAAGGAAGGATTCAACAATTTGGTGTTTTCCACAAATTTGGCTTCGCCTGTTACATTTCCAATCCACACAGCAAGGGCATTTCCAAAAACATATTTCGAAATTTTACCCAGCGTATCTGTAGTTAAGGTGACAGTTACTGAAGGTGAACTATTCGTTTTGTTTGCAGCCACTGATATCGGAATAGTGGCGTTTTTGGGTGTAAAATCCTCCAGAAAACAATTCGTGTTTTGTGCAAAAAGTGAGATTGAAGAAACAAAAATTATCGCCAGTAATAATACCGGGGTTTTAGTCATTAATTTTTTCATTCGCCTTATAATTTTCTTATTAGTTATTCATCACGTCATACAACTGATTGCGTGCAAAATTAACCGGACAAAATGATTTGCCTTTTACAAAAAGTGTCAATCTATTTGCAGAAATGGTAAAGCGTGAAAAAATAATTGCTGAAACAGTGTGATTTTTACATGAAGTGCTATTCCCTGATTTTGTCGCGGTATTCGGTGGGACTGATTTGAAATTCGGCTTTGAAAACCCGGTTAAAATGACTCTGGTTGTTAAACCCGACTTTAAAGGCGATTTCTCCAATGTTCAAATCTTTATTCGCCAGTAACCGTTTTGATTCGTTGATTCGTAAACGATTGATATAGGTTTTAAAATTACATCCAAACCAACTTTGAATTTCGCTGGTTATTTTGCGCTGGTTAACACCTGTTTCGGCAGAAACAAGGACCAGCGTAAGTTCACTGTTTTGAAAATTATTGTTGATAAATTGAATAAAATCGGATTTCGGATTTTCAGTGTTTTTATGCTCAACCGGTTTATAGTCGATTGTAATCACTTTCCGGTTCGTCTTTAATCTTTCAATGACGTACGCGACGACAAAAACAAGCAGAACAAATCCGAAAAACAAAACTGTAATCAGGATAAAAAGCGGTTTATTGTTTCTCGAAAAAACCATGGAGTAAATTTCAAAAGAGAGGGTTTTATTGATATTGGGGGTGTATGCACTGCTGATATTTATCGCTTTCAGCTTTTTTAAATCAGGTTTAATGGCCGATACATCTTCAATCCGGTTATACTCTTTCCACCAATCGGGTATTTTAAATTTATCTAAGCCAATAGTATATGTATTAATCCCCGGTAAAATTTTAAAATTATGGTAAAAAAAAATCTCCTGATTCTTTTTATCGCTGGTCTTCAATGTATTTTCAGTAATCAACACAATTGAAATTCCATTAATTTCATTTCCTTTCAGCCTTACTGTCAGTTGGTTAAAATGTTCGGGGTTAATTGTTTTTATTTCTTTTGGTACGATATTTAATCCAACATACGGATTACTGATTTGATTGCTGATTTGAAATTCGAGTTTGATGATACTGTCGGAAACAGTATTTCTCAGGACTTTGGAATTTCCACCGGCAGCACCATCAGTGTAAGAAAGATATTCAAAAAACTGGTTGTTTGGAAAAACGGAAAAATCTTTGATGCTTATAAAACAGGCAATTATGAGGGCTCCCAAAACTAAAGCAGGTACTGTACTCCAAACGAACAATTTTGATTTGAGTATTTTTATCACCAATCTTTTTTGAAGTAGTTGCATTAACAATCTGAATTTTGGTATTCCTGCTGTTTACCGTACAAACGTCTCAAAAATACTAAAAATACAATCATACCCTGATTCATCCGGACATCGTTTTAGAATCAGCGGGTACCAATGCGAGCCGGAATTTTCAGAAGCATTGAACTTAGTTGTTGCTTCAAATATTTTCTAGTCAGGTATAAACCATTTTCTGCAAAGGAAACGGATTTCCACAATTCTGCCCGCTACACCAGTGACTGCTGTTATCAGCTTTTTCAAAATATGTTCTAAAACAGTTTTATGTTACTGTTTTTAATATTGCTTTTTTCAGTTTTTGACGTAAATTGTACAACGTTTAACCGTTTAAAACAGAACCCTGAAATCGAATTAAATGAAAACCTGGGCGCTGAAAATAAAATTCAATATTGAGTTGATTGTATTTTGAATAAAATAAAACCGGCAGATGCTGTGAACACCTGCCGGAAGAGATAAGTAACGCCCGTTAACGGGCAATTAAAAACCGTTTAAATGTAGAAATTTATGGCAAACATTGATGATTACAATGCAAAAATCGGGGAAATCTTAGCCATCCCCAACAAAGACGCAGTTGAACCAACCATTCCGGTGGATGTGTACCTGCAGGAATCAGAAAACCTTGGCAAATGGAGCATGATGGACCTGGTGCCATTGGCTGCTGTTGGAATTACGGAAGTAAAAATTGGTGACATGGCGGTGCGCGCCGGTGCCTTGCGCGAGGCACAATCGGTTTGGTTTAAAGATCGTAATGCTCAACTGGATGCACAACGCGAATGGGGAATTCAGGCGCCACTCGCTTTTGACCTGCGCGACGAACTGGTGCATACGTTCCGGTATGCTTTCCGCAACGATGCATCGCTTACTGCCCGCGTGGCTGCCATAGCCGACGGCAACACCAACAGCGATATGATTCAGGACTTAAACGACCTCTCGGTGCTGGGTAAAAACAACACTGCGCTGCTGCAAAACATTGGGTTCGATTTAAGCAAACTTGATATGGCTGCCGAAAAATCGGCTGCAATGGCCGAACTGCTGGCTGCAGCCAACGGCGACAAATCGGTACAAAGCGAAACAAAAATGATTCGCGACAAAGCCTTTGTGTACCTGAAACAAATGGTTGACGAAATCAGGGATGCCGGAAAATATGTTTTCTGGAAAAACGAAAAACGATTGAAAGGTTATCGCAGCGAATACCTGCGGCAAAAAAACAACGATGCAAATTCCGGGGAGGAGAAACCTGGGACAGATAACCAGGTGGATTAAAAAATCGTCAGGGGGGATTGACGTTTGATGTATTATTTAAAGGTGAATTTGAGCGGGTGGCATTTGTTACCCGCTCTTAATCACACAAACAAGAAATACAAAAACTACTGAATTTCGGCATCATATCATACATTGAAAACAATTTTTAAAATATCTGAATTTTCCATATTTGTTTAACAAATGCATTTTATAGTTTTGCTCATCACTCAAAAAATCAATATTTCATGAAAAACCAAAACATTCACATTTTTGCAATTGTACTCCTGCTTTGCGTTGGAATTCTTGGACCGCAATCCGCCAGCAGCCAAACTGAATACGGAGTAAAAGGCGGTCCGCTGTTCTCCAGCATCAGAAATGATTTCGAAAACAGTTCTATTAACATTGACACAAAAATTGGATTGTCGGCAGGGGTGTTTTACCGCATCAACAACCTGCTTGGCCCGGTAAATCTGCAGGCCGAGTTTTTGTACCAGTTAAAGGGGGCTGAAACGTACCTATTTTATAACCCTTATTCAGGTGGTTATGGGTATGGTTATTATCAATATAATTATGGTGGTTACGGCTATAATTCTTACGACGAGAGCAATTTGCAGTGGATTAAAGGCGATGAATCCTTTCACTACTTTAACCTGCCAGTGCTGGCATCGGTAACCCTGTATAAATTGATTGATGTGTATGCCGGTCCCGAAATCGGGTATAAGTTTATTACCTCGGGTAACAGCAGTTATATTCTTGCCGAGAAAAACTTCTCTGCCGGAATTTCAGCCGGTATCGCTGTCCACCTGGGGCAAAACACAAAACTCGATCTCCGGTATTCAACCGATTTCACCAATTTAACCGATATAACCACAAGCAAATTTAAAAACCAGTCGTTTGGTTTTATTGTGCAACAAACGCTGGTCAGAAAACAGGCTGAAGTGAAGCCTTAAATCGTTTATAGCAGTCACTTTTCAGGATTCTTTTTGAAAAAGAATCCTTTTTTATTTTTAAACCTGTGTCATCAAATCCAACAGGGCGCAATCACAGGTTATCCGGGAGGGTCAGTCCCCTATCCGACCGGGTGAAAAGACACTGTTCAAATAAGTGTGTCAAATTAAAGATTAATAACTTTTAATTTGGCAAAATGAAAAGAGAATCAAGTTTTGATTTTGAAGGATTTGAGAAAGAAGCCATTGAGCGCCTCAAAGAAGGG
>JBFXFM010000016.1:0-73920 GCA_050179035.1 Draconibacterium sp. | reverse complement strand
ATCACAAAACATCAAAAACCGCCGATAAGTACATAGAAAAATCCTATTTGGCCTGTGGTCAGGGATGTAGTTCAACACCGACTCATCGCTGGGTCGTGCCGACCGCTCAGAGTCCTATTTATTAGCGAAAATATATGTAACAAATTCTTTAGTTGTTCTAAATGCTCTAATAATGCGAATCAAACGAATGAATCTTAGAATTCGTCCAAATCTTAAGAAATTTATCATTGGAATACTGGATATTAAGTCAATCCAACCCCAACGCATGAATTTTAATTTGTTGTCTGACTGATAAAAACGGATACAAAATTCAATGAAAAAGAAAATGCAAATTGCAATGTCGATGAAGTTCAACAATCTGGTTGTTTCTTCTGATAGTTTGAATGTAATATCAATTATCAGGGCGCCAAGCACATAAATTGTCAAAACAAAAACGGCAAGATTGAGAAATCCAAAATTATTTTTATTGTTATTATTCATTTATCTATCGTTACATAAATTGATTGTAAATCTTCCATTTTCAAATTTTCGGTCGCTATTTGTCTTAGTTGTAAAAGTTAATAACCTATTCTTCTCTTAGAAAGTATGCGAGAAATTATCCGTCGTGCAAAAGTCTGTAACATGTGTTGGCGCAAATTTGTAATTTGTACTTTGCCTGTCAGGGCAAAATTCTAACACATCCTTTGTTGTCAACTCATTTTCAATCAAACTTACCATGCTTTGTTTTTCGATATTTCCGGAGGTTTTTGCTCTTTTCATTTCGATTTTTTTGGTTCGGCAGTCCGGTTAAAATTGATTGACATAAAAATAAAGAAAAAAAATTACAGGTTGTTCTGCAGGGAGTGTTAAAAATCAGGGAATTATTAACAGGGGAGGGAAAACGATGCTGGAAGAGGAAAGATGCTGGATGCTGGAAGATGCCGGATGCTGGATGAGGAAAGATACTTGATGATGGAAGATGCTGGATGCCTGACCACCCCGGCCCTCAAAAATGTAACATTTCCAACTTATGTCAGGTGTTCGGGCCACCCCTCCTTTTAAGAAGAAGGAAGGGAAATTGTGCATGTAGCAAATATGTATTTTAGTACAAAATATTAATTGGAGCACGAAAATTTCTCCTCCCGAAGAGGAGAGCCTGTCCCGATAAAATCGGGAAGTACCCGAGGCACGAGGGGGAGGTGGTAGATTTAACAAACAAAAACACCCCGTCTCGTTTCAGGCGAGACACCCCTCCTAAATGGAGGGGAAATTTTTTGATGCTAAGTTTTCAAATATTTTAAAAACACTTTGCGATCATCGCGTCCTCTTCGCGGACTTTGCGTTTAAATACTTATTTGTGAATCTGAGAAAATCTGTGCAATCTGTGGTAAAAAATATGGGATGCGGGTTGTCGGGTTTTTCTCTGTGTATTCTCTGTGTTCTCTGTGGTTAAAAGGGTTTCGGGTTACAGGCTGTTTTACCGCTAAGGACGCAAAGTATTCGCAGAGGTCGCAAAGCTTTTAGAACTGCTTTGTGTTCTCCGCGTCTTCTTCGCGGACTTTGCGTTTAAACCACTTTTTGATGAATCTGTGTAAATCTGTGTAAATCTGTGCAATCTGTGGTAAAATATGCGGGTTACGGGATGCGGGTATTGTCGGGTTTTGCTCTGTGTATTCTCCGTGTTCTCTGTGGTTAAAAGGGTTTCGGGTTACAGCCTGTTTTACCGCTAAGGACGCAAAGTATTCGCAGAGATCGCAAAGCTTTTAGAACTGCTTTGTGTTCTCCGCGTCTTCTTCGCGGACTTTGCGTTTAAACCACTTTTTGATCAATCTGTGTAAATCTGTGAAATCTGTGGTAAAAAATATGGGATGCGGGTTGTCGGGTTTTTCTCTGTGTATTCTCCGTGTTCTCTGTGGTTAAAATGAGTTACGGGTTACAGCCTGTTTTACCGCTAAGGACGCAAAGTATTCGCAGAGGTCGCAAAGCTTTTAGAACTACTTTGTGTTCTCCGCGTCCTCTTCGCGGACTTTGCGTTTAAACCACTTTTTGATGAATCTGTGTAAATCTGTGCAATCTGTGGTAAAAAATATGGGATGCGGGTTGTCGGGTTTTTCTCTGTGTATTCTCCGTGTTCTCTGTGGTTAAAATGAGTTACGGGTTACAGCCTGTTTTACCGCTAAGGACGCAAAGTATTCGCAGAGGTCGCAAAGATTTTAGAACTGCTTTGTGTTCTCCGCGTCTTCTTCGCGGACTTTGCGTTTAAACCACTTTTTGATCAATCTGTGTAAATCTGTGAAATCTGTGGTAAAATATGCGGGTTACGGGATGCGGGTGTTGTCGGGTTTTGCTCTGTGTATTCTCCGTGTTCTCTGTGGTTAAAAGGGTTTCGGGTTTCGGGTTGTCGTTGTCGGGTGCAGGTCCTGATAGCTATCGGGAGGATGTTTGAATTTAGATACCTGATTCCTGAATTTGGATATATTTTAACCTGAACCCTGTTCCCCATAACCCGCTCGTGCCAATCGGTTTATAAAATTTCTTATTTTTCGCCATGTTTTTTGTCCGGCGAAGTTGAAATGCCGGCGTTTGAATAAACCAAAGCAACAAACCAAAATAAAATGTCATATAAATAATTTGAAATGAAGAACCTGAAATTAAACCTGAGAAATCAACTTTTAGTATTTGCAGTGGCAGCGCTGTTTGTATTGCCGGCAAAACAAACTCTTGGCCAGGTGGCTCCGGAAAATCCGACAAAAAAGTACACCCACCGTTTGGCGGGCAATCCGTATCTGCCGTTGTGGGAGCATCTGCCCGACGGCGAACCCCGTGTTTTTGAAGACCCCGACAGCCCGGGCAAATACCGCATTTATATCATCGGCTCGCACGATGTTCGGGTAAACAGCTATTGTGGCCCTGATATCAGGATGTGGTCGGCACCGGTGGAAGACCTCACCAGCTGGCGCAACGACGGTCCCATTTTTACCTACCCTATCGAAAACCAGTGGGATGTGATGTACGCCCCCGACCTGGTTGAAGTAAAAGGAAAAGACGGCAAAAAAATATATTACCTGTACCCGCACAGTCGTGGCCGCAACCGCGAGGCGATGGTGGCAAAAGGCACCCGCCCCGACGGTCCGTTTACTCCCGTAAACATGACTGAGGACGGAACCAAAACAGTTCCCGGCAGCATCATGGGTTTCGACCCGTCGGTGTATATCGATAACATCACCGACCCGAAAGACCCGGATTATGAAATTGGATTCAGGGCTTATGGTTTCTGGGGTTTTCAGCGTTCATCAGCCGGTCAGCTGGATCAAAAAACGATGTATTCGCTGCGTCCGGGAACCGAAGCGATTCCCTATTTTATTCCGGCCAGCTCGCGTTACGGTGTGGTACGCGATCCGCAGGGAACCACCTATCCGGCGCTATTTCCGGGCGAAGACCTGGGTTCGTTTAACTTTTTCGAAGCGGCTTCCATTCGTCGCATCGGCAACAAATATGTGTGGGTGTACAGTGGTTATTCCGGTCCTGAATACGGACTGGGCAGCACCAACTCGGCTTTGCGGTATGCTTACGGCGACTCGCCACTTGGCCCGTGGAAAAGCGGCGGCGTACTTGTCGATTCACGCGGACCTGTGTTGAACCAGGACGGAACCGCGCTGCAGACCGGCTACTCCGGTCACAATACCCACGGCAGCCTTCAGCAAATCAACGACCAGTGGTATGTGTTTTATCACCGTGCCCCGCGGGGTTTTGGTTTTGCACGCCAGGCAACGGTTGCGCCGGTTACGGTAAAATGGGATGAAAAACCGGTGGCTGATGGCGGGAAAGTGGTCATCAGGGGCTACGACCCGTATTCGGCTGACAATACCTGGACAGCCAAAGATAGCCAGGGAAAAGAATATACCGGTGCCGAAGTAACTTCGGAAGGTTTTCATATTTATGGCCTCGACCCGTATCAATATTATTCGGCCGGTTATGCCTGTTACCTGTCGAACACCGGCAGTCAGCAGGATTCGTGGGATATCTGGGATAACAACATGCCGGTTGCCAATGTAAAAAACGGACACATTATCGGGTACAAATATTTTGGTTTTGGAGGACTCGACAAAGACACCAAAGGATTGAAAGCTTTTGAAGGCGTAAAACCCGGAAATAAAACGGCTTTCAATCTGTTTCTTACACCCAAAACAACAGCGGCTTTTAAGGTAAACATTTGGTTGGATGGTCCGTGGGACAACGCCACCTGGAAAGGCAAAAAAATTGGTGAAATTGAAGTCCCCGCAAATGCTGCCCAGGAAATCACAAAATTCACCCTCGATGTTTCATCGGTTGTTGACAAGCTGGACAAAAAACATGCGGTTTACCTTGTGGCTGAAGGCAGCGACACCGAAGCGCTTTTTGATTTGACAGGGCTTGGATTCAGTTCTGTCAAAAAGCAAATTGTTCGTCCGGTTTCCCCGACAGTGAGCATTTCAGTGAATGGTGAAGCAATTGCAGTTCCGGCCACTCCGGTGCGCTCCACCAACGCCAACGGCATTGTGGGTTACGATATTTACGAAGCAAAATATGTTGTACCGGCTAACGTAACGGCAACACCGGTTGTTACTGCCTCTGCCAGCAACATGGCAGTAAAAATCGCCGTCACACAGGCCGAGTCAAAAGCCGGAACCGCCGTTGTAAAATGTGATTATAATGGTGTGGTAAAAACATACAAAGTTGTGTTAGCAGCAGAATAGTTTTTATTCGGTCTGAAAATGAAAGTGCAGGGTACGGTTTTATGTGTCCTGCACTTTTTTTATGGATACTTGATGCTCGATACTTGATCCTGGATTTGCGCTGCAAGTTGCAAACTGCCTGCTAATAACTGCCGCTTTCTACCGGAGTTTTCCTTACCACCCTGGCCCTCAAAAAAGTATCAAATTCAAAAAAATGCGGGATTTCGGGCCACCCCTCCTTAAAGGAGGGGAAATTTTGTGCTGCTGGCGTCTGACTTTTTGCTCCGTGCTCCCTGCTTTTTGCAAATCGTAAATAGTAAATAGTTGAATCGTAAATTTTGCTTCTGGCTCTTTTTCGTCCGCAACAGGTTTTGCATTTCAAACCGGGCCGGTTTGCGGACGAGGTTTGTCGCTTTTGCTTTACCCCGGGGCTACTATAATCTGACCCGTACCGGGTCGCTTCCTCCTTGCCCCAAATTCACTTCCCCCTGAAAATCGTAAATAGTAAATTGTCAATCGTAAATAACAATTCCATTTACCATCTCTTCACTGGCTGAAAAAAGCTGACGCCAAAACCAGCAATCACTGCTTTGAATTCGGCAAACTCGCTGCCGGCACGCATTTTTTCACCAATGGCTTTTACTTTTTCCATGTTTTCGAAATGAAAAACAAAACGCCAGACATTTCCATCCAATGCCTGCACCATTTCACCATCAATAAAACCATCCTGTTTTTTCAGAAAGTTGACGAAGTTTTCAGCTTTTTCGGTAAACTGCTCAACGGTAGTTGTTTCAGGTAAACTGATTTCAACAAACTCTGTAATTCTTGTTTCTTTCATGACTTTTAAATTTTAATTTATTGAAATCAAAATTAGGCGGTTAAAGCGGGTTGAAATAGTACAAAAACGACAGCTACTTTAATTTGCCTATCTGCAGAATGGAATTGTTCTGTCTGATAAAATCTTTGGGTGTGTTCCCCGAAAATCTTTTGAAATCGCGGATAAAATGCATCTGGTCATAGTAGCCATTGTCGAAGGCCAAATCGGAAAGTTTGGAGAAATCGTTGGATAGTAACTGGTTCATACTGTTGTGAAACCGGTTGAGTTTGCCAAAAGTGGTTGCCGGAATACCGATGTGACGGTTGTAAAGACGTTCGAGGTTTCGCAACCCGATATTATTTTTTTTACAAAAGGTTGAAATCTGTTGTGGGTTGTCACAATTTTCCAGCGTATCAAAAACAGGCCTGAAAAACCGGGCGGAGGTGTCGCCGGCTGCCAGCAACAGCAATAGTTCATTTTCAAGAATTGCCAGCCGCACAGTAACATCGGGTGCTTCCTTTAATTTCGCTGCGGTGGCTTTCAGATTTTTAAACCCAATCTCTGCAACGCCGGGCACCTGATTTTTAAACTCCGAAACCGGAATTCTGAAAAAAGGGTAAAATCCGTGTGGCAGAAAACTCACTCCAAGAACATCCGCTTTGCCCTCAATTTTCAGGTGGGCATTCAGAAAATGGTCCTGCAATCCCGAGAAAAAAACATTGTCGAGTTTGTGCTGGTGACCATTCAGATTTATAAACCAGGGTGTGTCGTTCAGGTTAAACCGCAAACTGATGTTTCGTTGCGGAATCAGTTTGTGATTCAGGTATGCATCTTCAATATGAATCTCCCAGAAAAAACGGATATAGTCTTTCAATAGGGGGTGCTGAACCGCGTATTTTCTGATAGTTTCCACCATGACTGATTTTGGATGCTTGATTATTATCTCAGAAAACCTTTTGTTTTACTGTAAATGTATTAAACTATTTGCTCCATTTCGTCCGCAATAAATTTAGCTTTTCAAACAACCCCAGTTCGCGGACGAGGTTTGTGGTGCGCATTTTACCCTGGTTACGTCGTACCTCCTCACCCGGGGCTAATCTAATCTGACCCGTACAGGATATGGAAAAGAAACTGGCGGCTGTTTTTTTCAAATCGTAAATTGTAAATAAATTAATTTTAAAAATTGCTGCTTTATTCTCGATTTCCTGACCACCCCGGCCCTCAAAAATGTACCAAATTCAAAAAATGCGGGCATTCGGGCCACCCCTCCTTGAAAGAGGGGAAATTTTGTGCTGATTGTGACTGGTTTTTTCAAATCGTAAATTTTGCTACTTGCTGCTGGCAACTGGCTGCCTGCAAATTGTAAATAGCTAAATCGTCAATTGTAAATGTTTTCTCACAAACTTCACAATCTCATTCATCGCCTCCGTCGCTTCGGGAAACATGGGCGCCAGCAGCGGGTAGCAGTGCACCATTTTTTCGCCTATCCGGAAGGTTACATCCACGCCGGCGGCTTTTGCCTTTCCGGCAAAGGCGCGGCCATCGTCAAACAATTCGTCGTCCATTCCGGCGTTGATGAAGAGCGGCGGCAAGCCTTTCAGGTCGCCAAAAAGTGGTGAAACAAACGGGTTATTCAAAGGCGTGTCGCCGGCATAATGTTTTGCAAAAACATGCCACGAGTTGAGTGGTGCTGGTGAAACCTTATTTTTTGTTTTATAGCTTTCGCCCTGGCAGGTAAGGTCGGTCCATGGCGAAATGGCAACACTGGCTTTGGGCAGCGGAATGTTTTTATCTTTCAGGTAAAGCAGCGTGGCTAACGTGAGTCCGCCACCTGCTGACTCGCCCGCAATGATGATGGTTTCGGGTTTGTAGCCCGATTTCAGCACTGCCTGAAACACTTTTGCCGAGTCTTCAACAGCAGCCGGGAATTTGTGTTCGGGTGCGAGCCTGTATTCAAAAATCAGGTTCGAAACACCGGTAAACGCTGCAAACTTCGATACAAAACTGCGGTGGTCGCTGCATGAACCCGAAACATAGCCACCACCGTGTACATAAAAAATCATTTTTTCGGAATGTGCTCCGGCAGGAATCAGCCATTCTGCTTTTATTCCTTCAATGGTAGTTGGTTTTGCTTCCACGCCGGTGGGCATTTTGGCGTAGCGGGCTGCTCCCTTTTCACAGTTCTCGCGGAACAATTCGATGGAGGTATTCATGTCGAAAGTTTCCTTTGTCAATCGTCCGCGAAACAGGTAGCTGTTGCGAATCATGAGGTTAAACATGCGGCTTTTTATACTTGTCATGGTTTTTTGTTTTTAGTTTTTATTCTGAAAATTTAACGCAAAGAGCGCAAAGGATTTTGCTAAGACCGCAGAGTATAAGATGAATAGAGAAACTTAGCGTTCTTTGCGTTTCGTTCTTAATTATATTCATTTCTCCGATTTTATATTGTAATATCGCATCACCCGGGGCAGAAGGGCAGCCACAAGGATTAATAGTCCGACTGCGGCAATCATGGTTTGCAGGATAAAATACCCGGCCATTAGTTGCTGAACGATTATCCAGATGTTGGTGATGATTCCGCTGTACACCGCGAAAGTCCAGCCCCAGCAACGGTTTTTGTAGATATTCAGCCAACCAAACCACGTCAGGTTTTTGGTGATTAATCCGTACACTGCAAGCAGCGGGAAAATGCCGTTCATCAGGAAAAGTAGAAAGCCGGGGATGAAATAGCTGTTAAAAGGTGATTTATCGAGCCAGCCGAGTTGCATTCCCAGCAGCGAACCATCGGGAGCCAGCATCAAGCTGATTCCGCCGTAAAATGCGTTAATTGCCAGCAGTGCCATCAGCACGATTAAAATCCAGGTTTCAAAAGGTCGTTTCATATTTTTTTGTTACAGGTTTCGGGTTGCAGGTGCGTCACCCATTCAATCTTAAATCTATCTTTCAATTTAATTTTGTTTATATTTTTTCTTTAAGCTGTGTTTTCAGCTTTTGCTTTTCAAACTACGGGCAGGATTTGGTGGGGCGTTACCACCCCGGGTTGATCCCGAAATTTCGGGACGGGGTTATTCAAATCCAACCCTTTCAGGGTTTTCCGCCCCGTGTAACAGTTCCGCTTTTTATGTTTTCTTTCTTCGAAGTTTCATGGCAATCATTTACTCATTCAAATATTCTCCAATTCATTCATGCATTCATGCATTCTCGCATTCACGCATTGTCAGTGCCGTCCACCCACTTTTTAAAATCCACCACTTTGTCGAGGCTTACGAAAACATCGGGAACGGGTGGGTTGAGTTCGAGTTTCAGGCGGCTTTTCGGGAAAATGTGGATGTTCACAATCGACTGCAGACTTACCACATATTGCCGGTTGACCCGGAAAAACTTCTTCGGGTCGAGGTCGGCCATCAGGTTGTCAAGACTGATGTCGAGCGAATACTGACCTTTTTGCTGCATCGCCACAAACGTAATTCCGCTGTTTGAAAAAAAGTAGCTGATATCTTTTACATCGATGCTTTTAAGTTTCTGGCCCACCACCACCGAAAACCGTTCGCGGTACGATTTTTCGCTGCCTTTCATCAGGTTGAACAATTCGCTGATGTCAACCATTTGCTTTTTTTCGCCCCAGTCGCGGAATTTGGCGATGGCTTTGCGAAGGTCGTCCTGCATTATAGGTTTCAGCAAATAGTCGATGCTTTTCAATTTAAAAGCCTTGATGGCGTACTCATCGAAAGCAGTGGTAAAAATGATGGGAGAGCTGACTTTCACCTGTTCGAAAATCGAAAAGCTGATGCCGTCTTCGAGGTGAATGTCGAGAAAAATCAGGTCGGGGTGCGGGTTGTTGCGGAACCACTCCACCGAATCGGCCACCGATTCAAGTTTTGCCACAACCTCAATTGCAGGGTCGGCTTCAGCAATCATTTTTTCCAGGCGTTTTGCAGCAAACTGTTCGTCTTCAATGATGATGGTTTTCATAGGAAAGTTGTCGTTGTTATTGTTGTCGTTTCTTTTCGCTCTGTTTTTCATCTCTCAAAAGCCGCTTTCTTCAAATATCCCCTTGAGGGGATTACAGGGGTGAGAAAGTCAGTCCAATACTCCCGAACTTGTTTTCTTTTCACCCCCTGTCCCCCTCAAGGGGGGAGTTGTTTTGTTGAAAGTTCCGGACTTCATTTGTATTTCAGGTTCTTTATTGTGAGACTATTTATTATCAAAAATATCGCTGAAAAAACCTGCGCCGATGGGTTTTCTGAAATCCATTGCCGGGTCAAGGTACTTGTCGAGCATAGCATTCAACTCGGTTTTAACCATTGGTTTGTGCAGAAAATCAATGCCTTTGGTTACAAATGCTTTGATGGCCAGTTCGTCGGTGGCCGTTGTAAACACGATGGGAGAAGAGACACTCACTTTGTCGAAAATGGCAAAACTGAGGTTGTCTTCGAGGTGGATATCGAGGAAAATCAGGTCGGGTTCGCTGTTCCCTCGGAACCATTCCACCGATTCTTCCACCGATTCGAGCCAGGCAGCAATTTCAATTTTCGGGTCGTATTCCTTCACCATGTTTTCGAGCCGTTTGGCTGCGTACATTTCATCTTCAATTATTACGATTCTCATTATCTGTATTTTTATTATAAATCTTGTTTTGGACTAAAGTCCTTTATCTTTTATTCACCGGTCTGAAGACCGGTGTTAGTCAGCATTTCAACGGAACGCGGGCAATGAATTTTGTTTCAGTTTTTACAAATTCGGGTTCGGGCATGTCGAGCAGGTGATAGCGATGGGCAATATTCCGCAACCCAACACCTGTTGAAATCATATGCGACTCACGCTCCTGCAGGTTATTTTCAACATGCAGCACATTGTCAATGGCTATAAAAATCTCAATTTTTAATGGGTTCTTTTTCGACATCGAATTGTGTTTTATGGCGTTTTCGATGAGCAACTGCAAGGCAAGCGGCAAAATCAGGCATTCACGTTTCTTTTCGCTGATGTCAACTTTTACAATAATTTTATCCATAAACCTGATGTTGAGGAGGAAAATATAGGCATCCAGAAAATCGAGTTCGGTCTGCAGGCTTACCAAATCATTGTCTTTGTTTTCGAGCACATAGCGGTACACTTTTGAAAGGTGTTCGGTAAACTGTTCGGCCAAATCGGGTTCGAGTTTGATAAGCGATGTTAGTACATTCAAACTGTTGAAAAGGAAGTGCGGGTTTACCTGTTGCCGCAACACTTCAAACTGCGACTGCAAATTTTCTTTCTGCAAACGAATGAGTTGTGTGTTGGCTTCGGTGAGTTTCAGCGTGCTTTCCTGCACCCGGTTTTCGAGGTTCTGGTTGAGTTGTTCGAGCTCTTTTTTTGCACTGAGCAGTTCTTCTTCGGTTTGCAAACGGTCGGTTATGTCGCGTGTTATCACAAACGAAGCGGGTTTGCCATTGTAGTCAGTAGTCCGTGAATTCAATTCCACAATAATACTGCTCCCGTCTTTCCGATAAAGTTTTGCACGGTAAATGGCGGGAAAAGATTCGCCTGTCATCCGGCGCTTATGGTTTTCGAGCATTTCCTGATGATGATTTTTGTCCACCACATCAATAAATGGTTTTTCAAGCAATTCGGCTTCGGAGTACTGCATCATTTCGCAAAAAGCCGGGTTTACAAACCTGAAAACACCGTCCTGGGTTATAAGAATTCCGTCGGTGGCTTTGTCGATGAGGGTGCGGTATTTTTTTTCACTTTCCCGAAGCGCATTTTCCATCTTCACATTTTCGGTCATATCAATAACAATTCCGCGGGTACCGGTAATTTTTCCCTCCGAAAACATGGGTGTGGCAAAAATCATAACCGGAAATTTTTCTCCATTCGAACGAATAGCTGAATAGATATTTCCTTGTGAAGATGTTTTTTCGAAATACGATTTTTGCATGTTGTTAATCATTCTTTCGATATCTTCGGCAACCACCAAATCGTGTGCAGAAATGCCGGATTCGATACTTTGAATACCAAAAGTTTTTTTGCCGGCCTGGTTCAGGTAGGTGAGTTTTCCGTTTAAATCGTGTTCATATACGGTTTGCGGCAGCATTTCGGCCAATTCGCGGTATTTTTTTTCACTTTCCCTGAGCGCATTTTCCATGGCTTCGTGTTCCGACATGTCGAGAATGATGCCACAAGTCCCGGTAATTTTATCGCCCGCATATTGTGGTGAAGCAAAAATCATTACCGGAAATTTCTTCCCGTATTTGCTGATTGCGGTATAGCTGTTTCCCGGCGTACTGTATCCTTCTTTGAGGCTTTTCAGCATGTTCATCCGCATTCTTTCATGCTCTTCGGGAACGATAAAGCTGAAAGCAGAAATGCCCAGGTCATATTTTGTGATACCGAATTTCTGGTAACCAGTTTGGTTAAAATACGTGATATTGCCCTGTAAATCGAGTTCGTAAATGGTTTGTGGAAGCATTTCGGCCAACTGGCGGTATTTCTGTTCGCTTTTGGCAAGTGCCTCTTCCATTCTCAAACGGTTGGTAATATCGCGCATAATGATAAAGGCAGCGGGCTCACCATTGTATTCCGAGGTACGGGCATTGAGTTCGACTTCGAGAATTGAACCATCTTTTTTCAGGATTTTACTGCGGTACATCACCTGAAAATCTTCACCGGCCATCCGGCGTGAATGGTATGAATTCATTTTTTTATGGTCTTCGGAAACCACAAAATCAAGATAAAGCTTGTCAATCAGTTCGTTTTCGCTGTATTGGGTAAGTTTGCAAAAAGCTTCGTTAACAAACTTCAGAAAGCCATGTTGGGTAATGATAATTCCGTCGGTGGCTTTATCGATGAGGGTGCGGTATTTTTCTTCGCTTTTCACGATTTTCTCCTGCATCCTGTTTTTCTCAGTAATGTCGTGGATAGTGATAAAACTTGCAGGCAATCCTTCGTAATCAATCACAGTGGAGAACGATTCTGTTTCGATGTATTCACCAGTAACTACTTTTAGCCGGTAATTGTCGAGCATGGTGTGTGATTCGCCTTTTTCACGCAGCTCACTCATTTGCTGTGCTTTATTCCGGTCGTCGGGGTGAACAATATCGGTGGCAGGAAAAGCCGAAAGTTGTTCGGTCGTAGTTTTTAACATCCGGCAAATGGTGTTGTTGGCAAACAAAACCTGGTTATTTCGGATAATCAGGATTCCGTCCTGTGAATTGTCAACCAGTGTTTTGTATTTTATTTCGCTTTCCTGCAATGCTTTCTGTATGCGGTTTTTCTCCGTAACGTCGCGCATAGTTACAAACGAGGCATTTCTCCCGTTCATGATTACTGTGGCTGCGTTGATATCGACAATAATTTCGTTGCCGTTTTTATGAATCATTGAAGCGAGGTAACTGTTGGTTTTTAATTCGCCCCGCATCCGTTTGTAATGCAGGTCGAGAACCCTTTCACGGTCCTTCTCTGCTATCAGCGACGAGGGTTCTTTTTCCAGCATTTCGTCGATTGTATATCCAAACATATCGCAAAAAGCCTGGTTGACCATGATGATTTTTCCGTCCTGCGAAATAGAAACCCCATCGAGAGATTTTTCAATCAGTGTTCGGTACAGGTTTTCCTTTTCGGCTAATTCGGTTTCAATTTTCTTTTTTTCAGTAATGTCCTGCTGAATAATGATATAACCATCGATTTCGCCCTGCTGGTTTTTGTACGGAGAAGCAATTGTGTTAGCCCAGTAGCGCGAACCGTCTTTGTTGATGGTATGAAGTTCGCCCTGCCAGGGTTTTCCTTCAAGCAGCGATTTTGAAATTTCGGAGCGCGATGCCGGGATTTTATCGTAGTTTTTGTAAAGCGTTTCGCTGATGTTTTTGTTGAGGAGTTCTTCGGGTTTGTAACCAGAGATTCGAGTAAACCAGGGATTGATGTATTCAAAATTCCAGTTTTTGTCCATGATGTAAACCGCTCCGGGTGCCTGGTCGAGAACAAGTCTGAATTTTTCGAGTTCTTTTTCAGTCTTTATTCTGTCGGTAATGTCCATCGACACGCCCATGTAACCGGTTTTGTTACCTTCTGTATCGAAAAGTGGCGAAACACGCGTGTCGTAAATTATCCCGTTTACCTGCAATATATCGCTGTTGATTTCTTCCTTCAGCACTTTCCGGATAAAATTTTCAACCTCGGTGCCCTTATAAATTTCGAGTGCCGATTTGCCAATCCGTTCGCTGTCGGGGAGCGAACCCGGCCCTGAATACTGTGTGTAGGTGAATTTTCCTTCCAGGTCGATGCTCCAGATAACAATTGGAGCGTTGGTCATAATATTGGTCAGAAATTGCTGTTTTTCCTGTAGTTGACGCGTGGTTTCCTGATGTTTCCTGATTTCTTCCTTTAACTGTTCATTTATCATCAGCAACTTTACTTTTGAGTTTTTCTGGTTCATGGTCATTTTGGTATCGATAATCCGGTTAAGTTTTTTTTGAAACTCCCTAAATTAACTTAATTCCACAATCCCGATTTTCAGTGCACACTAAAAAATCAAGAATTTCGGCAACTGCTTTTAATACAGGTTTCAGAAAGATTACAGACCAGACAAGAATATTAATGACCGGCAGTTTTTTTACGGTTGAGTTATCAAAAATAGTATCGACGAACTGGCTGAACATGGCTGTATTTTTTACATCATTGAATTGAGCTTGCGCGTGTAATACTCATCAAAGAGCCGTTTTGAATGTTCAGTTGCCCACTTTTCGACACCCATTTTCTGAATCATGCAGAGGTTGTAAATTTTTAGTGAATGCGGAACCCGTTCGGCGCGGTCGGCAACGGGTTGCAAACGTTCGCACGGAAATTCATCGCACTCGTAACAAAAATTCACTCCTTTTTCCTGAATGCAGGCGTACATCCTGCAATTCGGGTCGATTCCCAGAACTTCGAGTCCGGGACAATAACCATTATTGGGGCGGCAACCTTTGCACTGAAATTTGTCTTCCGGAATATTGTTCCGTTTGAAAAAGGCTTCCCGGTTTTCGCGGTTTTCTTCTGCAATGCAAAGCGGGCAGTTGAAACAATCTTTGCCACAAGGCGCTGTTAAAAGTTGATAGTCCATCTCGATTTTTTTGATTTAAAAGTAGAATGGGCAACCAGCGAAATAAAATTTTTGTGGTTGAATGACGAAAAACGGGGGTTGAATGAAATTTGTGAAAAAGTGAAAAAGACTGATACTTCAGGCGACAATTTGTGGGTTGTAGTAAAACTTAATTTCAGGTTTCTCAAATTCCTCGGGAGAAAGGTTAATAATATCCATTGGTATTTTAAATTTTCGAAGTGTTTCAGTTTCCGGTTTCATGGTAAGTTTTGCGCGCTCAAAAATATCGAGATTAATAAAATCAGAAGATATAATCATCAAATCAATGTCACTTTCACTGGTAAAAGTACCGTTTTTCGCTGAACCAAATAAAGCTATCGAATCGACATTAATTCCACTTTTGATTAATGAGGATTTCAAAAAATCGATTGCGCTGTTTATTGTTGTTTTATCCATTGTTGAACTTCTTTTGTTGTGTTTAAAATGTCTTCAGTTTTTTCCTTCGTAAAAACAGCAATCAATTTACTTAAACTTTCAGGATATCTTGTGGGAACGGAGATTTTGTCAAGTGTATAAAGAAATTCGTACTGTTTCTCGTTAGCAGAAATTCCAATTTTTTCTGAGAAATAAACCAGGCTGTGAGTTTTGATTGGAAACTCTCCGGTTTTCTTTATCAATAAGCCCTTCAAAACTTTCTCCAAAGACAAATGGCACATGAAAATACAATAAATGTAACGTCCTGACCTGAACATGTCTTCTGCAGTCCCTAAATCATAATCCGATTGCAGAAACCATTCATTATATGTGTTTTCAAATGTCATTCAACAAAAATATAAAAAAGGCTGAAGAAATTACTTGCTTATGCAGCACTGAATCTACCGTTCGAAAATCTACCTGATTATGGGATTTGTATTTCTTTATTCGCCAGTTTTCCTATTTTTACAAAAACGTAAACCAATTTGAAAAATGAAAAAACTGATTTTTATTACACTGACAGTTCTTACTGCTCAACTTACAGCACAAACTTATAAAACCGGCCTTGTTGCCAAAGACGCCAAAATTGTGCAGGCAGGTTCGGGTTACTCGTTTACCGAAGGACCGGCGGTTGCGCCCGATGGCAAAGTGTATTTCACCGACCAGCCCAACGACCGCATTTATGTTTGGGACGAAAAGGCCGGAATCTCGCTTTGGCTCGAAGGCACTGGCCGCTCAAACGGAATGTATTTTGACAGTCGGGGAAAGTTGGTAACCTGTGCTGATGAAAAAAACCATATCGCCTATTTCGATGATAACAAAAAGCTGGTTCCCGTTATTAACGAATACAACGGCAAACACCTGAATGCTCCCAACGATTTGTGGATTTCGCCGCAAGGGGGCATCTGGTTTACCGACCCTTATTATCACCGCTCCTGGTGGCCCGAAGGTCATAAAGAAATTCAGGATGTCCGTGGTGTTTATTATCTCAGTCCCGATGGTGAAATCAAACGCGTGATTGACGATTTTAAAACGCCAAACGGAATCATCGGAACTCCCGATGGAAAGACGTTGTATGTTGCCGATATTCAGGATAACAAAACCTGGAAATACAATATTCAGCCCGATGGAACGCTGGCCAACAAAACCTTTTTTGCACCAAAAGGCAGCGACGGAATGACCATCGACAACGAGGGAAATGTTTATCTGACCTCAGGAAAAGTTTGGGTTTACAATCCGAAAGGAGAACTGATTAAGGAAATTGAATTTCCGGAAGAGCCGGCCAATGTTTGCTTTGGCGGTAAAAAACGTAATATTTTGTTTGTAACTGCCCGCAAAGGAGCCTACACCCTGAAAATGAATGTGAAGGGAGTTCAGTGAGAGGTGAATGCCTGATTCTGGATTCTTGATACTGGATTTTATTGATATGAGATTTGTTGATTATCATGCCGGATACTTGATATTGGATGCTTGATTCTGGATAAAATGGATTTGTAAATTGTAAATTAATGTCGTTTAGTTTAGGATTTTGAATACTGAAAGGTTTAAACGCAAAGTGCGCTGAGAAGGAGAAAAGTACCGCAAAGTCAGTAAAGTATGATTTCTTTGCGGTTCTCTGCGTAAGGCTTTGCAGTTCTTTGCGGTTAAAGTTTCATTTATTCCCATTAACGAAACAACATTAAATTGTAAATCTGTAAATCGCAAATTGTAAATATTATTCGTGTTCCATCCTGTTTTGTCAGTGATTTGGCTCGTTTCCGGTCATATAATCAGAAAAACTTAAACGGAGTGTTTTTTGCCCTGCAGGTTTTGTCTATTTTTGAATGAAGGGGAATTGAAATGACAGATACCGAAATAAAAAGAAAATACAGCGAAATCAACCGCCATCTTGCCGACCGCAAGTTAAAACCGGCATTCGATCTGCTAGGGAAAATGATGAACGATTACGGTTTGCAGGTTTTTCGCGACGAATGGCAAAACCTTGAACAAACTTACCGTTACATGTTGCAATATACAGTAGAAGGAATCCAGGACCCGGAGCGGCAAAAAATCTACCGGAAATTGCTTGTTTCGGCCTATGAACTTACCGATGCGGTGTTCGACAGCATAATGATAAAATTTTCATCTTCGGTTGAATACGAAAAGAAACGCATCAATCAGTTACGTCCGGTAACCAACCCGAAAAGTTATATTGGCATTCTCGAAGATTACTACCTTCACCAGGAACTGATATCGCTGGCTGGTGAAACCGATGTAAAAAGCGGAACACAATTCATTTCGGCCGAAGCGCACCAGCAAAACATGGTGGTGCTTTTTAATCATTTTTGGTTTGCAAACGAGTTAAACGACGACGAAACTGAATTTCTCGACGAGTTTTTTAACTCGGCATTTGTAACCACGCCATACAAATCGTTTCTGATTTCGGCCATTGTACTGAGCTTGCTGCGTTATTTCGACGAACGCAAATTTGCATTGCTTTTCACGCTTTTCGAATCGCCCGAAGCCGAACTGAACCAGCGGGCGTTGGTGGGATTGATGCTTGCCTTGTTCAGGTATGATTCGAGACTGCAATTGTACCCGGCAATTGATGCACGTTTGCAGTTGCTGAACGAGGATCCGGCGTTTAAACGCAATCTTGCACAAGTAATTATTCAGTTGATAAGAAGTCGGGAAACTGAAAAAATTCAGCAGAAAATTAAGGATGAAATCATCCCCGAAATGATAAAGATAAGCCCGAATCTGAAAGACAAAATCAATCTCGAAGGTTTGCTGGGCGAGGGGTTGGATGATGACCGCAACCCCGACTGGCAGGAAATTTTTAAAGACTCGCCCGGGTTGATGAATAAAATGGAGGAGTTTTCGGAATTGCAGATGGAGGGCGCCGATGTTTTTATGGGGTCGTTTGCAATGCTTAAAATGTACCCCTATTTCAACGAAATCACCAACTGGTTTATGCCGTTTTTTATCTCGAACCCGCAAATTGAAAAGTTTACGCGGTACGCCGATGAAATTAACCGGAGTTTCCTCGAAGTAATCGACAGTGCGCCTATTTTATGCAACTCCGATAAATATTCGTTTTGCTTCAGCATCGAGAACCTGCCAAAAGAAAACCGCGATTTTCTGGCGCAGGGAATGAACGCCGAAATCAGTCAGCTGGTGGAATTGCAAAAAGATGAACAAATAACCGATCCCCTTAAATTTAAGGGAATCGTTTCTAACCAGTACATTCAGGATTTGTACAGGTTTTACAAATTGCACCCGCGTAAAAACGATTTTGAGGATATTTTTACCTGGCGGTTCGATTTTCACAACCTCAGTTCCACCGGCCTTTTGCTGAAAGAGGATGAAACGCTGCTACGGAATATTGCCGAGTATTATTTCAGAAAAAATTATTTTACCGAGGCTGCTGAAATCTTCAATTACCTGTTAACCGGTGAAAAGGATGCCGAACTTTTTCAGAAAGTCGGGTTCTGTTACCAAAAGTCGGGAGACTATAAAAAAGCGCTTGAAACCTACCGGAAAGCTGAATTTTTCGACAGCAATAAATTGTGGTTGTTTAATAAAATAGCACTTTGCTACCGCAATCTGAAAAAGCCGCAAAAAGCGCTCGAATATTATCTCGAAGTGGAAAAACTCGACCCTGAAAATCTGAATACAGAGTTAAATATTGGTCATTGCTATCTCGAATTGGGTGAGTTTGAAGCGGCGCTTAAATATTATTTTAAAGTTGAATATCTGGCTCCCGAAAACAAAAAAGTGTGGCGGCCATTGGGCTGGTGCTCGTTTGTAACCGGCAAAAAAGAACAGGCTGAAAAATATTTTCAGCGCATTATAAACGACGACGCCAGCAAGCACGACCTGATGAATATGGGGCATGTGCAATGGTGCCTGGGCAACCGGAAAGCCGCACTCGACTTTTATAAAAGATCAATTGCTCCTGCGTTTTTTTCCGAGAAAGAGTTCTTCGAAGTTTTTGGTGAAGACGCACATCACCTGCTTGAACAGGGCGTTGACAAAGACGATGTGCCAATCATGCTCGATCAGCTCAGGTATTTTGTTGAAGAGTAATGAGAATTTTTAGTAGCTCATTTTTTGGACTGTTGTTGATAAGACATCCGTTAACTTAATTTTCACAAAACTTAAAACATAACAATTTTCTGTACTTTTACAGAAAAGAAAACAGGAATGAAAACTCATCATAAAATTATAAATGGTGACAGCCGAAATATGATTGAATTGCCCGATAATTCAGTGCATGTAGCTATTACATCACCACCTTACTGGCAACTTAAAGATTACGGTACAGAAAACCAAATTGGCTTCCACGATAATTACGAAAATTATATTAATAATCTTAATTTAGTCTGGAAAGAATGCTACCGGGTTCTTCACAATGGATGCAGGCTTTGTATCAATATTGGCGATCAGTTCGCGCGTGCCGTTTATTATGGACGGTATAAAGTCATTCCAATTCGCGAAGAAATTATCAAATTTTGTGAGAACATAGGTTTTGATTACATGGGTGCTATTATCTGGCAAAAAGTAACCACGTCAAATACAACGGGTGGAGGAATTCAAATGGGTTCATATCCATATCCGAGAAATGGGATATTAAAACTTGATTACGAATTTGTACTCATTTTTAAAAAGTTGGGTGATGCCCCAAAACCAACAACTGAACAAAAAGAACTTTCTAAAATGACAGCGGAAGAATGGAATTCATTTTTTGCGGGTCATTGGAATTTTGCAGGAGCAAGACAAAATAATCACATCGCCATGTTCCCGGAAGAATTACCCAGACGCCTGATTAGAATGTTTTCTTTTATTGGTGAATCTATCCTCGATCCTTTTGCTGGCAGTGGAACTACTGCATTAGCTGCACGAAATACGGATAGGAACTCGGTTAGTTATGAAATTAACCCTGAGTTTATCCCGATTATAAAGGAAAAATTGAAAATTCAGCAAAAAGACTTAGTGGGAACTACCTATGAATTAGTTAAGCAACAACCTGTTAAAAATGATTTTGTAGAAGAAATAAACAAACTGCCTTATATTTTTAAAGACCCACATGTCTTCGACAAAAAAATTGATGTTAAGAAATTTCAGTTCGGTTCAAAAATAGACAAGGATAGTTCAACAAAACGGGAAGAGCTCTTTACTGTAAAAGAAGTAATTAGTCCTGAAAAACTTAAATTAAACAACGATCTAATTATTAAACTGATTGGAATTAAAGAAGATCCTTTAGCTAATGGAACAGCAACAAACTTCTTAACTCAAAAAGTAAAGGGTAAGCGGGTATTTCTGAAATATGATAATGTTAAATACGACAATCAGAACAACTTGCAATGTTATCTTTATTTGGAAAACAAAACATTTGTCAATGCACATTTGATAAAAAGTGGGTTAGTCCAGGTAGATAGTAACGTTGACTTTAAATACAAAGATAAATTTCAAAACCTTTTCGACCAAAACAATGGCTAAAGAGTGGATTTTAAACAGTGCGATGAATCGCTTCCAACTGAATTTTAAAAGAAATGTTGGTCCAACGTCAGAATCAATCAGAAAATGTTCCCCAAAAACACTGGATGAATGGCGTGAATATTACTTCAATAAAGTTAAATCAAAAGAACATATTATTGAATTAGGTAAAAAATTGTATGTCAAAATCACCGAAGTAATTCAATCAGAAGTTGCTGACGTTTCGGAAAAAGATTGCATAGATTACATGATGCAACTCGTTATTGACCGAACTTTTGACGGTTATATGACAGAAATACAAACCATATACGGTCAGTTACAGAAGATATTGGAGGTACCAATTCAGCCCGCTCCCGATGAGTGGGACAGATTGTTCAATGTTGATTTTTTCATTCTTGTAAATGATAAATACATTGGACTACAAATTAAACCTGTAAATTCAGGGATTCAGTTGCCTGAAATCTTTAAAGAATATAGTTTACAAGCTGAGACGCATGAAAAATTCACCGAAGTCTTTGGTGGAAAAGTGTTTTATTTGTTTTCAGAGAAGATTGGAGAACGGAAAGAGATTAAAAATAAAGAAGTTATAGAGGAAATAAAATTAGAAATCATAAGACTAACCAACTTGCACAAATGATTCGTTTTAAGGAAAACTATTCGCTGAAAAATCACAATACTTTTGGCATTGATGCCCGCACCAAATTCTATTTTGAATTTACCGACCCGGCTGATTTGTACCTTTTTACACAATCGAACGAAAGCTGGCACGAGGAACCGGTTCTGGTAATTGGCGAAGGCAGTAACCTGCTTTTGCTTGACGATTATTCAGGACTTGTTTTGCATCCGAACATTCCGGGAATCAGTGAAATTAAAGAAGACAGGCAAAATATATGGATTGAAGCCGGCGCAGGCGAAACCTGGGACGAGTTGGTGCAATATGCTGTTGATTATGGCTTCGGAGGAATTGAGAACCTGTCACTGATTCCGGGGAAAGTGGGTGCGGCACCTGTGCAAAATATTGGCGCTTACGGACAGGAAGTGGGGAACGTGATTGAACTTGTAAAAGGTTTCGATTTACAGACCAGCCAACCTGTTGAGTTTACTACAGCCGAGTGTGAATTTGGTTACCGCAGCAGCATTTTTAAAGCAAAACTGAAAAACCGGGTGGTAATCACTTCGGTAGTATTCCGTCTGTCAAAATTTCCGGAGTTTTTGCTGGGTTACGGCGACCTTGAAAAGATGGTAAAAGAAAAGGGGGCAATCAATCTGCGCACAATCAGGCAGTCGGTTGTGGAAATAAGGCAAGAGAAATTACCCGATGTGAAAGCGTTGGGCAATGCGGGTAGCTTTTTTAAAAACCCTGAAGTGGAGAATGCTGTTGCAGAAAAACTGAAGGCTGAGTTTGAGACTTTGCCGGTGTATCCCACAGTGTCCGGTAAAAGTAAACTTGCAGCAGGCTGGCTCATCGAAAAGGCCGGCTGGAAAGGTTTCCGCGATGGCGATGCAGGAGTTCACGAAAAACAGGCGCTGGTTCTCGTGAATTATGGCAATGCAACCGGCAAACAAATCTTTGATCTTTCAGAAAGAATAAAACAATCGGTTTTTGAAAAATTTGGCGTTGAACTCGAACGCGAGGTGAATTGTATAGCCCCTCCTGATCTCCCCGCAGGGGAGGAATAAAAACCTCAATAAAGTAATTTTTGATTTTGTTTTTACACCTTCCCCAATGGATTCTTGAAATCTCAGGATGGACTGGGTTTTTATTTTATATTCAATTTGTCCAGTTCTCTGCGGTATTTAGCTGCATTCCGGTTATGTTCGTCAAGCGAAACAGCAAAATTATGGTACCCTGAAAAATCTTCTTTGGCACACATGTACATGTAGTTGTGTTTTTCGTAGTTCAGCACAGCGTCAATCGATGTTGTTTCAGGGAAATTGATGGGGCCGGGAGGCAGACCCGCGTGTTTATATGTATTGTAAGGCGACTCGGTTTGCAGGTGAATATTCAGAATCCGTTTCAGCGAAAAATCGCCGACAGCATATTTAACGGTTGGGTCGGCTTGTAGTAATAGACCGTTTTTCAGCCTGTTCAGGTACAACCCGGCAATCCGGGGTTGTTCATCTCTTTTAACAGTTTCGGCCTGAACGATGGATGCCAGCGTCGTAACTTCGGGCAACGAAAGTTGCAGATTTTCAGCTTTCTTTCGCCGGTCGGCATTCCAGAATTTATCATATTCAGTTTTCATCCTTTCAGCAAATTCATCGGCAGAGGTTGTCCAGTAAAACTCGTAGGTATTGGGTAAAAACATGGTTCTGAAAGTTTCGGCAGTGAAACCATATTTGTTTATCAAAGCGCTGTCGGTGAAAAGTTTCAGAATTGAAAGCGAATCGGCAATCAGGTATTTGCTCACTTTTCCTGCCAGCTCTTCTTTTGTGCGTACATTATTAAAAGTAACATTCAGCGGGGTTTGCAGTCCCCCTTTCAGCATATTTACAATCAGGTTGGTGTTCATTCCTTTTTTCAGTTCGAACCTGCCGGTTTTAATATTTTCAGAAAAATCTTTTTTATTCGAAACCCATCGGAATGCTTTCATACTGATTAGTACATCGTTTTTCACAAGATTTTCGGTTACCTGCTGAAAGGTTGCATCTTGCGAAATGTAGAGTACGAACTCATTTTTTACATTTTCCCTGAAAATAAACTGGTACAGCTGGTAGGCCCGGAATCCGGCTAACACAAAGGCTACTGCAACAGCAATAATTATAAATTTCCCTGCTTTGGGCAGCAGCATGATTTTGCTTTTCTTTTCGATTGACATCAATTACAAATTTATAAGATGGATAATCTCATTGATAAAATCTTCGACTTCGGAAAAAAAAGAATTAACATCATCTTCTTCAAGTCTTTTAAAATCAAGATAATCGCCTTCCTGTCTGAGATTAAATAATCGGTTGTAAGTTTTTCCTGAAGTAATCGAAACAATGTTTGTTTTAATAAACTGTCGATGAAATTCAGTTTTAACGCCATTATGAGTGGAATAATTTACCCCGTTTTTTAAAAGCAACGCATTGACCAGATAGAAACACGAATAGTACAGGCGATTTGCAGTTGAATTCCAATGTTTTTCTCTGGCAAGTATTTTTGCCTCGTCAAGAGATTCAAGAGACCTTTCAATCCTGTATTTAACCAAATCAGAAGTTGTCATATTTCAATCCCTTCTTTCAGAATGTTTTTAAATAGTGGGGTGTTATAGTATGATTCCCATTGATTTTTATTGGCAATAATAGCAGTCAAAACTTCGTCAGTTTCCAGTTCAGCTTCAAAAAGTTCATCATTTATCTGGTTTTTAAGATTTCTTGAAACAGGATATTGAGTT
This sequence comes from Draconibacterium sp., assembly GCA_050179035.1. Lineage (GTDB taxonomy): Bacteria > Bacteroidota > Bacteroidia > Bacteroidales > Prolixibacteraceae > Draconibacterium. Next base: position 50,025 of record JBFXFM010000016.1, on the reverse strand, counting down.
AAGATTAGAAAATCCCAATCTGAAGATTCGTTGGCATCATTTCTTGCCCGCGAGCCAAAGAGAATGACTTTAATCTCGGGATCGATAGCTCTCATGCGATTCTTGACTGAACTGTAAATGATTTTGCTTTTTTCCATTGCTCAAAGATAGAACAAAAATAAAATAGGATTTATCTGTTTGGGTTTGCAAAAGTTGTGGATGTTATTTTATGTACAAGAATTTGAATTGAATCTGAATTAATACCTAAAAACATTAATTTCGCAACCTTAACAAAATGAACGAATACGATGATTAAAGTAAATCTTGCTGAAAACATTTATTTTTTGGGTTACAACGACCGCCGTACCCATTTGTTTGAAAATATCTGGCCAATTCCGCATGGCATTTCCTATAATTCCTATTTGCTGGTTGATGAAAAAATCGCCATTATTGATACTGTTGAGCGCTCGTTTATTGATGAGTACCTCGATAATATCGAAGAAATTATTGGCAACCGGCCAGTTGATTACCTGATAATAAACCACATGGAACCCGACCATTCGGGGGCATTAAAAGCGCTGGTGCAGAAGTACCCGAACATTACGCTTGTGGGAAATAAAAAGACTTTCGCTTTTGTTGAAAGTTTTTACATGGTACCTGAAAATGTGCTTGTTGTACACGATGACCACAAACTTGATCTCGGAAAATTTAAGATACAGTTCCAGACCATCCCAATGGTTCACTGGCCCGAAACAATGGTGGCATTTGAAGAAACCAACAAAATTGTTTTCTCAGGCGATGCTTTCGGAAGCTACGGAACTTTGGACGGTGGTGTTTTTGACGACGAAGTTAACCTCGATTTTTACGAGATTGAGGTGATGCGCTATTTTACAAATATTGTTGGAAAATACTGCCCGCACACACAACGCGCCATTCAGAAACTGGCTCCGCTCGATATAAAAATGATTGCCGCAACTCATGGTCCGATTTGGCGCAACGACCTGAGCTGGATTTTAACCCGCTACAACAAATGGAGTTCGTACGACCTTGATAAAGGTGTTGTGATTGTTTATGGTTCGATGTATGGAAACACACAGAAAATGGCCGAAGTAATTGCACGCCGTATTGCCGAACGCGGCATCAAAAACATCAGGGTTTACGATGCTTCGAAAACACATTCATCGTACATCATCAACGATATTTTTAAGTACAAAGGATTTATCGTTGGAAGTGCCGCATACAATAACGCAATGTTCCCGAACGTGGAGATTCTGCTTTCTACCATTGAACATATGGCACCCAAAAATCATTATCTCGGAGTTTTTGGCAATTTTTTGTGGAATGGGGGTGGTGTTAAAAACCTGATGACTTTTGCCGAAACAATCAAATGGGAACTTGTATATCAGCCTATTGAGGAGAAAGGCGCTTTAAAACCAAACAACCGCGAAGAGCTTATCAAACTTGCTGATGCAATGGCTGATAAACTTTTGGCCGACTAATTAAAGATAAAGTATTAAAATGCAGGAGGGCTGAATATTCAATGGGTATTCAGCTTTTTTTGCGTTTACTGGTAGTACTTGTAAAAAGAATATTAATAAAAGATTAATAACTCTTTAAATATTCATATCTTTGGTTGAATTCATAATTTAACCAAAGATAACCGATATGAAAAACTGCTACCTTAACCCGGACTTCTCATTCGCACAAGTTCAATTACCAAATAATTTCAAAGTTTTTAAGGACAGAATTTCAGGTATTATAATGTTCTTATTGCTTTCGCTCAATTTGCCTTTTCAGGCATTTTCTCAGAACAACCCGAATGAGGCATTGTGGACCGAAAATGGCTGGTCGCTCAAAAAAGTGGTAAGCAACACAAGCATCCCCAGCGGGGTGAATTTCAGCTACACCATTATTTTTTCAGCGCCTGCGGGTACTTCATCCATTTCCATTCAGGATTTGGTGCCGTCAACATTGCAGGTGGTCAGTGTTACCTCGGCCGGTCCGGTTTGTACAGTTACGCCGGTAACCAACGTTGCGGGCAATTTAGTAACTTATAATCTTACCGGATTACCGGGCTCGTGCGCTCCGATGGGGTCTTTTACCATTGTGGTAAAATTTCCGGAGGGAGTTACATGCAACGGAGAAACAGCACGTAACAAAGCCGAAATTATGGTCGATGGCAAATGGGAATCAACGCCTTATGTTTCGACTACAGCTACAGCAGCAATACCCTGGAAGGTAAACAAAACCATTATCGCAAAAGCAAGTGTAAATCCGAATGGCGGCAACTGTGGCTATATTATGGCTCCCGACGATACAATTACTTATCGGTTATCAGTTTTGAAGGACAGTCCTTATTTTGGTAATGTTACTGGTCAGCAGAACATGAGCAACGCAGTTGTACAGGATGTTTTACCGGCTGGAGCTGTTTTTGTTTCGAGTACTAATCCCAGCTGTGTTTCTTTTTCAGGCGGAACCATTACCTGGAATGTAAACTGCCCGACCCAGTTACTCGATGCCGCAATTCCCTGGGCTTATTATTGGATCGATATCAAAGTAAAATATCCGGTTGGTTCATTTCCTGTAAACACACAGATTCTGAACCAGGCAACACTTACCGGGGTGAGTTGCACACAACAGTATTCAGATACCAGTAACCAAACCTGCATAACTGTAACGCCTGCAAATCCCAGCGGACAATTTGGCAAATATATTCAACTGGCCAACCGCGTTCCTGGTTGCACAGGAGTTTACACTATTGTTTTCTGTAACAACGGAAATGTACCGCTTTCAGCTTTTAACATCGATGATGCAATTCCTTCGGGAGTAACAGTAAATTCAGTTTCAATCTGGGGTGCCAATGCAACCACTACCATGAACCTGAATGTCAACAGTTCGCCGTTTGCCACGGGTATCAATAATTACTACACATCAGGTACACTTACAGGAGTTAACAATCTTCAGTTTCAGATGACTGGAAGCCTCCCTGTTGCAGGTTGTATTTATATGTATGTTTATTTTACTGTTAATCCGAACCCCACGGGAACTGTAGTTACCAACTGTGCATCGTTTAACGGGTTGGCAAACGGACTGACACTTCCGCAATCGTGCGTTTCGTTTACTGTGGATGCCGGTGCCCCGAAACCTTGCGTTTACAAGGATATTTGTTCGCCACAGAGCAGTTACGAACCGGGCGACACCATCAGGTACAGAATCAGGGTGCAGAATATTGGAAGCGCTGCAATGACAGGAGCAAACATTCAGGATTTGCTGCATTCAAACTTTACTTATCTGGGAAATGAAGCCTATTTTGTGGCCAGTACATACAACCCCGGATGTTCAACCGGTTCAACTCCACCTTCCGGAACAACAGCCTGGTCGGGAGTTACAACTTCTCATGCAGGAAATAGCCTGCAATGGACACTTCCATCGATTGCTTCCGATTGCCAGTTGTTTTATTCAACCTACTGCGGATATTACGGAACTTACGGTTTACCTTATTATTATATCGAATTTGATGTGGTGGTTGACGGTCTTGCATTGCCGGGAGTTACACCAAATTTGTTCCAGATTTCAGGCGGGAACCTTACCGGAACTACAACTTCAAATACGGTGAATGTATTAATTACAGCCTCATTCGGACAGGAAGTGACAAAACTTGAAAGTACTGATAATGGCGTAAATTTCACCGGCAGCGGAACTGTTTCGCCCGGTAGTACAGTAAAATACAGGCTGAATTATAAAAACACTTCAAATGTGCCGCTTTCATCCATCAGTTTAATTGATTTACTTCCGCAGGATGATGCTCCCAACGATTGGCTGATATTTAACAGAAGCATCAGTCGCGGCAGTCAGTTTAGTGTTTCTTATATCGGGAATCATGTTACCTCGCTTTCTCCTGCCGGACCAGCGCCAACGCCGGTGATTCAGTGGGCCCCCGGATTAAATATCTGTCTTCCGCCTTATGTAGCTTCGGGTTGTTTCACAACTACCTGGGGTGCAACGCCAACTTCAAACATCAGATTGAATTATGGTTCGTACAGCCTGGCGCCTGGCAAAAACCTGCGCGAGGATTTTGATATCGGAATTCCGCTTACAGCACAAAACGGACAAACGGTTTGTAACGATTTTGCAGCAATAGCAGCAGCCAGCTTTTTGTTGAATGGTTCGCCGCAGTCGGTTGCGCTTACTCCGGTGGCTTCTCCTCCGGTGTGTCTGAACGTGGCTGTTACACCGCTGTGCTGCGACAGTATAATATTTGAAAGGGTTTCTGATGCAAATGGCCTGGCTGGTTGTTGTGCCCGCATCAAAACCAAGTGCGATGTTGATTCAATTAATATCGATGTTTTTGGTGGAACAATCGGGTCTGTAGCGTGGAATTGTGGCCCGCTGCCGTTTGGCTACAGCGGACAAAGCAATATTACTTTTCCGGCCAACGGATGTGCAATTGATATGACAACCTGTTTTAATCTCCCGCAAGCCGGTGTTGCAATTCTTACTTATACAATTTATTTCAGCAATGGAGAAAAATGCACAAAAGTGATGGATTTGATTTGTGAAGCTACCCCGCCATCCTGCTGCGACAGTATTCAGGTGCGAACAACACAAGACCCAAGTGGTTTAGATAATTGCTGCACCGAAATCCGCTCGAAATGTGAAGTGGATTCCATCCATGTTTCTGTTGTAAATGGAACAATTTCGTCGGCCAGCTGGAACTGTGGACCAATTGCAGCCGGATATGTTGGCCAGAATAACTGGACATTCAATGCCGGTGGTTGTGCCGCCGACCTTGTTACTTGTTTCGATGCAAAACAAACAGGCGTTGTAACAGTGAATTATGTGATTTACCTGTCGAACGGAGAAAAATGCGAAAAACAGATAAAACTCGATTGCAAGGCAGAAACCTGTTGTGATAAAACTAAAGTTGAAAAAGTAATTGATGCAGACGGAACAGCAACTTGTTGTATAAACCTGATAACCGAATGTGAAGTAAAAGCGGTTCAGGTTGACGTTCAGAACGGAACGATTGCATCGATGAGCTGGAATTGTGTACCTGTACCAACAGGTTATGTTGGACAAAGCAGCTACACTTTTGCGCCGAACGGTTGTGTGGTGAATATGACCAACTGTTTTGATGCTTTGCAAACCGGAATTGTAATCGTTACTTACACGATTACCTTCCAGAACGGCGAAACCTGCAAAAAAATTATCGAACTCGACTGCGAAGCAACTTCGATGAATTGTTGCGACAGTATCGAAGTTCGTACAGTTCAGAATCCGACAATGAACTCCTGTTGTACAGAGGTTATTTCGAAATGTGAAGTAGATTCAGTCCAGGTTTCAGTAACAAACGGAACGATTTCGTCGGCAAGCTGGAACTGCGGGGTAATCCCCGCCGGATATGCTGGCCAAAGCACCTGGACTTTTAACGCCGGTGGTTGTGCCGCCGATTTGGTAACCTGTTTCGATGCAAAACAAACAGGCGTTGTAACGGTGAATTATGTGATTTATCTTTCAAACGGTGAAAAATGCGAAAAGCAGATAGAACTTGACTGCAAAGCAGAAACCTGTTGTGATAAAACTAAAGTTGAAAAAGTAATTGATGCAGAAGGAACAGCAACTTGTTGTGTAAACCTGATAACCGAATGTGAAGTAAAAGCGGTTCAGGTTGACGTTCAGAACGGAACAATTTCATCAATGAGCTGGAATTGTATAACTGTACCAACAGGTTATGTTGGACAAAGCAGCTACACATTTGCACCGGGCGGTTGCGTGGTGAACATGACGAACTGTTTCGATGCAATTCAAACAGGAATTGTAATTGTTACCTACACTATCACTTTCCAGAACGGCGAAACCTGCAAAAAAATTATCGAACTTGATTGCGAAGCAACTTCGGAGAACTGTTGCGACAGTATCGATGTTCGCCAGGTACCCGGCAACAACGGTGTGGCTGGTTGTTGTACCGAAATCCGCTCGAAATGTGAAGTAGATTCAGTCCAGGTTTCAGTAACAAACGGAACGATTTCGTCGGCAAGCTGGAACTGCGGACCAATTGCAGCCGGTTATGCCGGACAAAGCAGCTGGACATTCAATGCCGGTGGTTGTGCCGCCGATCTTGTTACTTGTTTCGATGCCAAACAAACAGGAGTTGTAACCGTGAATTATGTAATTTACCTTTCGAATGGAGAGAAATGTGAAAAGCAAATAAAATTTGATTGCACCAATACTGCAATCAACGAAAAGGGAGAAACGGACTTTGAATTCCTGAAACTTTTCCCGAATCCGGCCAGCGGAAGTTTCAATATTACCTACTTAACAGAAAGTACAAGGGATATTGAAATACGTTTGGTAAATTCAGCCGGACAAATGGTAAAAGTGATTAAACGCGACAGGGAACAACCCGGAATCCATACTGTAAAAGTTCAGGCCGATGGATTGAATGCAGGAGTTTACCAGGTGGTTTTATATTCAAAAGGTGAAGTTATTCAGAAGGCGGCAGTTTTAAATAAATAGTTACTTTTTACCATTAAACAGATTCAAAGGCTGTTGCAGGTTTTGCAGCGGTCTTTGTTTTTTAGCATCTATCTTTTTTAAAATCTCTCTTGTTTTTATAGTTTTGGTTCCGATTTCAGTTGTAACAGCAATGCAAAATATTTCAGTTTCTGAAGAATTGAAGGCAAAAGTGCCTGAAGTAAAACTTGTATGTATTTTATGTGATGTGATATTGCAGCAAAAGAATGATGATTTGTGGGAAGCGGTGGAACAAAAGGTAGCCGAACTGGCAGGCAAACTTCAGATTGATGAAATCAGCAGAATTTCTGCGATTGCTGCTTCGCGCAATGCTTACAAAGTTTGCGGGAAAGACCCTGCACGTTACCGGCTCTCGGCAGAAGCGCTTTTGCGCAGGGTGGTGAACCGAAACGAGATTTATCAAATTAACAATGTGGTTGATTTACTGAATCTTGTTTCCATTTCAACCGGATTTTCAATTGGTGGTTACGATGCTGATAAAATTGAAGGCGACGTGGTTTTTGGTATTGGACGGTCAAAGGAGCCTTACATAGGAATTGGGCGCGGAGAGCTAAACATTGAGGGAATGCCGGTATTTCGTGATGCAGCAGGCGCATTCGGAACACCAACCAGCGACTCAGAACGTACTTCGGTTTCGATGGATACCAAAAGATTTTTGATGATAATTATCGATTATGGATTATCTCCGCAACTTAATAGTGCCATTGCGTTAGCAAAAGATTTGCTTACCCGGTTTGCACAAGCCAACGCTATCGAAATTAAAAATATTGAATAAAATGAGGTTGTTTTGCAAATTCATGCTTAAAATTCTGGGCTGGAAAACTGTTGGCGGAGTTGCACCCGAGCCAAAAATCATTATTATCGGGGTGCCGCATACCAGTGCCTGGGATTTTGTAATCTCATACTTTTTTTACACTTCCATTGGCGGACATGCCCGGATTCTGATAAAGAAAGAATTCTTTTTCTGGCCCGTTGGCTGGTTTCTGAAAAAAATGGGTGGCATCCCGATTGACCGCTCAAAAGGGGCCAATGTGGTGAGGCAAACCATTCAGTTGTTTCACGACATGGACCACATTCACCTGGCGTTAACTCCCGAAGGAACCCGTGAGCGTACAAAAAACTGGAAAGCAGGTTTTCACACCATCGCAACAATGGCAAATGTTCCGGTTTATCTGGGCAGTTTCGACTGGGGGAAAAAAGAAATCACCATTGGCCATAAATTCGAACTCTCCGGCGATGCAAAAGAAGACATTAAGCGCATGAAAGATTTTTATCGCGAAAAAGGGGTTGTTGGGAAATTTCCGGAGAAGTTTACAACGGAAGTTTAATTCATCATCGATTTCACCGGCTGAGTTTAAACCGGATTTTTAATCTCAATTTTTATGAACTCTTTTTTTCAGGGGTTGCATTTATTTTTTTACCTGTTAATTGGTTTTTATTCGGTTATGATGTTATTTTTTAGCTTTAAAAATAGTTTTAAAACCATTTTGAGCCATTGCCCAATTTTGTTTCATCGTTTTCCAATTAAGTAATATGAAATATAAAATGTTATATTTCAATTTCTTCACTCACCCCGAGTTCGCCAGATTGACATCGGGTAAACTCTGCACCTCTTTAAATGATTGGGGCGAAGACACCATTCGGTGGCTTGCCCGCCTTACCAGCTGTCGGGCAGGGTGTGAGTGATTTAAAATACGACAACAAATAAATTTCATTACTTAGTACTCGTATTTAGACACAATTTTTCCGTTGTTAAATATCGTACCCTATTCAAAACAAAGCCACACGCTCCCCAACTACCAATTTGTTTTCAACCAGTTTACTCATTCACTTTATTTCGTCGTTCATCTTCAAAATTCACCTGTTCAGCGGAAAAATTTTTCAGGTTAATTTATAAATCCCAAAATTTGAGCAACAATTATACAGAAAACAAAAACCATGAAAGCCGGAAACTACTATGTATTGATTTTACCCTTTACAGTATTATTCACCCTGATTGCCGCTGCCGTCGAAGCCAAAAGTGTTGATATTGCAAATCCGGGAAAAATTACCGGGCGTATCCACCATGAGAACACTACCCTACCACTTGAGTTTGTGAATGTGGCGCTTTACTCAGCTACCGATTCAACACTCTTTGCCGGAACACTGACCAACCAGTTTGGTGAATTTACCTTCTCGATGCTCGATTCGGGTAGTTATTACATTGAAATTACTTTACCCGGATATCAAAAACAACAATTGGGTACATTGGCGGTTTCAACCTGTGGAAACAAGATTAACCTTGGCGAAATTTCATTAATGTCTGCTGTTTTGTTACACCCGGCGAACAGAATCGCGAGAGGAAAAAACACAAAACACACAAAAACGAAACCTGCATCTGAAATCCCGGAGTTCAACGATGAAAACGAAGCAGTGCTTGTTGATAACAGAATGAATACTACAGACAGAATCAGAAAATAGCATCAAAAAAAAAAAAAACATGAGTCAGTTTTTTACATCTCCGTCTGGTCTCGATGCCCGTGGTGTTGGACCACGAATCATTCTCCGCACTTCGCCTTTTTTGCTTGCAGCCACTATTACCGAAGTTTGGTTCGTATCATCAGCTGAATTATCAATACTGAATTATCCGGCGTTTAAAACAGCCGGATGGCTTTGGCTGGCAATCGGGATTGTATTCTTTGTATCATCAATCGTGCAATTCTCACGCAATTTTCCGAAAGGAAAATTACTCACCACTGGTATGTTTGCCTGCTCGCGAAACCCCATTTATTCGTGTTGGATTCTCTTTATTCTGCCTTCACTATGGCTCGTTTTTAACAACTGGCTTTTTTTACTTTCGGCAATTGTAATGTGTGTTGCCACAATCATACTTGTAAAGGAAGAAGAGGTGGAACTGTTAAAACATTTCGGGAAACAGTATGCCGAATACAGAACCCGGGTGGGTTGCATCATCCGGTTCTTTAGAAAAACAACTTATGAAGCATGAAAATTTTCTCGATTCCTGAGATAAAAAAGTATTACAAATGAACAGTTTACAAATTAAAAAACTCTCCGGCACTCCCGTTGAAAAGATTCACGAAGCTTTTATCGACGCTTTTTCGGAATACGAAGTCCCCATTGATATGCCGCTCAATAAACTGCAGGAGATGATGGTAACCCGTGACCTCAACCCCGACTGGTCGGTGGGCTGTTTCGATGGCGACTTGCTGGTGGGTTTTATTTTAACCGGCTACCGCAAAATAAACGGACAAAAAGTGTGTTACGATGGTGGCACCGGTGTAATAAAAGCATACCAGCGAAAAGGCATTGGTGAAATGCTGCTGAAGGAGCTACTGCTTATTTTACGCAAAGAACAGGTTCACCAATTTGTACTCGAAGTGCTCGAAAACAATACTCCGGCAATAAAATTGTACCAAAATCACGGTTTTGCAAAAACCCGGAAACTGGAATGTTTTGAGATTGGGAAAAATGAACTCCGACCGGTTCCTGACCGTAGTTTTGGAATTACTGTGACCAACCCTGCTACCCTGTTTCAGTACGAAGAACTTTATCGGCTTTATCCACCCACCTGGCAAAACGAAAACCAATCGGTTATGAATGTGAGCGAAAGCTATACCTGTGTTTCGCTGTCGTGTACCAGCAAAATACTTGGGTACGGTTTTATTCACAAAACCAAAGGCGACATCCCGCAAATCGGAATTCTGGAAGAGTGGAAACATTGGGGACTGGAAGCGCATTTGATTGCAGAACTGGCAAAACACACTGAAAGTGAGAAAATTATTGTGCTGAATGTGGAAGCAGAAAATTATCTTGGCGAAACACTCAATAAACTGGGATTCCGCAATTCAGTAAACCAATGGGAAATGGCTTTGAAAATGCAAAAGCAATCAATCCAATGAAAAAGAAATACCTGAAAGAAGTTTTGTTGCGATTAGAATCCGAGCAATACAGAACACCCGAAATACTGACTGATAACGACATGCTACACATGCCCGAAGCAGTAAAAAGATACATTCGTTTAACCGGATTTTTGGGAAAAGAGAAAATTTTCAACTTCTTTCTGAAAGCCAGCGGTCAAATCCGCTCCTCCGAAAAGTCGGGCTGGATGCAGTTTACATCAGAGCAGTACAATTTTTTTGAAAACCCTTTCCGTGCATTTTATATCCGTGCAGTTAAAACGGGAGTTCCGGCAGTTGGGCTTCACCTGTATAAAAACGAAACAGCAACAATGGTCATCAAATTGCTCAATCTGTTCAAAGTGGTTGATGCAAAAGGCCCCGAAATGAACCAGGGCGAAACCGTAACCATACTGAACGACATGTGTTTTATGGCACCCGGAAGCCTCATCAATAAAAACATAACCTGGGAAACGATGGACACCGGCCAGGTAAAAGCCACGTTTACCAACGGGCAAATCACTGTCAGTGCCATTCTTACTTTCGATGAGGAAGATAAACTGGTGAATTTCCTCAGTTTCGACCGTTTTGAAACTTCCGACGGAAAAATTTACATCAACAATCCGTGGGAAACCCCGGTTAAAGAATACAAAAAATTTGGCGAATATTTCCTGCCATCAAAAGCCGATGTAATTTACAAACGTCCCGAAGGCGATTTCTGCTACCTCGAATTCAGCCTTGAAGAGATAAAATACAATGTAAAAAAATGAAAATCAAAGACAACATCCACTTGTTACGGATAGATTTTAACATCCGTCTTTCTCCCCAAAAAGTGCTTCCACGTTTTGTAAATGTATTGCTGATATTTGGCGAAAAAATTACGCTTGTCGATACCGGAGTTAAGGACAGCGAGGAAAAAATATTCGCTTATCTTGCTGAAAATGGTCGTTCGCACAACGAAATCGAAACAATGATATTATCACATTCGCACCCCGACCATATTGGCAGTGCTGCCCGGATAAAGGAACTTACAGGTTGTAAAATTCTGGCTCACCCCGCAGAAAAAAAATGGATTGAAAACATCGCCACGCAGGAAAAAGAGCGGCCCGTTCCCGGTTTCATCAACCTGGTTGACCAGTCGGTAACAATTGACGAATATATTTACGACGGGCAAATTCTTGTTTCTGGAAATCACCAAACAGCAAAGATTATCCATTCTCCGGGACATTCAGCCGGTTCGGTAAATCTACTTTTTCAAAATGAAAAAGTGTTGTTCACCGCTGATTCAATCCCTCTTAAAGGCGACATACCAAACTACGATAACGCCCGGCAATTGCTCGATTCACTGCAAGCAATTGAAAATAACAATGATTACGAAATACTATTAACCTCGTGGACACCCGCTTTTTCGGATGCAATTGAAATTAATAAACTGATTGCCGAAGGAAGGTCGTGGATTGAAATGATTGATGTTGCAGTAAAAGCAAACTACCTGGGAACCGAAACTGCACCACTGGATTTTTGCCGGGCCACCGTAAATCAGCTCGGTTTGCCTCCTTTTCTTGTCAATCCGATTGTTGACAACTCTTTCAGAAGTCATTTATGATAAATGAAATCTGCATGAAAGCTTATTTATAAAACCACAACTTAATTACGCCAATGAAACCAATTCCATTTTTAGTAACCGACTGGACCGAAATTCAAGCCACAGAACATAAAGGAGAAACAGGTTCAGCATTCTGGAAAACCCTGAATTTTGATGGACTTCGTGTTCGTGTTGTTGAATATTCGCCCGGCTACCTTGCCGACCACTGGTGCAGCAAAGGTCACATTGTGCATTGTCTTGAAGGCGAAGTTGAAAACCAGCTTAAAACCGGTGAAACAAACTTACTCACGCCCGGAATGACTTACATTGTTTCCGACGATGCAAGTGAACATCGTTCGTTCAGCAAAAATGGCGTGAAACTGCTGATTGTAGATGGCGATTTTTTATCGACTTAAATATCAACAAATGAGATACAATAAATTAATTCAATTGATATTATGGATATTTCTGCTGAACGGAACCTCATCAGCACAGGTAGTAGCCGAAAGACAAGTTGTACTTCCGACTGGTTCAACACAACAATTTGTAAACGATTATTTTTTGGCTTTAAACAGTGGCAGCAGAAAAACATTAAAGGATTTTCTTGTAAAAAACACCAGTAAAAACCTGTTTGCAAAAATTCCTTTCGAAACATTCGTAACATTCAACATGGCTTTCTATTATGAAACCGGCGGACTCGGTTATGAATACCTGACAACCGACACAACCGGTGAAAAATTGATTCAACTCAAACTTTTAAACCGGTTGACAAAATCGCAGGTAACTCTCGAAATACCGGTAAGTCGTGAAAATGAAATACAGGTGAGCGGAATGACTTCGATTAAAAATTTAGAAACGAATAATAACGGTTCTCATTCACAGCCAATTTCAGATAAAGAAATTGTTGAAAAGCTCGGGAAGTGTGTTTCTCAGCTCGAAAAAGAAGATGAATTCTCGGGAGTTGTTTTGCTTTCAAAAAACGGGGATCCGATTTTCAAAAGAGCGGTTGGCAAAGCAAATATTGCATACGAAATACCCAATAAAACTGACATTAAGTTTAATCTGGCCTCGGTCGGGAAAATCTTCACCGGGCTGGCAATAGCTCAATTGCAGGAACAGGGAAAACTCAAAATCGATGATACAATCGACAAATATTTGACCGCAGGCTGGCTGCCTGCTGAAATAAGTACCAAAATACAAATCGGCCACCTGCTGACGCACACTTCGGGGCTGGGTGATTATTTTACCGATATCTACAAACAATGCGAAATACAGACCTTCAGAGATTTAAACGATTATAATCCACTTGTTTTTAAAAGTGAATTATGCTTTGAACCCGGCAGCCGGTTTCAGTACAGCAACACCGGGTATTTATTGTTGGGTGTGATTATAGAGTCGGTTTCTGGAGAAGAATATTTCCAATACCTGAACAACCATATTTTTATTCCGTCGGGAATGGTAAACTCGGGAGGCTTTAGCAAAGATGAACCTGTAAAAAACCGGGCCACCGGTTACACAAAAATCTGGCAAAACGATGATTTTACTTGGACCGACCACCAGGGAACAAGAATTCTGAAAGGTTGCCCGTCGGGAGGAGTGTACTCCACTGCAGAAGATTTGCTGCTTTTCGACAATGCTTTGCAAAACAATAAATTGCTTTCGCCCGAAAACACAAAACAGCTTTTCACCGGTTTCCCGGAGTTGAATGCCTCATTTCATAGTTCCTGCTTTTTCCTTTCAAACAATACAGCGGGGCAAACCGCTTCGCACCAGGGCGATGGTAGTGGTGTGAACTGTCAATTTAAGAAATATGTGAGTCAGGGTTACACTGCCATTGTTTTGTCGAATTACAGTGCGCCTTCAGCCAATATCATCGCAAATGTTATCGACCGGTTGATACTGCAAAGCACAGAAAACTAACAATATACCAAAGTCATGAATTTGAAAAAAACTACTTTGTTAACCGCTTTCGGATTAGCGCTGTTTACAGCTTTTGCAGGCAACCCGAAAATTGAAACTGCAAGAGTGGATTTAAAACTGAAATTGCAACCGGCTACGGGAATGATTTCAGGAACCATTGAATACAGTTTTCCACAGGACACAATCATTCTGCTTGCCAGCGATTTTAAAATTGAATCGGTTATCGCCGATGGAAAAATAGTTTTCTGCGAAAAAACAAAACCTGCTGATTTGCAATTCTCAACAGCATATTTACTGCCGTTTCGTCCCGGGCATCTTGTCATTTCATACTCGGGAACCATCAAAGCAGAAAATTTTCCGAATTCAATCAGTAATCAAAACCGGTTGAATGCGGAAATGCTTGAACTGACTGACCTGATTGACTGGTATCCAAAATTAAAAATTGGACGGGCAATACCATTTTCGCTTAAAATTGATATAAGTTCTGATTTCAGTCTGGTAACCAATGGCGTGCAAACCAGTGAAACCTTTTCGGGCGAACAGAAACAATATAGTTTTGAATCGGTAAAGCCGGTTTATGGTATTTCATTGTTAGGTTCAAAAGGCATGAAAAAATCGGTGGTCGCTGCCCCCGGATATACTATTGAAATTTATTACACAAAACTGCCAGAGGATTACATTGGTAAAATGATAAAAAAACTGTCAAAAACCGTTGAATTTTACCAAAACCTTTATAATTCTGAAGGTTCGAATAACCTTATTAAAATAATTTACTCGCCCCGTTCGGCCGGAGGTTACGCACGCGGTTCAGTAATTGTTGTTTCTGAAAAATTTGCATTTGAACAATTAAATAACTCGTGGGGATTTGCCCGCGATTTTCAGTTGAATTCTCATGAAATTGCGCATTTGTGGAGTAAAGCCAATTGGGAAGACTACTGGATAAACGAGGGATTGGCTGAATTTTCGGCTTTTCTGGCTTGCGAAAAATTTATCGGAACTGAATTTGCAACCCTGCTCCTCGATGAATACAATGTGGCCATCGAAAACAGCGCCACGCAACTTTCAATACTGGAAACCACCGGCGATTCGTGGGAAAGTCACATCAATCGGTACTACAAACCCACAGTTCTGCTTAACACACTCCGACAGAAATATGGCGAAGAAAAAATGACAGAATTTATTGCCTTGCTGAACGTTGCTTTTGTTCAAAACCAGGGCGGCACAACGGTTATTTTCCTGAATGTATTGGAAGAAGTATTAGGAAAAGATGCATTCGATTTTTTTCAGATGGGCCTGAACCGTAAAAACTGGAACAAAAGCAACGGTGAAGCAAATGCTGCTTACGATGCAGATTTTGAAGGGACCTGGTCCGGCGGACTGACTCAGTTTGGCAACACCACCAAATTTGTGCTTCACCTTAAAAAAGCTGACAACAAACTGGTTCCAGTGCTTGACAGTCCTGACCAGGGTGCTTTTGGAATCCCGGTTTCGGCATTAAAAATTGAGGGCGACAACATTGTTTGTGTGGTAGGCGTGGCCAGTGCAACTTTTTTGGGCAAACTCGACAGAAATGCCAAAATTATCCGCGGGAACTGGAATCAGCGTGGAACGGAATATCCGCTGGAGCTCAGGAAGGAATAGATTTTGATTCCTGAAACCCGCCATTCACAACCAGATTCAAGCCATTCAGCATCAATATCTTTGAGACTCAACATTCACCAGATATTTTTGGACTATATTCTGCCGAAAAGCCAAAAGAAAACAATGAATCAAATGAATGAACAGTATATAAAATTCGGACGCGTTGCGGTGATTACAAACATGTTCGGAATTGTGTTTTCTGGACTGGTGTTTCCCGTTTTGTCGCTGATATTCACCCCGCAGCCGCCGTGGCGCGACGCTGCATTGTTTGTCGAATCGTTTCATCCGTTGCAAACAGCCACCTTTTTTTGTGGTTACTTTCTGGTCATCGGATCGCTGCTGACATTTATCGTCCTTTACAAAATTACACCCGAAAGCCGGAAAATTCAGGCGTTGTCTGGGTTGATGATTAACGTGGTTTTTACCACGGTTGTCTTTCTCAACTACATCATTCAAACCACCTACATTCCTTATCTCGCCAACAACAATCCACCCGAAACGGCAACTATTCTTCCCATTTTTACCATGGCCAATCCGGGCTCGTTTGCCTGGGCGCTCGAAATGTATGGCTGGGGTGGAATCGGACTGTCATTCATTTTTATGGCATATATTTTTCAGGAAGGAAAAACTGCCAAAACTTTGAAAATACTTTTTCTTGCAAACGGAATTTGCAGCGTAGTTTCTGCGTTAATGACATCTTTCGATATGAACTGGCTCTTTTCACCGGCAGGTTTTGCAGCGCTGATTATATGGAATTTGCTGGTGCTTGTGATTGATTTTTTCTTATTGCAACATTTCAGAAAACTGAAAAAAAATTGAAAAACCCGGGTAAATGAAAAAAACGATTCTTCCTCTTATCGCGTTGCTGTTTGTGATGGAATGTCCGGCACAGGACCAAGAAATCAGCAGCAATTTCTATTTTTCGACAGGTTTCAAACAGATAAAAGAGAGCGCCAATTTTGGGCTCGTTTTTAGTGGCGTAAATGTAAAATACGGACATTACTGGGCCAAAAAAGAAAATAACCGAATCTTCAGTATCGAAAACGAAATTGGTGTCAGTATCCCATTTTCAAAAGGCATTCCCGCGCTTGATATTTACCTGAAACCAGCCGAAATTTCATACCTTTTCTGCACTTCTGGTAAAAACACTTTTGCAGTCGGTCCCTTGGTGAAATTCGAATACAAATATACGCTTTACCCGCAGTTGCAATCGGCTTTCGACTACTGGTTTACCAATATCAGTCTGGGAGTTAACACCCTGTACAATTTTACTGTTGCAGGTCAATCGCTGAGTGCCCGGTTAAAATTTTCAGTTTGTGGATTCACGTCGAGGCAGCCGGATTACCGGAATCCTTATTGGTACGACATCGGTTTTAAACACGCCATTAAACACCTAAATTCTGATTTGACGTTTTCAACCTTTAACAAATTCAATACAACCGATTTTGAATTGTCGTGGAAACCAAAACCTGCTTCACGCATCACATGGGCCTATTGTTTTAACTATTCCGGGTATTTCGAAACACCTGAAATATCCATGGTTTGTCACAACCTTAAACTCACTTTCAACCCGAAAAACCAATAAAATGAACAAGAAATACCTGCTTTTACTGATAATCCCGTTGCTGAGTTCGTGCCTGCATGAAGATGAACTGAAGAAACCTTTTGTTTCTTATACACCGTCAGAAATCAATGATGGGTGGAATTTATCGTCTCCTGAAAATGAAGGAATCGATGCTCAGAAAATAGGAGAAATTTACGCTGATTTTCATGCCGACCAGGACATCTGGCAGGCGCGCAGTCTGCTGGTTTTCAAAAACGGAAATCTGGTGGCCGAAAGCTACACAAAAGACGACTCTGACCAGACCACACCGCGTGCCATGTGGAGTTGTACCAAACAGGTGGTGGGACTGCTCACCGGAATTGCGCTTGAAAAAGGTCTGATTCATTCCGTAACCGACAGCATTGGACGCTACTTACCCGAAACAGCAGATTATCCTGAAAAAAAGAAAATTACCATAGAACAGTTGTTAACCATGAAATCGGGTATCGGCTACAGCAACGATGGATTAAGCGGCCAGTCGGATGATATTTTACGACAACTGCCGGCCAATATCACTGATTTCATTTTAGGACTTCCTCTTGCAAACAATCCGGGCGAAAAAGCTTTTTACAAAGATTGCGACCCGCAGCTTGTTGCGTGTGTTATTCAGCAAACCAGCGGAATGAAAACGCGGGATTGGGCGAAGGAAGTGCTTTTCAATCCGCTGGAAATTAAAAACATGGAATGGATGGATTACAAAGACGGAACCACACTGGGCGGATTTGGTATCATGTCAACACCGCGCGAAATAGCAAAATTCGGTCAGCTTATTCTCGACAGCGGTATGTGGAAAGGCAATGAAATTGTCAGTAAAAAATGGATTGAGGAAATGACAAAGGTGAGAATTGAAGATATGTATTCATTCCAGTTTTGTTATTTGTGGTGGAAGGACGAAAGCCGGAAAATGACTTACATGCACGGTCATGGCGGACAATTTGTGTGTATTATTCCCGATAAAGATCTGATAGTTGTGATGACAGCCGAAGTTAACACACAGGACGATTTTCAGTTCGGGAAAGAAGCATTTGAATGGGTGGATAAAATTGTGGAGATTTGTGACTGATTTTTATTTATAATTCCATTGAAAAATGACAAAAGTCCGTGTAAAAATATGCTGCATCGGCAGTGTTGATGAAGCAAAAACAGCCATTGAGTATGGCGCTTCGGCGCTGGGACTGGTTGGCAAAATGCCCAGCGGTCCGGGTGTGATTGATGATGATTTGATTGCCCGGATTGCCCGTTCGGTTCCTCCGGCTGTTTCCACTTTTCTGCTCACCAGCGAAATTCAACCTGAAGATATTATTGCACACTACAAAAAGGTTTACACTTCCACCATTCAGCTGGTTGATGCGCTGGAAGGACGCGATTATCAGACTTTACGCAGGGAACTGCCCGGCGTGAAACTGGTGCAGGTGATTCATGTGCTCGATGAAAATTCGGTTGCCGAAGCCATGGAAATTTCGGAATCGGTTGATGCCATTTTGCTCGACAGTGGCAACCCAAACCTGAATATCAAGGAACTCGGTGGCACAGGCAGAGTGCACAACTGGCATCTCAGCCGGCAAATCAGGGAACAGGTAAAAGTGCCGGTTTTCCTGGCCGGCGGACTGAACAGCCAAAATGTGCGCGAAGCCATCGAAACAGTTCAGCCTTTTGGAATCGACATCTGCAGCGGTGTGCGCTCGAATGGCAAACTCGATAAAGAGAAATTGGAAGTGTTTTTTGAGGTGCTGAACAAAGTTTCATCTTGAAATAATAAAGAAATTCAATCAGCAGAAAATTGCCTCCTTCACATTAAAAACAAACAAAAATGATTGAAACAGAAAGACTGATTATCAAACCACTGACCTACAATCAACTCGAAAAGTACATCCTGAACGACAATTCTCTGGAAGAGGAGTTGAATCTGAATGAAACTTCAAGGTCAATTTCTCCAGAGCTGAAAGAAGCGCTCGAACAGACCATTTTGCCCAATGTTGCGGATACTTCGAAAAACTATTTGTACTCAACACTTTGGACACTTATTTCGAAAAAAGACAACAAAATGGTGGGCGATTTGTGTTTTGTGGGTGCGCCAAATGCCGACGGAGAAATTGAGATTGGATATGGTACGTATGACATTTTCGCCGGCTTGGGTTTTATGACCGAAGCTGTTGGTGGTATGATTACATGGGCAAAAAAACAACCCGAAATTCGTGCAATTATTGCCGATACTGAAAAACAGAATACAGCTTCGTTTCGGGTGCTCGAAAAAAACGGCTTTGTAAAGACCGGCGAAAACGAAACTTTGCTGAAGTGGAGGATTCAATTGAAATAATTAAAACCCGCTGCTCAGTTTCCAAACAAGTTCCTGGTAATGGATGTTTTATAAATGCAGTTACTGCTACTTTTTGCTGTTAATCACAGGCACCATGTACAATACACTGCAAACCAGCATAGTTCCAACCAACGGCAGAACAGGTTCGTTAAAAAAGAATTCGGCAGCTCCCCTGATAATGAAAAAGGCGGACGAAACAATCAAAAATGCACGACCCAGCTTTGTCGTCAGAATTTCATTGTGGTAAACAAGCATAGTAACACCCAGCATCAGGAAAAAGGTAATTACGCCAATGTTAAGCATCTGTATAATTTTCGAGAGAAAAGGTTTGATTTGAGCAAAATCGGGGCTTTTACTGAAGAATCTGATAAAGGTCATGTGAAAAACGCCAAAGATAAGGTAAAGAATACCGCCGATTGTAACCAGTGTTTTGTTCATTTTATGTTGTTTTTATAACGAAAACAAAACTATTGCAACAGAATAAAACACGCAAAAACGAAACGATGAAGGCAATAATTCTGGTCGTGAATGACTGACATTTAGCTTTTAACCGGAACTTATTCTTTGCATTTGCTCACTTAGGTATTAAAAAAATAAAGGAATTCATTTATAAACTTTTCAGGTTGAACATACACGTTTGTCATTCACTATTGCATATCCGGCATTCAACATCTTTTTTAAATTTCTGTTGTCAATAGTTTTTAATTTTACACAATAAATAAAAACCATGGAAAACTTCATCACTAAAATCCGCCAAACCCTAATCGAAAATGCCGACGAAAAAACCCGTCAGCAAAGCGAACATTTCTTTAAAGAAGAAATTACCGTTTATGGGGTAAAATCGGCCACAGTGCAGAAAATTGCCAAAGACATTTTTGCTGAAATAAAAGACAAAACAAAAGCAGAGATTTTTGCCGTGTGCGAAAAACTCTGGCAGTCGGGTTACATGGAAGAGTCGTTTGTAGCCTGCGTGTGGTCTGAAAAACTCGGCAAAAAAATGGAGCCTGCCGATTTTGAAATTCTGGAACGCTGGATAAAAAACCATGTAAGCAACTGGGCATCGTGCGACACACTTTGCAACCACACAGTGGGCGATTTTGTGATGATGTACCCCGAATTCATTTCGAAACTGAAAGAATTTGCACACGCCGAAAACCGCTGGGTAAAACGTGCTGCAGCGGTTTCGCTGATAATTCCGGCCCGGAAAGGTTTGTTTTTAACTGACATTTTTGAAATTGCCGATATTTTACTATTAGATAGCGACGACCTTGTGCAGAAAGGTTATGGCTGGATGCTGAAAGCCGCCAGTCAGGCTCATCAGCAAGCCGTTTTTGAATATGTGATGAGTAAAAAAGCAGTAATGCCACGCACTGCGCTTCGCTATGCCATCGAAAAAATGCCGGAAGAATTGAAAAAACAGGCGATGCTGAAATAAAACGGGTGCGGCGGTTTCCCTGCCCGATGGTCAGGCGGGCGAACCGCCGAATGAAACGCGGTTTGGAAACCGCGTCACCCACAAAACAGAAAACATGGAAATTCAAACATTAAAAAATAACTTACTCGAAAGCTATTCGCCTGCAAACCTGAATCTTATTTCGGTGGTTTTGCTCAATCTTTACAAAAACCAGCAATTCGGTACATTACAAAAAATTGCCGAAATCATCAGCGATTTTGTTAAGATTGAAATCGATGAGAACGGCAAAGGTTTTTCGAAACTGATGCTACTGTACCACCCCGACCGCGGAGAATTTCATCGTTCAGAAATCTCAAAACTGGCAGCAGTTGAGAATTTTGATGCACTGCTCAATTATTCGCACATCCTGAAACTTGAACGCATCGAAGAAATGGCCAGCGCCCTCGAAAGCCTTGAAGATATTGACTATTCGCCGGTTTATGCATGGGATTTTGCCGATGATGGTTTTAGTGTACAATCAGATTCGGATAAAAAAAATATGAATGGAAAGCTGAGTGACAGGAAAAACAAACCTGTTACTTTTTACGAAGCCGTTAAAATCCGGCAGTACGGGCATACAAAAATAAGTTTCCCGGCTTACTACCTCGAAGATATCGACGAGTTTGAAATGGCATCGTCAGATATTAACGACCTCGACGGAATTCAGTATTGCATTCATGCCGTCAATATTGATTTGTCGGATAATTTTATCGACGACCTGCGCCACCTCGAAAATCTCGGGTTGATTGAAATGCTGAATCTTTCTGACAACCGGATTTCTGATATCGACTCGCTGGAATACCTCACCAACCTGCGCGAACTGAACCTCGCCAACAACCAAATTCAGAATATTTCACCACTTTTTTCGCTTGCTTACCTGGAGTTTGTTGATTTATCCGGGAATCCGGTTCAATCCGGACAAATCAGAAGACTCAGAAATAAGGGAATAACAGTAGAATCTTAAAATAAAACTTTCACATGAAAATCCTTGCCACAGAAACCGAACTGAAAAAACTCAGTGCAAATTCAGCTAAAGAAATATTGAAAGAAGAAGCGAAGGCAGTTTTTGAACTTCAGCAAAAAGATATTTTGCGCGAAATCTATTTCGATGAAAACCATTGTGCTGTGCTGATGCTGGAATGCCACGATAAAAATGAGGCGGAGAAAATCCTTTCAGAATTGCCGCTGGTAAAAGGTGGTTTTATTCAGTTCGAAATTAAAGAGTTGCATCCTTACACCGGATTTTCGAGGTTAATGGAAAACAAAAAATGGTAGCACTTCGGGGCGTGTGGTGGGTTCCCTGCCCGTGAGGGACTTAGCCCCTCTGGGAAAATACACTCTTTGCTCATCTCTTTATGTATCTGAAAATTTGTATTTTCAAAGTTTTTCAAGAACTTACAATGACTGTTAGTGGCATCTGTTATTTTTAAAAAGGTTATGATTCTTTTCTTCTGATATCCTGAGAGACTTATAATATCATTCTGTATCGTGTCAGATTTTAACTTTCTGCTGTACTAATATTGCAGGTTAAGCATTCGTAAAATACTAAGTATTTGATGTGATTGGCGAAAATATTAAATAACTTTATCTGCTATTTTAAAATCGATGAAATGAAAAAGACAATGCTAATCTGGCTAATTCTCTTGTTAGGACTATCCTACCAATCATTTGCAAAAACAGGGATTGCGAGCGACGAGAGAGAATTTGCTTTGTTCATAGTCGGGGTCCTTCTGTTAGTTGCAGGAGTTTTTGAAGGAATCGACTATCTGAAAAAAAATGGCAAGACTCTTTTTATAAGGTTTCGGACATTTCTGAGAAATAAGATGTTGACGCTGAGGAATTCTCATTGACCTTATTTATCAATTTGTTCTTATTATGATCGTATTTGTTTGAATGTAATATCAAAGTCTCCCTTCGAAATCCGCAACGATAACTTGCAAGTGAACGTTAAGAATTTCTGCCATTGGCAGATTTAGTGGTTCCCCTGAATTCTCCTGGATTTATTCTTAAAACCCTTTGATTTCTGCTTACTCCGAAAAAAATTTCCCGGAATTTCCACCGTGTACTTTTTCATATATAATTATCTATATATTTAGGCCGCAAAAAACCAAAGTAACTTGCATTTGAACGGAACTTTTTATCCGGTTTTGTTGTTAAATTGGGCAACTAACCAGGTAAAAATTCAATTAATAAAAAAGATACACCATGTTCGATTTAAATTTGATTAAAAAGGTTTATGATGAGTTGCCTGCAAAGGTTGAAAAAGCAAAAAAAGAACTGAACCGTCCGCTTACTTATGCTGAGAAAATTTTGTATGCCCACTTGTTTGAAACACAGAAAACAAAGGCATTTGGCCGGGGAAAAGACTATGTTGATTTTGCTCCCGACCGGGTAGCCATGCAGGATGCCACCGCGCAAATGGCGCTCCTCCAGTTTATCAACTCAGGTAAAAAAACTACTGCTGTGCCATCAACCGTACATTGCGACCACCTCATTCAGGCGCATGTTGATGGAAAAACCGACCTTGGCGTGGCACAGTCGGCCAACAAGGAAGTGTACGATTTTCTGGAATCGGTATCAAATAAATATGGCATCGGATTCTGGAAACCGGGTGCTGGTATTATCCACCAGGTAGTTTTGGAAAATTATGCTTTCCCGGGTGGAATGATGATTGGAACCGACTCGCACACGGTAAATGCAGGAGGTTTGGGAATGATAGCCATTGGTGTTGGCGGCGCCGACGCGGTGGACGTAATGGCAGGCATGGCCTGGGAACTGAAAATGCCCAAACTGATTGGCGTAAAACTGACTGGTAAACTGAATGGCTGGTCGGCACCTAAAGATGTGATTTTAAAAGTAGCTGGAATTCTTACTGTTAAAGGTGGAACCGGCGCAATTATCGAATATTTTGGTGAAGGTGCCAAATCGCTTTCGGCAACAGGCAAAGGCACCATTTGCAACATGGGTGCCGAAGTAGGCGCAACCACCAGTATTTTTGCTTACGACGACAGTATTTCGCGTTACCTCTCTGCCACAGGCCGTGCCGAAGTAGCGCTCGCTGCCGATGCTGTAAAAGATTACCTTGATGCTGATCCCGAAGTATATGAAAATCCTGAAATCTATTTCGACCAACTGATAGAAATTAACCTATCGGAACTTGAACCACATGTAAACGGTCCGTTCACTCCCGACAGGGCTACGCCGGTTTCAAAAATCGGGCAGGTAGCCAGAGAAAATGGCTGGCCGCTCGAAGTTTCGGTGGGTTTAATCGGCAGTTGCACAAACTCTTCATACGAAGATATAGCAAGAGCGGCTTCCGTTGCCGAACAGGCAATTACAAAAGGCCTGCAAACAAAAGCCGAATTTACCATCACACCGGGTTCTGAACAGGTGCGTTACACCATCGAACGCGACGGTTTTATTGGTACTTTCGAAAAAATGGGAGGAAAGGTTTTTGCCAATGCCTGTGGGCCATGCATAGGTCAGTGGACCCGCGAGGGCGCTGAAAAAGGCGAAAAAAATACCATCGTTCACTCGTTTAACCGCAACTTCTCGAAACGTGCCGACGGCAATCCGAATACCCACGCCTTTGTAACTTCGCCTGAACTGGTTACCGCGCTTGCCATTGCAGGCAGATTGGATTTTAATCCGATTACCGACACGCTCACCAACGCAAAAGGCGAACAGGTAAAACTCGACCCTCCAACCGGTGACGAATTGCCACAAAAAGGTTTTGCAGTTGAAGATGCCGGTTACCAGGCTCCCGCAGCCGATGGTTCAAAGGTTGTGGTGAATGTTTCGCCCGAATCGAACCGGTTGCAGTTGCTCACGCCATTCAAACCGTGGAACGGAAAAAATATTGAAGGGGCGAAACTGCTGATAAAAGCACTTGGCAAATGTACCACCGACCACATTTCGATGGCTGGTCCGTGGCTGCGTTACCGCGGTCATCTCGATAACATTTCGAACAACATGCTGATTGGCGCAGTGAATGCTTTTAACGGCGAAACCAACAAGGTTAAAAATCAATTAACCGGCGTTTATGGAGAAGTGCCGAAAGTACAACGCGAATACAAAGCTGCCGGAGTTGCTTCGGTGGTTGTTGGCGATCAGAATTATGGCGAAGGGTCATCGCGCGAACATGCTGCAATGGAACCACGCCATTTGGGAGTTTCAGCCGTAATTGTAAAATCGTTTGCACGTATCCACGAAACCAACCTGAAAAAACAGGGAATGCTGGCGCTTACTTTTGCCAATGAAACCGATTACGACCTGATTCAGGAAGACGACGTTTTCAACTTTGTTGATTTGGTTGAATTTGCTCCGGGCAAACCACTGAATCTGGAGGTGGCGCACGCTGACGGAACCAAAGACCACATTGTGGTAAACCACACTTACAATGAACAGCAAATTGAATGGTTTAAAGCCGGTTCGGCGCTGGATTTAATCAGAAAACAAAATCTGTAATTCTGAAAACCACATAGGCACATAGAACTCATAAAATAAAAAAATCCTGAAAGGATTGAATTTGAATAACCCTGGGATTTATCCCAGGGACAAATAACAACAAACGAAAATAAGGCGCATCCGGTGCTGTTCTTCAAAGAGTAGAACCATCCATGCGCCACAATGTGTAAACTAAATTGAAAAACAAATAAAAAAACACGATTTCATGCAAAAGATAAAAGTAATCAACCCCGTTGTTGAACTCGACGGCGATGAAATGACCCGCGTAATCTGGGACTTCATTAAACAAAAACTAATCCTCCCCTATCTCGATATCGATTTGAAGTATTACGATTTGGGAATGGAAAACCGCGATGCAACCAACGACCAGGTAACCATCGATTCGGCACTGGCGATTCAGAAATATGGTGTTGGAGTAAAATGCGCCACTATCACACCCGACGAAGCACGTGTTGAAGAATTCGGACTGAAAAAAATGTGGAAATCGCCCAACGGAACCATCCGTAACATTTTAGGTGGAACTGTTTTCCGCGAACCCATTGTAATAAGCAATATTCCGCGTCTTGTTCCGGGCTGGAAACAACCCATCTGCATTGGTCGTCATGCTTTTGGCGACCAGTATCGCGCCACCGATTTTGTAACAAAAGGAAAGGGAAAACTTACCATAACGTTTACACCTGATGACGGCAGCGCGCCAGTTTCGCACGAAGTATATGATTTTGAAGGTGATGGCGTGGCAATGGCTATGTACAACACCGACGAATCGATTGAAGGTTTTGCCCGTTCGTGTATGAATCAGGCGCTTGAAAAAGGATGGCCGCTTTATCTTTCAACAAAAAATACCATCCTGAAAAAATACGACGGCCGATTCAAAGATATTTTCCAGGAAATTTATGAAAATGAATTTGCTGAAAAATTCAAAGTTGCCGGAATTACCTACGAGCATCGTTTGATTGATGATATGGTTGCCGCTGCCATGAAATGGGAAGGCGGCTTTGTATGGGCGTGCAAAAACTACGATGGCGACGTACAAAGCGACACAGTGGCACAAGGTTTTGGTTCGCTCGGATTGATGACTTCAGTATTGGTTACTCCTGATGGAAAAACGATGGAAGCCGAAGCTGCTCACGGAACAGTAACACGGCATTA
Source organism: Draconibacterium sp. (assembly GCA_050179035.1). Classification (GTDB taxonomy): domain Bacteria; phylum Bacteroidota; class Bacteroidia; order Bacteroidales; family Prolixibacteraceae; genus Draconibacterium. The sequence continues at coordinate 23,481 of JBFXFM010000016.1, read as the reverse complement.
CCGCGAGCACCAGAAAGGACGGCCAACTTCAACCAACCCAATTGCTTCAATTTTTGCATGGACACGCGGGCTGGCTTTCCGCGGAAAACTGGACGGTACACCCGAATTGGTGCGCTTTGCCGAAACCTTAGAACAGGTTTGCATCGAAACTGTGGAAAGTGGAAAAATGACCAAGGACCTCGCACTTATCGTTCACGAAAAAGACCTGAAGCCTGAGCATTACTTAACAACAGAAGGGTTCCTGGAAGCACTGAATATCAACCTTCAGCAAAAATTACAGTAATGGCTGAACTTACCAGATAAAAATTTGGTTATATTGGCTAATTCGTTAAATAAAGAAATGACAAATAAAGTAAAACTGATAAACGGACAACTGGTGGTACCCGACCAACCCATCATCCCTTTTATTGAAGGCGATGGTATTGGAAAGGACATTACCGGACCGTCGCAAAAAGTGATTGATGCTGCGGTTGCCAAAGCCTACGGCAGTTCGCGAAAAATTATCTGGAAAGAAGTTTTGGCCGGAGAAAAAGCATTTGCCCAAACAGGAACCCACTTGCCCGACGAAACGTTGGAATCCTTCAAAGAATACCTCATTGGCATTAAAGGACCGCTTACAACGCCGATTGGCGAAGGAATCCGCTCGCTGAATGTGGCACTGCGCCAAACGCTCGACCTGTTTGTGTGCCTTCGCCCAATCCGGTGGTTCAAAGGAGTTCCGTCACCAGTGCGCTATCCATCGCTTGTTGACATGCATATTTTCCGCGAAAATACAGAGGATATTTATGCCGGTATCGAATACATGGCCGGGGAGGAGAAAACAAAAAAATTCCGTGATTTCCTGATCAATGAAATGGGTGTCAGCAAAATCCGTTTTCCTGAAACCTCTTCGTTCGGAATAAAACCTGTTTCGCAGGAAGGTTCTGAAAGACTGATTCGTGCGGCACTTGAATATGCAATTAAACGTGAATTACCTTCGGTTACAATTGTGCACAAGGGAAACATTATGAAGTTTACCGAAGGTGCTTTCAAAAACTGGGGCTACAACCTGGCAGAAACCGATTTTGCCGGAAAAACATTTACCTGGCGGCAATACGAAAAAATTAAAGCTGAAAAAGGGAAAATGGATGCTGACAAAGCACTCAACGATGCAAAAAAAGCAGGAAAAATTATTGTAAAAGATGTGATTACAGATGCCTTTTTGCAAGAGTCGCTGCTTCGTCCATTTGATTATTCAGTAATTGCCACCATGAACCTGAACGGCGACTATATTTCTGACCAGCTGGCTGCAATGGTTGGCGGAATTGGTATTTCACCCGGTGCAAACATCAACTACAGAAACGGATATGCCATTTTTGAAGCTACACATGGAACAGCACCCAACATTGCCGGTACAGGTCAGGCCAACCCGGGCTCGTTAATTCTTTCGGGGGTGATGATGCTCGAATACATGGGTTGGGATGTGGCAGCTGAACATGTTTACGACGCCATGGAACACACCTTTAGCAAACGCCGGGTTACTTCAGATTTATACGCCCAAATGGAAGGGGCAACACTGCTTTCCACAACAGAATTTGCAGATGAGATTATCAGAAATATGCACTAATAAACAACAAAACTTAATAAAATGGAATATATAAAAAACCGGTTCTACGAAAAAGCCAGCAAGTGTTCTGCTGAATTTCAGCGCATTAGAAAAGAGCATGGCGATGTGGTGTTAGGTCAGGTAACTGTTGACCAGGTACTCTCGGGAATGAAAGGAATACCTGCACTGCTCACCGAAACTTCAAAACTCGATGCCAATGAAGGAATTCGTTTCAGGGGATATTCAATTCAGGAGTTACAGCAAAAACTACCAAAATTACACGAAGATGGCGAACCGCTTCCTGAAGGTTTGTTTTACCTGATGATGATTGGCGAAATTCCTGAAAAAGAAGATGTAATCAACATTTCGAAAGACTGGGCAACACGTGCACACGTTCCGCAACACGTTTTTGATGTAATTGATGCTTTGCCAAAAAACAGCCGCCCGATGACACAATTCAGTGCTGCCATAATTTCAATGGCTTATGATTCGGTATTTCAGAAAGCCTACCGTGCCGGTGTGAATAAAAAGTTCTACTGGGATTTTATGTACGAAGACGTGATGACACTGATTGCACGTTTACCGCGTATTGCAGCATACATTTACCGCAGGATGTATCACAACGGAGACCATATTGAACCCAATCCGACACTTGACTGGGCAGGCAACTTTGCTCATATGATGGGTTTTGAATCGACCGAAGTAAAAAGATTACTCCGTCTGTACATGGTGATTCATGCCGACCACGAAGGTGGAAATGTTTCGGCACACGCTACGCACCTTGTGGGTTCGGCATTAAGTAACGCATACTACTCGTTTGGCGCCGGAATGCTTGGACTTGCCGGTCCACTGCATGGATTTGCCAACCAGGAAGTAATGGACTGGATTTTTGAAATGCTTGAACAGTTAGGTACCGACGAACCAACCGACACTCAAATTGCCGCTTACATTGAGGATACTTTGAAAAATGGAAGAGTTGTACCGGGTTATGGTCATGCTGTTTTAAGAATTACGGATCCACGTTTTACGGTTCAGCAACAATTTGCCGAAAAATACATTGTAAACGACAAGCTGATTAACACTGTTAACGCTATTTACCGTGTTGCGCCGCCAATTCTTGAAGCAACCGGAAAAATTAAAAATCCGTGGCCCAATGTCGATGCTTTCAGCGGGTCGTTACTACACCATTATGGAATTACCGAATATAACTTTTACACCGTAATGTTTGGGGTTTCGCGCGCATTGGGCGTAATGTCATCGTTGGTGTTCGACCGTATTTACGGTTTGCCGATTGAAAGACCATCATCGTTCCCTTTAAACTGGTTCTTTGAAAAAGCCACCGGCGAAAAAAAGAGATGCGACTAATTTGATTTGATATAGTGAAAAGGCCGGAATTACCGGCCTTTTTTTTTAAACTCAGTAAATACCATGTTGAAATTGAATCCTGTAATTCAGAACCGCTACAGCCCACGCGCAATAGACGACAAAATAGTAACCAAAGAAATGATTATGCTTTTATTCGAAGCGGCCAGATGGGCACCCTCGGCAATGAACGAGCAACCGTGGAAATATTTCTGGGTTCACCGCGACAATAAAAACAAGTTTGAAGAAGTGATGAATTTGTTAACCGGTATTAATCCGGAATGGGCAAAAAATGCACAAGCGATTATTATCTCGGTAGCACGGAAAAAATATGAATACAATAATAAACAGAACCGAAATGCATTGCACGATACCGGTGCAGCTAACTTTTCAATTGCATTACAAGCAGCTGAAATGGGGTTACAGGTTCGCCAGATGGGCGGTTACGACAGAGAAAAAGCTGCCGCATATTTTAAGCTTGACAATGAAAAATATGAATTGGCAACTTTTATTGCTGTTGGTTTTCCCGGTGAACCTGAACAATTGCCTGAAGAATTAAGAATCAGGGAACTACAACCAAGGGTAAGAAAGGAAATTTATGAATTTACAAGCGAACTAACCGATTGACAAAAAAAAATCCACCTTAAAAAAGATGGATTTCAGAAGGTATCAAATTAAGTTTGATTACTCTGTCATGTAATATTTGCGAATGGTAATGTCAATATCCCAAACACACTCAAGGCCAGCAGGAAAGGTAATAAAATCGCCGGGTTTAACTGTAAGCGTTTCAAATTCGGAAACAATGGTTGCTTCGCCCGAAATGATATAACACTGTTCGGTTTTGTCGTAAAACATTTCAATTTTATCCTCATCGTGCTCCCAAACAGGCCAGTTTTCAACTCCCATTTCCTTTAATTCATCATTATCCGGACGATCGACTTCAATCTTCATAACACAAAAATATTTTGCGGCGAAATTACAATTCTAATATCAATTTCAAAACAAAACATTAATGGTTTATTAATTTTAAAACCTATCGGGAATGTGGCCCAAAAGTTTATTTTTGGCTACAAATAAAATCAAACAGTTATGAAGAAAGTTATTGTATTACTCATCGCATCAGTTTTTATTTTCGCGTGTACAACAAAAAAAGGAGAACAAAAATCTGGAAGTACTGAAAAATTTTCGTTTGTGTTTATGACCGATATTCACGTTTGCACTGAACGAAATGCAGATTTGGGATTACAACAGGCCATTGATACCATAAATAAACTTGCACCCGATTTTGTAATTACCGGTGGCGACAATATTATGGATGCGCTCGGACAAACACAAGGTCGCGCCGACAGTTTATACCAGCTTTATACCGATATTATGAAAAACCTGCAAATGCCGGTGCATCACGGTATGGGAAACCACGAGGTTTTTGGATTATATACCGAAAGCGGTGTTGACCCGTCGCACGAATTGTATGGTAAAAAAATGTTTGAAAACAGGTTAGCCAAACCCTATTATTCTTTTGATGAAAAAAACTGGCATTTTATTATGCTCGATCCTATTGGTTTTACTGAAGACCGTCGCTACTACGGGCACATCGACTCGGTTCAGGTTGAATGGTTGAAAGCCGACCTTGCAGCAATTGGTACCGAAAAACCTGTTGCTGTGGTAACGCACATTCCGCTCATCAGTATTGGTTCGCAAATAATGGAAGGGCCAACCGAACCGCTTTCAAAAGGGTCGGTGGTTACCAATGCCAACGACATCAGAAAAATTCTGGAACAATACAATGTGAAACTTGTATTGCAGGGGCACCTGCATTTTCTTGAAGATGTTGAATACAACGGGATTCATTACATTACTGGTGGTGCAGTTTCGTCGCAGTGGTGGCAGGGCCCGCGTTACGGAATGGAAGAAGGTTTTGTAAAAGTTGACGTTACCGGTGATAACTTTGATTGGCAATATATTGATTTTGGCTGGGAAGTAAAATAAACTGAACTTATTCTGATAAAAACTGAAGCCGGAATTTTTTAGTTCCGGCTTCAGTTTTTATGTCTGAATTTGCTTACAATTCTTTTGCAATCAGCCAACCTGTGTACAAAAGGTATATGCCCAGCAGAATTGCAGCTTCCCAGCGGTCGAGTTTACGACGGCCACCCGTAAACATGGCTGCAAAAAGAATCAGCGTTCCGGCTCCCAGCAAAACCAACTCGGTATTAAATGAAGTGTTATACGCCACCGGATTAATGAGTGAACTTATGGAAAGAATTAAAAAGACATTGAAAATATTTGAGCCGATAATGTTGCCAAGGGCAATGTCGCTGTTTTTTTTCAGCGCGGCTACCACAGAGGTTACAAGTTCGGGCAGCGAAGTACCAATTGCAACAATGGTAAGCCCGATTATTTTTTCGCTCACGCCAAAACCAGTAGCAATTTTCACTGCATTATCAACAACAAATTTTCCGCCTAAAACAAGTCCGGCAAGCCCGCCTAAAATGTAAAGCCAGATTTTCCACACCGGCATTTTATGTACATGCACATCTTCACGCAATGCCCTGTCGGTCTTCATTTGTCTGAAAACATAATACAAAAAACCCGCAAACATCAATAAAAGTATCAATCCATCAATTCGCGAAAGTTCGCTGTGCTGTTGAAAAAGAACCTGGTTTGAAAGCAAATAAAGAACACCTACTGCAAAAATGGATATTGGCATTTCGTTTCGAACTGTTATGGAGGGAACCCGAATAGGATAAACAATCCCAACGATGCCTAAAATCAGGAAAAGATTAACAATATTACTTCCAATGATATTGCCATACACAATATCAGAATGTTGGCCAATGGATGCAATTGAATTCACCACGAGTTCGGGGGTTGAAGTACCAAAAGCAACGATAGTCAAACCGATAACCATGTCGGAAACCTTGTGTTTTTTAGCCAGTGTTGAAGCGCCTTCAACCAGCCAGTCAGCGCCCTTTATCAATAAAACAAAACCAACTGCGATTAAAATTCCCTGTAATATCATATCAATCGAAAGATTAGAGTAATCCGTTAATATCAGCCAGATAAATCAGAAGCAATGAAAGTGAGAAAGCAATTGCCGGGGCAATAATCCACATCAGAAAGAATTTGCGCACTTCGGTTTTTCTGAAAATATGACTGTAACCAAGCTTTGCCACTCCAATACCCAAAATTGCCGCTACATTTAACTGCACCAGCGATGTTGGGATTCCTTTCGAAATAGAAGCAAAAAGTAAAAGGCTTGCAGAAACAAAGGCAATTATCACGGCCTCAAATTTACCAAACAACACAATTTCCTTTCCCGTATTTTGCAGAATTTTGTGGCCAAAAATAGAACTGCCAATCCCAAAATTCGGAGCAACAATTAAAGTCGATAGAATCATTATCAATATAAAATTTTCATCAACCGGTTTGTTTAACTGGTTGGCTGTCATCGATGCGATGGGGCCGGCTGCATTTGCCACATTGTTTGCACCAATTGAAAAAGCAACATATAACGACATGGCAATTAAAATACCATCCCAAACCGGTTTCATATTTGCATTTTGAGCGCGAGGCAATGTCAGTCCCTTTCTCCGCATCGGTTTATATATAAATTTTCCAATCAGTAAACTAATAATAAACGAGATGACTGGTAAAATAAACCAGGCAGGAATAATCTCGGTAAACAGTTTATCGGTGTTGAGTTTGTGAAAATAAGTTGCCACTGCAGCAACAGACAAAACTGTTGACTGACTTGTTGATTGCGGAATACCAAATAAATTGGCCACCAGCAACGAAATTGCAACCGAAAACAAAATAATGGAAACCACATTCCGCGACATAAATTCAGGAGACAATAACTCTTTTCCCATGGTTTCGGCGGTGCTTTTACCGGCAATAATTGCCCCTAAAAAAACCATGATACCAAACAATCCGGGTATCAGACTTTTGCGCAGTACATTGGCTCCGTAAGCAGCCGAAAAAGCAGGTCCGGTACCGCTGCCCCCCATCGTAATCGCTAAAAACATGGCAATAATAAAGGGGAGCAACAAAGGACTGAATAAAGGTGAAATCATATCCCTGATTTTTTGTGGTCCAAAAATAAAGATGATTTCAGCAACCAGACTACATTATTTAAAAAAGTTTTCAGTACAACGCAAATTCACGTCCTGCAAGAAAAGCCATCCGGTTCGATTCCACCACTTTATCTCCTTTCGATTTAAAAACAGTTTCGATGGCTTTCAGAATAATCTCTTTATCAATATGAATAAATGGTGAAGCTGCACCGAGCATAACCATGTTCGACGATTTTGGATTACCTGTTTCGCGGGCTATTGCATCGGCATCAATTTGAATAATTTTCAATTTTGTATCCAGTCCGGCAAATGCTGGTTCAAGTTTCGGATAGTTGGCAATATTTCTAAACTCAGTTGTGTTGGTAACCAGGCAGCCATCGATTTTAAGGTATGGAACATAACGGAGTGACTCAAGCGGTTCAACCGAAAGAATGATTTCGGCACTGCCCATCGGAATTAAATCGGAATAAATGGGCGAATCCGAAATTCTTAAATGAGAAACAACCTCGCCACCCCGCTGGCTCATTCCGTGGGTTTCGGCCTGTTTCAGGTACAAGTTTTCGTTAAGGGCTGCAGCGCCCAGAATTGCGGCAATCGACAAAATTCCCTGTCCGCCCACGCCTGCAAGTATGATATCAGTTTTCATTGAGTATTGAGTATTTAGTCGTGAGTATTTTTCTATTAGCTTCTGGCAGTAACATCAAGTATCCAGCATCCAGTATCAAGTATCAGCATTTTGTACTTTATTCATTTTTCTTGTACGTGCAACCCGTTGTACACATTCGCGTCGGCCAATTAAAACAGAAACCCCCTTAAAATCAACTTCCTCACGAATCATTTTTACAATTTCTTCGTGATTTTTTTTCAGAGGTACAAAAATCCGGATATGTTTCGGGTCAACTCCAACTCCTTCGCAAATTTTTTCAATCCTGCCTTTCGCCGATGAATCCTGTCCACCGGTCATTGCAATGGTTTCGTTATCAACAATAATAATATTGATGTTTGTTTTTTCAACCACACAATCGAGCAAACCAGTAATTCCAGAATGAGTAAATGTTGAATCGCCGATTACAGCAAAAACAGGTTCAAGTCCGGCATCGGCAGCTCCTTTTGCCATGGTAATTGATGCGCCCATATCAACACAGGTATTCACAGTATTGTACGGTGGCAAAGCGCCAAGCGTGTAACAACCGATATCGGAAAAAACTCTGCCATCTCCGTAGTCTGCGATTACTTCGTTTAAAGCAAAATAGGTATCCTGGTGGCCACAACCGGCACACAACGACGGCGGTCTGCCAGCGAGTCCTTCCGGTACTTGCACTATTTCAGGCTGTTCGTGCCCGAGTGCTTTCCGTACATGGTCGGGGTTCAGTTCTCCGCGCCGCGGCAATGCACCGCTTAATCGCCCATGAACTTTTTTGCCGCGTTCAAAAAAATCGGTTAAAAGTTCCTCCACCAACGGATATCCTTCTTCTATCACCAACAGCTCGTCGCACTCTTTTTCAAGTTTGCGAAGCCATATTTCGGGAACCGGATATTGCGCAATTTTTACCACCGGATACGGACAATCTCCGTCAGGATAATTCTCCATCAGGTAGTTATAGGCAATTCCACAGCAAACAATTCCGAGGCTTTTGTCGATGCCATGACTAAAAGTATTGTATTCCGATTCGTTTGAATATTTAAGCAAAAGTGGCTGCTTGTCAATCAGTTGCTGGTAGTACTTCCGGCTGTACGAAGGCAAAAGCATAAACTGCATTGGGTTTGCAGGAAGTTTCAGCTCATTTTCCGGCAGTAACTCTCGCTGTACAACACCTGCCCGCGAATGTGCCAACCGTGTTGTAATGCGCAGCAACACCGGCAAACCTGTTTCTTCGGAAAACTCAAAAGCATCATAAGTCATATTATAGGCTTCCTGCTGGTTCGATGGTTCGAACACGGGCAACAGCGCAAATTTTCCGTAGAAACGTGAATCCTGTTCGTTTTGCGACGAATGTTGCGATGGGTCGTCGGCCACAACCACCACCAAACCACCATTAATCCCTGTAATTGCAGCGTTCATAAAAACATCCGCAGCCACATTCAGCCCAACATGTTTCATACAGGTAATCGTGCGTTTGCCTGCATAACTCATTCCGAGCGCCGATTCCATCGCGGTTTTCTCGTTAACCGACCATTGTCGGTGGATGTTTCGCTCAATAGCAACATCGTTTTCCTGAATATATTCGGTGATTTCGGTTGAAGGCGTTCCGGGATAAGCATAAACGCCCGAGATACCCGCGTCAATGGCCGCCTGACCAATGGCTTCAACGCCTAAAAGTAATTTCATCTGCATTGGTTGTAGTTAAAAATTCAGCCCCGAAAATAGTCCTTATCGGTATTTAAAACGATATCAAAACTCAGTAAAAAGCAATCGGGAAAATTGTTTTACAACAGGTGTCCGGATTTTGAAAACTGAAAATAAAAATTATGAAAATTCAACTGTAAACAGTAAGAACAATCCTGCGCGGGCCGCCGAAATTGCGGAACTCGCAAAAATAAATGCCCTGCCAGGTACCAAGGTTCAACCTTCGGTTTGTGATTGGAATGGTAACCTCGGCACCAATAATGGCCGACTTTAAATGTGCAGGCATGTCGTCATCGCCCTCATCAGTGTGCACATAAACCGGGTCGCCTTCGGGAATAAGTTTATTCATAAACGCTTCGAAATCGGTGCGTACGGTTGGGTCGGCATTTTCGTTTAAGGTAATTCCGGCAGAGGTGTGCTTCACAAGAATGTGAAGCAACCCAAACTCCGGTAATTCGTGGAGCTGTTCCAAAATCAATTTTGTAACCAGGTGATAACCACGTCGAAATGCGGGAAGTGTAATTTCTTTCTGAACAATCATTTTTAAGTAATGAGATTTGAGTACTGAGTATTGAGACCTTAAAAAAAGTTTTTACAGATATGAAAATAATACAATTAATAAAACCAGGCCTATAATAAAAAGATACGATCCAGGCCTGGAGAAATTGATAGTCCAGCCCGTACGGCTTATCATTTTAGGCACAAAAATACGATCATCACTCCTGTTGAAATAGAAAAGGCCTAATTTGTAATTTTCAGGATTGCCATTCATCGCGTTTCTTTTTTTGAATTTAAAAGTAAAGAATATTTTGGTTTTTGTGCGTTGAGGAAACGAAACCGCTATTTTTGAATGAACTTAACCTTAAAAAAATTTACAATGAAAATTCTTGGTAATATTCTGTGGCTAATTTTTGGTGGATTCGCCATTTTTATGGAATATATGCTGGCTGGTCTGGCATTGTGCATCACCATTATTGGTATTCCATTCGGGTTACAAAGTTTTAAACTGGGTATTCTGGCGTTATGGCCATTTGGTCAAAAAATTGAATACATGGAAAATGCCCCCGGATGCCTTTCAACCATTATGAATATTTTGTGGTTTTTTATTGGTGGGATATGGATTGCACTTACCCACCTGTTTTTCGGGCTTTTATTAGCGATTACAATTATCGGGATTCCATGGGCTACACAGCATTTTAAAATGATGTCGCTGGCTTTGACGCCATTTGGCCGAAGGGTGGTTTAAAGAAGTCGGAAGACCGGAGTCCAGAGTCGGGAGATGAAAATCAAAAAAAACAACAAAATATTGAAAATGAAACGAATACTACTAATCGTGCTGTTGATTCCCTTTTTTGCGTGTGCGCAAAACAAGCCAAAAACCCCCCAGGAAGTTGTTGATTTAATAAAAAAGAATGTCACCTGCGATTGGGCAACCGAAACTGTTGACGTTTTTAAGGCCGGAAACCCTGAAACACAGCTGAAAGGAATTGCCGTTTGCATGTTTGCCGACATGGAAACACTTCGCGAAGCTGTACGCCTGAACTGTAATTTTGTTATTACGCACGAGCCTGTTTTTTACAGCCATTTCGACGAAACAACTTCGTTTGCCGGCGACCCGGTTTATGAAGAAAAAGCAAAGTTTATCAAAGAAAATAACCTTGTGATTTTCAGATTTCACGACCATATTCACATGACAAATCCCGATGGAATTTCGGAAGGAATGATTGGAAAGCTGGGATTAAAATCCTTTTCAATAAATGGTTCCGACACCTATTTCAGGCTCCCCGAAAAAACAGTTCTGGCCTATTGTAACGAGTTGAAGAAAACGCTTAATATGCAAACGATCAGGGTTGTGGGCAACCCTGAAATGAAATTTACAAAACTGGCTTTTATGGCTGGTGCACCCGGCGGACAAAGACATATTCAGATATTAAGAAACCCTGAAGTGGAAGTAATTTTAGCCGGAGAAGCGAACGAGTGGGAAACTTATTTGTACGCCAACGATGCTTCAGCTTTGGGCAAAAACAAGGCAGTGATTTTTCTTGGTCATATAAAATCGGAAGAAGCCGGAATGGAATATTGTGCCACCTGGCTGAGTAATTTTGTTAAAGGTGTTCCCATTCATTTCATCGAAAACAAACCCAATTTTACCACATTTTAACGGTCTGTTCCAGGAGAGATAAAACCAGCTTCACTTTCAGGAAAACAGTCTCCCCTGCCACGTGTCACGCCGGGCAAGTTCTTTTTCAACCTTTGCCACAAACTCAAAGTTCTTGAGACCCCATTTTGGCGCCACCACCATTTCCGATGGCGCTTCACTCACAAACCGCTCAACAATAATTGCCGGGTTGAGTAATTCGAGATAATCGACCACAAGCTCGGTGTATTCTTCAACAGTGAAAAGATGAAACCCATCAGGATTATCGCGGAATTGTTTTTCAAGAACAGTTTTTTTGTGAACCTGAAGTTGGTGCAGTTTCAGGTTTTTAACCGGCAACTGCGATATTACACGGGCCTGTTCCAGCCAATCGGCGCGGGTTTCGCCAGGAAGCCCCAAAATAAGATGTGCACAGTTATTTATTCCGCGGCGGGCGGTTTCTTCGAGTGCCCTAACCGAATCGGCAAAAGTGTGGCAACGGTTAATACTGTCGAGCGAGCTGTCGAGATGCGATTCAAGTCCGAATTCTATCATTACATAAACTTTCCGGCTGAGTTCTTCGAGGTAATCAAGAATCTCATTTGACACTGCATCGGGTCGTGTTGAAATTACCAGCCCTTCAATTTTTGGATGTTGCAACGCCTCTTCGTACAAGCCGATTAAATCTTTTATCGGTGCATAAGTATTTGTATAAGCCTGAAAATAAGCCAGAAACCGCATTGATTCGTACTTCTTCGAAAAAAAGGCAATTCCCTCCTCCACTTGCTGCGACACACTTTTTTCCAGGTTGGTGTAACCAGGTTTGAAAGTTTTGTTGTTGCAATAGGTACAACCTCCTATACCTTTCGAACCATCGCGGTTAGGGCAGGTAAAATCCGCATCAACCGATACTTTTTGTACCCGGCTGGTAAACCGGTTTCTGAAATAGGTCGAAAAATCGTTGTAGCGTTTGGTGTGTCCCCCCGGAAATTGTACTGTCATAATTACCTCCTGGCCGCGAAAGTAGCAAAAAAAGAGTTGTTTGCCGGTTATTAAGTTGTGTTACGAGAAGTTTTACTCGCCGTGTTTTAATCCACTCACCCCCTGCCCGACTTGGCTGGTCATGCGGGCAAGTCACCTTCGGTGTCTTCAGCCCTCTCCTTTCAAAGAGAGGGGAAGAGTTCTCCCGATTTGCATCGGGAGAACTCGGCGTGAGTAAAGTGATGGAAATTTGACATTTTATCTGACACAATATTTATGTTGAAAAAATATTGAAAACTTTGTATCAAAGTATCCGGCAGGGAGCATTATTGTTTGTTAAGATTTCTAATTTTAATCAACATTAAAAACGCCACTTCATGTTTACCGAAAAAGACATTCAACAAATAAAAGCGAGAGGAAACGACCTGGAAACTGTAACAAAACAGGTGGAAAATTTTAAGCGCGGATTTCCGTTTCTTGAGCTGATTGATGCAGCATCGGCAGGAAACGGGATCATCAGGCTAAGTGAGGCTGAAACCCATAAAATGGCGGTTTTGTATGATGAAAAACTGGCAGAAGGAATAAAACCGTTAAAATTTATTCCCGCTTCGGGTGCGGCAAGCCGCATGTTTAAAGCATTGTACGAAGCGCTCGACTCATGCAGGGCAGCCGGTAACAGCGACGAAGCGCTTGCTCAGAATGCCGCCGCCCGACAGTTTCTGGTGAACAAGGAAAAGTTTGCCTTTTACAGCGACCTGAAATCAAAATTAAGTGGAAGCGAAAGTGAAACCCATTGCAGCAGCTGGATTGACTTGTTGCTCAACGACAAGGGATTAAACTATGGAGCTTTACCAAAAGGCCTGCTGAAATTTCACAAATACGAGAAAAACAGCCGCACACCTTTTGAAGAACATTTGGTTGAAGGTGCGCTTTATGCCAAAGACAGCAACGAAAATGTAAAACTGCATTTTACCGTTTCGCCCGAACACCAGCAAGGGTTTGAACGTTTGCTCGCAGAAGTGAAACCTGTTTATGAAAAAGAATCGGGGGTAAAGCTCGATGTAACTTTCAGTCAGCAAAAACCATCAACCGACACGATTGCGGTTGATGCGCAAAACGAACCTTTCCGCGAAAAAGACGGAAGCCTTGTCTTCAGACCGGGCGGACATGGCGCGCTGATTGAAAACCTGAACGATCTTGATGCTGACATCATTTTTATCAAGAATATCGACAATGTGGTTCCCGATCGGCTGAAACAACCGACAGTGGAATACAAAAAAGCAATTGCCGGCGTGTTATTGAAAAACCTCGAACAACTGTTTTTCTATCAACAAGAACTGAACGAGAAACACCCGGTTGCACTCGACCATGCACTGCTGGCTGCCGCTGCCGCTTTTATGGAAAACACGCTGAACACAAAACCAGCTGAAAACCAGTATTACACCGAAAAGGAGGAATTATACCATTACCTGAAAGAAAAATACAACCGTCCGCTGCGTGTTTGCGGAATGGTAAAAAACGAAGGTGAACCAGGTGGTGGCCCTTTTTGGGCAAAAAACAGCGATGGCACTGTTTCGTTGCAGGTGGCCGAGAGTTCGCAAATCGATCCCGGAAGTGTGCAGCAACAAACGCTGGCGAAACACGCAACACATTTCAACCCCGTTGATCTGGTTTGCGCAATAAAAAACTACAAAGGCGAAAAATACGACCTCACCAAATTTACCGACCCGGCAACTGGTTTTATTTCTATAAAATCGAAAGATGGAAAAGAGCTGAAGGCCCAGGAATTACCGGGTTTGTGGAATGGTGCAATGAGTAATTGGAACACACTTTTTGTTGAAGTGCCTATTGAAACTTTTAACCCGGTAAAAACAGTGAACGACCTTTTGCGTGAACAGCATTTATAATGGTGGTTTTATTTTTCGGGTTGAATTACTAATTTCGCAGGCTGATTTTGGCGTATGAACGAAGAAAAAGACAACTTTCGCGATGAAGAATTTGTTGAAGCGGTAAACCGTTTCAAACGTTCGCTGGTATCGGGCAGAACAAAATATTTCGACGTTTCGGAGTTTGAAGGTATTGTTGAATTGCTGCTCGAAGAAGGCGATATTCAGGCTTCAGAAATTGCTGCCCGGCAGGGAATTCTTATTCATCCGAACGCCATTCCGCTGCAACTGAAGTATGCGCAGATACTCATCAACAAAGGTCATTACAAAAAAGCGCTTGAATATTTAAAAGCCGTCGAAAAAGTGGATAGTGGCAATCACGAAGTTCACCTTTTAAAAGGTACAGCACTGATGGTAACCGGCAACGAAAAGGAAGCGCTGAAATCTTTTAAAATTGCCATTCAAAACGCCGGGCCCGATATTGACGAAACCTACTACCAGATTGGCGCCACCTATGTGCAGACCGGAAATATCAAAAAAGCACTGTTCTATTTTGAAAAAACTGTAAGGGAAAATCCCGACCACGACCTGGCTTTGTACGATCTCGGTTATTTCTACGATCAGGAAGATAAAATTAACAAAAGCATAAAGTATTACAACCAGTACCTCGATATCGACCCTTATAACCAATACGTTTGGTTTAACCTTGGAACTGTTTATAACAAAGCCGAAAAGTTTGATAATGCACTGAATGCATATGAATTTGCTTATACCATAAATGATAAATTTTATATGGCCCTCTTCAATATTGGAAATACGCTGGCAAACGCTGGCCGTTTTGAAGAGGCGATTGAAAAATACAATGAATTTTTGCTTCACGAACCCCATAGCGATGAGGCATTCTGTTACATTGGCGAATGTTATCTGAACATTGAAAAATACGAAGAGTCGCAGAGTCATTACAAACGTGCCACTAAAATTAACCCTGGTAACGACACCGCCTGGTTTGGCCTTGGATTGATTCAGTGGATAGGGCAAAATTTTGACCAGGCCACAAAATTTATTCTGAAAGCCATGAAAATTGACGGGCAAAATCCGGAATACTGGCTCACCCTCGGAAAAGTACACAAAGACAGTGGCGAAAAAGAAGCATCAATTGAAGCAATTAAAACAGCCGCCCGGCTTGAAGTGGAAAACACTGAAATATGGCTGACATGGGCCGAAGTTTATATTGATTTTGAAGAGCCGCTGAACGCCATCCGCATCCTGAAAAAAGCAATCACGAAAAACGACGACCCTATTTTAAAATACCGGCTGGTGGCGCTGTTACTTCAAAAACGCAAAAGTAAAGAAGCGCTTCAATTGCTTGCTGTGGCTCTCGAACAGGATTTAATTCAGGTGAATTATCTCCATGATATTTATCCACCTTCGATGAAAAGCAAAAGAGTAAGCCTGCTGATAAACGAGTTCCTGGAAAAAAACACCCCCGAAACCGCCGATGATGAAAATCTGTAATAAATCTCAATTTATTATTGATTAGTGTTTATTTATTAATCATTAAGAATCAATCAATAATCGCAAATCATCAATCGTTTATCTTCATTCAATAATCATTAATCAATAATCATTTCTCCTGATGTGGTCATTTGCAGCTTTGCTGTCGGCAGTTTTTCTGGGCATTTACGACATATTTAAAAAATCGTCGCTCAATGGAAACGCGGTAATTCCGGTGCTGTTTTTTGCCACACTTACAAGTACAGTCATTTTTTTGCCGGTTGTTATTGGGTCGTACCTGAATCCTGAATTTTTTACAAATATCGGGTTGTATGCACCTTCACTAAATTTCACCGAACATTTGCAGGTTTTACTAAAAGCTGCAATTGTGGTTTCGAGCTGGATTCTTGCATTTTTTGCGATGAAACATTTGCCCATCAGCATCTTTGCGCCAATCCGCTCCACCGGTCCGTTTTGGACATTAATCGGGGCTTTGCTGATTTTCAGTGAAAGACTCAATCTTTTGCAGTGGATTGGCGTTTCGCTTACACTCCTTTTTTTCTACCTGTTTTCAACTGCCGGAAAAAAAGAAGGTATCGAATTCAGAAAAAACAAGTGGATTTTTTTTATTGTAATTGCAACTGTATTGGGCGCAGTAAGCGGCTTGTACGATAAATTCATCATTTCGCGCATCGACAGGATTGCGGTACAGGCCTGGTTTTCGTTTTATCAGGTAGCCATTATGTTACCGGTTTTGATTTTTCTTTGGATGCCCAATCGTAAAAACAGCACCTCGTTCAACTGGCGCTGGACCATTGTCGCTATTGGCGTCACACTGGTTATTGCCGATTTTTTGTATTTCTACGCTTTAAGTTTGGAAGGCGCAATGATTTCGATGATTTCGGCACTCCGCCGCAGCAGTGTTTTGCTCACCTTCACACTCGGAGCCTTGATTTTTAAAGAAAAAAACCTGAAACAAAAAGGCATTTACCTGCTGGGAATTCTGGCCGGGATTTTATTGATAACGCTGGGAAGTAACTGATTGATTGTTGGATTTCGCCACATTTTATACAAAACGTAATGTGATTGAATTTTCAAATCACACAATAAGAATCGAGCGACAGCGGAGTGAATTGCTTTCATCCCGAATGCTCGGGAGTATTTTTATCGGGTTCATTGACAACCCTTTTCAGGCATCCGTTTACCCGTCAGGGGTTGTGAATTGCTTTCAAATTGTATTTTTATCGGGTTCATTGACAACTACGCTCAGGGATAGATGGAATCGTATTCAGTTGTGAATTGCTTTCAAATTGTATTTTTATCGGGTTCATTGACAACTGACTTGCCTAACTATGAAGAAAGCATATGGTTGTGAATTGCTTTCAAATTGTATTTTTATCGGGTTCATTGACAACCTTCAGCCGATGCGCCTGCCTCCCTGAAGTGTTGTGAATTGCTTTCAAATTGTATTTTTATCGGGTTCATTGACAACGGCTTTTGCCGAATACGACGATAAACTGGCGTTGTGAATTGCTTTCAAATTGTATTTTTATCGGGTTCATTGACAACTATTTGATGTTTTACCATAATTTAAGCTCCGTTGTGAATTGCTTTCAAATTGTATTTTTATCGGGTTCATTGACAACTTTAAATGAAGAAAATTATTCTTCTAATGGGTTGTGAATTGCTTTCAAATTGTATTTTTATCGGGTTCATTGACAACACTGGCGCTATTGCGAATACCCCGTTTTCCGTTGTGAATTGCTTTCAAATTGTATTTTTATCGGGTTCATTGACAACTGCTTTAACTTTTGCAGCTTTAACAATGTGTTGTGAATTGCTTTCAAATTGTATTTTTATCGGGTTCATTGACAACAGGATTCAATAAAAATGAACGTGAAGCGTTGTTGTGAATTGCTTTCAAATTGTATTTTTATCGGGTTCATTGACAACAGCTCCGGATGATATTGAATTCAATGATTTGTTGTGAATTGCTTTCAAATTGTATTTTTATCGGGTTCATTGACAACTGACAACGTTTTGAAAGTTTGGTATCGCAAGTTGTGAATTGCTTTCAAATTGTATTTTTATCGGGTTCATTGACAACTATTCTAGGTATATAAAATCCTTCACTTGGGTTGTGAATTGCTTTCAAATTGTATTTTTATCGGGTTCATTGACAACAAATCCACAGGCAGAAAAAGTTTTCCGCAGTTGTGAATTGCTTTCAAATTGTATTTTTATCGGGTTCATTGACAACTGCGTTTAATTTCTCCCTCGTAAACTTCAGGTTGTGAATTGCTTTCAAATTGTATTTTTATCGGGTTCATTGACAACTTGTTTTTTTAAAAGAATTTGAAAGATGGAGTTGTGAATTGCTTTCAAATTGTATTTTTATCGGGTTCATTGACAACACTTTTCCCTGCCTTCTTTAATAGTCCTGTGTTGTGAATTGCTTTCAAATTGTATTTTTATCGGGTTCATTGACAACTTTTCCAGTATTTAAAGTCATCAGATAATTGTTGTGAATTGCTTTCAAATTGTATTTTTATCGGGTTCATTGACAACTCGTCAGCTTCGTGCCTATACTTGTCAGGTGTTGTGAATTGCTTTCAAATTGTATTTTTATCGGGTTCATTGACAACGCTGAAGATAAATTGGGAACGCGAATGGCAGTTGTGAATTGCTTTCAAATTGTATTTTTATCGGGTTCATTGACAACTTTCGAGCTCCTGAATAGTGGCTTTAAGTTGTTGTGAATTGCTTTCAAATTGTATTTTTATCGGGTTCATTGACAACACTTGCATTTGCCGGAATCACTTCCACACTGTTGTGAATTGCTTTCAAATTGTATTTTTATCGGGTTCATTGACAACCAAACCTGTGAGGGGAGAGACAGTTAAACAGTTGTGAATTGCTTTCAAATTGTATTTTTATCGGGTTCATTGACAACGTGTGCTGTATAAATCACTAAATTTCAATGAATTCAAAAGGTTGTCAGAATTAAAAGAAGCAGGAGTAAAGTCCTGCTTTTTTAGTTTAATCCGTCAAAAAAACGGATTCTAAAACAATTCCAGTTGCTGCACTGTTTCGGGTCGCACGGCAGGTTTTCGGCTGAAAAAGAGTTCCATCATCCCGAATTGTTTATCGGTTATCTGCAAAATTCCTACGTGCCCGAATTCGGGCAGCATATTTTTTACCCGTTTTACATGTACTTCGGCATTTTCACGACTCGGGCAATTGCGCAGGTAAATCGAAAACTGGAACATGGAAAAACCATCTTTTACCAGTTCTTTGCGGAAGTGTGCAGCAACCTTTCGCTGCTTCTTGGTTTCCACCGGGATGTCGAAAAATACAAGTACCCACATAATCCGGTATTGATTGAGCGCTTCAAACGACGACATATTTTATCGGTTTTTATCCGGTGTATAAAACATTGGATAAACAATTTTACGGCGGGTGCCTTCGAAACATTCGTACAACGAATTGGTAGTGCGGCTCATGGCAACCATCAGCGGACTTTTATTTCCGTCAATTAAAACATCGCAGGTGGCAATGGACAACATTTTCATTTTTTGCTCCCGGCTAATGTCTTCATCTTCAATTTCACCTGCCAAAAACATTTTATAAACCAGTTCGTCGCAAAACGGACGGTAGGGTTCCATAATATCATCGGCCAGACAATACGCGTTGTATTTGTTCCGGTGAAAAATGCCAAGGGTTGGCAACATTCCGCTGCTTACCAAAGCACGGGCAACAATGGCGCGTAAAATTGCATAGCAGTAGTTCAGCTGGCTATTGGGCTCAATACCAAAACGTGTACGGGTAAAATCGTGTTCCTGAAACAGAATCTTCCAATACACTGATGCAGCCCGGCCTTCAATATTATCGGGATCGCCCGATTTTATTTGCGGCACAAGTGCAAGCAGTTGTTTATTTTCTTTGCCTGTGCGTTGCAGCAAAGCCGCCTGGTTTTCAATTTTTGCCTTTACTGTTTGCGCCCAAAGATTTTTCAATAAGGGTTCGGTAGCTTCAATTTGCAATTTGAACCGTTCGGTTTGCACACTGTTGCCAGCCAGCGGAAGCATTAAACCCGATGGCAGATGCCGGCTGTCGCAACTGATAAAAGCAACGTTGCGGTCAACCAAATCGGCCAGCAAAGCCTGGGTAATTGTAATTTGCGGATGTTCAAGAATTACCACCGCAATGTCTTCGAGCGGTATCGATGCTTTTTCGGTATTTGTGCCGGGTTCAACCACTTTCAATTGCTGGTCTTTTTTACTGAGGTAAGAGGGGTTACTGAAAAAGAGGGTTCTTTTAATCATGGTTATCTGGTTTTATGGTACTTCAAAAAGATTGGGAGGTAAGGTTTTTAACGATTCGGCATGTGTATCGATAAAGTTCTTACGGCCACCAAACACCCCGAGTACTTTTACATTCTCAACACCAAGATCGTCATTGTTCAGAATACCGTAATACGAACTGTACGGCCAGTCTTCATAAGCATCACGAAATCCGTGATGAACAGGATTCCGGTGAACATAAATTACTGTTCTGATAAAATGCTCCTTGCTGGAAATCGACTCACGTTTAAAATTTTTGATAAATAACGACCCCATGCGTTGATTTACCTTATTAAACGCCTGCGTGTAAGCACTAAACAGGTTAGCAAACTGCTTCGACAGGAATTTTTCGATCTCGTCGTTGTCGAATTTAATTTTAACTTTTCCAAAGTTTGAAACTTTGGAAAAGTTAAGTTTGGAAAAATTATCTGGTTTGGAAAAGTTGGAGTTTAATTTATTCCGGATGATTTCTTCTATTACTTCGCGTTTACGAATTCTGACTACCAGGTGAAAATGGTTGGGCATCAGGCAATACGCATACGTTTCGGCGATGGGCGAAATATGCTTCCGGTATTTATCAAGAAAAAAACCGAAGTTGCCATCGTTGCAAAACACATTTTCAAATCCGTTGGCGTGGTTGAAAATATGATACGATATTCCTGGCTGTAATTTTTCCATCGCAAATTTCGATTTATCGTTTTTAAATTTTTAGTTTATTTTTAGTAGTATAGCTTTTCCAAAGTTTAAAACTTTGGAAAAGCTATCGAAATAAAAACAAGAAGATAAAAAACAACAGAACCCGCTCCGTCCGGTTCCCGCAAGCCAAACCCGTTGGTAGGATTAAATATAGGATAGCTGTTATCGGTATGAAATAGTGACATTTTATTTTTCCTTTACAAGATTCCCCAAATTGTCAATTCTTACTTTAAATGGATTCAAGGCAAATAATGCCCCAAGGCTTTGGACATTGTAAAAACGCTTACTCTTTTTGGAGTTTTCATCGTCAATCAACTGCGTTTCCAAATGATGCCGAAAAACAATATCTATTTGACCACTACTTGGTTTAATTGACATTTTTTGCAACCGATATAACTTATCACCAATAATCTTGTAATCTCTTTTATCAATTGCCAACTTTATATCTTCAGTAGTCGTTCCAAGTATAAACATCTCATTTTGCTGCATATTTACCAGAAGGTTCAAATTTGGGGGAGGCAGCATTTCCAGAAAGCTATCAGGATATGTTCCATCGGGTTGTGATTGAATCTTGTCCCAAACCTCGTTGGTGTTTTTAATAATCACGGGAATATCATACTTTTTCCGTTCAACAGCGTGCCAAAATGTGCATACATGTTGCTGTTTATTTTCTTCTGTGTCGGTATAAATGGCAATGTGATGGTTATTTCCGGGCTTTACAAAACCAATATCATTGCCATTTTCGTCTTTCTTTACCGGAACAACAGCAGATAAGCCTGTGAAACAACGAACCGATTTGATTGGCCGTTCCAAACCTTCATCCTCGTACCATTTAATAATCATTTTATCTTCGAGCTGAACATCCTTAAACGCCTCTTTCTCTTTTCCTCCAAATTTTTTCAACCGATTCTGAAGAATCTCTTTTATTTTTGGATCAACAACTTTATCCACTTTATTAAAGTTTATATCGACCGAATATTTGATGACAAACTCATCTTTCAAGCAAATTGCTTTTTCCAAAACAACTGTTTTGTTGTTGTCAAGATAAATAGGTACTTTTTTTAATGAAGTGATGGCCTTTTTTACATCTCCATCAAACATCAATAGCCGTTCTTCAACTTTTACTTTAATAGTTGGATTGAAGATCAGTTGTGGGTTTTCAAAAAGGTATTTGTAGTCTTTTTCTTCCTGCTTTTTAATCTTACCATAAACGCTTTCTTCACTTAAAGAGCCGCGTGGTACGATAATCTTTTTCTGAATAACCTTTTTGCTTCCTCGTTTTCCTATTTTGCGAGTACCCCAAACAGCAACTTTTTTACCCGACTTGAAAGAGATGAGAATGTTCGAAACTGCCTTCTCAACCTCATCAACCTTTAGTGGTTGTTCACTAATGATGTACTTCTCCAATAAAGATCGTTTTTCCTTAAATTCGTGAGAACGTTGTTCTATATCAAACATCATATCCTCGCGGGTTTTAGCCGCACTTAATGTATTAAACCGTTGAATAAAACCCTGCTTCGTGCAAGCAATGGTTAATGCATCAACAGCATGGTGGCGGTGATCATCGCGTTTTGTCCAATCGGTTATTACCTCTTTTTCGTGCTTGTTTTTTCCATGTTCGCTTTCCCATTCCACCTGATGGGTCAATCCCAATTCACGATATTTAGCCATTTGAAGATTCATGGTAACATCGTCCCAACCCCATAAATGGCGAAGTTCTGCTGTAACGGTTCCACTTGTTGACCAAACATCGTGACAGATGGTTTGCAATATTTCGCGCGCTTTTTTAGCTATGTATTGGCTCTCCCTCAACTGACGATCGATAAAATTATCAGGGATTTTGCTTTCAGTCATCAAAAGTTTATCGCGCTTTGCCTTTCTAATTATATGATTATCATAAAGCAGATTTACCCGTTCTACATATTCATTAAAGACTGCTTCTGGCTTTCCCTTCATAAAATCATAAGCAGTCAGGTCATTTTTATTCTTATTGCAATGCCGGTGGGCCAAGGTTTTATTGCTTTGCGAATCGTCGAAAAGTTTTGATTTTGGTATAATGTGCTCAATGTCCACATCATTTCCTCTAAGTGCTTCAGTTAATGAGATCGGTTGCCCACAATAAACACACATGGCGTTTAGCTTCTTTTCCTGATTGTCTATCTCCTCGTACAATCGCCACTTTATGATATTATTTCTTGTGGCTCTCAAACCAAATTCTTCAAGTCGTTTTGTAATAGCATCGTTTTCCCGCTGGCGTTTACTCATGGCCTTGTCAGCATCGTTCCGTTCCTCTTTGCTTTGTTTAAGTTCACGTGCGAGTTCTACCCTAATCTCATCGGGGTTACCATATTTTTCAATTATTGCATTTACAACATTCACCATTTGGTTCAAAATCTTTTCTACAATGGGTTGGCGTAATGAGTTTTTTGGTATTGGCTTCAATAAATCTAATGAATTAGGCATTTAAGCAATAAATTTTATAAGGTAACGGATCGGCCTTGACCATCCTGCGTAGAAGGTTGTCAAAGATGCCATCCTTCATATTGCTTCGGTTGAAACGGTAACAATATTCAT
>JBFXFM010000015.1:0-78147 GCA_050179035.1 Draconibacterium sp. | reverse complement strand
TATTGTTTGCGATGGTAATTTTCACGGACGGACAATAACAATTGTATCTATGTCGTCGGATCCCGATTCTTACGGTGGCTACGGACCTTTTACACCGGGTTTTGTGCGAATCCCGAACAACGATATTCCAGCACTTGAGGAAGCACTTGCGCAGCCAAACGTGGCAGGTTTCCTTGTTGAGCCAATTCAGGCAGAAGCAGGAGTTTTTGTTCCCGATGAAGGATACCTGAAAAAAGCTGCCGAACTCTGTAAAAAACACAACGTGCTTTTTGCTGCCGACGAGGTTCAAACAGGATTAGCACGCACTGGTAAGTTGCTGGCCTGCGATCACGAGCAGGTAAGACCCGATATTTTAATCCTCGGCAAAGCGCTTTCAGGTGGAGTTTATCCGGTTTCGTGCGTGCTTGCCGACGACGAAATTATGCTTACCATTAAACCCGGTGAACACGGAAGTACCTACGGTGGAAACCCCATTGCAGCAACTGTTGCAATGGCGGCCCTCGATGTGATTATCGATGAAAAACTGGCAGAAAATGCCACAAGAATGGGTGAAATTTTCAGAAGCGAAATGAGCGCTGTGCAGTCGGAAATGATTGAACTTGTGCGTGGAAAAGGTTTGTTGAATGCCATTGCGGTAAAACCAAAAGATGGTAAAACAGCGTGGGATGTTTGTCTCAGGCTAAAAGAAAATGGATTGATTGCCAAACCAACACACGAGCACATTATCAGGTTTACTCCACCACTCATCATTACAGAGGCTGAAATGATGGAAGCGATTGAAATAATCAAAAGTACCTTTCACGAGTTTGAATAAAGAAAAAAGACCGGACCCGATTGAGTCCGGTCTTTTTTTGCCCGTTTATTCTCCTAAAATACTTTTCCGTTTCACCTCAAATGCCGGCGTGTATTGAATCACAGAAACCCCCTTGTTTAAATATCCGCTGGTCGCGCTTACTTTTTTAAATGCATAACTCCCCTGAACCAGTTTCAGGTGATGTGTTTCAATACATTTCCCGAAATCCTTTCCGTACCAAAACAATGCATTTAAAAAATAATAGGCGGCATCAAAACCCTGAATGCCGTAACTGTTGGGCTCTGTACCAAAATTCAATTTAAATTTTTCGACATATGCGATGGTGTTTACATCGGTATAATCAACAAAATAAGGATTGATATAATGCATTTTCAGGTTGTGAAAATGCGCAATATCGATGCTCGGATACCGCTGCTGAAAATTTGCCTGTGCCACCAGTGTGATTGGGAAATCGCCGGCCAGGTTATTCAGGTTCGAAATTGCCACGCTCAATTCACCTTCATCGGTTGTTGGCAGGTAAACCACATTTTCTTTCTCAGGCGAAAGAATTGCTCGCAGGCCGGCAGCACGTTCTCGCTTAAAGTCGTACACATGAAACCTGGTTCCAACTCCTCCAACCACATTTCTGATTTTGTCAACCATTTGTCCTTCTGCCGTTCCTTCGTATTGCGATGTTTTCACAACAATAAAATTGCTGCCTTTAAAATTTTCGGCAATCATCTCAACTGTTGCTTCAGCAATATATTCGCGGGTCGGATTAATTTGATAATAAAGCGGATTAGTATTAATCAGTGCTGATTTTGGTGTAAATGGAGAAACCATCGGAATCTGTTTTTCGCGGGCAATTGCGGCTACTTCTTTCTGTACATTTTCATACACCGGGCCGATAATCAGGTCGGTATTATCGAGAATACCTTTGCCAACAAGGTTTCTCACAGTTTCAGGATTGTCTTTTGTATCGAAAACATTCAGTTTTACCTTCATTCCTGCTTTTTGCATCGAATCGATAGCAACGAGAACTCCTTCGTAAAACTGAAGAAAATTCAGGCTGTTGCCATAAAATTTATACAATGGCGATTGTGGTTCGCTCATTTCAACAATCGTATCTGCTTCATTTACTTCGAATTCAACACTATCAACAACCGGATGCTCTGTTTTTGTATTCAATCCGGCATTGGCATCGAGAAACAGTGGCAGAAAAAGTGCGATGGAATAAGTCTGACTTACGGCCACTGCAACAGGGAATTTCTCGCACCCTGAATTTAAAACAACAGCGGGATTTGTTACAGGAACCTGAACCTTTTCACTTTTCGCGGTTGCATTTTCCCGGGCTGCATTTGTGTCGGGCTGCGGAATTTTCAGTTTCATACCCGATTGTAACACAGTAAACCCCGGATTAGCTGAACGCAGGTCAGCTTCTGAAATACCATATTTTCGGGTAATTCCGAAAAGTGTTTCTCCAGGTTCAACCTGATGAATCATTTCCCGGCTTACACTTTCCAACTGAGTTGGTTCGACCTTAACCACTGCGGTTTCAGAATTTACAGGAATCAGAATTTTGGCTCCGGCTTTCAGATTTCCGGCGTTGGGATTGTATTTCAGAATTTCGCTTTCGCTTACATTATATTTCTTTGTCAATCCGTACAAAGTTTCGCCCGAAACCACTGTGTGTTCAATCATTCCGCCTTTTTGCGGAGTTGTTCCAGCCAGGTTTTTTGCGGATGTTGATACAGTTTTAATCTCTTTAAACTCCCATTTCGGAATCCGGATGGTGAAACCCTTTTTCAGCCGTTGGATTTCAGGATTATAAGAATAGATTTCTTCAACCGAAATACCAAACTTTTTTGAAACAGAGTAAGCCGTTTCGTTATTCGATTCGATTGTATATTGCTCAAAACCAGTAGGGTCACCTTTTTTAAAGCTTTTGATTTCGGATAAATCGAAACTGCCATCGTATGGGATCTTCAGCATTTCGCCAATATTCAATCCATCTTCAATACCCGGATTATTTTGAAGAATCTCGGCTGACTCAACCCTGAAATCACGCGATACAGAATAAACGGTTTCACCCGTGCGCACCTGGTGCACAATAAATTTCTGCCCGTTAATCAATACAAGTTCATTGTCGGTTACAACCTGTGCCTGAATAAACTGGGTAACCGCCAAAAGCAATAAAAACACAAACAAAGTCCTGAATACTTTCATTTACTTTCTGAGTTAAAGCGCCAAAATTAATAAAATTGATTATCCATCGGGTTGAAAGGCATTCAAATATCAATTAAAAGCCTGTATAATATTGTTAATGAATTATTTGTTTCGTTGTTGTTAACATCGGGGGTATTTTAATGAACAAAGCACAAGCTTTTCAGGTGTTATTTTTACTTTTGCCGACAAGTAGGCAATCACCATTAAAATTTGAATTCATGCAGGAAAAAATTCTGATTCTTGATTTCGGTTCTCAATACACACAGTTAATTGGCCGTAAAATCAGGGAGTTAAATGTATATTGCGAGATTCACCCGTTTAATCATTATCCGGCAATCGACGAGACTGTAAAGGGAGTTGTGCTCTCGGGAAGTCCGTATTCAGTGCGTGACTCGGATGCCCCACGTCCCGATTTATCAGCAATAAAAGGGAAATTGCCGGTTTTGGGTGTTTGTTACGGCGCTCAGTATATGGCGCATTTTTTTGGTGGTGAAGTTGCTCCTTCAAACAGTCGCGAATATGGCCGGGCACATTTGGGTTATATCGATCATGGTTGTGACCTGTTTAATAATATCAGTGCTCATGCACAGGTTTGGATGTCGCACGGCGATACAATTGTAAAAATGCCAAAGAACTACAAAGTGATTGCTTCAACCGAAGACGTGAACTTTGCTGCCTATAAAATTGATGATGAACCAAGTTGGGGAATTCAGTTTCATCCTGAAGTTTACCATACCACAGAAGGAAAACAGTTGCTCGAAAACTTTGTAACCAACATTTGCGGATGCCAGCAAAACTGGACTCCAGATTCGTTTGTGGAAACCACAGTAAATGAATTAAAGGCAAAATTAGGCAACGATAAAGTTGTTTTGGGTTTATCGGGAGGTGTTGACTCATCGGTTGCAGGTGTTTTGCTGCATAAAGCAATCGGGGAAAACCTCACCTGCATTTTCGTCGATAACGGGCTGCTCCGGAAAAACGAATTTGAAGACGTACTTCACTCGTACAAAGACATGGGTTTAAACGTGATTGGGGTTGATGCAAGAAAAAAATTCTGGGACGACTTAAAAGGCATCTCCGATCCGGAACAAAAAAGAAAAGTTATCGGACGGAATTTCATCGAAGTTTTCGACCAGGAAGCACATAAAATTACCGACGTGAAATGGCTTGCACAAGGCACAATTTATCCTGATGTAATTGAGTCAGTGTCGGTAAATGGCCCATCGGCTACTATTAAATCGCATCACAACGTGGGCGGATTACCCGAAAAAATGAAACTGAAAATTGTAGAACCACTCCGGCTTTTGTTTAAAGACGAGGTGAGGCTGGTTGGTAAAACGCTCAATATAAAACAGGAATTGCTTGGCCGTCATCCGTTTCCCGGGCCGGGTTTGGGAATCAGGATTTTGGGCGACGTTACACCTGAAAAAGTAAGAATATTACAGGAAGCTGATGCCATTTTTGTGAATGGACTGAAAAACTGGGATTTGTACAATAAAGTATGGCAGGCAGGCGTAATGTTATTGCCGGTACAATCGGTGGGTGTTATGGGCGACGAACGGACTTACGAAAACACAGTTGCTTTGCGTGCGGTAACATCAACCGACGGAATGACGGCTGACTGGGTACATTTACCTTATGATTTTCTTGCAAAAATGTCGAACGAAATCATTAATAAAGTAAAAGGCA
Organism: Draconibacterium sp.; assembly: GCA_050179035.1. Lineage (GTDB taxonomy): Bacteria > Bacteroidota > Bacteroidia > Bacteroidales > Prolixibacteraceae > Draconibacterium. The sequence continues at coordinate 73,439 of JBFXFM010000015.1, read as the reverse complement.
TTAACCGCGTTGTCTATGACATCAGTTCGAAACCACCGGCAACACTCGAGTGGGAATAGTTGTTGATGTAACAAATATTGCGTTGCAGAAACAGATTGATAGAAACAACACAAGTAATTTAGCTATGAAACACATATTAACCATAAAAAACATCTTCTCCCCTTCGCTGATTCTGATTGTTTTGTTGTTATTATTTGTTGTTCCGGCGTTGGAGGCCCAGGAAGATGTTCAGCAAAACCAGCTCAAATTTGGCAGGTTGCTGCGGTTGGTCGATGGGTATTATGTCGATTCGGTAAATGTTAACGACCTGACAGAGAAAGCAATCGTTCATTTATTAAGCGAACTTGATCCACACTCGGTTTATATGTCAAAAGACGAAGTGGAAAAAATGAATGAACCGCTGGTAGGTAATTTTGAAGGAATCGGTATAACTTTCAATATATTTAAAGATACGTTGCTGGTTACCACAACAGTTGCCGGAGGCCCGTCGGAAAAAGTGGGATTACGTGCCGGTGACCGCATTGTTGAAGTTGATAATAAAAACATTGCAGGAATCGGGCTGAAGAACAGCGATGTTTTCGGTATGCTGCGAGGCGATAAAGGAACACAGGTGGACCTGAAAGTCTTCAGAAAAAATGAACCCGGATTACTTGACTTTTCAATCATCCGCGATAAAATTCCGATTAACAGTCTCGATGCTTCTTACATGTTAAATGAGACTACCGGTTATATCAAACTCAACAAATTTTCGGCAACAACCACTGAGGAATTTGTTACGGCGATGAAAGAGCTGAAGAAACAAAAAATACAAAACCTGATTCTCGATTTACGCGGAAATGGTGGAGGTTACCTTAAAACTGCCATCGAAATTTCTGAACAATTTTTAACTGATAAACAACTGGTTATTTATACAAGTGGTATAAACGAACCAAGGAAAGATTATAATGCAAGTAGCGCAGGAGAGTTTAAAAGTGGAAACCTTGTGGTGCTGGTTGACGAGGGTTCAGCCTCGTCAAGCGAAATTGTTTCGGGAGCTATACAAGACTGGGACCGTGGTGTTATAATTGGTCGTCGCACTTTTGGAAAAGGCTTGGTTCAAAAGCCATATTACCTCACCGATGGTTCGATGGTAAGACTTACAACCGCTCATTATTACACACCAAGCGGGCGCTGTATTCAAAAGCCTTACGAGGAAGGTGTTGACGCCTACAAAAAAGAGTCCTTGAACCGGTTAACAAAAGGCGAAATGTTTAATGCTGACAGCATTCATTTTACCGATTCACTCAAATATGAAACGCTGGTTAACGGCCGAACAGTTTTTGGTGGCGGTGGTGTGATGCCCGATATATTTATTCCGCTTGATACTTCAATTCATTATGCCTACATCAACAGGCTGCGTCGAAATAATATCATTTACAATTTCGCACTCGACTACATCGATAAAAACAGGGACAACATAAAAACAAAATATCCTGCTTTTAAAGATTTTGAAGCAAAATTTGTTGTTACCGATGATTTGGTTGCACAAATTACAGAAAACGGGGTAAAAGATGGTATTGAAATTAATGCCGAAAGTCTTGAGTTTTCGAGAAACGACATGAAAAAAGAAGTAAAATCGCTTATTGCACGTGATTTATATTCCCGCGACGATTTCTACAAAATTTATTACAGCGACGACGAGGCAATAATTCAGGCACTGAAAGTGATTGAAAATCAAAAAGATTACAATAAACTTCTGGTGAGCCAGCTGCAATAAGTTATGATTCATTCAATAACAGAATGGATAGCAGTCAATTACGTTGAACTACTGGGAGCAATTCTCGGACTTATTTATATCTTTTTATCCGTCAGGCAGAAAATTCTGACATGGCCTGTCGGATTACTTTCTTCAGTATTTTATATTGTTATCTTCTTTCAGGCCCGGCTTTATGCCGGAATGGGATTGCAGGTATATTATGCAGCCATGAGTATTTATGGATGGTATTACTGGGCAAAAGGGAGAAACAATGACAACGGTGAAAAAATAAATGTAAGTTTTACGAGACCACTTGCATGGATGATGATAGCGGCAGCTTTTGTTGCAATTTTCGTTTTCATTGTTTTGGTATTAAAAAATTATACCGATTCAGATGTTCCTTTTATTGATGCGTTTACAACTACTGCCGGAATAATTGCAACCTGGATGATGGCCCGTAAACTGATAGAAAACTGGATTATCTGGGTTTTTACCGATTTGATTTCAGTTTTTTTGTATATCGAAAAGCAACTGTGGGTGACGGCATTATTGTACCTTGTTTTTACAACCATGGCCATTCTCGGTTTTATTGAATGGAGAAAAAACTTAAAAAAGTTAAATTGAATAATAAACCAAAAATAATTGTGATTACAGGGGCTGAATCGACAGGCAAAAGCACGCTGACAGAGCAGCTTGCCGCATATTTCGACACACTGTTTATGCCCGAAATTGCCCGTTCGTATGTTGAAGGACTGAACAGAAAATACACATATAACGATGTTGAACAAATTGCAAAACTTCAGGTTGAAAATCTTAATAACTTGTGTACACAACAGGTTCCTTATGTTTTTGTTGATACATGGCTGATAATTACAAAAGTATGGTTCGAATTTGTGTATAATGAAACTCCCGGATGGCTGATTGATGAGATTCAAAAAACAAAGATTGACCTGTTTTTAGTGTGTGATACAGATCTTCCGTGGATTTACGATCCGGTTCGCGAAAACGGTGGCGAAAACAGAAATATTCTTCAGAATCTGTATATCAAAAATATTATTGAGTTTGGGTACAATTACAAAATTGTGCAAGGAACTAACAACGACCGACTTTCAAATGCAATAAAATTTGTTGAGGAATTGAATTAAAACTTAAACTGTGTAAAAGTGTTTTAATTTTACAGCATCAAAAATTCATACAGTATGAATGATTTCGACGATAAACTTGAGCGAACAGTACGCAGATTAAGCGATCCGGCATCCTACCAGGTCGTTTGCCATCAACATAAAATGGGTGAACCACTTCCATCAATCGCAAAATTGACAAAGGGGATTGAATTGGTCCGCGAAATTTTATTCCCCGGGTATTTTGGAAATACCACACTCAGGCCAAATACTACCCAGCATTTTATGGGAGTTTATGTTGACGAATTATACGAATTGCTGAGTGAGGAAATCCTGGCCGGAATGTGTTTTGAATGCAAAGATGAAACTGCAAACAAGGTTGAAAAACACAAAGATAGGGCCAACCAGACAGCCATTGATTTTATTGAGTTTCTTCCCGAAATCAGAAGAAAATTGGTTACTGATGTTGAAGCCACATTTTTAAACGACCCTGCGGCACATAATTTTGGCGAAGTGATTTTCTGTTATCCGGCCATCAGGGCAATTAGCAATTACAGGGTTGCACATCAGCTCTACCAACTTGGTGTTCCGCTTATTCCGCGGTTTATTTGCGAAATGGCACACGGCGAAACAGGAATAGATATTCATCCTGAAGCACAAATTGGTGAAAAATTTACCATCGATCATGGTACAGGCGTTGTAATTGGTTCAACGTCAATTATCGGGAACAATGTAAAATTATACCAGGGCGTAACGCTTGGGGCAAAAAGTTTTCCGCTCGATGAGCATGGCAACCCGATAAAAGGAATTCCTCGGCATCCGATTGTCGAGGACGATGTGGTAATTTATGCCGGTGCAACTATACTGGGCCGGATTACAATTGGCAAAGGCTCGATGGTTGGTGGCAATGTTTGGGTAACCACCGATTTGCCTCCAAATTCAAAAGTAGTTCAATCAAAAGCAAAAGAAACAACTTTTACCCACGGTGCCGGAATCTGAAAAATTATATAAAATTGAAAGAATTTAAACTTACAGCAAAAACATTTGCAGGACTTGAACAGGTACTTGCAACCGAACTCAGGGAATTGGGGGCAAGAAATGTTGCTCCCGGACAAAGAGCTGTTTTCTTCGAAGGTAATCTTGAAACAATATATAAATCAAATTATTACCTGAGAACCGCATTAAAAGTGCTGAAAGAGATCGACCATTTCTTCTTTAAAAACCCCGATCAGTTTTATCTGAAATGTAAAAACATAAACTGGTCTGATTACCTTGATCTTGACCAGGATTTTGCGATTGAAAGCACTGTTATCAATTCGCCCGATTTCAAAAATTCAATGTTTGCCTCGCTCCGGGTAAAAGATGCAATCGCTGACTATTTCAGGGAAAAGACAGGAAAAAGGCCCAATGTAAATACTGAAAGCCCCGACATTTTAATAAATATCTATATCAGTGGTAATAATTGTACAGTATCGCTCGACAGTTCCGGCGAATCGCTGCATAAAAGAGGTTATCGCATCCATCAGGGAGAAGCGCCTTTAAACGAAGTACTTGCAGCCGGAATGATACTTTTGTCCGGATGGAAAGGTGATTCAGATTTTTTAGACCCGATGTGTGGCTCCGGCACTTTACCTATTGAGGCTGTGATGATTGCGCAAAATATACCGGCAGGCAGGTTCAGAAAAACTTATGCTTTTGAAAACTGGCGCGATTTTGACCAGTTATTGCTTGAGAATATAAAAACCAGTTTTATTAAGAAAGATTTTAAGGGTACAGTTTATGCAAGCGATATTTCTGCGGGCAACCTGTTGAACGCACAAACAAATGCACGACGGGCGCTGGTTTTTAATAAAATAAAGTTTCAGAAAGCGGATTTCAGGGAGTTGGATGTTGAAGTTAAAAATGCAACAATAATTATTAATCCGCCTTACGGTGAACGACTAAAAGAAAGGGATATTAATGAGTTGTATTCAATGATTGGCGAACGCCTGAAACACCAGTTTTCGAATAACAATGCGTGGATTCTGACTTCATCGGTGGATGGATTAAAAAATATCGGGCTTAAACCAGAAGCAAAAATTGATTTGTTTAATGGGGCATTGCGATGCAAGTACAATAATTACAAGCTTTTTACCGGAAAACGTATCGAGTTGAAACAATAAGAGGGATTAAAAACATTAGTTTAATCCCTCGAAAAATCTCGTATATATTTTACCGGATCAAAACCCGGAGTTTCTCAGAAATTACTTTATTTACTTTTACCAAGCCAGTTTTTTAGCCATTCCACCCAGTTGAGTGCTTCTTCAGCATGTGATAAAGTTACAGTTTGAACCTGTGCCTGCTCTTCATCATCATACCTGTCTCGAGGCTCAGTAATCGGCTTAACCGGTTCACCGCCTCCTCTAATCAAAAACATTTCATTATCGGCTAAAAAATGAGTTTTCATAATAAAACAATTTAACAATTAAACTGTCAATCGATATAATTATTGTTGTTCTTCATCATCATACCTGTCGCGTGGCTCAGTAATTGGTTTTACAGGTTCTGCTCCACCACGAACTTTACACATTTCATCAGCGCTTAATGACTGGAAACCACTCACTTTAACATCACTTGCAGTGAAAAAACCCAATATATTTTTCATGATAAATAAAATAAATAGTAAAACTTAATAAACACACATTCATCTTAATATTCCGAAACAGTAAAAAAGGTAACCCCCTTTTCTGAAAAAAATATTTTTCTTGCTAAATTGCGAATGCAAATACGGCTTTAAATGAAATTAAAATTCATTATTATATCTCTAATATTCATATCATTACACAGTAAAATAATTGCTCAAACAAACAATTTTTATTCCGATAGTATTCGGGCACTTGAATTAAATAGAAAAGCGAATGATCTTGGAAGACAAGGATTGTACGCTCAATCTCTAAGCGTTTTTTTTGAATCGCTCAAATTAAGACAAAAAATATATGGTGAAGATGATCCAAAACTTGCACCTGTTTATTTAGGATTGGGAGTTACATACAAAAGTCTTGGTCAATTAGATCTTGCACTGAAGTATTACAAACAGGCAGAAAAAAATTACAAATCTCCTTCTATTGTATTATACACCAATATTGGAAGCGTGTACCAAAGCAAATTGGATTTTACAAATGCATTAGTTTATTATGAACAAGCATTGACTTTGGCTAAGACCAATTCAAAATCTTCTGTATCAGACATCGCAGGAATTTATTATAATATAGCTGATATATATTATTTAACCAATAGGTATGATGATGCATTAAAAACAGCAAAACAAAATGTAAATCAGGCATATATAATTGATCAAATTCAGTTTAACACAATGCTTGCTTACATTTATCAAATGAAAGGTGAGATAAAAAACTCAATAATAAGTTATCAAAAACGGGTTAAACTAACCGTTGATTTATATGGAGATAACCACATAGAAGTTGCAAAAGCCTACCTGAGTTATTCGTTTTTTCTTACGTCAAATAACCAATTTCAGGAGGCAGAAAAAAATCTGAAAAACGCATATCAAATTATATCTCAAATACCTTCACCCAGCAAGCAAGTATTGTCAGACTACTACAAATGGGAAGGCTACTGGCATGAAAAACAAGTTGTTGCAACCGAGAATATTTCAACTTTTAAGAAACAGAAGAGGCAAAACCTTGAAGAAGCTCTTGAGTGGTACAAAAAAAGCTTGAACGCACTGAATTTTTCATTTGACGAAACCAACGAATCTGATTTAATATCAGAAAATTATGTGTCGCTCATCAACTGTATTGCTGTCTTAAAATTAGTAGCCGATATTTATACAGAAATTGATAACCTGGAAAAAACGGAAGATAACCAGGTGTTCTCTGCTTCGCTGGCAAAAGCCATTGAAACATACCAGATAATCGGAACACTTATTCAAAGAGCAAGAAAAGAAATATCGAATGATGAAAGCAAAATGGAGCTTACCACGCTTGAATATGCGACTTTCAGTCAAATCATTCAGGCATCTTATTCTGCCTACATAATTACAAAAGACAATAAATACCTCGAACTGGCATTTCAAAATGCTGAGCGTTTAAAAAGCAGTTCTCTGTTCGAAAAAATTTCGAACCAGCTTGCACTGGAAAATAGCAGGGTTCCCGACAGTTTGTTACAAATGGAATTCAAATTAAACAATACGATTGCCATTTTCAACGAAAAAATAATTGAAGAGAACAGTCAACAAATTCCTGACAGTATCAAATTAAAAGAGTACAACAATGAGGTTTTCAATGCAACTCGTCAAAGAGAAGAACTTAACCGTGTGATTGAAAGTGAATACAATGATTTTTACGAGTTAAAATACTCAAAATCAATGCTCACCGCCCGAAGCATAAGCGAAAAACTGAAAGAAGATCAGGTAATAATTGAGTATTACATTAATGAAAATGATTCGTTGACTGAGCTTTACACATTTGTTTTGGGAAAACACGTTACTGATTTCAGAAAACAAAGACTGCCATCAGAATTTCATTTCTGGGTTGAAAATATGTTTCAGTTTATGTCAGATTCTGAATTCCTTTTAACTAAAAACGATGATGCAAAGGAATTCTGTAATGCGTCGTATAACTTATACCGATATTTGATTCTACCCTTTGAAAATGAATTAAAAAATAAAAAAATTACAATCATTCCCGATGGTAAGCTGAGTTATATTCCATTTGATGCATTATTGACCAGTTTACCCGATACCACCAAAACAATTGAATTTAATAAACTCGATTATTCGATATGGCGCTATACTTTTAATTATGCTAACTCGGCGAATCTTCTCGTGAATTCAAAATCTGAAGGAAAAAAAGGTAAAATAAAAATAGGGGCATTTGCACCAGCCTACACAAATGGAGAAGTTATAGAATATGCTGGTCAGCATATATCATTGATTCCTCTGCCAGGCGTTCAAAAAGAAGTTGAAAAAATTGCGAAACTGATTAACTGCGAACTATTTACCGGAAACAAAGCATCAGAAGATAACTTTAGAAAATATGCAGAAGAGTTTGATATTCTTCATTTGGCGATGCATGCATTTGTGAACGATTCGATGCCTGCATTATCAAGTTTTGCTTTCACTCAAACCAAAAGTGATGATTTACTCAAAAATGGCCTGTTAAATACTGCCGATATCTATAATTTAAAACTAAATGCAAATCTTACTGTGCTGAGTTCGTGCAATACCGGCTCAGGAGCTTTGAAAAAAGGTGAAGGAATAATGAGTCTTGCTCGTGGTTTTTTATATGCCGGCTGTCCATCAGTTATTATGTCGTTATGGGAAGTTGAAGATAACAGTGGTACAAAAATTATCACTTCTTTTTATAAAAATCTGAAGGGAGGCAAAGCAAAAGATGAAGCTTTACGAAATGCTAAACTTGAATATCTCGAATCAGTAAATTCCCGATTGGCTCATCCACACTATTGGCTTGGTTTTATTAGTCTTGGCGACAACAAACCGATGTTTATCAGTTATGATTTCTATTTTTTTGTCGTTCTCATAATTGCTCTGGCCGGAATTGGAATTGACCAGTTAATACGAATAAAAAAGGCCCGCAAAAAGCGAGCCTCCTGAATGTGTGTGTATGCTTTACTTTTACATTATTTCAAAGTATATTTTAATCTTCTTAAAACAGCTTTTGCATCTTTTTCGAAATGACCCTTTCTTTCAATAACTGCCAGTAACTCATTCTTTGCCTTTATTTTATCTCCGTTTCTCAGATAACACAGACTTCTGTACCATTCTGCTTCTTCGATAAATAAATTGTCTCCGTGAAGTATGACTTGCGAATATGCATCAACTGCTTCATTTATTCGATCCAGGTTCTGATAACTTGCTGCTTTGTAAAAACCAAGAACCGGGTTTCTATTAACAATTTCATCCTTATTTTCCAGCTTTTTAATCAGTTCAGCGTATTCAGCGTTTGAATACAAATTGTTAATCTGCTGCATAAACGATATCTCATTAGTAACAGCCCTTTCAGGCGCCCAGGCCGGAGTTTCGTAGAAATTATCATAAGTCCGTTCTACTGATACAATTCCGTTACGCAAAACCCCTGCGATACCTAACAAGAGAACAATAACTGCAACACTTGTTTTCCAATAACTCAGATAATTGGTTTTTGATTCAGGAATCAACATTTTAACCTTTCTTGTATCTGCTGCTGTTCTGGCTGAACCTAATTCTGCCCTTAGTTTTATAATATCACTTTCACTAATCGCTTCGTTAATTTGTTTTCTCAGCTCCACTTCAGCCAACAGATCAGTATTATCCTTCAATTCAGCATTAAACTCATCTAATAATTCACCTTCCAGAACTCCATCAACAAAATCCTCAATACTATTCTCAGAAACATTCCATGATGTTTCTGATTTCAAAATGTTGGTGAGTTGATTTCTGAGATTGAAAATATCATTTTCCTGTAAAGCAGATTCAATTTCTTTATGAAGCTTTACTTCTTTTTGAAGCGAGCGATTCACAATCAGGTCTTTCTCAAAATCAATCAATTCGGCTCCTGACAATTCGCCTGCAAGATATTCATCAATTTCTTCAACCGTAAATTGTGGTTCAATTGTTTTTGCCACCTGACTTAAAGTATTTCTTAACTGAAGAATATCTTTTTCAAGGATAGCTTCTTCAAGTCCAACAAATTCTTCTAAATCAGAATCATCCGATTCATCATCAATGGCTGTCACTTTGCCGCCATTTTGCTTTTTATAAAAATGATGAATATTTTCCTTCGAAGTTGACTCGTGGTGGTAGGCATGTACTTTGGGTAACGAGTCATAAAAACTGATTAAATCTTCTGCCGAAAGGCATTCTTTTAACTCCTCCATTTCAGAGAAACCTGAAATTAAATCGAAAGCGTTCTCAGTGATATTTTTTGAACTCTCGTGGGTTATAACATTTTTAAGTTTATCTCTTAAATTAAGGATTTCCTTTTCTTCAAGTGCACTCTGTATGTCCATCCAAAGTTCCACTTCGCTTCTGAGTTCAGGGTTTAATGCTAACTCAGTTTCAAATTCAAGTTTTATTTCCGGGCTTAATTGCTGCTGGCAATAATCTTCAATTTGTTCGTAATAATTAATGTTACGTGTCATCTTCAAGTATTTTTTTAAATTCTGCGTCCTGTTTTATTCTACTAATAAGTAATTCTTTACACTTAAATTTCCGTTTTTTGGCGTATTTTTCACTTTTATACCCCATCACCTGGGCAATTTCCTTTAACGAAACCTTTTCAAAAAAGAGCTGAAGTAGTTTCTGGCAATCAGTACTTAACGCTCCGAAATGTTTCTGATATAACCCGTACCTTTCATTCTTAATCACAATTTCATTCAGATTGTCATCGTACAAATCTTCCTGGTAGGGTAACGAATCATTCAGTTTTTCCTTTTCAACCCGCTTCTTCTCCAACTGTTTTAACCATAACAACCGACAAACGGAAAACAAATAACCTTTAAAAGAACTCTTTTCGAAGACCAAATCATTTTCTTTGATCTTTCTGTAAATAATGATGATCGCTTCCTGAAAGATGTCACTGGCATCATCTTCACTGCCTTGATTCTTTCTGATAAAATAATTTATGTTGTAATAATACTGTTTGTATATATACTGCAAAATCAGATTATCATGTCTCAAAATTCCTTTCAGAATTTGTTCATCACTGTAACCAATCATTTTCTTTATATTATTCGATTATTACTAAAAAGGTAACCCTTTATTTATATCTATTCTTATTTTTTATTTATAAAATCCTGATTTATATTCAGGAATACAGCTTGTAAACAATCAATTAGCCGTAAATATAGAAAGTAAATTCTTTTTACGAAAAAATGTTGGGAGAATATAGAATGTGGCTGATTTAGCCATGATGTTAAAATAAAAAGGACGGGTTCAACAACCCATCCTTTTCTCATTAAACTAACTAACCTAACTAAACCTAAACTTATGAAAATAAACGTGATGCAAATTTAATCAGCTACTGTTTCCAAATCAAAAAATTCCTGTTAAATCATGTTAAAGTTATTCAGAATTAACAATGATTTACTGGGCAATAAAATTATAATGTATTGTTCCCTTCTGTTGCGCCGGGGCTGCTGGATCTACATTAAACCTGGTACGTTCTGCTGCTGTTTTGGCGTATAACATAATTAATTCGTCACGAACCTGGCTATTGTTCCTGGGTGTTGCCTTTGTAACATTCCCTGTCCTGTCAACCTGGATATCCACTATAATCTTTCCTCCACCTTGAGAGAGATATACGGGAATCGGCAAACTTGTGTGATATCGGTTATCGAGATAATATATGATATTACTTTCGCCGGTAAAAATTACATTTTTAATCGAATCAGGATTCATTCCCTCTGTAGTTTGAACCGGCATTTTTATTTTATCTAAACTGATTTTTTCTTTTGCCAACTGGCTATTTACATCAGAAACCATTTTTTTTGCATCACTTAGCTCCTTCTGAAATTCATTGTCAAAAAATTTTTCTGTTGATGCCGTTGCCTCCGAAGATTTCGATAAGCGATTTGAAGCGACATTGGTAATGCTGGTTCCATTTACATTATTTGAATTATCAGGCTGAACCTCCTGTTTTTCTTCAATATCAGGTAAATCAGGAAATTCAATCAAAAGAGGCTCTTCTCTGATATTTCCTTTCATATCAACTTCAGCCAGAAGAAAGAAACTAAACAGCAGGATATGGAAAATGAGTGTACCCATTACCCCGTAAACATTCTGTCTGTATATTCTTCCAAAGTAATTCATAGGGCAAAAATAGAAATTTCACAATGCATATTCAGCATCGACCTCTAAATAGAAAATATAGAAAAGCGCAGTCGTTTTGAAGTTTAACGATATTTAACTATCCGCCCGGTTTTGTGCCTTTTTATATTTTAGTATTTTACCAAACTGCACTGAATACGTAGCATTCATACTTTTTGTGTTTTGGTTAATACTATGAAAAAATATCTGCTGATACTATTTTTTATTGCTAATCAGTCTGCATCAATCGTTTTGAGTGCACAGATGGTTTCTGACACAATTCAGGAAGAAAGAATGAATGTAATAAAACAGGAACAGTTTTACGATAGTTTAAAATACAAAGCCAACCAGCGAAAATTTACACGTTTGGTTTATGATTTTCTGATCTCGCCACCCCGTCCGTACGTTGACAAAAAAAAACTTGCCCTAAATTATTACAGCCAGCTTGAAGGAAAGATTATTTCTGAGATAAAAATTATTCCTCTTGATGTTTTTGGCCCAACTTTCCAGGACACAGCAAGAAAAGCAAAAAGTAAAATAGAGCTTACTGCCAACAAAATACATACAAAATCGAATTTGCAAACCATAGAAAAGCTGCTGCTGTTTAAAGTAGGCGACGTTGTAGATCCTGAAGTTATATATGAAAATGAGCGTATCATCCGTTCGCTGCCTTACATAAAGGAAATCAGTATTTTACTTAATCTCGATACAATTTATCCGGCGTTTGTTAAAGTTACCATTCTCACAAAAGACCGATTCTCGTTTGGGGTAACGGGCAATGTTAATGGTGTACAATCGGCTGCACTCGAAATTTTTGATAATAACATATTTGGTGTCGGGCATGAAATAGGCGTTGTTTTTGCCGGCCATGTAAACAAACAACCCTATTTGGGTACCGAAACCTATTACAAAATAAAAAATATCAGGGGAAAATTTGTTGATATTTCATTTGCCTATCTCAACACATACAAAAGCGAAGGATTCCGGTTTATGCTGAACAAACCATTTATAACCTCTTCTGCAAAATGGGGATTTGGAGCTACCGCCTTACGAATGTTCAGGGCGAACTGGATATTCCCGAGTGATGTTGTTCAGACTGAATTACCTATGGATTTTATGTATCATGGCGCCTGGGCCGGACGTAGTTTTCAGGTTAATAAAAACGAACCGGAGAAATCTCAAATAGTTTTGGCTGGTGGTTATAACGCACAAAAGTTCTATTCTCTTCCCGATATCAACCCAGATTATGAAGACTATTTTTTAAACCGCACATTTTTCCTGTCGAGTATTACATTTACGCAAAGAAGATACGTACAGGATGAACTGGTTTATAGTTATGGCATTACCGAGGATATTCCTGAAGGATTTAAAAATGAGATAGTTTATGGGTATGAGATCAATGAATTCACACAACGTCATTACGTACACTTGTTACTTTCGAACGGAAATTTGTTAATCAATAAAAAAGGATATCTGTTCCTGTCAGGCAATATTGGAGGTTATTTTGGAAAAAATGGCTTTGAGCAGGGGCAAATTGACGCACATATTAATTTTATTTCGAGACAAATAGAAATTGGGAATAAACTGTCGAGACTATTTACAAAAGCCGATTATACAACAGGATTAGACAGACTTGAAATTGAAAATATTACCCTGAATAGAAACAATGCTATTCGTGGTTTTTTGAGCCATGAAACATTTGGAAAACAAAGATTAACGGTGAACATGGAGTATGTTCTTTTTCTGAAAAATGCCTTCTATAAATTCAATATGGCTGTATTTATGTTTACCGATGTAGGAATAATTGGTTCGAATAAGAAATTTATTTTAACCCAGGATTATTACAGCGGATTAGGTCTGGGGGTGCGGTTACACAACGAAAACCTCGCATTTAAAACAATTCAGCTCCGGCTGGCTTTCTACCCTTTTCATCCCGGTGATATGGGCTTTGTAGGATTTGTGCTCGATGAACAATCAAAAAGGCAGTTTTATAGTTTTGAGCCGGTACAGCCACTCCCATTAAGGTTTGAATAGCCGAAAATCAGATAAATAATTCCCTCAGCGAGCCAAAATAATCATCGTCCCAACCTTCAGCAATATTATTAAAAGCCTCATCGGGGATGTTGGTGTGAGAAACTTCCACGCTCGTGCCTTTTTTGTGTTGATGCAGTTTAATCGTCACAATCGATTCTTCTTCCTGCTCCTCGAAAAACCAATGTTGCACAATCTTTTGATTCTCAACAAACTCAATGTTCAAGCCCGAAATGCTGCCATCCCAGAGTGAAAAAACAGTGCCGGCCACCGGTTCCATTTCGGCTGGTTCGCCTGTCCAGATTTCTATCATCGTTTTGTTTGTAAGCGCGTTATAAACATCGGAGGGTTGTGCGTGCAACTCGTAATATTTCTTCAGGTTCTTCATTTCAACTTTTTTTTCAAATGTAATTTAAATCGCTAAGTTTCAAATCCGGTTAACAAAAACAATTTTGGTCCGAACTAAAACTTTTAAGTTTAACGGATTCGTTTCGAGTTCATTACTTTGTGGTTGATTTTGTATATAAATCCGATGGAAAAATACTCTTTTACCTGAAGCTTTGATTTCTCGCCAATTTTCACGTCATTCTCATCATAAACCGGAAATTTAACATCGCCATCGTAAATAAGATGTAACAGAAAACTCATGTTTATAAACTCGTTGAGTTTCAAATTAACTATATTTTCCCAGCTAATATCCTGTTTTTCGAATGGGTTCTTGTAGTTTACAAACATTTTGTATTTCGTTTCATACGTAATGTTTTCAGCAAAAATCTTCTTAAAATATAAGTCGGCATTCGCACCCGGTTCCCAAAAACTTTTCCGATTAGTATCAATTCCAAAACGGGTCTGATCGACTAATGAAGTATCGCGCACATACACATTCTTAACCGTTAACGGCGAAAGTAATACTGAAAAATCTTTGTTGGGTTTGTATTCCATCCCCAGCTTAAAGAAGGTACGAACCGGAGCCAGAAATGCCGAATAAGGTTCAGGATTATCCTTTTTCGGATATTTATAACCTCTGAATAATTGCGTGTTTACATTAAACTCGCTACTGTAATACCATTTTTTATAGGCACTTACTCCAAACCTCGTTGTAAGTTCAAATTTATCATCATTCTTCTGCAGCTCGCGCTGGTCGCCCCCCTGGTAAATTAATCCATTTCGCAGCTCACCCGAATTCTCCCATTTTATCAATCCATCTTCGCGCTTGTAATTGGCAAATCCTTTTAAAACCACAAGCGAAGAAACCGCGCTTTGCCCACCTTTTTCCCAGTTGGCCAGGTAAGTCTGAGAAAATCCCACATGCCCGTCGCCGCCAATAATCCAGGGAGTTTCCACCCTATAAGTATTACCAACTTTAGTGAGTGATGTAATATTATTTTCGAGCATTCTGAAATCGAACTCTTTGGTTTCCTTTGGTTTATACCTTGAGAAAGTAACTCCATCGTCTATGAGCATCGAAATTGTTTTTTTATCGGTGCTTCGCACCAAAACACTCAACGAATCGTTTTGAATGTTTTTCAACCAAACACGCGCAAAATACTCATTGCCGTTTTTGAGTAAAATATCAGTCTGCCTCCCGGTAAAATTCAAAATCGAAATTTCTGTTGAATCGATATAACCCGCATAATCTGCAAGCGTTTTCAGAACTGTGGCAATTGAGTCGTTAACTGCCGAAACCACAGTTTCGTTATATGCACGCAATACATTGTAATTGTTAACTTTAACTGAATCAGTCAAACGGCGAACCTGGTAATTTAATTCCTTTTCAAACTCCGTTTGCAAATAATCAGCTTTTAACGAATCAACATAAACAGAAACCAAAGAGTCATTGTAAGCTATTCTTTTCTGTTCGATATAGACTTCGCGCAGACTGTCGGTTTTTACAAGCCTGTTAAAATCTTCGGTTGAATTTAAAACCGAATCGGGAATAACATCAGGAATCTCAAGTTCGGCAGGCATTGAATAAACTCCAAACTTAAAAAGCTCCATTCCCTTACCAGCTGGAATTAACTTCAGTTTCTCGTCAAGATTGGCAATTGCAGATGCAGGAATACGCGGCTCCCTATTTTTAAATTCATTCTGCAATTTTCGGGTTTCCACTGCTAACCTTTTTACCAATTCTGAGTGCGGATAAAAGCCTTGTACCTGCAAACTGTCGGATACATTTTCAGGCAACCTGAAAACATAAGTTTGTTTATTTTCAAACGACTTATTCAGATTGCCAATAACAGTATCGATAGACTCATTCTCAATAAAATCGATTAATCCTTTAACATCCCGGGCAACCGATGGGCGGGCAACATACCACTGATTATCGCCATAGAAATAGCGTTTCAGCATATCAAGACTTGTTTCAAGGGGTTTCTCTCCTTCAGTTTTATTGTTGGTTTGGGCTTGTGTTTGATTTGAAGAAAATATCAGATTTAAAAAAAGCAATAACAAACTTAACTTAGCGTATTTCATCTCATTGTAATTGTTTATTGTTGACGGTATTCGATGGAACTCCCATGAAAATTATAATGGTGCCACTGTGTGAATAAATTTATTCATGGTTGTTTCATGTTTAATTTCTGGCTTTTACTTTTGAATTAAAAAACGCAAAAATAACATTATTGTTATTTTCACTGATAAAAACTGTACGTGCGTTCAACCAAACAACAATATACATTGCTTAACCTACCACCTTACAAACGGATTAACTGAAAGATAAGCATTAAAATATCTTTTATCGGTGCTAACTTCTTCACTCACCCACTCAGGCAGAACAACTTTCTGATTTTCGTTATTCAATTCCACCTCTGCCATAACCAATCCATTATTTACTCCTTCAAAAACGTCAATTTCCCAAAGCATGTTTTCAAAAGTTTCGGTGTAACGGGTCTTTTCAACCGGTACGTTTAAGCACATTCTTAATAAAATCAATGCATCATTTTTCGGAACTTCGTATTCAAACTCGGCTCTCAAAATTCCGGTTGTTTTACCTTTAATAGTAATATATGCACAATCACCGGCAATCCGAACCCGTACCACCCTGTTTTCATCAACCGAAAGGTAACCCTGTTTAATAGCTGTCCCAGTTCCTTTAGGTTGCCACTTTTCAGTATCGACCAAAAATTTACGTTCAATTTCAACCATCCGATATTTAACTTTTTCTTACCCGGCTAATTTGAAAAATTATATTCTATTTTTATGGCTTACCAGAAATCAAAATAACAAGCGCTGTGAATTATTTAACCAGAAACGAAGCTGTGGCACTCCTGAAAGAAAATGTAAAGGCTGAAAATATGCTGAAACATTCGTTTGCCTCAGAAGCTGTGCTGCGTGCAATTGCCCGTCATTTAGGTGAGAATGAAGATGAATATGGAATTGCAGGATTGCTCCACGATATTGATGTTGAGATTACAAACGCCAATCCGCTCACACACGGTCCGTATGCTGAAAAGATTTTGAAAGGAAAAATAAGCGCCCCGGCGCTTGATGCAATTGTGATGCACAACGAAATGGCTACCGGGAAAGAGCGAAGCACCCGTTTCCAACATGCCCTGGCTGCCGGAGAAACAATTACCGGGTTAATTACTGCAACAACTTTGGTTTACCCCGATAAAAAACTTGCATCGGTTAAAACATCATCGGTTACCAAACGAATGAACCAGCGGGCTTTTGCTGCATCGGTAAAACGTGAAAATATTCTTGAATGTGAAATCATCGGAATTTCACTTCCTGTTTTTGCCGAACTCGCTGTAAATGCGATGAATGAAATCAGCGAAGTATTGGAGTTATAAACTTTGGTTAACAACCACCAGACGAATTGTTGGAAAACTTCGTTAAACGTAAAAAATACATTTCTTTTCTAACTTTTATTTCTTTAATTTTCGCTCTGAAAACGGCCATTAACTAAAACTAAATTTATCGAATTATCGCTATGATAAACGGTAATCCATTTAAACTTTCGATTGCGCAGGGCGATCAGCGAAAATTCAGACAACTGATGGAGTTGACTTCTGATGAGTTGTTGCTGTTCGCCACCGGTTTTATTAAGCAAAAGGAAATAGCCGAGGAAATAGTCAGCGATGTTTATGTTAAAATATGGAGAAATCGTGGTGAAATTGGCAAAATCAATAATCTGAAAAGCTATTTGTTTATCTGCGTCAGAAATGGTTGTCTTTCGCATCTGCGAAAAGAAAAAGGAGATAAAACCATATCGCTTGATTCATTAGGAGACTTTCATTTTTTGCCAGTAGCAGATGCTGACCATTCTCAAATCGAAAAAGAAACCATCGAACATATTTATTCTGCAATTGAACAGCTTCCGCCCAAATGCAAACTTGCGTTTACCCTGGCAAAAATTAATGGCATGAAATACAGGGAAATTGCTGAAGTAATGGAAGTGTCGGAAAAAACCGTAAACAATCACCTTGTAAATGCCGTACAGAAAATTACAGAGTGTTTGAACATCCGAAAAAAAGGACAAAACACGGGATATTAATTTCCCATTATAATTTTGTTCAACCAAAAAAATCTGATTTTTATTTAGGTAGTATTTGTATCCACCGAGTCTTTAAGGTAAACAAATTATCGAGTGGAGCATAAAAATCAAATATACAATCTGATTACCAGTAAATTAAATTCTGACATTTCAGAACCTGATGACAAATTACTTACAGAAGAACTTTTAAAGGATGGAGAATTGGCCAAAAATTTCACTACCATTCAAAAATTCTGGAACCAGTTTTATCCAAATCCTGTATCGCACAGTATTATTGAAAAAACAGAGAAAAAACTTGAGTTGACAGACCCGGTTCAACTTCGTTACAGGTTTATCACCCGTTATGCAGCAGCAGCCACTTTGTTGTTAGTTGTGATGTTCAGTTTTATGGGCTTTTTTTTCACCCGTCAAAAACCTGAAGTGATATTAACAGAATACAAATCAAGACAAAACGAAGTAAAAGAGTTTGTGTTGAGCGATGGTACAAAAGTATGGCTTAACAACTCATCGGTATTAATCACTTCGCAACCATTTCTTGATAATATTCGCGAAGTTCTGCTGATTGGTGAAGGATATTTTGAAGTTGCTCATGATGTGGAAAAACCATTTATTATAAAAACTCCCGCTTTACAGACCAAAGTACTTGGAACCCATGTAAATGTAAGAGCCTATCCGGGCAATAAAAATATTGAGGTTTCGCTGTACGAAGGTAAAGTTGAACTTTATGATACGGAAAAACCAAATTGTGCAATAGAAATGAAACCCGGCGAGAAAACCATTTTCTCAGTTAAAGACCGAAATGTTTTTATCCGTTCGATTAAACACGAAAAAGAAGCTGTATGGCGCGATGGAATTATCAGGTTTTACGACGATGACATGTACACCATTGCACAAAAACTTGAAAATAAATTCGATACACGAATTATAATAGCCAATGATGAAATTGGCAAGTTGAGATACACTGGTAATTTTGAGAAAGAATCGCTGGATCAGATTCTGAAACTTTTGAGTGAGGCGCAAAAATTCTCGCTTATTAAAACTGATAATGGAATAATTATTCGCAAATCTTAAAACAACATATACTGACCACAAGTAACAAATTAATCTAAACCAATTAACCGGAAAGGAGTGAAACCCGGTCAGTTCCTCTCCTTTCAAACGAGTGATTTTTTTTTATTAATCAAAACTAAACTTTAAATGTATGGAACAATGCATTATTGAAAAGCCTTCCAGCATTCTACGGGGGCTAAAAAAACTTCGCATGGTAACAGGAGTTCTTCTGTTTCTGATGGCGATGGCAATCAATGTTCAGGCAAGCTTGTATTCTGAATCGGTGAAATTCGATTTAAAAATGAACAAGGCATCCCTGAAAGAAGTATTCCAAACGATTACAGAACAGAGTGAGTTCAAGTTTATTTACAACAACGATGTTGTTGATGATAAACTGAATGTATCTGTTAATTCGGAAGATGCACGGGTTGAAGAAATTCTGAATGAAATTCTTCCTCAGCACAATCTCGAATACAAGGTAATTGACAAACAGGTAATTATTTACCCAACTGAAAAAACAACACCTGAAGAATCTGTTGCTCCTGCAAATGCACAACAACAGAAAACCATTACCGGAAAAGTGGTCGATGACCGTAACGCACCTCTTCCCGGCGTGGCAGTAGTTGTTAAAGGCACAACAACAGGTATTGTTACCGATATCGATGGTAATTATACATTACCTGTACCGGCAGATGCTCAGGTTTTGTCTTTCTCTTTTATTGGAATGAAAGCACAGGAAATTGTTATTGGCAATCAAACAACCATTAACGTAACAATGGCAGCTGAAATCACCGACCTCGACGAAGTGGTTGTTGTAGGTTATGGCACCCAGAAACGAGCAAACGTTGTTGGCGCTGTAACAACTGTTAGTGGCGAAAAACTTGCCGCAATTCCGGCAATGAACGTTTCAAACGCCATTTCTGGCCACCTTGCCGGTTCTACAGTTATCCAACAAACTGGTGAACCAGGCCAAATGTCACCAAGAATTTTGGTTCGTGGACGTACAACGTTAGGTGGTGATTCTCAATCAAATGCATCAAATACAGCTCCACTTGTGGTAATCGATGGAGTACCAGGTCGTTCGATCGATGAAATTGACCCGAATGATGTGGAAAGTCTTTCTATTTTGAAAGATGCTTCCGCTGCCATCTATGGTGCATCGGGTGCAAATGGTGTAATCCTTATTAAAACAAAATCAGGTCAGGAAGGTAAACCACGTTTAAACTACCAGTTTTTTACCGGTATGATGACTCCTACAGTTATTCCTGATGTTACTGATGCAGCCGAATATGCAACAATGCTTTCGGAATATCAGGTGGCTCAGGGTAAAACACGTCGTTATACAGATGCCGACATTGAACTTTTCAGAAGCGGTGCTGACCCATGGGAACACCCGAATACCGACTGGTACGGAGATTTGATTGAAAAATGGACAAACACCACAAGGCATAATGTTACATTGGATGGTGGTGCTCATGGTATGAGATATTACGTTTCGTTTGGTTATAAAACCGACGATGCCATTTATAAAGCATCATCAACCAAATACAAACAGTACAACGTACGTACAAAGCTCGAAATGCCTGTTAACGACTGGTTAAAAACAGGTGTTGAATTAGCCGGATTCCTCAATAACAGAATTTATCCTTACAAAAGCGCCGATGCAATTGTAGGACAATCAACCCGTTTGGTTCCTACCAACTGGTCGTTCTGGCCAAAAGAAGGCTGGTACCCCGGACCGGATATTGAATACGGCGATAACCCAGTTGAAACTTCCACGCTCAGCGCTGGTAAAAACGACCAGAAAACTTACAGGTTGTTAAGTTCGTTCAATGCTACGATTGATGTTCCGTTTGTAAAAGGCTTGTCGTTTACAGGAACATATAGTTACGACCTGACCAATTATTATAACCATGCTTTCTACCAGCCCTGGATTTTGTACTATCCTAACTGGGATCAGGCAACCCGCGGGTCTGATGGTTATATTACCGATATGCCTTTAACACCAACACTCAGGGGGCTTTCAACACCTGAAAACATTGAACGGTATGACCGCACCATCAACCAGAATACAATGATTAACATGAATTATGTAAAAACGGTTGGTGACCATAACATGTCATTCTTTGCCGGTTACGAACAATACCAAAGCGACTGGAATTATTTCCGCGGATACAGGAAATATTACATTTCATCGATAATCCAGACCATGAACGCCGGTAATGCAAAAGACCAGGCATTAGAAGGTAATGCATCGATTTACGCACGCAAATCTTGGATTGGTCGTGCAACATGGGACTATAAAGGTAAATACTTAGCCGAAGTGGTGTTCCGTGCTGACGGTTCACTTAAATTCCCGGATGACAACCGTTGGGGTTATTTCCCTGGAATTTTATTAGGATGGCGTGCTTCGGAAGAAAACTTCTGGAAAGAAAACCTTTCTTTTGCCAATTACTTTAAGCTAAGAACATCATATGGTAAAATGGGTATGGACCCTGGAAACCCTTTCCAATTCATGAATACCTATGGGCTATCAACAGGTATGACATTCGGGACCAGTGGAGCAATCGGTACCGCCGTTGGCCCACCAGTTGTTCAAAATCCAAATATTACATGGGAAACACAAACCACTTATAACGTTGGATTCGATTCAAAATTTCTGAATGACCTGCTTACTTTGGATGCTGAATTCTTCTACCAGAGAAGGGAAGATATCCTTGCTACAAGAGATGCATCGGTTCCTAACTTTACAGGTCTTTCATTACCACAGGAAAACATAGGTATTGTTGATAACAAAGGTATTGAACTCACAGCCGGTATTCACAAAGCAATCAACGATGATATGTTCATTAATGTTGGTGGTAACTTCAGTTTCAACAAAAACGAGATTGTTTACATGGACGAACCTGAAAGAGCCGTTCCATGGCAACAATTAACAGGGCATCCTTATGGTGCACAGCTGATGTATAATGCAATTGGTATTTATAAAGACCAGGCTCAGGTTGATGCAACTCCACACGTTTCGGGAGCAAGACCGGGCGATGTAATATTAGAAGATGTTTCAGGCGATGGACAAATTACCAATGACGACCGTATTTTAATTGACAACTGGGATTATCCTTTCGTTTTCTACGGTATTAATGCCGATTTAACCTGGAAAGATTTCACTTTCTCGATTTTATTGCAAGGACAGGGAGAACAATACAAACGCTCGCAATACGACAACCGCAGGGGTGAAGCAGGGAACTATTACCAATGGCAGTATGATGACCGCTGGACACCCACGAATACTGACACAGAGATTGCACGTGCTTACAACCGTGATGACCTTTACTGGTCGCCCGATGTGCGTATGAGTACTTACTGGATTGAAAATTCTGCTTACCTCCGTTTGAAAAACGTGGTAATTAATTATGCAATTCCAACAAAATACTATTCAAAAATTGGTATTGCAAAAGCCAGTATTTATGTGTCGGGTAACGATGTTGCCCTGCTTTGGACTGCCAACAAAAAATGGGATCCGGAAGCCAATAATCCTGGCGTTTATCCGCTCATGAAAACATTTGCTGTAGGCGCTAATATTACTTTTTAATGATGAATAACTTATAAACAGTTAGAATATGAAAAAAATATTTTATAACATACTTACAATTGCAGTTCTGCTGATTCTGGCCCCATCATGTAACGATGTGCTCGATCAGAAGGCAGTTGATACGTTTAATCAGGAACTTGTTTTTACTGACATTAACGTTGTTAAAGCTTACCTCGAAAAAACCTACGACCGTATGGGAGGCAACACCGATGCTGGTATTCTTGGCGCCCGTGAGGATTTATTGGTTTCAGGAACCGACCAGACTTTGTGTATCCACCGTCCGGCGAACTATGTAATGATTAAAGGTACTATGAGCCCTGACAACCTTGGTATTTATGTCAATGATGGATTAGGCGGGTATCTTCGCTGGAACAACCTGTATGCAAACATTCAGAATGTAAATAGAATTCTTGACGGAATTGATGCTGTTCCACTTACAACAAGTGTTCAGGAAGCTCTTAAGAATCAAATGGTTGGCGAATGCTATTTCATCAGGGCATATGATTATACCACTTTGCTGATGAACTACGGAGGCGCTATTCTTCAGGATAAACCTTTTCAATTAGGTGAAGATTATCTGACCATAAAAAGGTCTTCAATCAAAGAAACACTTGATTTTATTCTGAAAGATATTCAAAGCGCAATCGATAATTTACCTGCTTCAATTGAACAAGGCCGCGCCAATCGCGCTGCTGCTGCTGCACTGAAATCAAGGGTTTTACTCTTCTGTGCAAGTAAACTTACCAATGGCGGTTACGAAGCCAGCAACACATTGGTTTCTTTCCCTGCCGGAAGCCAGAATGGCTTATTGCAACAGGCCCGCGATGCAGCTAAAGACGTTATGGACGGCAAATATGGCAACTTCGCATTAGTTGGTTCAACTGCTGATCCGGTATCTCCGCTTTCAGCTGCCGATGTGCAGAAATATGCAGACACTTATTTTGGCATTTTCAACCAGAAATCAGGATGGAATTCTGAAACCATTTGGGGTATCCAGTTCCCGCTTACCGGTGGTAACGTAAACAATGCCAACCTGTGGTACGGTCCTAACGGGTATCACAACTGGGGCAACAATAACCCAACTGAACCGATGGTGCGCAACTACGAAATGGCCGATGGTAGTAAATTCCAGTGGGATGCATACGATCCTGGAAATATGGAAGTACGCACAGCCACAGCCGAACAATTGGCTGCCGACCCATTGCGCAACCCTTATAATGGTCGTGAACCCCGCTTCTATGCCTCAATTTTATATGACGGAGCTCCATGGCAAGCCCGTCCTTCAGACGCTGCAGGTCTAGAACCTGAAAATAAAGTTCAGACTGGTTACTACTACGCAAATCAGGGCGATGCAGAGCCTTACAAAAAAGGAATTGACACCCGTCAGGGTTTAATTGAAGCGTGGAACGGAACCAAAAACGGATATTATATTCGTAAGCTTTGCGATCCTTCAATTGCAGGACAGTATTTCAGAAATACAAATACGTGGGTTGAATTCCGTTATGCAGAAATCCTCATGAACTATGCTGAAGCCTGCATCGAACTGGGTGGTGCTGATTTACCAAAAGGAATGGATGCATTAAATATGGTTCGTAACCGTGCCGGATTACCAGACAGGGTTGCTGCCGACCAGGCTACCGCCCGTGAATATTTGCGCCACGAAAGAAACATTGAGTTCTTTGCCGAGGGACATCGTTATTACGATATACGCCGCTGGATGATTGCTGAAGAAGTAATTACCGATGTTTTCGGAATGAGGATCGAGCATTACGACAATGGCAGCCACATGTGGAAATACAACAAAGCTGACAAAGCTGATGCAAGAGTATTCGCTGATAAAAAATACTACTGGGTACCGCTGTCGCGCGACGAAATGAATAAAGCGCCGCAGTTACAGCAAAATCCTGGATACAATTAGTTAAGTTTGATTGGTATGAAAAGGGACCGGCTCACTTGAGCCGGTCTTTTTTAACCAATCTTTGAAATTTTCCTATTCGCCCTCAAAAACTATTTTCTCCTGTTTTATACCAGTACTAACAACAATTAGCTAAATCGAAATGGCCCGATTAAGACTTTCCCTTATGATGTTTTTACAGTACATGATGTACGCAGTTTGGTGGGTTCCACTGGCAGCATATCTTACCAATCTTGAGATCGGCGCCACGCAAAAAGCTTTGATCCTGAGCTCAATGGCAATCGGATGTTTGCTTTCGCCGGTAATAGGAATGCTTGCCGACCGTTTGTTTGCAGCCCAGAAAGTGTTGGCCGGACTGAACCTGATTAACGCGGTGATGTTGTTTATGGCCGGTACCACAAATAACCCCGATTTACTGTTTATTTTCCTCATCATCGCCATGTTGGGCTACATGCCTTCGTGGGGATTGACAAGTTCAATTGCCATGACGCATCTGCCTTCGGAACAATTCCCGAAAGTGCGCGTTTTTGGTTCAATTGGATGGGTGGCTTCAGGAATTTTCAGCGTTGTTTTTATAAAAATTCTGGGCGTTGATTTCGATGGAACCAACCTGCCTTTTTATTGTGGAGCCGGTGTTAGCTTGTTAGCCACGGCAGCCAACCTGATGTTGCCAAATACGCCGCCTGCCGCGCGTGGACAGAAGTTTTCGATGATAGATGCGTTTGGTTTGGGAACTTTACAACTAATGAAAGACCGCAATTTTGCCTTTTTCATCCTGTTTTCATTCCTCTCGATGATCCCCTTTGCAATGTACTATTCTTATTTCTCCGAATTTCTGCTGAACATGAATACAAAGTACATTTCGGTTACCATGAACTGGGGAGTGCTTGCCGAAATGGGATTTATACTCCTGATTCCGCCCGCTATCAAACGTTTTGGCCTGCGAAATGTGATGATTCTGGGTCTTGTTGCGATGATCATCCGCTACCTGTCGCTCTATGCCGGTGGTGTTATTAATCAAAACTGGATGTTCTATATCGGTATTCTTATACACGGGTTAATCTTTGGGTTCTTTTATGTCGGTGGTCAGATTTACATCGAGAAAAAGTCGCCTGCCCCGTTAAAATCGCAGGCGCAGGGCTTTATTTTCCTTGTCACTTTTGGTGTTGGACTGCTTGTGGGCAACCTGCTGTGTGGCGAAATTATTCAGCTTTACAAAAACGAAAACGGCTACAACTGGGATACAATCTGGGGAATCACCACCATCTCATCGATAGTTTTGCTGCTTTTATTTGTGTTGTTTTTTAAGAAGGAAAAGGAAGCTTAAACAAAAAGATAAAAGAGCAACAAGAACTTTTTAATTCTGATTACATTGTTATCCGGTAAAATGTCGTTTCTGATTTAGATTATTTCGCTTCATTCAGAATAACAACGAGTTATACATATTGAGTTGATGATAAAAAGATGCCGATCCCGATACATCGGGACGGCATGACGTACAAACAGCGTTCGTTATTAGAACGCCACCCTGTCCCGATGTATTTCGGGATTGTTTCAGTGTCTTTAATTCAAAAATCTGTTATTAGTAGCAAAACGAAGAATCTCATCAAAGTTACCTGGTAGTATATTGTATTTTGTGGCCAAAAGATGCCTTTATCTGAAAAACACATGGTACCAATAAGTATCACGATATTCCTGTAACGCCTTTTCAGCCTGTTCTTTGTTATTACTGTTCTGCTTAAAAATCTGGTAATACCGGTTAAAACTGATTACTGTTTCAGGCTGAACGGTAAATCCTTCAAACTCCGGGTACTTCCCAAGATTTAGTAAACTGTAGGCAACCACTGCCTCTTCAATGTTTTTAGGAATTTTTTTAAATCCGGCTGTTTTAAGCAGTGGCAACAGCCGCGTTACATTTTCAAAATCTTTTTGAAGCAAAAGCAAAGCAAACTTATACTGAACAGCAATTCGGTTTGTTGAGTCAGCAGCAAGAATTAAATCAATATTTGCCGGCGGATTTTCGGCCAGCACAAAAAAGTCCTGCCTGGTTTTCAACTTTTGTTTCCCGCCAAGTTCAGCATCGTTTAATACAGCAGTTTCATTATCGATAAACGTTTCAAATCTGCGGGCTTCATCACGGTAAAAAACCGATTGTTTCAAAATCGAAATGTATTTCTCGGCTACTCTGTAATTCCCGTTAATCAGATCAGTTTTAATCAGCATTTTTATTCCTTCGGGCGTATTTCCGCGCATTACCATATACTCGTATGCCCAGCGTTGCGCTTCGTTAATTTGTCCTATCGAATAATAAAAATACCCTCCCCTTTTCAGCACCTCACCCACTAATTCCCAGGGCAAAAAAAGTGTACGCGCATCGGGGCTTTGTGGAAAACTGAAAAGTTTATCCGTAAGTTTTCCGGTTTCTGCAAGTGCAATGTTATTCAGAAAACCAGTCAGCATATTTACCGACGGATGTTGTTCATTATAAGCAATTACCTCATCGAATTTCTGTTTATAAAACAGCTTTTCAACTTCAAAATAATGCTTGTCTTTTGCATTGTATTTCGAAATGGTTATAGCACCAAAAACAAGCATAATTAAAAATGGAGTAAATTGTAAAACTGATATTTTTCTGATTGCAAGGTTCTGAATCCGGGCAATCCGAATTTTGAAAAGAACAGGTAAAAAAGCTATAAAAACAACTGCTGCAAAAAACAGATACTGCTGATTTCCAATATTTTGATTCGCATAAGGATAAAACAGAAGTTTCACGGCAGATTCAAAAAACAACAGTTCTTTTGAAACCAGGATAAACAAAATCGTTGGTAATATCAAAAAGGCCATTTTCAGCCAGCGATATTTTTCATCCGAAAAAAACAAATGCAACAACAACATCATCATTAAAACGAACGAGAAACTTCCTGTAAGATAGTACCATCCCGGAAAAAGCAGTATTGGAATCCAACCTGATTTTCCCCTTACAAGACTTACAATCAGGTTAAAAACAAAAACCTGCAACAAAATTCCCAGCAGGTTAAAAGTCTGAAACTGATAATTGGTTTGCAGATAAAATAATATTGCACCTGTTAAAAATGGGATAAAAAACTGTGTTTTCGAGGTGACTTTTCTGCCAATTTGCGCGATTAAATAAATCACAAAACAAATTTCGGCTGACACCATCAGTGCCCCAACCAGCGGATAGTAATAAAACGCAGTTTGCAGTTCGCCTGACCAAACCAAAAAGCCACCAGGCTGACTTAAATGTTCGATTAAGTAACCAACTGAAGTCTGAAATAACATCGATTTTTCCTGGTAAAAGAAAATATAACCGGCAAAAAAGCAGAAATAAAATACTGACAAACAAAAGAAAGCAATGTAAGCAGCAAGTTGAATTATGCGGTTCGTTTTCAGGTTGTTAGTTATCATTGGTAAAGGTTGTCATTGGTTTGACCATTTTGCAGGTTTTGCTTCCTTTTGAGCAGCTTTTCTGATTTCGCCCGGAAGAAATGAAAAATCAGATTCCGAAAATTCAGGAATATTAAACGATTTCAGAAAGCGGCTGTAAAATAGCGGGTCTTTTTGCGGAAGAATAAAAGGCTTGTGCGCATTTCCACTTTCATCGATGTACGCAATGTAGGGTCGGGCCGACAAACCATCGTCGCGTTTGCTGCTGAAAATCAGCCATCTGCCATTAGCCGACCAGGAGTGATAGCTTTCGGTAAAATCGCTGTTCACCGCCACTGGTTTCACACTGAAATCTTCAAGGTTTATGCTCCACAAATCGGCTTCCTTATGCCAGATGGGGAAACAACCATAATTGTGCAATGTAAAAATCAACTGTTTTCCATCTGGCGAAACTCGCGGAAATGAAACGCTTTTACCAATGGTATCGGCATTAAAAACAAGCTCTTCTGCACTAAAACCTTTGGTTTCGGCATTGAATGCTGTGCGGTACAAATTGTACCTGATATCGCTGTACAGGTAGTTTTTATCTATTTGTTTTGCCCGGCAGAAATACAAATATTTCCCATCGGGCGACCACTCCGGATAAGTGTCCATAAAAAGGTTACTGTTTTTGAAAGTAACGGGTTGAATGCTGTTTCCGGCAACATTGTACAACAAAAGTGACGATTCAAGGTCGGAAACCTCTATTTTCTTTTGTTCCGAGGAATGAAACTGTTGCACCACCTTATTCGACGAAAATGCCACAAATTTTCCCGACGGATGCCAGCGCGGATAAGTTGCTCCATTCTCCATCTCAGCGGTTTTCAGATTGAACTTTTGCAAATCACCCTCCGAAACAAAAAAGGTACCTCCCATTGAGCCACGCACATGAAACATAAAATTTGCAGGATTTTGCTGGTTTACAGCGTGGCAGTTCACGCAATTCTCATCCACAACCTCGTTTTTAATCACAGCCCTTTCGTCAAATGTTTCAAGGTTTCGCTGCATAATGCTCATCTCTTTCCAGCTTTCGTATCCGGGGTAAAGCAATCGGTACAAAACATACGGCGGAATTTGCGCTTTGGAAACTGAATTTGAAAATGATTTGAATTCACTCCATTTCCCGGCATTTTTTACATACACTTTGTAAGTTATCTCCTGCTCTGCTGCCAATTTCAACAAGCTTTTCCATTTCTTTTCAGGAATGATTATTTCTCCTTTACGAGATAAAATTTCAACGCTTTCACCGGCTTCAGAAGTAATCGTAACTGCATATGAATCACCTTGTTCATTGATGATAAAATTTAACGGGGCGATATTTACAGGGATGGTAAGACCTGTGTAACCGGGTTCAATCTGAGGTTGTTTATCCACCTTAGTCACACTTTCACCGGGACCACTTTTACATGCAGTTAAAAATGCAAAAGCTATTATTAACACAATCAGGTTTATCGTTTTCACTTCAATAATTTATATTGTAAAGAAATAACCGAAAGACCTAAAAAACAAACAATTTCATCAGTTTTGTCAATTGTTTAATCATTCTTTTTGCAGCAAACTTTTTATGAAGTTCAAACTAAAAGCAATAAAAAACTTAATTTTTCACACAAAAATCAAGAATTTAATTTCAATTCATTTTGAAGTACAGATTGTTTTTTTAGATTTGCAACAAAATTACAAAACAAGATGAAATTATCTGCAATTATTCTAGTCCTCGTGGTCGTCATTCCTGAATGTTCCGGGAAGGGTTAGTTTATTGTGTAGATTAAAGATATTTACAGGCCTTTTCCGAAAACGGGGAAGGCCTTTTTAATTAAAAGAGTTTTAAATTTTTACAACAATGCAGATTCCATTAAGAAGCAACACAACCACGCAAGGCCGCAGAATGGCCGGTGCACGAAGTTTATGGCGTGCCAATGGCATGAAAGAAGAACATTTTGGCAAACCCGTGATTGCCATTGTAAACTCATTTACTCAGTTTGTTCCGGGTCACGCACACCTGCACGAAATTGGTCAGCACCTGAAAAAACTGGTTGAAAAACAGGGCTTTTTTGCAGCCGAGTTTAACACAATTGCCATCGACGATGGCATTGCCATGGGTCACGACGGTATGTTGTACTCGCTGCCATCGCGCGATGTGATTGCCGACAGTGTTGAATACATGTGCAACGGGCACAAAGTGGATGCAATGATATGCATTTCGAACTGTGACAAAATTACGCCGGGAATGTTAATGGCTGCCATGCGGCTGAATATTCCTGCTGTGTTTGTTTCGGGCGGACCAATGGAAGCCGGTACTGTTGGCACAAAAAAATATGACCTTGTAGATGCCATGGTTTTAGCTGCTGATCAATCCATTTCCGACCAGGAACTTTCTGTAATTGAGCAAAATGCCTGTCCTACCTGCGGTTCATGTTCGGGTATGTTTACAGCCAATTCAATGAACTGTCTGGCCGAAGCCATCGGGTTGGCGCTGCCGGGTAACGGAACCATTGTAGCTACACACGCCAATCGTAAAAAGCTTTTTGAAGAGGCTGTCGATAAAATTATTGCAGCCACAAAATCATATTATTTTGAAGGAAACGACAAAGTTCTGCCGCGAAGCATTGCCACCCGGGAAGCATTTTTAAATGCCATGAAACTCGACATCGCAATGGGCGGATCGACAAACACTGTTTTGCATTTGCTGGCAATCGCACACGAGGCTGAAGTTGATTTTACGATGAAAGATATAGACCAACTCTCACGCATCACGCCCAATCTTTGCAAAGTTTCGCCAAGTTCGCAGTACCACGTTCAGGATGTAAACCGCGCCGGGGGAATTCTTTCGATTTTGGGTGAACTTGAAAAAGGTGGTTTAATTGACACTACAGTAAACCGCATTGATGGCCGAGATTTAAAACAAGCTATTACAGAATATGACATCAGGCGTGAAACCGCAACTGACGATGCAAAGCAAAAGTTCCTCTCATCGCCAGGCGATGGCAGCCGCAACCTCGTTTTGGGTTCGCAGGACAATTATTATACAAGCCTGGATAACGACCGTGAAAAAGGTTGTATCCGCGATATTGAACATGCCTACAACAAAGATGGCGGATTGGCTGTACTTTATGGAAATATTGCCGAAAGTGGCTGTATTGTAAAAACAGCCGGCGTTGACCCGTCGATTTTCAAATTTACCGGAACTGCCAAAGTTTTCGATTCGCAGGACGATGCAGTGAATGGCATTTTGGGTGACACAGTGCAAAAAGGCGATGTGATTGTTATCAGGTACGAAGGGCCAAAAGGCGGACCGGGAATGCAGGAAATGCTCTACCCTACTTCTTACCTTAAATCGATGCAGCTTGACAAATATTGTGCACTGATTACTGACGGCCGTTTTTCGGGCGGTACATCAGGGCTTTCCATCGGACACGTTTCACCCGAAGCAGCTTCAGGCGGAGCAATTGCGCTGATTCAGAACAACGACAAAATTGAAATCGATATTACAAAGCGCTCGATTAACCTGATGATTTCTGATGAAGAAATGGCAAAACGCAGATCGGCAGAGTCGGAACGCGGACAGGCAGCCTACACACCAGCCGCGCGGAAACGTGTGATTTCAAAGGCGCTGAAAGCTTATGCAAGCCTTGTATCATCGGCAGACATGGGTGCGGTGAGATTGATAGATTAGATATTCGATTCCGGATACTGGATACTGGATTAAGAAAATAATGAATATTGATTAACGATTTTTGATTTCAGATACTTGAAAAACATAAAAAGTAAAACAAAACTTATTTATATGGCTACAAAAAAAGTTACAGGATCACAAGCGGTAATACTTTCGCTGCTTGAAGAAGGGGTCGATATTATTTTTGGGTACCCCGGGGGCGCCATTATGCCCATTTACGATGCCTTGTACGATTTCGACAGGCACATCAACCACATTCTTACCCGTCACGAACAGGGCGCAGTACACGCAGCCGAAGGTTATGCCCGGGTTACAGGAAAAGCCGGCGTTTGCTTTGCCACTTCAGGGCCAGGTGCCACCAACCTGATTACAGGTATTGCCGACGCGATGATCGACTCTACTCCGCTGGTTTGCATTACCGGACAGGTTGCATCTCCGCTGTTAGGTACCGATGCTTTTCAGGAATCGGATGTGGTAGGCATTTCAATGCCGGTAACCAAATGGAATTACCAGATTACTGATTCCAGCGAGATTCCTGAAGTAATTGCTCAGGCTTTTTATATTGCACAATCAGGCCGCCCCGGTCCGGTATTAATTGATATTACAAAAGATGCCCAGTTTGGCGAACTTGATTTTGAATATAAAAAATGCCGTAAGGTTCGCAGTTACATTCCCGAAACACCTGTCGATCCATTTAAAGTAAAAGAAGCTGCCGACCTCATCAACGCAGCAAAAAAACCACTTTTACTTTTTGGACAGGGTGTGATTATCGGTCAGGCCGAACAGGAATTAAAAGAATTTATTGAAAAAACAGGAATTCCAGCTGCCTGGACATTGCTTGGTCTTTCTGCTTTACCAAGCTATCACCCACTGAATGTGGGCATGTTGGGGATGCACGGTAATTATGGCCCAAACCTGTTGACCAACGAGGCCGACCTGATTATTGCCGCCGGTATGCGATTCGACGACAGGGTTACCGGAAAAGTAAGCGCCTATGCAAAACAGGCAAAAATCATCCATCTTGAGATTGATCCGGCCGAAATCGATAAAATTGTAAAAGCTGATGTGGCCGTTCTCGGAAATGTAAAAAAATCGCTTAAAATGCTGATTGGCAATATAAACAAAAACAACCACGACGAGTGGATACAGCGTTTCAGGGATTGCGATAAAATTGAAGATGAAAAAATTATTCAGAAAGATTTGTACCCTGTGAAACCTGGTCTTACCATGGGCGAAGCCATTCGCATATCAACTGAAATGACAAATAATGAAGCAATTCTGGTTACCGATGTGGGTCAGCACCAAATGATTGCACAGCGTTATTTTAAATTCAAACATTCGAAAAGCAATGTAACTTCGGGTGGCCTTGGCACAATGGGTTTCGGATTGCCGGCCAGTATCGGTGCGCAATTGGGTGCTCCGGGCCGAACAGTAATCGCAGCCATCGGCGACGGCGGTTTCCAGATGACAATCCAGGAACTGGGAACCATTGCACAAAACAAACTGCCTGTAAAAATTCTGTTGCTCAATAATCATTTCCTCGGAATGGTGCGTCAATGGCAGCAGTTGTTCTTCGAAAAACGGTACTCGTTCACCGAACTCCAGAACCCCGATTTTATTACAATCGCAAGAGGATTTGGTATTCCGGGGCACAAAGTGGATGTTCGCGACGACCTTGAAACCGGTATCAGAAAAATGATTGAACACGAAGGACCATACCTGCTCGAAGTTACCATCGAAAAAGAGGACAATGTTTTCCCGATGGTTCCAACCGGTGCTTCGGTTTCAGATATCATTCTTGAACCGTAATAAAGTTTAATGTACAAAGTTTAAAGTTTAAAGCGAATAAAAATGAAACGCGAATACAACATAACAATATTCTCTGAAAATCATATCGGGTTGCTGAATCGAATCACCATTGTTTTTACCCGCCGGAAGGTGAATATCGAAAGCCTGGTTGTTTCAGAATCGGCAATCGAAGGCGTTTATAAATTTCTGGTTGTGGTAAACACAACCGAAGACATGGTTAAAAAAGTAGTAGCACAAATCGAAAAACTGATTGACGTGATCAGGGCATTCTATCACACCAATGAGGAGATGATTTTCCAGGAACTTGCACTTTATAAAGTACCGATTGACGCACTTTATGAAAGCGACACAGTAGAACGAATTGTGCGTAAGGCAGGTGCACGGATTCTTGAAATCACCCGTGAATATGTGGTTATTGAAAAAACCGGATACATAGAAGAAACGCAGGCTTTGTTTACTGAACTCAACCAGTTTAAGGTGATGCAGTTTACACGCTCAGGTCGCGTTGCGCTCACCCGCGACCCCATTGAGCGGCTTTCGGTTTTCCTGAAAGAGCGCGACGCTTTTTTAGACAGTCTCGACTAACTAAAAAAATTCTATTGTTATAAATCACCGAAAACCTGTCCTGAATATTTTTCAGGCAGGTTTTTCTTATTTTTGAGGCAACGGATGAACTAAAAACCATTTTTTGATGAAACAAAAGTCGCTGACTGCTTCAATAAAACCAATTGTTATTGTTTCGCTTTTGTTATCTTTTGGGTATGTTGGCTTTGTGGTTCAACCATTTTTGTATGCCCACCATGCACAATCGCCATTTATTTTTTCCATTGCATTTTTCAAAAGCTTTCTCCAGTTTCCAGGCGAACCAGCCGAATACATTGCCAATTTCTTCATGCAAATCTTTTACAAGCCCGTTTCAGGGATTATTTTATTCTCACTGATTTCGGGGTTACAGTTTATACTGGTATTGCTACTGCTGAAAACCATCAGCAAATCCATTTTTACACCACTACTTGCATTGATTCCATTGATGTTTTCGATGGTTCTTGCAAACAACTACAACCTGCCCTACTCCACCGAAATTTCAGTAATTCTCATCCTTGCGCTTTTATTGCAAATGGCGAAATCGGGAGCTGGCATTTTCAGGCTGATGTTATTTTTTATTTCAGCGGCGTTATTGATTTATTACATTTCCGGAAGCGGTTATTTCCTTTTATTTTCGCTTGCTGTCGCGCTTATTCCTTTCAATCTGAATTATAAACAGAGAGCAGTTTTTATCGCTTTTCTGGCTGGTTTTGCACTGATTTTACCTTACGTTGCCACTCATTTTATCTTTGCCATTCCGCCAAAACAGCAATACTTTTATTTTTTTCAGCCCAAAGCATTTTTTATGGATTACAAGCCTTCCATTGTTTTTGTGCTTTACCTGCTTTCAATGCCTTTGCTTATTATCCTTACTTTGATATTGAAATCGTTTGAAACAAAAACTCAAAAACAGATGGCCATTCAAACGGTCATTATTTTGGTTCTTATTGCAGGCTTCGCTGTTTTCAGTCATTATTTTTCGTTTCAACCCGATGAAAAGAAAAAAGTTGCCGCCGATTATTACTGCTACACAAACAACGCTGAAAAAACCGCAGCCAACGCAAAAAGTCTGAAAGATTACAACTTTAAAGCGAATGTAAATTACAATCTTGTAATGAGCAAAACAGGTCAGTTAAACGAGAAAGCATTTGATTTCATGCAAATTACGGGCAGCGATGCCATTTATCCCGATGTTGAATTTCAGACAGAAATGTCGTTTGTTGCCGCCGATTTTTATTATAATCTTGGTTTTATTACCGAGGCACGTCACTGGGCTTACGAAACGCTGGTTTTTTATCCTGACAACCGCCGCACGTTGCAATTACTTGTAAAAATCCACCTTGTTACAGGCGAATACACGGCTGCCCGGCAATATCTCGGCCTGTTGAAATCAAGTTTTGGTTCGAAGAAATTTATCCGCGAATTTGAGCCGGTTGTTAACGATTCAACGCTGTTTCATAATTATCCTGAATTGGTTGAAAAACGCAGTTTTATTCCTGCTGAAGATGAGTTAAATCCGTTAATTGAAGAACGTTTGAAACAGTTGCTGGCTGCTAACCTGCAAAATAAAAAGGCGTACGAATTTCTGATGTTGTATTACCTGATGGAATCGGACGCAGAAAAATTTGTTGAACTGTGCAAAAATGCAGGTCAGTATTTCGACAAAATTCCAGTTGTTTACGAGGAAGCTTTAATGATTTTTGGCGAAAAATATGAACTCACTGAAAAAGGTCAGTCCCAAATTTCCAACGAAACAAAAGCCCATTTCGATATTTTTACAAAAAACAGGGAGCAATACAAAAACAGCATCCGCATGGCCCGCAACAAGTTGTACAAAGAATTTGGCAACAGCTATTTTTATTATCGTGAATTTGTGTATCCGAATGTGATTAAACCTGATATTATTGACGATGACAGCGATTACCCGGCCATATAAAATTTCATTCAGCAAACTGGTTTTTAGTCTGATTACTTGTTTCGGATTTGCTTTTTCCGGGTTGCTTTCCAGCTGTTCATCGGGCAGTGAAAATGCGCAGGAAGTAAACCGGGTGCCTTCAATTTACCCTGATTACTACGACCTTACTTTGCCGCCAAATATTGCTCCGCTCAATTTTATCATCAACGAAACAGCAACAAAATTCAGGGTTGAAATTAGGGGTGAAAGCGGAAAACCAGTTGTTATCAGTCAGAAATCGTCAACCATAGAAATACCCATTAAAAAGTGGAAGAAATTACTCGCGGAAAATACAGGAAAAAACATTAGCGTTGATATTAAAACATTCGACAAAGACCAGTGGAACCACTTCAAAACAATTACCCACAAAATAGCGAACGACACCATCGATTCGCACGTTGTCTATCGTCTGGTTCATGCTAATTATCTGAAATGGAAAGACATGGGAATTTACCAGCGTAATCTCACCAATTTTAATGAAAGTCCGCTGATTGAGAATAACTCAACCGAAAATGGTTGTATGAACTGCCACTCATTTTCGGCTAACAATCCTGAAAAAATGGTGATGCACTTTCGCATTATTAATGCCGGAACAATGATTTGGAACAATGGGAAGCTGACCAAAACTGATACAAAAACTGAAAATACAATGTCGGCAGGAGTTTATCCGGCCTGGCACCCCGATGGAAAACACATCGCTTTTTCAACCGGAAAAATCAGTCCGCACCTTACAACCCGTCTTGGAAAACCCGTGGATGTGGCCGACAAAGCCTCCGGAATTATTGTTTTTGATACTGAAAAAAACATGGTGGTAACCTCGCCTGAAATATCGACAACGCGCAGAGAAAGTATGCCAGAGTGGTCGGCTGACGGAAAATACCTATATTTTGTGAGTGCACCCGAAGCTCAGAAAGGCGACGAGGAAAGCCTGCTCCACAACCGCTACAGCCTGATGCGCATTGCCTGCGACATTGAAAATAATGTTTGGGGAGAAGCCGAAATGGTGCTGAATGCCGACAGTATTGGTAAAAGTATTTCGATGCCGGCTGCCTCACCTGACGGGAAATTTCTTGTTTGCTCGATGAGCGATTACGGTTATTTTACCATCTTCCACAAACAGAGTGATTTGTACTTGATTAATCTTACCGATTTCTCCTTCAAAAAGCTGGAGTTAAACAGCGAATTTACCGAGAGTCATTCGTCGTGGTCGCTCAACAGCCGGTGGCTTGTTTTCAGCAGCAAACGCGCCGATGGCGTTTTTACACGACCTTACATTGCATATATCGACGAAAACGGCAATCCTGGAAAACCTTTTGTTTTGCCACAAAAAGACCCTGGTTTTTACAGGCAGTTCACGGTTAATTACAATCGACCTGATTTGGTTACCGGAAAGGTAAACCTCTCACCCATTCAAATTCGCGATGTGGTTTTAGGTGAGGCCGAAAAAGCAAAAGCTGAATAAATCAGACTTTTGCCAAATCCTTTGTTTTTGGCAAAAACGAAACGAGCAACACACCTGCCAGCGCAACAGCAATTAAAACCGAAAATCCAATTGCATAACTTTTTGCGGCATCGTTGTACAAATAACCAACAAGCACCGGAAAAAATGATTCGGCAATTCCATCGGCAACCAAAATAATTCCCATGGTGCGGCCCAGTGCTTTCACGCCAAATAAATCGCCCGCCATCAACGGAATAATCATATAATCGCCTCCCAAACCAATACCGAAAACAATGGCAAACAGATAAATTTTGCCTTCAAAAGGCGGCAAAACCAGCAGTGTAATAGCAGCAGCCACAATACAATAAATCAGCATCATCACGTATTTCCGGTTTACCAAATCGGCCAGCCAGCCCATCAGAACACGACCTGCCAAACTTGAAAACAACACTGCCGACATGATTCCGGCGGCATGAGCCTGTGTAAAATCGAGGTCGCGGAGGTAGAGTTTCAGATGTTGCATCATGCCGCCCACCGCGCCAATAGAACACATACTGCCAAACGCCAGCAGGTAAAAATTCCGGTTTTTGAAAATGGCTTTCATCGAAACCGGCGGCTCTTTTTTTACTGTCTCCGAAGGTTTTGTTTTTGAAGGATCTTTGATAAAAAATGCAAGTGGAAAGGCTATTAATACAATTAGAATCCCAAGAATCGTCAACGCATTTTGCCAGCCAAAATTCTTTTCGAGATTGGTTGCCAGAAGCGGGACAATTGCCCCGCCGGCGCCAATGCCGAGGTAAGCAAATCCCATTGCCTTCCCGCGGTTTTTGTCGAACCAGCGCGAAATCAAAACCTGGCAGGGCAGCGGTCCGCCAAAAACATAGCCAACCGCATTAAAAACATAGAAGAAGTAGAAAATCCAGAGCGCCGAAGCATGACTTAAACCAACCAGGGCAATACCGGCCAACACAATTCCCAGCATCATCAGCCGCCGCGGCCCGTAACGGTCAATCAGCCAGCCGGCTAAAAAGCCAAAAAGCGGGGCCACCACAAGTTTGCCAAATGCGTTTCCCGAAGTTACCTCGGCGCGCGTATAGCCAAAATCCTTCACCATAAAATCGTAAAAAAACGGAATGCCGTAAAGCGCAAAACCCACAATGGCAAACAACGCCAAAAAGGTTGTGAATACAATGTAAGTTTGTGAACTTGAACGCGTAACGGCTTTTGGGTTCGAAATGGTTTCGGTTGTCATAAATTCTGGTTATTTCGAAATGGTTCAATCTGTTAATTCACAAATATGCAATTTGTTTTATTTGGGTTCAAATAATCTCTCAGTTTTTAAAATTTAAAATTCTGAATAAAAACAAGCGCAAAATGTTGCCGACAGGCCTATTTTTTGAGAACTTTCGGACCTTTTAAAAAATAAAAATGAAACCAAATTCTATCGTAATTTCTGCTATCGAAGTTTACCAGGCCCCAATCCGACTGAAAAAACCTTTTGTGATTTCGTTGGGCCCGCTTACACACGCCGAAAACATTTATGTTGTTATCCGCACCAGCCAGGGTTTATCGGGGTTTGGCGAATGCAGCCCGTTTATGACCATCAACGGCGAAAGCATGGAAACAGCTTTTGTGGTTTCACAATATCTGGCTAAAAAACTATTGGGGATGAACCCGCTTGAAATTGAAAAATGCACTGTTGCCATGAACTCGGTGATTTATGGAAACGCCAGCATTAAAAGTGCTTTCGACATGGCTTTGTATGATATTGCTGCACAAAATGCCGGTCTCCCACTCCACCAGTTTTTGGGTGGGAAAAACGACAAAACCATTGAAACCGATTACACCGTGAGTCTGGGCGATAAAGATGCGATGGCTGAAGATGCGCTGCAAATCAAAAACCGGGGTTTTCAGTTTATCAAGGTAAAAGTAGGCGGACAAAAAGAAGAGGATATCGAGCGCATCAGGCTTATCAGAAAAACCATCGGCCCCGAAATTCCGCTCCGGCTTGATGCAAACCAGGGTTGGAATACAAATGATACTGTTGAAATTATGAATGCTGTGGCCGACTGTAATATTCAGCTTTGCGAAGAACCCATTCCGCGCTGGAATTACATGGAACTGCCGGAAATCAACAGACAAAGCCCCATTCCGATTATGGCCGATGAATCGTGTTGCGACCACCACGATGCCAAACGACTGATTGATTTGAAGGCTTGCAATCTGTTTAACATCAAACTTGGGAAATCGGGTGGAGTATTTACGGCACTCAAAATTATCGGTCTGGCCGAAAATTCCGGGATAAAAATACAAATCGGCGGATTTCTTGAATCGAGGCTTGGTTTTACCGCTTCGGCACATCTCGCGCTTACCAGCAAAAACATTGTTTATTTCGATTTTGATACGCCGCTCATGTTTACCGAAGACCCTGTAATTAGCGGAATTCAATACCTCGAAAACGGAAAGGTTCAGATCCCTGAAACGCCGGGACTGGGTGCTGCAATTGACCCTGATTTTCTGAAAACATTAAAGAAAATTACGATTGAATCATAACAAAAAACCCCGCCTTGCGGCAGGGTTCCTGTTAAAGTCTGTCATATATTGTCATCAGATAATCGCTTTCATCGATTCCATAGCTTCGCGCAGCTCGGCGCCAATCATTTCCACTTCGTGGTAACGGATTTTGTCGTTAATCTCAATCAGTTCGCGGTTGTCAACGTGTCCGTCTTTTCCTTCGTTAAAGTTGCGGCCAATCACGTTGGTGTCGATGCGGCTCATAAAGTCGGCCAGCAGCGGACGACAGGCGTGGTCGAACAGATAACAGCCATACTCGGCAGTATCGGAAATCACGCGGTTCATTTCGTACAGTTTTTTGCGGGCGATGGTGTTGGCAATCAGCGGTGTTTCGTGCAGCGACTCGTAGTAAGCCGATTCAGCTTTGATACCGGTTTCTGTCATCACTTCGAAAGCCAGTTCAACGCCGGCTTTTACAAAGGCAATCATCAGCACGCCATTGTCGAAATATTCCTGTTCCTTGATTTCCATATCACCGGCAGGTGTTTTTTCGAAAGCCGTTTCGGCAGTGGCAGCACGCCAGGTAAGCAGGTCTTTGTCGCCGGCAGCCCAGTCTTTCATCATAGTCGATGAAAACACACCCGACATGATATTGTCCATGTGTTTCTCGAAAAGTGGACGCATGATTTGTTTCAACTCATCGGCTAATTTGTAGGCTTCGATTTTGGCCGGATTGCTCAAACGGTCCATCATGTGAGTGATACCACCCAGTTTCAACGCTTCGGTGGTTACTTCCCAACCGTACTGAACCAGTTTCGATGCGTAATTAGGATTAATTCCTTTTTCAACCATTTTGTCGAAACACAGCAATGAACCACTCTGCAACACACCACAAAGAATGGTTTGCTCGCCCATTAAATCAGATTTTACCTCAGCAACAAACGATGAGTGCAACACACCGGCTTTGTGACCGCCTGTTCCAACGCAGTAAGCTTTTGCAATTTCGAGTCCATCTCCGTTCGGGTCGTTTTCACGGTGAACAGCAATTAAAGTGGGAACACCAAAACCACGTAAAAACTCGGCGCGAACTTCAGAGGCCGGCGATTTTGGCGCTACCATAATCACTGTCAGGTCTTTGCGGATTTCAATTCCTTCTTCCACGATATTAAAACCGTGCGAATATGAAAGACAGGCACCCTGTTTCATCAGCGGCATGGCTGCTTTTACAACCGGCGTGTGGTATTTGTCGGGTGTGAGATTTAACACCAGGTCGGCCTGCGGAATCATTTCCTCGAAAGTGCCCACCGGAAATTTGTTTTCGGTGGCATTCATGTACGAAACATGTTTTTCGTCGATTTCCACTTTACGCAATGCGTACGAAATATCAAGGCCACTATCGCGCATGTTCAAACCCTGGGCAAGCCCCTGAGCGCCGCAACCCAGCACT
Organism: Draconibacterium sp.; assembly: GCA_050179035.1. Lineage (GTDB taxonomy): Bacteria > Bacteroidota > Bacteroidia > Bacteroidales > Prolixibacteraceae > Draconibacterium. Next base: position 31,827 of record JBFXFM010000015.1, on the reverse strand, counting down.
ACGATTTTTTTACCAGCCAGTTTTTTTACGCCATCGGCGAACTCTGAATCTTCCATGAAATCGCATTTTCCAAGTTGTTCCAACTGAAGGCGCAACGGAAGCGAACTAAAATAATTTGCCATTTTTATTGTTTTTTAATGATTAAAATTTCTTTTTTCTATCTCCGTACTCATCCCGATAATTATCGGGACTCAAAATCTCAGTACAATCGAATTACAAAGCAATAAAATATAAATTACTCTGCATTGTAAAAATAAAGGTTTTTTAGGTAATATTCATGGATTCGAAAAACATGTTCTAAACTATAACAGAACAAACAATTTGTTTTTCAATCATTTAAAAACCCACTCAATTTGTTTATTTAACCGATTAAGAAGTTCCCTGAACACGGTATTGCTGTGGTGTGATTCCTGTTTCGCGTTTAAAGAACTTGGTAAAATACGACTGGTCAGAAAAATGCAGCCGGTTGGCAATTTCGGAAACCGAAAGATTGGTGTGCACAAGCAGGCGTTTTATTTCGAGCACTTGTTTTGACTTAATAATTTGTGAAGTTGTTTTTCCGGTAAGCTGAATCACGGTTTGTGTAAGATGCCCCGGTGTAATGGCCAGCAACCCGGCATACTCATTCACCGGAATATTCTTCTGATAATTTTCTTCCACCAGTTGGTAAAACCGTTTTACCACCACATGTCCTTTGCCTTTTGGGGCAACCTGTTCGCCGGTTTTGTATAAAACTGAAGTGTAAGTTAAAATCAGGTCGAGTAACGAGCGCAGCAAATCAACCGAATATTGGCCACCCTTTTCAGTTTCAGCAATGGCCTTCTGAAACAGGTTTTCAATAAAATGAACATCGCCGGAGCTGGAAAATTCGAGCGGCTGATTGTCCTGTTTTATGGTATAAAAGAAGGGAAATTCAATTAACTTGTTCTGGTTGTTTTGGTTGATGAGGTAAAACTCGGGGGTGAAAATAAAAATGTAACCTTCAATATCGCCCGAAAACTCAATTTTATGCGCTTGTCCCGGCGAAAGATAAAACACGCAAGGTGGTTTAATTTCGTATTTATTTCCATCAATCACATGAAAACCGGAGCCTTTTGAAAGATACAGCACCTCAAAAAAATCGTGACGGTGCGGATACTTCACGCTGAAATGGCGGTTGGCATCAAACACTTCCACCTGAAACTGGTATCCGCCCCGGCCGGATGTGCTGAAATTTTGCAGGCTGTAAACCGGAATCTGCTCTTTGTCTTTCTTTTCGTGTTTCAAAACCAATGATTTATCGGGGTCGAATTTAAGCTGATGAAACCAACCAAACAAGAAAACAGATAAATATTACCCAACCGAGACTGGTTTGGCTGCAAAGTTCTATTTTTAACCACTGTGAAACTGAAAATTGCCATATTGATTTTAACGATTATTGCCGGAGCAAATTCCTCATCGGCAAAATCATTCACTAAAATTGAACCCTTAAGAAAAGTTGAATTTTCCACCGAACGAATTTGGGAGAACTCCCCCTCTTTTGGAGGGGGTCAGGGGGAAGCTTTCGATTTCAGGTACAACGACCGCAAGCGCGGAATTAAACCTTACATCGCACCGGTTTTGTTGATTTCTGCAGGCACAGTTTTGCACTTTTCAACCGAAACAAAAGTAAACTTTCAGGATTGGGTTCAGGAAAATACTTCGTACACCGGTCGTTTGGAGGATTACATAGAATATGCGCCGCTTGCAGTGGTTTACGGATTGAATGCCGTTGGGGTGAAAGGCAAAAACAATTTTGGAAACCGTACTGCGATTGTAATTAAAAGCCTGGTTTTAAACGATCTCATGGTTTCGTCGCTCAAAACATGGGTGGGAGAGAAACGACCTTCGGGAGGAACGCACTCGTTTCCTTCGGGACATACTTCGGTGGCATTTGCACTGGCGCAGTTTATGCACCACGAGTATGGCGATGAAAGTGTGTGGTACAGTGTTGGAGCCTACTCGTGTGCAACTGCCGTTGGAATAATGCGTGTGGCCGGAAATGCGCACTGGATTTCGGATGTTGTTGCCGGCGCCGGTTTTGGTATGCTTTCAACAGAACTAATTTATCTCACCCACCAATACAAATGGGATAAAGAACATCTCCGCAGACTGGATATTTTCCCGTGGAGCAACAAAAAACAAAAAGGAGTGGCACTGGTTTATACTTTTTATTGAATGGGTAATTGGGTAATTGAATAATTGGGTAAATGAGGAAGGAGAAATTTATTAACTTGAAAAAGAAATGGCAGTATTGAAATTTGATGACGTGCCCTATTCTCAGGTAAAAGAAGGCGTTCAGCGGAAAATAATTATGACCGATGAACTGATGACTGTTTTGATTGATTTTACTAATGGTCCGTGGGAAATGCCCGACCCGGCACACTCGCATCCGCACCAGCAAACATCGTATGTTGCCGACGGTGAAATTATTTTTTATTGCGAAGACGAACCTGAAAAACACCTGAAAGCTGGTGATATGTATGCGGTTCCATCAGGTAAAAAACACACGATTAAACTATTAACTCAAAAAGCCCGGTTGATCGACAGTTTTTATCCGGTCAGAGAAGACTTTCTTTAAATTTAATGGATTTTCTTTTGTTTTTCTGCTCATAAAACGGAAGATAACGACTTGCCTTACCTCTTGCCGGAGCAATAGATTTTTCGTTCACCTCTTTTTTGTGGTTCAGCAAAAAACAAATGCCAAAATTGAGTGAGAATGTTTTGTTGGCAGCCGGATGATAAATGGCCACAAGATTGTCCGTTGCCACAAAAATCTGCGCATATTCACCTTCGTACTGAAATCCACCACCAAGCGTTACACCGTTGATTCCCTGTAAATTCACGTTTTCAAAAACCGAAAAGTTGAGCCATTTCTGTTGTGCACTTAAAGTAAAAACAGAACGGACATTTTTCCGTTGAAAGGCCATTTGACTGGTTACACCAAACAAATGCCGCGAAGAATACTGGTAATGATAATGCAGTACCGATTTTACCGGCATCCAATATAAATATTTAGCTTCGGCAACAACGGGCTGATACACATCGCGTATGTCTTCCTTGATTATTCTTACCAATTCACCCGGATTATAATATCCACCTTCCTCCGGATAACGGATTGCACCAACAAGGTCGAACCCTGCAAACACTAAACTTTCATCCTGAGCTACATTAAAAGATTGATTTCGAAACCAGATGGCGCCCAAATCACGCAACGCAGCGGAAAAAAAATGCTGGTCGCCTTTTGAATAATTGAAGCCTAAATCGATGGCAAATCCCGGATTTTGGTAAGTACTCATGTATTTTTGAAAAGCGCCATCAGTATTGACGCTCAAAATACTGTTATCGGCCCTTAAGTTTAACGGAAGCGGCAGCATCATTTGACCGGTTCCACCGGCAATCAGTGTAACAGAATCGCCATCTGCTGAAGCTTCAACACCGTAATCCCAACTCCTTGTATCAGCTTGTGCCGCGCCGAAAAGCAGTTTAGCCCGTATTCCAACATGCAGCAAATCATTAAGCGGCTTTGCATATCCAAAGGCAAATTCGCGATAACCAAGTCCCGAAAGCCTTATTTCTTCAGAATTGAAATTGTGGTATTCGGCGAGTAAATTGCCATTACTTAAAAATGCCAGCGCTTCTTTCCTTATTCCCGAAATGGCAGTCATATTTTCATTGTAATAAAAATGAAAATACCCATCATTCAGTGGTAATCCGGCGTATAAAACAGGCACTGCAACATCCTGCCTTATAATGTTTTCCTCTTTACTATTTTCATAAAAATGAATAAAATCGATAACAGGATTTCCGGCATTATCGAGCGTTATAGCCTCTGAGATTTTAAAATTTCCCTGATTAACAAATGATAACCCAGCAAATCCGGCCACAGAAAAAGCAGTTGCTTTGTCGGTTCTGAAGTAGGAAGGATTATTTATTTGTGCATAAAAGTTCGTTGTATTCATAAACAACGAACCGCTGATTTGTGCCAAACTGCTTTTACCGGCGAATAATACGGCAAACAACAATATCAGTCGAAAAATATTTACAGCTTTCCATTTAATCATTTTGCCTTGCCTTCACCTTTCCAATCAGAACAACAGAAACATGTATTGGGTAGTGAGCAGAGAGTGTATCATTGTGCAGTATAAAATCATTCCTGTTAAACCACGAATCCAGCTTTACCCGGTTGCCTTTTACAAAATAGGCCAGTTGCGCATCACTCAACGAAACCGTTTCGATGATTTTTGCCGGAATCAAGGGAGTGTTGTTAAAATCTGCTCCCTGAAAAGGAGGTGGCGCAATGGCTGGTCCAAAATTATAAAACTCTCTTTTCTCGTAGAAAAACAACTCAAGATTCAGCGGAAATGGCGAACCGTTTTCAACAGTAAAAACCAAATCGACCGCTGTAAATTGATAACGTCCCTGGATGTAAAACGGGAAACTGTCGATAACAGCCGATTTATCAAAAATCATTTCAGCATAAATCGGAACATCAGGTTTGTCGTTATAATCGAGCACAACATCGGGTGCAGGAACCTGAGGAACCGGTAAATACCAGTTATGTATAAAATCACGAAATTCAAGTTGTCCCGAAAAAATTGGTGTGATAATACCAATTTCCCAATCCTCATTTATCGAAATATCCTTCGCCCTGAATTCATCGGTAATACAAGCCTGCATTAACAAAACCAATGCAGCCATCATAATTAAAGCACTATTTCTCACCAATTTAAAATTCATAATTTCAACAGTAATATCAAGCGGGTAAAAATATAAAAATCCCGGGCTTTGCAAGAATTAAGAATTTCAGCTGAAAAGTTATAGATTTGCTGCATAAATAAAATCCGCAACACCTGTTTAGATGACGGCAAAAAGCACTGGCAATCAGAAAGAATGGCACGTGGTTTACACCCGCTCGCGGGCTGAAAAGAAAGTAAACGACGAGCTTACCCATCAAAATATTGAATGTTATTTACCTCTTCAGAAAAAACTGAGGCAATGGAAAGACCGTAAAAAGTGGGTTGAATTTCCCCTCATGTCGGGCTATTGTTTTGTAAATATTTCACGGCGCGAGTATGATTTTGTATTGCAATCCGACAACGTGGTTTGTTATGTAACCTTCGAAGGAAAGGCGGCGGTAATTCCTGGATATCAGATTGAAGCCCTACGTAAAATGACAAAACAATACGATTTTGAGGTAAATGTAACCACCGAAAAATTTGAACCCGGTCAAACTGTTGAAATTATTGCCGGCCCGATGATTGGCTTGCGAGGCGAATTGGTAAAAGCACGTGGTAAAAATAAATTCATCATCAGGCTCGAACAGTTAAAAAGCGCTGTTTCCATAGAAATTCCTGCCGAACATCTGACAGCATTACCCATTGAAATGTAAATTTACAGAATGAATACAATGACATATTTTCCACAACTTAAAAATATCACCCACGCTAAAATCAACCTGAATGACGTGATTTTGCATACCCCGCTTCAAAAAAATCTGAATCTTTCCGACGAATTTGAAGCTAATATTTTGTTGAAACGTGAAGATTTACAAGTGGTTCGCTCCTACAAACTCAGAGGTGCTTTTAATAAAATCACACATCTCACCCCCGACAATTTGAAAAACGGCGTTGTTTGCGCCAGTGCCGGCAACCACGCGCAGGGTGTGGCGTACTCATGCCAGCGGCTGGGCATTAAAGGCAAAATTTATATGCCCACCACTACCCCGCAGCAAAAAATAAAACAGGTAAAAATGTTTGGGAAGACATATATTGAAGTGGTGCTTTCGGGCGACACTTTCGACGATGCCCAGCAAGCCGCAGTAGCCGATGCAAAAGAAACAGGCATGGCATTTATCCATCCGTTCGACGACGAACAGATTATTGAAGGACAGGCAACTGTAGCGCTCGAAATTTTGCAGGACACAAAAGAAAACATCGATTACATTTTTATCCCCATCGGGGGCGGTGGCCTGGCTGCCGGTGTTGGCGCCTGTTTCAGGCAAATCAGCCCGCAAACAAAAATCATCGGGGTCGAACCGGCCGGTGCACCTTCGATGTACGAATCAATAAAAGCAGGAAAAGTTACCGAACTGAAAAACATCGACAAATTTGTGGATGGCGCAGCGGTGCAAAAAGTGGGCGAAATAACTTTCGAAGTGTGCAAACAGGTAGTTGACGACATCGTTTTGGTTCCTGAAGGACGCATCTGCACAAAAATTCTCGACCTTTACAACCAGGATGCCATTGTGCTTGAACCGGCTGGTGCGCTTTCGATTGCTGCACTCGATTTTTACCGCAACGAAATTAAAGGAAAGAATGTGGTTTGCATTTTAAGCGGCAGCAACAACGACATTACGCGCACCGAAGAAATTAAAGAACGTTCGCTGTTGTACGAAGGACTTAAACACTATTTTATTGTTCGCTTCCCGCAGCGGGCCGGTGCGCTGCGCACGTTTGTGGATGTGGTTCTGGGCCCGACCGACGATATCACTCACTTTGAATACTCTAAAAAAACCAATCGCGAAAAAGGCCCGGCCGTTATCGGGATTGAAGTTCAGAAAAATGAAGATTTCAACGGTCTTGTTCAGCGGATGGAAGAAAACGGGTTTATTTATGAATACCTCAATGAGCAGCAGGACTTGTTCCAGGTACTTATTTAAAGTTTACTACAGAGGATAAAATGAAATAAAAGTGGCTTATAATCAAATTTTTCAATTCTTCCTGAAAACACTTATTTTCAGCTTGTTTATTTTCCTTCACTTTCAAATCGGGGCACAACAGCTCAGGTACAACGAAAAAGTTTTCGAAAAATCTGACACACTCAAAGACGTTGAATATGCAAAAGCTCCCTGGCTGAATAATTCTGTTGCATTGCTTTCAGAATACAACATTCACGAAGGAGAGGCAAAAACCGAAATGCGGCCGCTTTACATGGATATTTTTTCGCCTTCAAATGACACTGTTAAACATCGCCCAGCAATAATTTTTATGCACAGCGGTGGGTTTTTATCAGGCACCCGACACAATGACGACATGCTTGCACTTTGCGATTCGTTTGCACGGCGGGGTTATGTAACCGCCACGATCGACTACAGGATTGGAATGGGCGCAACAATCAACCGTATTTTTGGCATAATCATCGGCGCAAAAGTTGATGAAGCCAACGGATACAGGTCGTTTTACCGTGCCATGCAGGATTCGCGCGCTGCCATCCGCTTTCTGAAACTGAATTCCGAAAACTATAGCATCGATACCACAAAAATATTTTTGTACGGAAGCAGTGCCGGAGCAATTTTAAGTATCCACAATTTGTATCTCGACAAACCTGCTGAGATTGATTCAGCAGCATTTAAAAATCCTTCACTCGGTCAGCTTGATTCGATTGGGATTCTGGGGTTTGCCGCAAAAGCAAATGCCACTGTTGCACTTTGGGGTTCATTGCTAAATCCTGAAGTCATTGAAAATGAAAATACACCGGTTTTTCTTGCACATGGCACAGCCGATGATGTTGTACCTTTTAAAAAGGGGAAATTATTGGGAAATATTGAGATTCCTATTTCGACCATGAAACTTGAACTACCCGATGGTTACGGAAGTTATTGCATCGACACAGCCCTGCAAAACCGGGGAATAGCACACCAAACTTATTTTGTTGAAGGGAAAAAACATGAGTTTTATGGTGTCGATACAGGCGAGTTTCCTGAAGATGGCCCAAACGCGTATTGGGACACAATTATCTGGAAAACAAGCGATTTCCTGTTCGATATTTTTCAACCTGAAGTTGATTTTCAGGTCGGGACCCAAAATCTTACTTCCATTTTCACCAATACTTCCTCCGAAATTTATTCAGCCCGATGGGATTTTGGCGACAATACCACCGGAACCGGAAATATTGTTGAACATGTTTATAATCAATCCGGTATCTATAAAGTAACGCTCACCGCCTGCAATAAAAACATGGCATGTGATACCATTTCAAAAATGGTGGAAACAGAAAACAAGGTTCTTGCCAACGAGATTCTGTTTGCAGAAATCAGGATATTTCCCAATCCCGCCAGCGATTTTGTTGTGATTGAAGGATTGATTGATAATGCACAAATCCGTATTTTCAACATGAATGGAACGTTGATACAAATGAAGGAAAACATTGGAAACGGAACGCTTAACATTCAGCAGCTGGAAACGGGTATTTACGCAGTGGAGATTAAAAATCACCAACAAAAAACGACACTGAAATTGGTAAAATAAGATAAAATGAATCGGATAAATCAAATATTCGCCCTGCTCTTTTTGATAATTTTCACAGGTTGCGAAAAGAAACCGGACGCTCTGCAAACAATTCAGCAACATTTTGAAAAAGGAAATTTTGCTGAAGCCGGAAAAATCATTGATGGACTGCAAACAAAAGATTTAGCCGATTCAATTGCCTCTGACATCGAAATTCTGAAAGCAAAAATGGAGCGCATTCAGCTCGACTTTTCAAAAACAGAAACAGAAATTAAAACAGAGCTTGAACCATTTTATCCGGACCTCAACGAAATACAACTGCGAATCTGGGAAAAATCAAAAAGCCTTGAAATGCGCATGATTAACGACGAACGCAGGTATTTCAAACATGCAGTCAGAAATTTGTTCCGAATCGACAAACAAGCTGGAAAAATAAGGGAAGAAAAGTTGGGAACGCAGGTTGATTCGCTTGAACTGTTATGCCTGGCACACACTGAAAAACTTGTAAAGCAAGCGGAAAACGGTAAAAATCTGCTGGAACAGGCGGCTAAATTCAGGATCGACTTTTCCATCAAATTAAACGCCGATGCAGTTCCCGACGGTGAAACCGTGAAATGCTGGATGCCATTTCCACGTGAATCGGCGCCCCGGCAGAAAAATGTGCAATTTATTTCGGCCAATTCCGAAAATTATCAGATTGCTGATAACAGTAATTTACAACGCAGTATTTATATCGAAAAAACTGTAATTGGCGGTCAGCCAACAGTTTTCGAATATTCGGCTACTTTCGAAATTGCTCCACAATACCAACAAATTGAACCTGCACAAATAAAACCATACGATACGGGCACTGCGTTGTACCACGAATTTACGGCTGAACGCCCACCCCACCTTGTATTTTCAGCGCCGATTAAAACACTCACCGACAGTTTAGTCAGTGATTTAAATAATCCATACGAAAAAGCAAAAGCCATTTTTTACTGGATCGACAACCATATTCCGTGGGCCTCGGCACTCGAATATTCAATAGTTGAGTGTATTCCTGAATACGTTTTGGAAAACCGGCACGGCGACTGCGGAATGAAAACGCTGCTTTTTATGTCGATGGCCCGTTCTGTGGGAATTCCATGCAAATGGCAAAGCGGCTGGATGCTCCACCCCGGAGAAATTAACCTGCACGACTGGTGCGAGGTGTATTACGAAGGCGTTGGCTGGATACCGGTTGACCAGTCATTTGGCCTGCAAAATTCTGATATTCCTGAAATCAGGGAATTTTATCTTTCAGGAATCGATGAATACCGATGGATTGTGAATGACGAATTCAGCACCAGTTTCGAGCCTCCTAAAAAATATTACCGCAGCGAACCAATTGATTTTCAACGCGGCGAATTGGAATGGAAAGGCGGAAACCTCTATTTCAACCAGTGGGATTACCAGTTGAAAATAACGCGTATCAACTGACTTCCTTCGAAAAAAATCAGTTGAAAATTTCCGGTTTTGATATACAGTTTCAATAAAAAAGTTCTATAAACTTGTAAGCCATATTTTAACAAAATGATATTCAACCGACGAAATTTTATTCAGACTTCTGCCCTTGCTACTTTGGGTGGAGTAATTTTACCACACAACAGTTATTCGAAAATGAAAAAAGGAGTTCAACCCGCTAAAGGATTAAAACTAAGTTTCGAACCTTACAGCTTGCAGTTAAAACATGTTTTTACGCTGGCTGGCAGTTCACGCAGTACAACACCGGTAATGCTGGTAAAAATTGAATTTGAAGGGATTACAGGATATGGAGAAGCTTCGATGCCTCCTTATTTGGGCGAATCGCACGATTCGGCTACAAAGTTTTTGTCAGCTCTCAATTTACAACAGTTTACCGATCCGTTCCGGATGGAAGAAATACTTGAATATGTGGACAAAACAGCACCCGGAAATGCAGCTGCCAAAGCATCGGTTGATATTGCCCTGCACGACCTGACCGGCAAAATAATGCAACAGCCCTGGCACAAAATCTGGGGACTTTCAGCAGAAAAAACGCCTGTAACATCATTTACTATTGGAATCGATACCGATGAAGTGGTGAAGGAAAAAGTACGCGAAGCTTCGGAATTTAAAATCTTAAAAGTAAAACTGGGTCGCGATACCGACAAACAGATAATCAACGCTATTCGTTCGGTCTCTGAAGTTCCGTTGTGTGTTGATGTAAACCAGGGTTGGAAAGACAAACAAATGGCACTCGACATGATTCACTGGCTAAAAGAAAAGGGTGTAAAATATGTTGAACAACCCATGCCCAAAGAACAAATTGACGATACTGCCTGGCTCACGCAAAACTCGCCACTGCCTGTAATTGCCGATGAAGCATTGCAGCGGTTAACCGATGTACAGAAAACGGTTGGAGTGTATTCGGGCATCAACATAAAACTGATGAAATGCACAGGAATGCGCGAAGCACACAAAATGATTACCCTGGCACGGGCAAACCTGATGAAAGTAATGCTGGGTTGCATGACAGAAACTTCGTGCGCAGTGTCGGCAGCAGCACAACTTTCACCGTTGGTGGATTGGGCCGATCTCGATGGCAACCTGCTGATCAGCAACGACCGTTTTGATGGTGTAAAAGTAGTTGAAGGGAAAATCACATTAAACGAACTTCCCGGAGTCGGCATTCAACCAGTTTAACAAGCGTTGAACTATTTTGTAGCCTGACCTGTTTTTTGTGTATGAAAACAATAATAACAATAATCATTTTAGGATTGGGTTTGAGTATGAATGCACAGGAAAAAAACAAAAAGGCAGAAGAAGCAAAAAAGCAGGAGTACCGCAAACTCACCGATTTTGAACGGCATGTAATCATTGAAAAAGGAACTGAACGTCCGTTTACGGGAGAATACACCGATTTTAAAGGCAAAGGCACTTACACGTGTAAACAATGTGGTGCGGCATTGTACAAATCGAATGATAAATTTAGCTCCGAATGTGGCTGGCCCAGTTTCGATGATGAAATCAAAGGGGCTGTTACCAAGATACTTGATGCTGATGGCCGCAGAACGGAAATTACCTGTACAAAATGCGGAGGCCATTTGGGCCATGTTTTTTATGGTGAGGGTTTTACGCCTAAAAACACACGCCACTGCGTGAATTCGATTTCAATGATATTTGTTCCCGATGAAGTGAAGAAATAAAAAAGGAGGGTTCAGCCCTCCTTTTTTATTATTGATTTTCGGTTGCCGCCGGCACTTCTTTTACCGCCAGACCTTCAATAAAATATACTACCTCAGCCGAATCAATAGCTGCCGAAATTACTTCATGAGCTGCATCAGCCAATGAATCGCCTGGTTCGCCTTCTGTACCATGTTCTTTTGCAGGATTATGGGCTTCAGCTTCTGTTCTTACCACTTTCAAAATCCCCGAAATTTCAAGTTCACTACCCATTTGTTCCTGGGTAAAAGCGCCAATTTTTTCACCAGCCTCAACCCTGATATTGATGTTTTCGTTACTTCCCATCAGAAAACAACGGGCGCCACCTTCTTTGCAAACATGATAAACAGTTCCTTTCACAACCACTTCCTTATCAGACAGTTCGGCTGCCTGTTCATACAGTTCGTCAACGGTGAGCACAACTTTTGCCTGCTCAGCTTCCTGCTGTTTCTTTGTTGCATTACCACATCCGAAAAACAAAAATACAACCGCTAAAAAGAATACCATTTTTTTCATACAAATACAGTTTTAATTATACATAAATTATTGCAAAAACCAAAGGTACAATAATTCCGGCAATCATCAGCCACCAACCCCACCGGCCAAACCCGCGTTTTCCTTTTAATAAAAACAAACCCGAAACCGCAACAAAAATCAAAATTACAGCCATCGAATCGCTTACCCATTTCCAAATCGATCCGATTGAGGCCCGGTGCAGTTTATTCAGCGGAAAAATCAAAGGGCGGCGTTGTAAATACTGAAGTACGCCTTCACCTGTTTTCGGATCAATCACAGCTTCACCATTCTCAATAAAAATTTTTATATTACCCTCATTATTAATATAATGCTTTTTATAAACCACTTCATCATCTACTTCTTTCAGCGCCAATTTTAAATCGTCCTCTGTAAGTACATCCAATACGGGCAACCGGGTTTGAAACTCAGTAATTAAAATTTTGTAATCAGGATTGAAATCGTGACGGTGATTGAGATAAATTCCTGAAAGGCCATAAACGATGGTCATTCCAACAATAAAGTAGCCAAAATCGCGGTGCAGGATACGAAGAAGCTTTCTGATTTTCATCTGTACAAATTATTAAAATTACTGATTTGTTCGTGGTTATACCTCATCGCTTCCATCCACATTCCCTCCCGATGGAACTCACATGTCCGCCAACTGGCGGATTCATTGGTATTTATGTTTTTCTGAAAACATGTTCGTTTCATTTTAAGAAATTTTGGCTGCAAATATATTCAGTTCCATGTTATTATCATTTTATTATCGATTCAATTTATAATAATACTGTTCTGTATGTTGAAATTTGGGTTAAACCTGGCCAAAAAACAGAAAAAACAAATTTTAACTTTTAAAAGTTATGGACAAATAAGTATGAAACAAGAATATAGGAACCCTTGTGTTTTCGATTCTTACAAAAGATTGAATCATAATATTTTAAAATGAAACTATGAAAAAAATAAGTGAATGGGAAAAATGCTGACAGCTAAAACCCGCGAGGGCTTGACTTGTGTTTCTATAATTTGTAATTTGCATCACCTAGTGTACTAGGGCTCTGGTTTTATCACAACTTAATTGGGTGCCACCGGGTAATGACCCGGTGGCTTTTTTTGTACCCTGCGCTATCTTTTATAAAATTCGTTGAGTGAAATAACCGGCTCAGCCTGGCAAACCGGACAGTTTGTAACTTTTTCAGCATAGTCGCTAAAACTTGCCTGACATGAACCGCATTTGTACCAGTTGGCATCAAAATAAAAATCGCCTCCCCTGAAAATTATGTCACGACCTTCAACAAAAGCTGTAGCAACTTTATTTCGGGCTTCTTCATAAATACGAGTCAGCGTTGGCCGTGACACGTCCATCAACACGGCAGCTTCCTCCTGAGTAAGATTCTGGTAATCAAGCAACCTTATAGTTTCATACTCTTCAATATGAAGAATTACCTCATTGGTTTTCCGCCCCCTGACACCATATACCGACATGCCTTTAATCACCGGGGGTACCTGAATTCTCCTGCTACGTTTTTTCCTGGGCATCTTAAATTGAGTTTAGTTTATTGAGTAAAAAGTGGTCGATTAATACCAGGGCTGCCATGGCTTCCACAATAGGAACTGCACGTGGCAAAACACAGGGGTCATGTCTTCCTTTTGGGTTAATTATTGTCGGGTTATTCTCTGTATCAATAGTTTGCTGTTCTTTTAACAATGTGGCGATAGGTTTAAAAGCCACCCTGAAATAAATGTCCTCTCCGTTTGAAATTCCACCCTGGATTCCACCTGAATGGTTGGTTTTGGTTCTGATTCCATTTTCGGTTTGAATAAAAACATCATTATGCTGCGAGCCGCTGAGTTTTGTTCCTTCAAAACCAGAACCGTACTCAAAACCTTTTACTGCATTTATTCCCAACATGGCAAAACCCAAATCGGCGTGCAGTTTATTAAAAACAGGTTCACCCCAACCAACTGGAACTCCGTTGATTACGCCTGTAATAACACCGCCCACAGTATCTCTGTCATTTCCGGCTTGCATAATGCGGTCAATCATTTTCTCAGCGGTTTCAGCATCGGGGCAACGAACAATATTTGATTCGGTTTGCAACAAATCAAGTTCTGTGTAATGTTTTTCGAGCTTTACTTCGCCTACCTGCGAAACAAATGCCTGGATTTTCACTCCAACTTTGTTCAGAATTTGTTTGGCAATCGCACCTGCAACAACGCGGGCAATGGTTTCGCGAGCCGAAGAACGGCCTCCGCCACGATGATCTCGGGTACCATACTTTTGCATGTAAGTGAAATCGGCATGAGACGGACGATAAATATTTTTCAGGTCGTTGTAATCAGCCGAGTGCTGATCTTTATTCCAAACGGCAAAAGCAATTGGTGTTCCCTGTGTTTTACCTTCAAAAATCCCTGAAAGAAACTCAACGTGGTCTGGTTCCTGACGTTGTGTGGTGATTTTCGACTGGCCTGGTTTTCGTCTTGCCAGTTCAGCCTGAATTTGTTCAATATCAAGGATTATTCCGGCAGGGCAGCCATCAATTATTCCTCCAATTCCACGTCCGTGTGACTCACCAAAAGAGGTAAGCCTGAAAATATGTCCAAATGTATTCATAATGAATAAAAAACCTCGTTTTCTGTGTATTTCAGAAAACGAGGTTAAAATAATTAATTGTAATTAATATACAAAATGTTGGTTAACAACCACAGCCGCATCCACCATGCGAATGACCGCTGTCACAAGAGTCGTCGTCGCAGCCTGAACCGCAACCACCGCTTCCGCAACTGCAACCACCACCTGCACCTGAAAGAATTCCGGCTACTTCTTCATCTGAAGCTTCCCTGACCCCAATCACTTTTCCGGCAAAATACAGGTCTTCACCTGCAAGCGGGTGATTAAAATCCATGGTAACCGCTTCGTCATTCACTTCAATCACAAGGCCATTTAACCTTTGACCGTTGCTGCTCATCATTGGTACTGTGTTTCCAATTTTTACCAGTTCCTCATCGAAATTACCACCAACAAGAAAAACATGTTTTGGTAATTCCACAATAGCGTCTTCATTTACATCACCGTATGCATCATTTTTGCTTAATGTGATAGTAAATGGCTGTCCGGCACTCAAACCTGCAAGTTGAGTCTCAAATTTAGGCAACATAGCGCCTGCACCATATAAAAACTCAAGTGGCTGTGTTTCAGTAGCCTGTTCAACTAATTCACCATTTTCGTCGTCAATGTGTAAATCGTAGGTTAATGTAACCATCGAATATTTTCCAATTTCAAGCATCTTATTTCTTTTTTAAATTTTCTGATTTGGCGCAAAATAAATCATTTTAACCGTCAGAACAAAATACCTCAAAGTCTTATTTTTCAATATTAACAATATTTCATATGAATGGTTGAGCATATGCTATTTTAAAATGCAGCATTTAAGACTAAATTGATTTTTCAACATTTTATTTAAAATTATTTTAAACAATTTAACCCCGCAGTTTTTTACATCTGTACATACTTTTTAATTCAATATCGAAATGAAAACTTTTTTAATATTTATTGTTTTACTGTTTTTTATACACCTGGGAGTTACAGCGCAACATGGTAACGATGCTGTAATTACGGGCCATGTAGTTTCGAAAGGCGAACATATTCCATTTGTAAATATTTATATCGAAAATACTACAATTGGCACAACTACTGATATTACAGGGCATTACATTCTGGTTGACCTCCCAATTGGGAAACATGTTATTGTGGCCAAAATGATTGGGTACAAAACTCAGAAAAAAGAAGTTGAACTTAAGCCTGACCAAACACTCGAAGTAAAATTTGACCTTGAAGAGGATTTTATTAAAGTGGATGAAGTAGTGATCACCGGAACAAAAACGTTTAAGCGACAAACCGAAAGTGCCGTGATTGTTGGGGTGATGGATTCGAAAGCCATTGAAAATATTGCTGCTCAAACTGTTTCAGAGTCGCTGAATTTTCAGCCAGGACTACGCATGGAAACCGATTGCCAGACCTGCAACTATTCTCAGCTCAGAATGAACGGATTAGGAGGTGCATACAGCCAGATTCTCGTAAACAGCCGCTCGGTTTTCAGCCCACTGACTGGTTTATATGGGTTGGAGCAAATGCCCACCGAAATGGTTGAACGGATTGAAATTGTTCGCGGAGGCGCTTCGGCACTTTATGGTTCAAGTGCAATCGGAGGTACTGTAAACATAATCACGCGCATGCCACAACGAAACTCATACAAAGTTAGTTTGAACGAATCGGTGGTTGGTGGAAATGCTAACGATTTTTCGGTAAACGGAACACTCACTGCACTTTCGCAAAAAAGAAATGCAGGAATGGCGCTTTACACCTCGTACCGGAATCGCGACTGGTTCGATTCAAATGGAGATAATTTTTCAGAATTGCCGAAACTCTACAATAACTCGTTCGGTGTCAATTCTTTTTTCAAGTTAAACGAAAACCAGAAACTCGAAGCCAACTTTTCCAGTTTGCATGAATACAGGTATGGTGGAGAGATGACTGACAAATCGGCGTACCTTACTGAGCAGTCGGAAGAACGCGTACATAACATTTTAACCGGCGGCATTGATTACGAACTCACCAGCGATAATAACCTGACTACTTTGGTTTTGTATGTTGCGGGACAAAACACCGACAGAAAACACTTTACTGGAATTTCGCCAGATGAGCCTACAGAAAAACAGGAATACAACAATAGCCCACCATACGGAACCTCAGCAAATTACACACTTCAGGCCGGAACCCAGCTAAACCATACTGTAAACGGTTTTTTTGAAGGTACCAATGTTTTTACGCTGGGAGCCGAATACATTTTAGATGATGTTTTTGACGAGATAAAAACTTACAGCTACCTCACCGACCAGACAACCAAAAATTTCGGAACTTTTTTGCAAAGCGACTGGGCTATCAATACAAGAATGACTTTACTCACCGGTATCAGGGCCGACAAACACAACTTTGTTGACAATATGATTTTTAACCCGCGGATATCATTTCTGCTGAAACCCACCACAAATGCGCAGTTCAGGTTATCATGGTCAACCGGGTTCAGGGCCCCGCAGGCTTTTGATTCCGACATGCACATTGCTTTTGCCGGCGGTGGTATTCAAACCGTTGAACTTGCCGACAACCTGAAAGAAGAGCGTTCGCAAAGCTGGAGTACATCGTTAAACTGGGACAAAGCAAGTGAAAAACACATTTTTGGATTTACATTCGAAGGATTTTATACCCGGTTGAAAGATGCTTTTATTCTTGAAGAAACCGGTACCGACACCAAAGGAAATTCAATAATGCAAAAACAAAACGGCGGAAACAGCCAGGTAATGGGAACCACGCTTGAACTTCGGGCCAACTTTAACCGGAAACTTCAGGTTGAAACAGGGGCAACATTGCAAAAAAGCATGTACGACGAACCAGTAAAATGGTCGGAGGAATTGCCTGGCAGCAAAGATTATCTCAGAACTCCCAATTCGTATGGATATTATACTTTAACCTGGTCGCCTGATGAAAAGTTTAAAACTGTATTATCGGGAGTCTATACCGGATCGATGCTTGTTCCGCATTACGGTGTACCTGGTAACCCGGGAACAGTTCAAAATGATATTCTTACTGAATCACCTTCATTTTTCGAAACTAACATTAAAATCTCATACACTGCAAATGCAGCGCGGCTCGATTCTTCTGTTGAGTTTTTTGGTGGAATCGGGAATATTTTTAACCAATATCAGAATGATTTTGATTCGGGCAAATACCGCGACAGCGGCTATATTTACGGCCCTTCGGAACCCCGAAATTTTTATGTGGGAATACGTATTTTCAACTAAAAAAGAGCCCTGAAATCAGATTATGATTTCAGGGCTCTTTTGTTATAACTTCGGATTTACAAAAGCCGGACAAGATGGTTAATCACATCATCCGGTTATTTATTTGTATAAATCTTCTCAGGAAGTTTCAACGCTCTTAAGGCCAGAAAAATACCAGCCAAAACAAACGGAATACTCAGCCATTGGCCCATGTTTAAAGCCATTCCGGCTTCAAATGCTTCCTGGTCTTCTTTGATATATTCGATTAAAAAGCGTGAACCAAAAACCAGTATAAAAAAGATACCGAAAATGAGTCCTTCCTTGTAACGTATCCTTGTTTTGATGTATAGAACCATGAGTAAAGCAAAGGTGAACAGGTAAACCAGCGCTTCATAAATCTGGGTTGGGTGCTTGGCTACAGTTTCGCCATTACGTTCGAAAATAAAGCCCCAGGGCAACGTGGTTTGAATGCCATAAATTTCAGAATTCATGAGGTTTCCGAGCCGGATAAAAGCTGCAACCAAAGCGGTAGGAACAACAATTCTGTCCACAGTCCACAAAACCGAACGTTTTGTAATCAGCTTTGAATGAATAATTAACGCAATTAAAATACCGAGTGTTCCGCCGTGACTGGCCAGACCACCGTGCCAAACCATAAAAATTTCAGCCGGATGTTGCGAATAGTAATCCCATCCGTAGAAAAAAACATGTCCTAAGCGGGCTCCAATTATTGTTGCAATGATGATATAGAAAAACAGGCTGTCGATCCATTTCTGACTGACATTTTCTGATTTCAGCATCCACTCGCCAATGTAATAACCAAGTAAAAACCCCGATGCGAAAAGCAACCCGTACCAGCGAACCGAAAGCGGACCGAGATTAAAAATTTCGGGACTGGCATTCCAATGAATAAAACTGAGCATTTCAATCATAACCTGCAATTCTGATTCTGTTAATATTAATTATTCGCCTAATCCCCTGCCGTGGCACTGTTTGTATTTTTTACCACTTCCACAGGGACACGGGTCGTTTCTGCCAACATGCTTTTCAACAACAACAGGCTGTGGTTTTGCCCTTTCCTGCGTTTGTGTATTGGCGCCTTCCATTGGATTCTCTGCACCTGGCAACTCCGATTTCTGTGTTTTAAAGCGGCTCATATCAATCCGTTTACGCGCTTCTGCCTCGCGAATCTGGTCGGGGTTTTGAGTCGGAATGTACCCTTTCATCATGGTTGAAACCACATCGCGGTTTACTTTACCAACCATTTGTTTGAACAAGTTAAACGATTCGAATTTGTATATCAGCAACGGGTCCTTCTGCTCGTAAGTTGCATTTTGTACCGACTGTTTCAGGTCGTCCATTTCGCGAAGTTCCTCTTTCCAGGCCTCATCGATGGTACGCAAAACAATTTGTTTCTGGTACGATTTTACAAGTTCCTTACCCTTGTTATTGTACGCTTTTTCGAGATTACAGATAATCTGGTACACCCGTTTACCATCAGAGATCGGGACTACAATATTCTGATATACCTCTTTTTTAGTTTCGTAAACATGTTTAATCACGGGATATGCCTGTTTCGAAATTGCATCCACTTTCCGGTTGTAGGCTGCAATCATTTTTTCGAAAATGGCATCTGAAATTTCAGAAGGATTCATTTTTCTGAATTCTTCTTCACTAACAGGTGATTCCAAAGATAGCACACGCAAAAGTTCCATATTGAAATCTTCGAAATCTTCAGCGCTGTGGTGTTCATTCACCAACTCTTCAACCGAATCGTACATCATGTTTAGCAAATCAACCTCAAGGCGCTCTCCAAACAAAGCATGACGGCGTTTTTTGTAAATCACTTCACGCTGGGCATTCATCACGTCATCGTATTCGAGCAGGCGTTTCCTGATTCCGAAGTTGTTTTCCTCCACTTTTTTCTGGGCACGTTCAATCGATTTCGAAATCATTGAATGCTGAATAACTTCGCCTTCTTTGAGACCCAGTTTATCCATGATTCCCGAAATTCGGCCTGAACCAAACAGACGCATCAAATCGTCTTCAAGCGAAACGTAGAACTGCGATGAACCGGGGTCGCCCTGTCGTCCGGCACGACCACGCAACTGCCTGTCAACACGGCGTGAATCATGCCGTTCGGTACCAATAATTGCCAAACCACCAGCCTTTTTAACTGCATCGGTAAGTTTGATGTCGGTTCCGCGACCCGCCATGTTTGTGGCAATTGTAACAGTTCCGGTTTGTCCGGCTTCGGCAACAATTTCGGCTTCGCGGGCATGTAATTTTGCATTCAGTACATTGTGTTTAATGCCTTTCATTTTTAACATCCTGCTCAGCAATTCCGAAATTTCGACCGAAGTTGTACCTACCAGGACCGGGCGTCCGGCTGTATTCAGGTTTACAATTTCGTCGATTACTGCATTGTATTTTTCGCGTTTGGTTTTGTAAACCAAATCTTCATGGTCTTTTCGAACAACTGGTCTGTTTGTAGGGATTACCACTACTTCGAGTTTGTAAATATCCCAGAATTCGCCGGCTTCGGTTTCAGCAGTACCCGTCATACCGGCCAGTTTGTGGTACATTCTGAAATAATTCTGCAACGTGATTGTGGCAAAAGTTTGCGTAGCCGCTTCAACTTTTACATTTTCCTTGGCTTCAATTGCCTGGTGCAACCCATCGGAGTAACGACGACCCTCCATAATACGACCGGTCTGTTCATCCACAATTTTAATTTTGTTGTCCATAATTACATATTCCACATCCTTCTCAAACATGGTGTATGCTTTAAACAACTGGTTAATTGTGTGCACCCTTTCCGATTTTACAGAATAGTCCTGTGTTAACCTGTCTTTTTCCTCAATCAGCTTCTCAGGATCAAGACCTGAATGTTCGAGGTCTGCCATTTTAGCACCCATATCGGGCAATACAAAAAACTCAGAATCCTCGAACCCACGTGAAATATATTCAATTCCTTTGTCGGTTAACTCAACCGAGTTTTGCTTTTCTTCGATAATAAAAAAGAGCGGATCGGTTACCACATGCATGTTTTTGTTGTTTTCCTGCATGTAGAAGTTTTCTGTTTTTTGCAAAATAGCCCGCATTCCTTCCTCGCTGAGAAATTTTATAATCGATTTGTTTTTAGGCAACCCTTTGTGTGCCCGTAACAATAATAATCCACCTTCACGCTTTTCGTCGGCTGTAGCATTTTCTTTTGTCAACAATTTTTTTGCATCGATAAAAATCTGGTTAACCAGGTCACGTTGAGCTTTGTAAACTTTCTCAACATAACTTTTCATCTCTTCAAACTGCTGGTTCTCACCTTTTGGCACGGGGCCTGAAATAATTAACGGAGTACGGGCATCGTCAATTAAAACTGAGTCAACCTCATCCACAATTGCGTAATGATGTTTCCGCTGCACAAGGTCTTCGGGGTTAATTGACATATTGTCGCGCAGGTAGTCGAAACCAAACTCGTTGTTAGTACCAAACGTAATATCGGCATTGTAGGCTTTGCGTCGGGCTTCGGAGTTGGGCTGGTGCTTGTCGATACAATCCACTGTCAGTCCGTGAAATTCATACAACGGTCCCATCCATTCAGCATCTCGTTTCGAGAGATAATCGTTTACAGTAACGATGTGTACCCCCCGGCGTGTAAGTGCATTCAGAAAAACGGGCAGCGTGGCAACCAACGTTTTTCCTTCACCAGTAGCCATTTCAGCAATATTGCCCTGATGCAGTACAATACCTCCAATTAACTGAACATCGTAATGAACCATGTTCCACGTAATTTCGTTACCCCCGGCTATCCATTTGTTTTTCCAGATGGCTTTATTGCCATTTATAATTACGCTGTTTCTGGCAGCTGCAAGGTCGCGGTCGTAATCGCGGGCGGTTACTTCAACATTTTCGTTTTCAACAAACCTTCGGGCGGTTTCTTTTACTAATGCAAAAGCAGCTGGTAAAACCTCATTTAAAACCTCTTCGAGTTTGGTATCAATCAGCGATTCGAGCTTGTCAATTTTTTCATATATTTTTTCACTTTCCTGAATATCAGCATCTTCAACCTCAATTTTCAGTTGATTGATTTCGTCTTCCTCGGGTTTAATTCTTTCGTCGATAATTTGTTTTATCCGGTCCGATTCTTCCCGTAAACCATCGTTCGAAAGCTTGCTGATTCGTGAATATTCCTCCTTAATTTTGGCAACAACCGGTGTAACTTCCTTAATATCCCTGTCCGATTTATTCCCAAATAGTTTTCCTAAAATACTGTTCAATAATGCCATGTTTCTATGTTTCAATCGTTATTTAAAACCAGCGCAAATGTAATTAATTGTGCTGCCTAAAAAAACTACCTCTTTAATTTTATTAGTTTCCGGTTAATACGCGAATGCTAAAAAAATATAAACTGAAGCTTTTGAATGAACAGAGAAACAAAAATTAAGCTGAACTTAAAAAGATGACAATATTTCCGGGTTGGCCTGTTCTTTTAATAATGTTTCGGGCTATTTGCTGAAAGTACTATTTTTGCAAAAAAACAGGATGGAGAACCTTGGTAAAAAATGTTTCGTTTGCGAACAACCGCTAAACAACGAAAATTCTTCGTTAAACTCAGTAGTGAATATGCCGGTTTGCAACCAGTGTAAAAACACACAAAACGAGAAAATGAAAGAAGCAGAGCTTCTCGACAGCCTTGCCGAAGGTTTTGTTTGTGGTTGTATTTAAGCCTGATTTAATGTACTATTTATGCAACGCCGAAAGATAGTTTTGTAACCGGTTCATTCCTTCCTCAATGTTTTCGATTGAATTGGCATACGAAAAGCGGAGAAAACCTTCGCCATTTTCGCCAAAATCGATTCCAGGAGTAACGCCAACACGTGCTTTTTCAAGTATATCAAAAGCAAGCGAATAACTGTCAGTCGAAATGTGTTTCGCATTTACAAAAACATAGAATGCCCCGGTTGGCGGAACTTTGATATCGAAACCCATCTGTTGCAAACGACCAATCAGGTACAAACGCCGATCATCGTAAATTTTCCGCATCCGCTCAACATCGCTGGCAGCAAAATTCAGTGCAGCAATACCTGCCCGCTGTGCTGTGGAACCGGCACAAATAAAAAGGTTCTGCTGTAATTTCTGCATGGGCCTAACAGCTTCTTCTGGCGCAATTACATAGCCGAGCCGCAATCCGGTCATGGCAAAAAGCTTTGAAAATCCGTTCAGTATAAAAGTGTTTTTTGTGAATTCAAGCATCGAATGCGCCCGGCCTTCATACACCAATCCGTGATAAATTTCGTCCGAAATAACAGGGATTCCAAATTCTGCAATTGCCTGCATCACCCCGGGCGAAAGCAGATTTCCGGTCGGATTCATCGGGCTGTTGATAATTATCGCCTTTGTTTTCGGTGTAATCCGTTTGGCAATTTCAGCGGGCCGGTACTGAAAACCATCTTCCTCGTAAACCTGAACCTTAACCGGAACTGCGTTTAAAAACCTTATAAAATTTTGGTAACAAGCGTAACCTGGGTCAGAAATTATCACTTCGTCGCCCACATCGCACAAAACACCGAGTGTAAGTAAAATAGCCGGCGAACTTCCCGAAGTAACAATAATCTGGTTGGGCGAAACTTCCACATTGTATTCATTTTTATACCGTTCAGAAATGGCCAGCCGCAATTCGGGGTCGCCAAGGCTGTGTGTGTAGTGGGTGTGACCTTCGCGATAAGCTTCAATAGCGGCTTCCGAAACACAAACCGGCAAATCAAAATCGGGTTCTCCCACTTCAAGATGAATTACATGGATGCCCTTTCGCTCCATATCTGCAGCTTTTTCAAGCACATCCATTACAATAAAAGGTTTTATTTCGTGAGCTTTCTGAATAATCATGGTTGCAATTTCCGGTTTTTGATGTTAAAATTAACTGTAATTCCGGCTTTTACAAATAACCGGGTGCAATAAGTTTTAATGAAATTAAATTGATGCGCTGCTGATTCCTGTTCAGTTCCAATTATATTGTTGACCCGAAAGTTTTTAGATTTGTCAGAAAATCAAAAGGCATGAATATTTACGATTTATCGCACAAATTAAACAACCAGTCGCCGGTGTACCCCGGAATTCAGCAACCTGAATTTATTCCGGCCACACAGATTGAAACTCACGGCTACCGCGAAACACATTTCAGGTTTCACTCACATTTGGGAACACACATTGATGCCCCGGCGCATATGATTGCAGATGGCTACACGCTCGACCAGCTTCCGGTTGGCCATTTCTGCGGTGAAGCCATCATTATAAGAACTGAAACCAAAAATCGCATCGATATTGAAATCTTTAACGGATTGGAAGATAAAATTGCTAAAAGCGATTTTGTACTTTTCAATTCCGGCTGGAGCAAATTGTGGGGTTCGCCCGCTTACTTTGGAAATTTTCCGGTACCGACACCAAATGCTTTGAAGTTTCTGCTTCAGTTTAATCTGAAAGGAATTGGTTTTGACCATATTTCTGCCGATTCGATGGATTCAAAAGACTTCCCAAACCACTACGCAATTCTTGGCAAAAACATGATTATCATCGAAAACCTTGTTTTTCCTGACGGGTTTGATGAAAATTCGGGTGAGTTCAGTTGCTTCCCACTGCCTTACGAAAATGCCGATGGCTCGCCTGTGAGAGCAGTATTGAAATGTAAAAAAGCCTGATTTTTTTCAGACTCTTTCACAAAATAAATTTGATGATAATCAGGAGTGTGATCAAAAAAATCTTTTGACTTGAAAGGTCTTAATTTTCAAAACCGCTTGGTCAACGACCTGCGGAGAAACAGACAATAACTAACATCTGCCTGAAAGGCAGGACAAAAACATAAAGATGAGTTACACGCGACTTTTAAAACATATTGTATTTAGAACTAAGAATAGTAAAAATACAATTCCAGAAAAACATGAAAAAGAAAGGTAAGTTTTGAAGAGGAATATCGTCAGTTTTTGATTGAAAATGGTATTGATACTGATGAACAATATTTTTATGAAAGATTGATTTTGTCCTGCCTTTCAGGCAGTTGAAGAACGGGATTCAATAACCTTAGGTCGTTGACCTAAGGTTATGAAAATAAAACACCTGCGGTGTTATATCACAAAACGGATTATCATTTTATGAAGTTAATAAATGCCACAGATTCACGGAAAAAATCTTTGAATCTGTGGCATTTTATTTTTATTTCAATTCGAAATCTCCTTCCAACCCTTCGGCGGAGCTTGTTCCCACCCAAAGTTTAAACTGCCCGGGTTCGGTGTGCCAACCAGCTGCTTCTGTAAAAAATTCCAAATCTTTTTCGGATACTTTAAACGTTATTTCTTTTGATTCGCCGGCATTCAGCCCGATTTTCTGAAATCCTTTCAGTTCTTTCACCGGCCGTGCAATGCTGCCAACCAAATCGCGGATATACAACTGAACAACCTCTTCACCAAAACGTTCGCCTGAGTTTTTCAACGTTACAGTTGCGCTGATTTCACTGCCTTTGGTTAAAACCGAATCAGAAATTGTTAATCCTGAATACTCGAAAGTGGTATAACTCAAACCGTAACCAAACGGATAAAGCGGAGTATTGGCAACATCGACATAACGCGACCAAAGCGTAACATCGTCACTGCCCGACGGACGGCCTGTTGAGAAATGTGCATACGACATTGGCAACTGTCCAACCGAACGTGGAAAAGAAACAGGCAGTTTACCCGATGGATTATAATCTCCAAAAAGCACATCGGCAATGGCATTTCCGGCCTGCGAACCCAAATGCCAGGTTTCGAGAATTGCAGGAACCGTTTCAGCCATCTTGTTAATTTCGAGCGGACGGCCATTCATTAACACAACCACCACATTCTTATTCACTTTATACACTTCATCAAGCAATTTTTGCTGAAGTCCTTTTAACGAAATGTCACTCTGGCTGCGGCCTTCACCGCTCTGGAAACAATCTTCGCCCAAAGCAATAACAACCACTCCCGCGCTGCGCGCTGCTTTCACAGCGGCATCCAATCCCGAAAGGTCGGTTTCGTTGAATTTCAATTTTGTGGAAAAATTGCGTGCGCTAACCACATAATCTGGTCCTTTGGCAAAAATTACGTTTTGTTCACCAGCAACAGCTGTAATTCCTTCGAGGAGTGAAACTGCCGAATTCGGGATGGCCTGTGCACGCCAGTTACCCAGAGGCACATCTTTGCTGACAGCCAACTCGCCAATCACGGCTATCTTTTTTCCTGATTTTGCCAGCGGCAGCAGGTTGTTTTCATTTTTCAGCAAAACGATGCTTTTCTTTGCCACTTCGCGCGCAGCCTGTAAATTTTCTTCACTCAGAATCACACTTTTTTCGAGTTCCGGGTTACAATACTTCCAGGGGTCATCAAAAAGTCCGAGTCTGAACTTTATTCGGAGAATACGACGAACTGCGTCGTCAATCAACGATTCCTGTATTTCGCCCGATTCAACTAACCCTTTCAATTCATTGATGTAAGCGTTGGCTTCCATGTCCATATCCGAACCGGCAATCATAGCCAGTTTGGCGGCTTCGCGGTTGTTGGCGGCAGCCCCGTGATTAATCATCTCTCCTATCGAACCCCAGTCGGAAACCACAAAGCCATCAAACCCCCAGTCTCCTTTCAAAATATCGCGCTGCAAATGAACATCTCCGGTTGCCGGAATTCCGTTCAAAGTATTAAAAGAATTCATAAAAGTTGCAGCACCTGCATCAACGCTTGCTTTAAATGGTGGCAGAATCTCATTTTGAAGTCGCTGTTCACTCAGGTCAACCGTGTTATAATCGCGGCCAGCTTCAGCCAAACCATAAGCAGCAAAGTGTTTTATGCAGGCAGCAATTGTATTTTCAGCAGCCAAATCGTCGCCCTGAAATCCTTTTACCCGTGCATAGGCAAATTGCGAACCCAGGTATGGATCCTCGCCGGCTCCTTCCATTACGCGCCCCCACCTGGCATCGCGCGAAACATCAACCATCGGTGCAAAAGTCCAGTGTAAACCGGCTGCAGCCGATTCAGCAGCAGCCACTTTTGCCGACAGTTTTGCAACTTCGGGGTCCCAGCTGGCAGCCTCGCCAAGCGGAATGGGAAACATGGTACGATAACCATGAATTACGTCGTAACCCAAAATCAGCGGAATTCCCAGCCGGCTGCTGTCAACCGCAAGTTGCTGCACTTTCCGTGTTGCAACCACACCTGTTACATTCAGCATCGAACCCAGTTTACCTTCTTTAATCATGTTGTAAATAAACATCGAATCAGCATTTGCCGGCGCAGGACCAGTCATTTCCCAACGCGATGTGTATTGATTTAACTGACCAATTTTCTCGTCGAGTGTCATTCTTGCAAGCAGTTCTTCAACCCGCTTTTCAACATCGCTGCCAGTGGCAGACTGTTTTTGTTCAGCACCACGTTGGCAGGCGCTTAAAATAAGCAGTAAAGAAATAAATGCGGAAAAGAGTTTTTTCATAAGATGTAATTATTTGATTTCTAAATATTTTTCAACTTAAAGCAACAAATCAGGTACTTATTGATTCAAGCGCTAAAAGTAGCGAAAAGTGTATAAAATTGCTGCCTTATAAAAATTTTTCAACCTTTCAGCAGAAATGCAAAACAGAGTAAACAAAAACCACGTTTTATATGTATGATAAAGCAGAAAACAATCGAATGAGAATTACGAAATATACTATCATTTTCACCCTGGTCATATTCAATCTTTCGCTTTTCGGGCAGGAACAAAAAACGATGCAAAAAGACACCACTTTATCGGGAAAAATTGACGAAGTAACGGTTACAGCGTTTCGTTCGCCTTACAATATTTTTAATATTCCGGCTCCTGTAAATGTGATTTCTCCGCTGCAACTCGAAATGGGAAATTCGTTTACCACCGTTGAAGCGCTTAACCAGGTTTCGGGGGTGCTGATGCACAGCGGAACACTGAATACAAACAGACTGACAATCCGTGGAATCGGTGCCCGCACGCCCTATGCCACCAATAAAATAAAAGCCTATTTTGGCGAAATACCGCTTACGTCGGGCGATGGTGAAACTACGCTCGAAGACCTTGAAAACAGCGCCATCAGCCGGGCTGAAATTGTTAAAGGTCCATCGTCGAGTTTGTTTGGTGCTGGTTTGGCGGGTGTTGTACTTTTTTATCCCAAAAGTGTGGCTGGCGATTTTGTCCAAAACCAAACAACAATAGGTTCTTTCGGCACAATAAAAAACATTTTGTCTGCCGGAATCAGCAACAAAACGATAAATATTTTAGCACTTGGGTCGGTATTAAAAAGTGATGGATACCGCGAAAACAACGAAACGAACCGTTACAATATGCTGCTGAATTCGGCATGGAAAATCACGAAAACCACTGAATTACAGGTGCTTCTGAAAGCAACTAAAATGAAAGCATATATTCCGAGTTCGCTTGATTTACCCACTTTTGAAGCAACATCGGAAAAAGCGGCTGCCAACTGGATGAATGCGAAAGGCAACGAAGAATATACAAACGGCCAGTTTGGGGTAACCCTGAATTTTGCACTCCCCGATTTTCAGAAGATTTCGGCAGCAGCATTTGGCAGTTTTAAAAAAGCCGATGAACTTCGCCCGTTTAACCGGCTTGGTGAGCGTTCAGATTATTTAGGTTGGCGCGCCTATTACCAGAAACAGTTTGAAGGAGAAAACAACAGGTTCACACTCTCATCGGGCATTGAATTTTTTCGCGAAAACTATGAATGGTCAACATTTTCGAATGCGAATGAAAATGTACTTTCCGACAACCGCGAAAAACGGCAATACGAAAACCTTTTTGTTCAGCTTGAATCGGGCTTTTCTGAACGATATTTTATTTCGGCAGGGGTAAACGGCAACCTGACCCGCTTTTTTTATACTGATTTTTACACTGAAAATGGCGACCAGTCGGGCGAACAACATTACAAGCCAGCCATTTCGCCAAGGCTGGGAGTAAACATAGTGGTTAACCGGAATATTTCGGTTTTCGGGAACATCAGCCACGGTTTTTCGACCCCAACTTTTGAAGAGACTTTGCTTCCGGCAGGTGAAATCAATCCCGACATCAAGCCCGAAACCGGCTTGAGCACCGAAATCGGGTTTCGCTCAGAATGGTCGGACCGGTTGCAGTTTTCGGCAAGTTATTACCGCATATACATTAAAAACCTGCTTGTGGCAAGGCGTACCGGCGAAGATGCATATGTTGGCGTAAATGCAGGAAAATCAGAACATCCCGGGTTTGAAACCGAGCTGCGATGGATTGTAACCAACCCCGAACGATTTCCATCGCTGATACTTTCCGGCACTGCAACTTTTGCCAATTATCATTTCACCGAATTTACAGATTTGGATATCGACTATTCAGGAAGACTGATTCCCGGAACCACAAAAAACACATGGTTTGCACTAGCCAATTTCAACGTGTCGAAAAAATTCGGGTTCAACTTTTGGCATCGCTTTACAGGAAAAATGCCCGTGAACGATGCTAATTCAGAATTCTCTGACCCGTTTGGAATCAGTAATTTTGAAGGTAGATTCAACACAAAAATCAACAGGTTAAAATTGCAATTACATGCAGGAATCCAGAATATTTTTGACGTACATTACGCGTCAATGCTGGCAGTAAATGCACCTTCGGTTGGTGGCAATTTACCACGTTATTATTATCCCGGCAATCCACGAAACTATTTTGTTTCGGTGTTAATTGGACTGGAATAGCGTGACGAGGCACAATCAGATTCCGGCAGTGTTTTTAATTTTCAGTGGTTAAAAACCACTGTACCCTGCTAATTTCCAGTGATTTTAACTGTTGTACGACGGTTCTGCCGGCGCCCTTCTTCTGTAGCATTGTCAGCAACCGGAACTTTGTCGCCAAAACCCTCCGATTGCAGCCGGTTTCTGGCAACACCATGGTTCACAAGGTATTCAACCACCGATGAGGCCCTGAGTTCCGAAAGTTTCTGATTTCGTTCTGCTGAACCCGAGCTATCAGTATGTCCCTGAATCTGAACTTTTAAACCTGAATTGTTTTGCAGAAAAGCAACCAATTTACCCAGTTCGGGTTCCGATTGCGGTAAAATCCTGAACGAATCGGTTTCGTAATAAATATTGTACAACTCCATTTTTGCGCCCACTTCAATGGGTTCAAGTTCGATTGCCAACGCAAACGGATTCACAAGCGAAGTTGAATCTTTCAGCAAAATCGATTTTGAGTAGAACAGGTAACCGGGATGCGACACATTAAACGAATAGTTGCGCTGTAAAGGCAGTGCAAGTGTAATTTCTCCCTTTTCGTCGGCATGTTCGATGCGGCTTTGCGGCGGCGAATACGAAAGGTTTATCAGGTCGATATCAGCTTGAACCGCTTTGCGCGATTTTTTGTCGGTGACTTTTGCCTTTACATACGAAACCGGTGTTGGCCGTAAACCGCGGGTAAGATTGAAGGAAAAAATATCAAGTCCTTTATCTGCTACACGCGCCGAAGAAAAATATGCTGTTTCGCCGATTGAACTGATAGTGAGTCCGAGTTCGTCTTTGTTTGTATTTATCGGGTAACCCATATTTTTCATCCCAAGAATATTGCCGAATTCGTCAATTTCGGCGGTAAAAAGATCATATCCTCCCATCCCAACATGCGTGTCGGAGGCAAAATAAAAGTTCCGGCCGTTGGCATGAATAAACGGCGATATTTCATTTCCAGTTGAATTAATTGCTCCTCCCAAATTTTCGGGCGCTTTAAAAATGGGTGTACCCATCTCCGAAAATCCTTTGAATTCAGCCCGCCAGATGTCTTTACTTCCTTTCCCTCCTGGCCTGCTGCTCGAAAAATACAAGTATTTGTTATCCGACGAAAACGAAGGCTGACCTTCCCAGGCAGATGAGTTGAGCACATTGCCGGCATTGGCAGGTTTGCTCCATTTTCCGTTTACAAAACGCGAAAAATAAATGTCGCAGCTTCCCAATCCATCGCGGCGGTTACAGGCTGTAAAAAACAGGATTTTTGAATCGGCCGATAAAGTTTGAGCGCCTTCGTTATCATGTGTGTTCACATCAGTAAGCGGTTGCGCATTTTTCGATTCCATTGAGTCGA
The DNA here is from genome assembly GCA_050179035.1 of Draconibacterium sp. Classification (GTDB taxonomy): domain Bacteria; phylum Bacteroidota; class Bacteroidia; order Bacteroidales; family Prolixibacteraceae; genus Draconibacterium. The sequence continues at coordinate 907 of JBFXFM010000015.1, read as the reverse complement.
GATCAGCTACATAAAAATCTTCCTGTGCCATTAGTCCATCGCCCTTTAATAATCTTGTAAACACAAGCTTTTTCCCGTCTAATGACGGAGTTGGCCAGTATTCGTCGTATTCTGAGTTAACCTGGTCGCCCATGTTTTGCGGGTCGAACTCCACCGGATTTTCTATCGAACTGATTGCAAACTGGCAGCTGGCAATTTTACAGGCCAACAGAAATTGCCGCTTTTCAGGAATTGTTTTGCTTTTGCTGTATTCGTTGTAATTTAAAAGCGCTTCAGAATAATCGGCCTTTTTGTAATATGCCTCGCCCAGCCGAAATGCAATAACAGGTTGTGCAGCAATTTCATTGGCTTTTGTGAGATGCTGAATTTCAAGATTTACCGAATCAATTTCGCTGTAAATATCGGCCAGGAGTAAATGGGCATCGCGAAACCCAGGGTTTTCGGTTAAAATGCGTGTGCATTTTTCAATCGACTGGCTGTAATTTTTCGAAGAAAAAGCTGTTTTTGCCTCTTCAAATTGTTTTTCCAATTTTTTGTCGGTTTGCGCAAACGTTTGGCAATTCATAAAAAACATCAGCACCGAAACTCCGAAAATAAACCTGGAAAACCCTTTCTGATTTAATAAATTGATTTTCAACATAATAAGCCCAAATTCAAATTTATATTCCATTTTAACCTGACGAAATATTTATCATCCTCTCACAACAACAATTTCTACAGGACTCTAAATTTGAGCGTGAAAATAATAAAAAAACAACCCTGATTCGTTTTGCAGCCGTTGTAAACATTGAAAAAAAATGAGTGATGGCTCAACTTATTCAAAAAATTTTTATTTTTCACCAATGTTTAACAGTTAATCGATTTTAATTCATTTTAAGTTTTATTGTTAGATCGGAAGAGCACACGT
>JBFXFM010000014.1:55350-82058 GCA_050179035.1 Draconibacterium sp. | reverse complement strand
GTTAATCATCATTTTCATCGCCGGCGCCCTGAACTACGGGGCGGGTTGTGTGAGAACGCTCATTTCTACCATAATCGAACCCCTACAGGGTTTTCTTTTCTTCGGTCTTCTTCGCTCATTTCTCATCTCTTCTTCGCTCATCGCTCATTTCTCACCGCTCATCTCTCACCTCTCTGTTCTTCATCTTTCCCAAATCTGCAATCGAAAATCGTTAATCGTTAATCATCATTTTCATTGTCAGCGCCCTGAACTGCGGGGCGGGTTGTGTGAGAACGCTCATTTCTACCATAATCGAACCCCTACAGGGTTTTCTTTTCTTCGGTCTTCTTCGCTCATTTCTCATCTCTTCTTCGCTCATCGCTCATTTCTCACCGCTCATCTCTCACCTATCTGTTCTTCCGACTTCGGGCTTCGGACAACCGCATAGGGTTGCCCCCACAATTCATTTTTCCCATTAATGCATTATCGCATTCATGCATTCACGCATTTACTACGGCCCAATCATATCGGATACGTAAATACGCGAGGTTGATGGTTTCGGGAAGATTCGCACTACTTCTTTATCCACAATCTGGTCTTCCACTTTGCACTGGTCGGTTACCTGCAAAATCCAGAAATCGGTGGCGCCCACCGGCAGCGGCGGAATTATGGGTGTAAAAACGTATTCGCGTTCGTAAATCCATTCGTCGTTGTTCAGGTTAATGTGGTCGGTGCCATCGCCGTAGGTGTAAATGGTTTTCCACGGACCGGGGCCCGAGAAAACAATTTTCAGTACAATGGGTTCGCCATAGCAAAGCGAGTCGCCATACAATTCGGCATACGGATGATGTTCGAGAATGGTAAGTTTAAAAACCAGCAGGTTGTTGGTACAGGCTACTTCGTCCCACACCATAACACGCAAAAAGTAGTTACCGGGGTCGAGATTGAGCACGCGCACTGTTGCGCCTTCGTACATACTGTGCTCGAAATACACCACGGGGTCCATGTCGCCCTTGTTAATGGCAAAATTGCCGGATGAGTCGGCATACAAATCCCAGGTATAGCGGTCGCCGGGCCATTCAACCACGCTGAATTCAATGGTTTCGCACTCTTCGGCAATAATATGGGTTACCTCTTTTTGCGCGAGAGCCGAAAAAGCCATAACAAGCACCGCCAGGAGAATTCCCGGAATTCGATAATTGATATGTGGTAACCGTTGTTTCAATTCATTCTTTCTTTGTGTTCTCTGCGTTTAAATCCTTTTTTTACCACAGAGGACACGGAGGGATCACAGAGGGACACGGAGATTTAATATCCGTTTTTCAACCGTTTTATTCCGTCAACAAGTTTAACCACGTTGAAATTGATGAGCAGACCCAGTTTGCATCCTGAAAGTTTCAGATAGGTAATTACCTGTGCAATATGTACATCGTTCATCGCATCAACCGATTTGAGTTCAACCACCACATTTTGTTCCACCAGCAAATCGATCCTGTATCCGGCGTCAAGTTTGATGTCTTTGTAAATCACCGGCAATGGTTTTTGTTTTTCAACCTTTAATCCGGCCGATTGCAATTCAAAAAACAGACACTCCTCGTAGGCACTTTCGAGTAAACCCGGGCCTAACGTCTTATGTACTTCGATGGCGCAACCGATAATTTTTTGGGTGATGTCATTCTCGTTCATCTCTTAATTCTTTGTGATCTCTGTGTCTTCTTTGTGTTCTCTGTGGTTAAATTTTATTTTGCTTTTTTAACACAGAGGGCACAGAGTTATATAAAAAACAGCAGCCTGTCGCCAAAATTGGCCACATGGCACCCGGGGTTAAAACTATTTATTCCGGGTTGTTTACCGGTTACAGCAAGGTTACCAACGGCTTTACCCGGTGGCTTAAAAGCTGTAACGACAGGCGCCCTCCCCGCTGGGTGCGGAATAAACCGTACCTGCGGAGGGGCATTGCTGTCCTTCATGTATGTTGTCATTTATTGCCTTGTTAAATGGTGGCAATGTATTTTATACGTAGTTGCGCTGTTGCGCATTTTTCAGCTTTGTGTTCTCTGTGTCCCGTCCCGAAACTTCGGGATTCGGGACTCTGTGTACTCTGTGTTTAAATTTCTTTTTACCACAGAGATCACGGAGTTGCCACAGAGGACCACGGAGTCCTGGTACTCGGGTTGCGGTTGCGTTACAACCGGACAACCACAAAGGGTTGCCCCTTCTTCCCCATTCACTCAATAACTCAATAACTCATTCACTTCTTTACTTCTTCTTCCGCCTCCCGGCAAGGGCGTTCCCTGTGTAAAAAACAGGGAAGTTGCCCCGCTGCCTCCTGCGTCCGGCAGAGCGCAGCGGGTGCACCTTTCCTTAAAGCTTATGAAAAAGCAAGTTCATGCTAACAAATCAATTACGGAGTTGTTGTACCTCCATTAATTAATATAATTGGTTCTCCTTCTACTAATGTCGGACGTGGAGTAATTGTTCTTGTAGTTTCATCGTCATCAGCTGCATCGGCTGCAGTTGCTGGAACTGTACAGGTTGCATCGTCGTCAATATCAAAACCTACAGCATCTTCTCCAGCAACACTTAATTCGATGGTTGAAGCTGCTAAAGTTTCATAGTTATTATTTTCAATCACAACTCTAACATACAATGAAACCCCACCACTATTATCAAGTAAAGTTGTAGTAAGCGGGACAGTCCCTGTTGCTGTACCTGCTGTAATATCAATTGCAGCTGCTTCTACAAAATTACCAGCTTGGGCATCAGCCCAAGTTTCAGACCATCCAATTTCAGCTGTTTGAATACCACCACCATCAAGACCAGTCATAAAAAACGTAGGTATCCAACTAGTTGCAAAGTTAGCGGCAACCACTTCGTAGTAAAGTGTATCCCATCCATAATTATAGTCGATATCAAAACTTGTATTATTGTATTTAGCAGCTCTTACTTCATCAACACACTGACTTACAGGATCACCGTAAGCCACAGTGGGTTGCCTTGTAGCATCATCAATATTTTTTATATCAACGGTAAAAGCGGGGCTTGGATCAATTTCCCAAACTTTTATATTATCGGTACAGCCATCTGTTCCATAACCAACCACGAAAGTTGAAGTTGGTGCAGCAACAGTGCCAGGATAACCAACATCACCTTGCTGATAACTTGTTCTTGAGAGAATATCTGCGGACCAAGTAATATCTACACTTGCTGTTGCTGTTGAATCCCAGTATGAAAGACTAACATCAAGCAATTCTCCATTCGAAACTTTCAGAGAATCTGTTGCTTGGTTTGATAAGGTAGGAACGCTACTAATGAAATCAGGGTCTTTGGTTGCCCACCACGTATAAATAGTAGCTGAAGATGCAGCAAAATCATAAGTATAAGATACACCTGCCCTTGGATGCTGTGCATCACCAACACAATTAACTAATGGATTTGGAGCAGTTCCAAATCCACTGGTCGTAAGAGCCTGTCCCCAGGCGTTGTTCGTACCGGCCAAAACAGCCAGTGAGAAGATTGCTAAAAATAAAATTTGCTTTTTCATTTTTTAAAGTTTTGTGCCTCATACCCCCTTCCCTTCGGGCTTTCCCCCTTATTAAGGGGGAAAAATCAAGAGAAGTGAACAGTCGGCGGTTAATAAATCATTTTCAGCCCGAAGGTACAATCTATAAAACAACCGTCGGGCGCGTGTTTTTGGCGCTGTGGCAAAAGTTATTCACAAAAACCGGCCTGTTTCTCCCCGCGTCCACAGGGCACACCTACCTGGTAGGCGCCTTTTGTTAATTGCAGAACAGCCCCCCTCACTCCCCCCGCGGGGGGGAAGTCAAGAAGAGCAGCTTCAGTTAAGCCGTTTTCGTGTTAAAGCCTTTGCCGTTTTCCTCTCCTTCTCCCCCTCTTTGGGAGGGGGCTGGGGGGAGGCTTGCCTTAAACACATTTTCAACATTTCAAATTGCCTTTTCCCTTCTCCCTCTCCTTTGGAGAGGGCCGGGGTGAGGCTCTTTTCTCAACATTTCAAATTTGCAGGGTGCGGGTTCTCCGTGTTTTCTCTATGTTTTCTTTGTGCACTCTGTGGTTTAAATTCTTTTTTACCACAGAGGGCCACGGAGTGCTTCCAACTTTTTCCTGCATTTCAAATTTCCGGGGGTAGTCCGCCAAATGGCGGAGGGTCTGTTCAAAAACGGGCTTAATGGTTGGTTTTCCCGTTTCCTTTTTCCTTTTCCCCTCCTCTCCGGGGAGGGGTCAGGGGTGGGGCTTCATCTCTCATTTCTCACCTCTTTTTTTCACCTCCTTTCTTTTACGTTCATACTCATTTTAAAACTCACTTTTTAAAACTAATTGTTAAAAAACCTCACGACAAAAAATGCGGATGCATTTGTTGTCAGGGTTGAAAACAAGGGCAGCAGGCAGGCCCTAACTGCCTGCGCCCTGTTGTGAACTACGGGTCCTTCTCCTTGCCTCAACAGGCGTGTGAAGTTGGACGTTGGTATAAGAAGCCCCCCTATCCCGAAGTATCGGGACCCCCGCAAAGGGAAGTCGGGGATATTTTTAATATCATTTTTTTTGCATTCATTATTCGTTAATCTGAAATCGGGTGCCAACGCCGGTGCGTTGAACGACGGGCAGGAGGTTGTGGGGGCGCTCATCCCCGGGTTGAAACCCGGGGTTATTGAAATCTCACCCCGTTGGGGTGTTCCTAAACTTCCTGATTTGTTATTCCCTATTCGGTGTTTTTTATTTCCAGAAAATAAGAAATAAGAAATAAGAAATAAGAAATTAAAAACCTCATGGGGCTGGCTGCTGGCAGTTGTTCTGCAATCTGAAATCGTTAATCGACCCCGAAACTTCGGGGCGTTAATCAATTGTTCGGTTGCCAGCGCCGGGGCGCTGAACGACGGGCAGGAGGTTGTGGGGGCGCTCATCCCCGGGTTGAAACCCGGGGTTATTGAAATCTCACCCCGTTGGGGTGTTCCTAAACTTCCTGATTTGTTATTTCTTATTCGGTGTTTCTTATTTCCAGAAAATAAGAAATAAGAAATAAGAAATAAGAAATTAAAAACCTCATGGGGCTGGCTGCTGGCAGTTGTTCTGCAATCTGAAATCGTTAATCGACCCCGAAACTTCGGGGCGTTAATCAATTGTTCGGTTGCCAGCGCCGGGGCGCTGAACGACGGGCAGGAGGTTGTGGGGGCGCTCATCCCCGGGTTGAAACCCGGGGTTATTGAAATCTCACCCCGTTGGGGTGTTCCTAAACTTCCTGATTTGTTATTTCTTATTCGGTGTTTCTTATTTCCAGAAAATAAGAAATAAGAAATAAGAAATAAGAAATTAAAAACCTCATGGGGCTGGCTGCTGGCAGTTGTTCTGCAATCTGAAATCGTTAATCGACCCCGAAACTTCGGGGCGTTAATCAATTGTTCGGTTGCCAGCGCCGGGGCGTTGAACGACGGGGCGGGGATTTTGGGGGTTCGCCTAACCAGGGCGTTGCCCTGGGCTGAAATGTGTTGCCCTTTCAGGGCTCTTCTTAAACTTCCTGATTTGTTATTTCTTATTCGGTGTTTCTTATTTCCAGAAAATAAGAAATAAGAAATAAGAAATAAGAAATTAAAAACCTCATGGGGCTGGCTGCTGGCAGTTGTTCTGCAATCATCAATCGTTAATCGACCCCGAAACTTCGGGGCGTTAATCAATTGTTCGGTTGCCAGCGCCGGGGCGTTGAACGACGGGCAGGAGGTTGTGGGGGCGCTCATCCCCGGGTTGAAACCCGGGGTTATTGAAATCTCACCCCGTTGGGGTGTTCCTAAAATTCCTGATTCGGTGTTCGTTATTCGGTGTTCCTTATTTTCGGGGAATAAGAAATAAGAAATAAGAAATAAGAAATTATAAACCGGTGCGCTGAACAGCGGGGCGGGGGTAACGGGGGCTTGTTTACCGGGGGCGTTGCCTTGGGCTGAAATGTGTTGCCCTTTCAGGGCTCTTCTTAAACTTCCTGATTTGTTATTTCTTATTCGGTGTTCCTTATTTCCAGAAAATAAGAAATAAGAAATAAGAAATAAGAAATTAAAAACCTCATGGGGCTGGCTGCTGGCAGTTGTTCTGCAATCTGAAATCGTTAATCGACCCCGAAACTTCGGGGCGTTAATCAATTGTTCGGTTGCCAACGCCGGTGCGTTGAACGGCGGGGCGGGGATTTTGGGGGTTCGCCTAACCGGGGCGTTGCCCCGGGCTGAAATGTGTTGCCCTTTCAGGGCTCTTCTTAAACTTCCTGATTTGTTATTTCTTATTCGGTGTTTCTTATTTTCGGGGAATAAGGAATAAGAAATAAGAAATAAGAAATTAAAAACCTCATAGGGCTGAAGCCCGGTGGTTGATGTGGTATTCCATGTCCGTCCCATAAATGGGACGGCAATATTTCCGGGTGCCAACGCCGGGGCGTTGAACGACGGAGCGGGGATTTTGGGGGTTCGCCTAACCAGGGCGTTGCCCCGGGCTGAAATGTGTCGCCCCGATGGGGCTGTTCCTAAACTTCCTGATTTGTTATTTCTTATTCGGTGTTCCTTATTTCCAGAAAATAAGAAATAAGAAATAAGAAATAAGAAATTAAATCCCTTCCCGGATTGAGGCTTGACCCGCCCGGATAGGCTATTGACGCGCCCTGTTGCATTTATTTTGAAAACGGATTGACCCGCGAGCCGTCCGGATAAAGTTTTTTGGCTCACGGATAAGGTTCCCACCCATCCGGATTGAATTTCCCGGCTGTCGGATAGGGTGTTGTCCCGATCGGATAAGGAGTTGTCCCGGTCGGATAGCATTTTTTCTGACTTCAAGCTTCGGTCTTCCGTCTTCCGACTCCGGTCTTCCGACTTTCTTTCTATTTCTTCTCTCTTTCTCATCTCTTTCTTTTTTCTTTCCTTCTTCTCTCCTCCCCTTCGGGGAGGTCGGGAGGGGCTTTTACATCTTTATCAGTTGTGGCCGTGGTTTAATAATCAAAGGCTTTGATACCGGCAGGCTTTCGTTGCCGTTGCAATCGGTAATCCAGTAGGTAATCTGGTGCACCCTTTCCTGGAAGGTTACGCCATCGCCCCAAAGCAGAATATCCATGGGTGTTCCCAGCACCGGATCGATATAATCCGAGGGTTGCCCAACTCCCGAAATTGGGGGCTCACTTCCATCAAATGTGATGGTCCAGCGGATGGAATCCTCGTCCATGGTGGTTCCGCAGCAGTTGTCGAAATAGGTGGTAATGTCGATATCGAGCGTATCGTTACCAATTTCGAAAATGTAGTAGTCGCCGTCGGGGTAATCGGGTTCGTATTGCAGGTTATCGGCATCGCCGGTATAAACTGCGAGCCACAGCGGCTCAACGCACAACTCGCGCGATGGTGCATCGAAGGTGGGCGGCGTGCTGTCAACCACCGTAATCAGTTGAGTACAGGTGTCGGTTCCCGAGGGGTTGATACCCACCCAACGGATGATGGAAGTACCCAGCCAGAAATCGTAAGGATCGATTGGTTCTGCTGTAACTCCGGTGCTTCCGCCAGTATCGCCCACAGAGTCATTGGGATTGAAAATGGTGTAAGTCCAGGTAAGCAAATCACCTGTAATGTTATCCGGAACACCGGGTTCATCGGGCGGTGAAGTGGGCAAACGGTGGGTACAAACCCCCGCGTCAGTATTGTAGGTTCTGGGCGGCTGACAGTCGATATCGGGCGGGAAAAGTACAAACAGCGTGAAAGTGCACGACGATGTGTTTCCGCAAATATCGGTAAAGGTGAGTGTAATGGTGTTTAAACCGCGGGTAAACCGGAAAGGACGCGGAATCATTCCGGTACCCGAGCCGGTTGTAACGCCTGAAACATCCCAGGTAACAATGATTGAAGCCGAGTCGGTACAGTTGTCGGAATACGGAATGACAGGCAAACTGTAGTCGGCATACGGGAGGTTAAAGTCTGACGGAATGCTGTCGTTTGGCGGACAACTGGCCACCGGTGGTGTGGTTTCACCAATGGTGATTACCTGGTCGCAACTTGCCGAGTTGCCGGCAGCATCAAAAACTGTCCAGGTACGGGTAATAATCACGGGGCAGGTTCCGGCAGCCACATCAACATAAGTTACCGAATCGATAACGCAATTGTCGGTGGCAACACCAGCGTTTGTTACAGTTAATTCATTATAGCTGGACGTGGCTGTTGTACTTGAAAATGCAGGTGTTAAAACAACAGTAGTGTCGCAACCTTCGATATTCATTGCAGGCGGACAGGTTATATTCGGGTCTTCATCGTCGGTAACTGTTACGGTTTGGTAGCAGGTATCGGGTGTTCCCACAGTTGGGGTGATAATCCAGCGTACAAGGGTTACACCTACCGGATAAACACCGCTGGCGTTGGCCGTTCCGGTATAATCGTTAACAATGGTATAACCAATATTACAAAGGTCGGTTATTGATGGATCGGGAATGGTAAGGTCGGCTTCGCAAACTCCGGGATCGGCAGTTGAAGTCACATCGGGCGGACAACCAGAAGCAAATGCTGGCGGATTAAACGGAATGATGGTAACCGTAAAATCACAGGTGGCAGCATTGCTATCGGGGTCGGTAACAGTATAAGTAACCGTGGTGACCCCGGCATTAAACAACTCTCCCACAACCGACCCGCTGCCGCTGCGAATAGTTGCTCCGGTCATGGTCCACGTGATTGTCAGCGAATCGACCGGCCAGCAGGTATCGGAATAAACCGGGTCGTTAATGGTTCCCGGAATTACCGAACAATTGTCGGGAGCAGTAACATCGGTGGCATCCTGACAACCGGCAACCGTAATTTCAGGCGGAGTAACATCGTGGATGGTGACGGTAAAACTGCAGGTATCGCGATTGCCATCGGGGTCAGCAACAATATAGGTTACTGTGGTTACGCCCACATTAAAAGCCGAATCGGTAACAGTTCCGAATCCGCTTCCTGTGGTGGCTCCTGTCATTGTCCAGCTCAGCGTGAGTGAATCAATGGGGTAACAAGTATCTGAATAAAGCGGGTCAACCATTGTTCCCGATACTTTTGAACACGAATCGGGCGCTGCCACATCTGTCACATCAACACAGTTGGCCAAATTGATAACCGGTGGTGTAACATCTACAATGGTAACAGTAAAATCGCAGGTGGCTGCGTTACCATCAGGGTCGGTAACTGTATAGGTAACCGTTGAAACACCGACGTTAAATAATATTCCGGAAACGATTCCGGTACCTGAAGCAGTTGTTGCTCCGGTAATTGTATATGAAATGGTAAGCGAATCAAGCGGATAACAGGTATCGTTAAACACCGGATCAACCAAAGTGGTTGGTATTTTCGAGCAGTTATCTGGTGCCGCGGTTTCCGATACGCTTGTACATCCTGCTGTAATCACCGGTGGTGTAACATCAAGGATAGTTACCGTGAAAGTGCAGGTTGCGGCGTTATTATCAGGGTCAGTAATGGTATAGGTAACTGTGGTAACACCCACGTTGAAGGCGGAGTCGGTCACAAAACCCGAACCTGAACCGGTTGTTGCTCCTGTCATTACCCAGGCAACGGTAAGCGAATCGTCGGGCCAGCAGGTATCTTCATATTCGGGATCGAAAAGTGTTGCAGGTACTTTCCAGCAAAGACCGGGATCGGCATTGTCTGAAACGCTGACACAGTTGGCAGTAATTACCGGAGGCGTAATATCATGCACTGTAACCGTAAACGAGCAGCTATCCACATTGCCCGAAATATCGGCAGCATAATAAGTAACCGTTGTAATACCCACATTAAAAGTTTCGCCGCCCACGTAGTTCAGTCCGGTAGCGGGTAAGTTTCCTGTGGTTGCGCCTCTCATCACCCAGGTTACCGAGGCCAGCACACAGTTTTCGTCCACTACCGGGTTGTCAATCACCAGGTTGGTGCGGTAGCACAGGCCCGGTTCGGCATCGTGGTCCACATCAGCCGGACAAACAACATCGGGAGCCTGAACATCGGTAATGGTAATGGTTTGCTGGCAGGTGGCAATATTTCCACAGGCATCGGTGGCTGTCCAGGTAATTGTGGTAATACCCACCGGATAGGGGTCGGTAAGCGGCAAACCATCGCTGCGCACACCCAGTAGCGATGCAAGCACACAATTGTCGGTTGCCGATGTTGAGCCAATCGCCACACCCGTAGCATAACATTCGTCGGTATCGGCTACGTTGTTAACATCGGCAGCGCAAACCAGTTCCGGCGGAGTTGTATCCATAACCGTAATCAACTGAACCTGGGTAGTTGCATTTAAACAGTTGTCCATCACTGTCCAGGTTCTGTAAATCAACAACTCACTGCTGCACGAACCGGCTGCAATTGAATCGCTGTGACTCATGGTCAGGTTTCCGGCATCGGTACAATTGTCGGTCAGGTTGGTTGGTTCACCTGTTATTGCGGGGTCAGCGTCGTAATTACATACTGTATCCCGGTAAACAGTTACATCAGCAGGATTTGTGAACGAAGGTTCCTGAAGTACATTTGATGGTGCATCGATGGTAAAAATTGCCGAAGTGTTAACCACCTGTCCACAGGCATCCTGCGCGCTAAAGTTTACCACGATGGTTCCGCCGCAGGCATTGGGCGCATCAATCAGCGAAAGATCGGTGCCGATGGTTCCGCACCCGCCTGAAAAACCAAACCGGCTTTTCCATTCGGCAAAAGAGCTGTCGATAGCGGCCTGGGTCTGGCAGGCTGCCTGCACCTCGTTGAGCGGGGCATTTACCGAAATCAGTTCGGGATTCAGTGTAAATGTGGCAGAATCGGTAACCAGGTTGCTGCAATCGTCCCACACCGAGTAAAGCACAGTAACCGAACCACCGCAGGAGCTCGGAACACCATACACCGAAATATCTGACTCGGATACATAACCAGCGCAACCACCAGTGTAATCGAACCGGGCTTTCCAGGCATCAAAAACAGCAATTATTGTTGAATCGGTATTGCAACCGGTAACAACAGTATCGGGTGGTGTTACAATGTTTATTGCAGGAGGAGCGCCAATGGTAAAGGTTGAAGTACACGAATCCTTCACGCTGCAAAGCGTTGAATCGTTCCCCACAATAAAGGTAAACGTAATGGAGCCGTTGCAGATAAGACCACCCAGTTCGGGGATTGAATCGATATTGGTAACAATGTTACAACCACCGGTGGCACGGAAACCATCCACCCAGGTATCGTATGCATCGGTAATGGCCAGAATACCCAAACAGCCGGCGATGGTGGTATCGGCCGGGCAAGAAAGAATAAGGGAAGGCGCTTCGGCAACAGAAAATGTGGAAGTTCCTTCATTCAAATCTTCGCAGGCAGCATTGCCGTTGCGTACTGAGTAGGTAAACGATAATGTTCCGCCGCAGGTAATGTCGCCCAGTGCCGGGAAAGTATCGATGTTTGTAATCACGTTACAGCCCCCTGTATAACTGAAACCAGCTTTCCAGGCATTGTATGCGGTTTCAATATCGGTTGTGTTTGAGCAAAGCGGCAGACTCACACCATCGGGGACAGTAATTGCTATGGCTTCAGGCGGCTCAACCCTGAAGGTGGATACACACGAGGCATTTTGTCCACAGGTGTTAAATACAGCATAAGTAAATTCGAGCTCACCACCGCAGGTAAAATCGGTGAGCGCGGGGAACGAACTCATATTATCGGTTACCGAGGCACAACCGCCATCGTAATAAAAGCCGGCTTTCCAGAGTTCGTATGCAGCCCGGATGTCGGCGGTGTCGGCACAGGCAGTGAGCGTGGTGTCGGCAGGGCAATACACAATGAGTGTATCAACCGGTAAAACTGTAAATGTTGATGTGCACGAGGTATCCTGTCCGCAGGCATCCGAAACCGTGAATGTAAAACTGAGTGTATCGCCGCAGGCAATATTTGAAAGTACCAGCGGCGGAATGGAGAATTTGCTTGTGGTATCGAGCGAGCAACCACCGGTGGCAGTGAAACCTGCAACCCAGGCATTGTACCGTGCTGTAATGGTGTCGGCAGGCAAACAGGCTTCCAGCATCGGGTCAGTCGGGCAACTGATGGTTATTGGTTCCAGCACCGACCAGACTACGGTTTGTTCAAACGGAGCGCTCAGCGAATCACATTCATCAATGTAAACCCAGGTAATTGTACGCATGCGTGTGCAACCATTAATCACAACCGCGCTGGTATCTGCAGTATGAATTACCGGTGTTCCGCAATCATCGGTTGCCGTGGGTTCAACAAAAACCGGTGTGTAGTTAGCAGCCTGGCAATCGGGAACAAAAATGGTGTCGGTACCGGTAAGCACAGGAATATCGTTGGGGATTTCGAGGTTATAGACAATCAGTCGTCCGGGTCCGCCGGTGTTTGTGGTGGTACCTGCCCTGAAACCAAACTCATCGCCGCTGTTCACTGTAATGGTGCGGCTTCCGGTGGCGCCATTGGTATTGCCCAGCAATGTGGCAACACCGTTTAAAAGAAAATAAGCTTCGTCTCTTTCGTTGCTGGCGGGGTTAATTACAAAAGTATGCCCGGCCACATACATATTTCTTCTGTTTCTTGTACCATAGCTTGGCCACGAAAAGGTTCGTGTACCTGTGGCCCCGGCGCTGCTTCTTATTTCCTGTGCCACCCTTGCCGTGGTTTCCACATCGTTGTAATACATGGTGGTTGAGCCAACCGGTGAGTTAATGAATTCAACATCTTCACCAGAATAATCTCTGATGTCAATCGCTAGTGTTGAAACGAGCATGGATTGAGGCAACGTGGTATTAATGGATGGAATGGTATAATTCATGTATCCTTCGGCAGGATAAGTTAAATACACCGGTGCATTGGTGCTTGAATTACCAATGGGGGTAAATTCATCGTGCCCTGTCACACGGCTGGCATAAATTCTGTCAGTTGCGTCAACTGAACCTCCGGTAACTCCAAAGCTGTATGAAGCCGGTTCGCTCGCCGTGGCAATTTTATAGAAACTTGCTACGGTGGCGATATAAGTTGCGTGAGTTGTGTTTCTGATAACCGAAAACCCGGATGGAGGGGTGAAACCCAGGTTATTGTCGTTGATATGTATTGTCACAATAATCAAATCACCTTCTGAAACATTAGTCGGCCGGGGAACAATCATTGAACTTCCGGAACTTGCACCAATCTTCTGGTCTTCCTGGTGCCACACAATTTTATTGGGCGGAGCCAGAAAGGTCCAGTCGAAAGATACTGTTCCTGCACCTGTGCAATGAAAGAGATCAGCACTCCCGGCCGATCCGGTTCCATTATCACTTCCAACTAAAGTAACCAGACAGGGTTCTTCAGTGTCGTCAACCGAAGCCGCTCCTGTGCCATCAGCATTGTTTGTATTGTCGAATGTCCAGTCGGCTAACTGCAAACAGCCGTTAAAAGAGCTTGGCGGCACAACGGTTATTATACGATAATCTTCAATGGCCACACAGGTACCGGTTCCGTCGGGATCGTTGGTCCGTAACCGAAGTGTGATTTCGCCCACATAGCCGACCGGTGGTGTGTAGGTGACACTTGCAGGAGTGGAAGTCAATGCTGTTGAAGATAAACCCGTTATAACACCTGCCGGATTTGAACTGAGTATTGACCATTGTGCCTGTGGTGTTGAACTGGCGATACCTCCTACATAAGCACCACTGAGTGTTACTGTTGAACCACCACACAAATATTCAGGGTCGCCGGCTTCAACTGTTAACGAGGAAACCACATTCAGAATGGCAGGATTGCTGTATGTTATACAACCGGTAACCGGGTCAATGATTCTCAAAATAAAATAATGATAACCTAAACGATTGTTTACAGAAAAATCAACTTCCCATTGGTAATAGGTTGTGTAATTCGATGAACCGGGAGCATCGGTCCAGGGACCGATTGGAGAAGGGCCATATAAAAAGGTAGGATCCCATGACAGAGGAATAGAAGAGGTTCCTACCAGGTTACCTGTAATGGGATGAAGAATCTCAATATCGTTGTCGCTCAGCGCTTCTGCTCCGGCACAAACTTCAATTAAGTCTTCCACAAAGTTGGAGTTCCAGGTAAGATTAAATTTATAAATCTGTGGCCTTACCTGTACTTCAACCGTAAAAGTGCTGCTGCAAATGCCGTTGGTTGCAGTTACTGTATATTCCACAACAGCATTTGTACCACTGGCACCGGGAGCAACAACGCTATTATTTATCAAAGTGTCAGTAATCATGGTTCCACAGGAACCCAAACAGCTTGTATTTCCGCTCACAGAACCGGCTGTTACAGTTGATGTCCAGGAGAAAACTGTTCCGGGTACAGATGCGATTAATGCAAAATCGGCGGGCGTACCACTGCAAATGGTAATTACATCGTCAGTACCAACCGGAGTTTCGGTAACTGTTATGGTGAATGTGCAGTAGTCGGCACAAATGTTTGCAATTGTATAACTAATGGTGTGATTGCCTGGTCCGGCAGCGGCGGGATCAAACAGGTAATCGGTACCCGACAGCGAAACGCCAGCGCCGGAGTAAACACCACCCACAGGTGTTGCGCCCGATAAAACAAACGGGGCATCGTCGCTGCAAATGTTCATGTTTGCCGGGCAGGTTGGAGGAGCCGGAGCAATTACGTTAACCGGATATTCAAACGGAACCGCTGCTGCACAATTGTTGGCATTGTAGTAATTTACACTTACAGTTTGAGCACCCGCGGTATTCCAAACCACCACAACCGAGTCGATACCGTTTCCACCACCAACAATGGTTCCACCGGTAACCGACCAGGTATAGCCTGTCATTCCCGTTTCGGTGGTATATACCGATGATGACCCGCCGGCACAAACATCGGCAGGGCCCGTGATGGTAGGCGAAGGAAGATCGTAAACTGTGATTGCATAAACCGTTGAGTCAGCAGCATAGCATCCGTTTGCGTTGGTATAATTTAATGCTATAGTTTCATTTCCGGGCGTATTCCAGGTTACACGAACCTGATTGTCGGTTGAAGAACCACCTGAAACAATTGTGCCGCCTGCGGAAACAATCCACTGGTAATTGGTCATTCCGGCAACGGTGGTATAATTTATCGTTGAGCCAAGACAAACCTCATCACTGCCAGCAACCACAGGTACCGGAAGCGCATATACGGTAACATTTTTTGTGGTGGGTGTTGTTGCTGAACAACCGTTGGCATTGGCATAATTCACCCTTACCGTATTGGCACCGGCTGTAGTCCAGGTAACCATAACCGAATCAGATCCATCGCCACCTGCGGTAATCACACCACCTGCTGAAATGGTCCAGTCATAAGCTGTCATTCCCGGTTCGGTTGTATAAACAACACCGGTGCTTCCGGCACAAGCACCGGCTGACCCGGTAATCGTCGGGACAGGTTTTGGATCGACTAATACATTTAAAACTGTGGCAGTATCCGGGCTGCAACCTGTAGCCGGGTTGATGTAACTGACACTTACAGACTGAGGTCCGTCGTTATTCCACCTGACAGTTACCGAAGAACTATTGGCTGAGCCTCCGGCAGTTATTGTACCTCCCGATGATACTGTCCATACATAAGTTGACATGGCGGCTTCGGTGGTATAAACATTACCCGTTGTACCGGCACAAACAGTATCGGGTCCGGTCAGTGTAGGTTCTGGCAACGGGTTGATGGTAATATTTTTTACTGATGGCGCTGAAGCATCGCATCCATCGGGGCTTGTATAGTTCACCGAAAGATTCTGAACTCCCGTTGAATCCCAAGTGATTGTAACCGAATGGTCGTTCAGGCCACCACCGGCAGTAATCGTACCCCCCGTGGAAACTGTCCACAGGTAACTTGTCATTCCGGGTTGTGTGGAATATTCTTTTGATGAACCCTCGCAGGCGCTTGTTGAACCAGTAATGGTGGGTATGGGCAAATCAAAAACATTCACCGGAAACACCGTCGGGGTTGATGCAGCGCATCCGTTTGTATTGTTGTACCGCACACTGATGTTTTGCGATCCACCTGTATTCCATGTTACCGTCACCGAACTGTCGGCAGCTGTACCACCGGCAGTAACAACGCCTGCGGCAGAAATCGTCCATGTGTAGTTCGACATGCCACCTTCGGTTACATAAACATGTCCGGAGGTTTCAGCGCAAATGTCGGTCGGACCTGTAATGACAGGTACAGGCAGCGCAACAACTTCAACTGTAACAGTTCCGGTAATCGAGGTATTCGCACAGGTTGGCGGATTTGAATCGAGGTACTGCACACTGACCAGATTGTACACAAATGTACCGGCAGTATTGGTTGGAACAGCAACGGAAACATTTGACCGCCCGGGGACATTCACCGTATTAGTTGTAGTACCGTTGATGGTGTAGGTAACCTGCACAGTCAGTGTCATGGGGTTTGTAATTATAATACCGGGAGGCGCTGAATTCTGACAAATTGTGTCGCCACCGGCAATGGTAACCACCGGCGTTGGCCTCACGGTAACATTGAATGAAACCGGTAATCCACTGCACCCATTGTATCGCGGAATTATTGTGATAGAAGCCGTTCCGGCAACCGGTAAAAATGGAAGAATGGATGTTACACCAGTTGCATTTGGCAACCCGATGGATGCTCCGCCCGAGATATCGAAAACCACACCTGAGGGAGTACCGCTCAGTGCAAAAGTGTCAGATAAAATGTCGTTACAAAAGGTAAGACCGATGGGTGCAACAGCAACCGGAACCGGGTTTACCGTAATGGTGAATGTTTTTGGCGGCCCGTCGCAGGTTACTCCGTTATTGGTTAAATGTGGTGTTACTTCAATGGTTGCCACAATGGGGTCGGTTCCCGTATTGATTGCGGTAAATGGGGCAATGAAGCTGCTGGTTCCGCTGGCTGCCAACCCTATGGATGGTTCGCTGTTGGTCCATGTATAAGTTGTGGTTCCGATTGTATTTGTGGTTGTAAATGTAATCATGTCGGTTGCTTCACCCGTGCAAACTTCCTGGTCAACGGGTTGATCGACCTGAGCTTCGGGTAAAACGTTGACAAAAAATGTATCGGTGTTGGTTTGTGGTGTACAGGCGTTGTCGCTTGTCACGATAAGAATCAGTGCGACAACAGACCCCGAGTCACCCGAGCCGGCAACGTATGAAGGTGTTAAAGTAGTTTCATCTGAAATTGTTCCTGTTCCGTTATGTGTCCATAAAACTGTTCCGTTGGCAGCAGTTGCCCCGCTTACTGTAACAGTTCCACCGGTACAGATGGTTGCACTGCCTCCGGCAGAAGCTTCAGGCAGCGGATCGACAAAAATCTGATAGATAGCTGTGTCGGCAGTTGGCAAGCAGGTGTTGTTGCTCGTAACAATCAGGGTTAAAGTAATTGTGTTCCCATTGTCGGCAACATCGGCGGTGTAGGTTGGTGTAGGTGTGTTACTATCACTCAGCGAACCGGCGCCGTTGTGTGTCCAGGCAATGGTACCGTTTTCAGCCGTTGCCCCGCTCACTGTTGCTGTTCCGTTTGAACAAATGGTTTGACTGCCCCCGGCACTGGCAACCGGCAACTGGTCAACAGTTACCGTGGCGGTTCCTGAAAACGAAGTGCCGGAGCAATGAATATCTGAAACTGCGATTAATGAATAAACAGTTGTTGAATCGGGTGCAACTGATAACAGATAAGGTGTTGATGTTATTCCGGTAATCGTCACGGGAGTTATGCCATCGGTATAAGTGATGCTCCAAGGCTGTGCGCCTGTTAAATCAACAGTCAATCCGGCGGACGAACCGATACAAACAGTTGCATCTCCCGAGAGGATTGCTGTTGGCAGCGGATAAACCGTAACCACCGCGCTGCCTGTAAGTGAAGTTGCATCGCAGTAAGCATCGTTTACTGCTGTTAAATTGTAGGTAGCTGTTGCTGAAGGTGAAACACGGATGGTGTGTGGCGAGGTTGAAATTCCTGAGAGGGTTACCGATGTTGTTCCATCGGAGTAAGTAAAATCCCAGGGCGCGGTTCCGGTTAAAGTAACTGTTATGTTTGTGGAGTCGCCGGCACAGATGGCTGAATTATCAGCGATCACTCCGGTTGGCAACGGATGAACTGTAACTGGAGTGGAAGTGGAGCTACAACCAGTGGCGATTTCGGTAAAAGTAAAACTGACTGTTCCTTCAGCAATACCAGTAATTAGACCGGCATCGGTAATGGTTGCAATTGCAGGATCGCTGCTTGTCCATGTTCCGCCTATGTTGGGTGTCCAGTTGATGGTTTGCCCCACACAAACTTCTGCCGGGCCTGCCAGAACGGGCAACGGATTTACCACCAGCGTGCGATAAAGGATACTTATAATTGTACAGTTATCGGGATTTCCCGAGTCATTGTTGGGTTGGGTCATCGGGAAAGTTACCGTCAGCCGGTATTCTCCGGCATCGGATGGCCGTGCACCTGTAAACGAAATGTTTGTGGTTGCCGAACCTGAAATCACTGCATCATCGGAAACGGGTACTCCATCTTTTTCCCATCGCATGGAAATGGGTGTTTCGCCACCGGTTGTTGCACTGAAAGCAGCATTTTCTCCTTCACAAATTTCGGTGGTTACATCCGCCGGCGACATGGTTAATACCTCATTTACGGTAAGCGTGGCAAGACCATCAGAGATTAAATCCGAACCGCCATTATCTGTAATCCTCACCCTATATTGGGTTCCATCCGGGTTTGATACACTGCCGATATTCGATATCAGCATCTGACCATCAACCGGGAAAGTGATATCCGGATCGCCTGAAATGTCTGTAAAACCGGCATCAGAAATTCTTTTTCGTTGCCAGGTATAAACAATGGGCACAGCGCCGCCTGAAATTGAAACACTAAACAGTACCGAACTACCAAAACAATCGGACTGGCTGACCGGTTGCGTGATAATGGCCAAATTTGGATTGACATCGACAGGCAAAGTGGTTGCAGGGCTGTCGCCACAATCGTTTTGTGCTATTACAGAAATGTCGCCTGTATCACCGGCAATACCTGTGGTAACAGTGATTGATGTTGTTCCCTGTCCCGAAACTATTGTCCATCCTGACGGAACTGACCAGGTATAACTAGTGGCATTGGTTACAGGGTCAATGGAATAAGTTTCGGAAGAAACCGGTAATACAAAATCGTTGCCGGTGATTGGTCCGGGTGCAACCGGCGCTTCGGGCCTGATGGTTATTGTTGAACTACCGGATAAAAGATTTACACAACCCGGGCCCGACTGGTATTGAACGCTTTCCAAAGTATAAACAAAGTCACCGACATTTGTTGTTGCGTTTGTTACAGTTGCTGTTGAGTTTGCCGGAATATTTATCGTCTGGATGGCGCCATCGATGTTGTATGTAAGCGTAACCGGCAACGATTGCGGGTTGGTGAAAGTTATTTCAGGGTCGGGTGAGGTGTTCTGGCAAACCGAAACACCGGCACTCATAGTAACCTCCGGTGTGGGCAGCACATTCACTGTAGTTGATGCCTCAGCCGATGGCCCATTACAACCTTCTGCGGTTACACTCACCGTTGCAATTCCCGAAAAAGCTGCATCCCAGGTCACAACAGCGCTGGTTCCCGTTCCTGAGATTGAATTTCCGGCACCTGAAACTGTCCAGTTGTAACTGACTGCGTCGGAAGCAAAAGTTGTAAAAGTTGTCGGGCTGCTACCCTGGCAAATGGTTGAATCGGCAGGTGTTGGAACTGTGGGTGTTCCCACCGTTGGTGTAATATTCACTGTACGACTAACCATTGCTGAAGGCCCGTTGCAACCGTCAGCCGTTACCTGGATATCAACAGTGCCTGAAAAACCATCGGCCCAGGTCATTTCACCTGTGGCAGGGTCGATTGATCCGGCTGCTCCATCGCTGATGCTCCAGTTAAAGCCGGTACTGTTGGTTGCAGTAGTTGAATATGTAGTGGTTGTGGTTGCGTTTGTTAGCTGACAGGTTGGTTCTGTTCCGGCAGCCACAGTAATCGCGGTCGGGGTTCCAACTGTTGGCGTAATATTCACCGTAAAATCTTCGGTTTCGGTATTGCAATGCCCTGTTGCCGTTGCTGTAATTGTGGCTGTTCCGCTAAAAGCAGCATCCCAGTCCATTTCACCTGTGGAAGCGTTAATGGTTCCGGCGCCTGCAGGAGCAACCGAATAGGTAATCGAAAGACTGTTAACCGCTGTGGCTGTGTAAGTTTCGTTGGGTGCATCCTGACACAGTGTGGCAGCACCTGCTGTGAAAACCGGAGCGGCAGTAACCGGATGAACTTCAACCAAAAAGGTTCCTGTAGTGGTGCCGCACCCCAGCGAGTTGCTTACACTCCAGTTGTAGGAGTAACCCGCCGGAACTGTAAATTGCCCGGTGCCGTTGGTTACTCCGTTGAAAGTATATTCAATTGTACCAACGCCGCCGGTGATTGCAATATTCACGACTGTCGGGTCATCGAGGCACAAAGTGTCCTGTTGCATAACCGTGGCAGCAATATCCACCGGATTATCCGTATCATCCACTGTTACTACCGCAGTGCAAGTGGCCGTATTGCCATATCCGTCGGTTACGGTGAGGATAACCGTATTGGCTCCGAGTTCGGTACAATCGAAATCAGTTTCATCGAGGCTGAGGGTTGGCGTGCCACAATTGTCGGAACTGCCATTGTCGATTTGGGCAGGTGTGATGGTAGTATTGCCTGTGGCATCGAGCTGAACTGTAATATTCTGACAAACAGCAACCGGATTTACTGTATCCTGAACTGTAACTGTTGCGGCGCAGGTCGCTGCGTTTCCATTTACATCGGTAACTGTGAGTGTAACCGTATTATTTCCGGCGTGAGTGCAGTTAAAATCAGTTTGTGAAATTACTGTTGAAGCGATGCTGCAATTGTCTGTGCTTCCGTTGTTAATATCGGTTGCAGTTATGGTTGCATTGCCCGTTGCATTGAGTTGAACAGTAATATCCTTGCACAAAGCCGTTGGCGGAATGGTATCTTCGATTGTAATCGTGGCGCTGCAAGTAGCAGTGTTTCCGTTGTTGTCGGTGGCGGTTAAAATAACTGTATTCGCTCCCACATCTGTACAGTTAAAATCTGTTTGATTGAGGATAAGGGATGCGATACCGCAATTATCGGAACTGCTATTATCAATGTCATTTGCCGAAATGGTCACATTTCCTGCAGCATCCAACTGCGCGGTAATATCCTGACAAACGGCTGCCGGATCAATATTATCTTCCACCGTTACAGTTGCGGTACAGGTAGCTGTATTTCCCGATGCATCGGTTACTGTTAGGGTTACTGTATTAAGGCCGATTGTGCTGCAATCAAAAGTTGTAATATCGAGGCTGAGTGTGGGAACACCGCAATTGTCGGTACTTCCGTTGTCGATACCAGCCGTAGTAATTGTTGCATTTCCGGCGGCATCGAGCTGAACAGTAATATTCTGACAAACGGCTGTCGGATCGGTATCGTCGGTAACAGTTACATCGAAAGAACAACTTACTGGTCCATTTCCGGCGGCATCGGTAAAATCATAGGTAACAGTGGTTGTACCAATGGGGAAAGTGTCACCCGAAGCCAGGCCTGCAATCTGGGTTCCGGTTAATCCCGTTCCATCGCAATTATCAGCAAAAGCAGGAAGGGTATAGTTTACCACTGCACCACAAATTCCGGCAGTAGTTCCGGTTGTAATATCAGCAGTACAACTTTCAACGGTTGGCATTTCGTCGTCGCCAACATTAACAGTAACCTGCTGGGTCGATTCGCACCCGTTTACTGTGGCGCCGGTAATATCAAAACGGGTATCAAGAAGTGTTGCCGGTGAAACGCTGTTCAGGCTTCCGGTAAGAAAGAGTGTATCACTCACAGTGGTTTCAGTAAAACTTCCGGTGAGAACAGTGGCATTTGTGCGGCTCCAGGAATAAGTAACTCCGGCAGCGCCATTGGCATCGTATATTTTAATGGTAACGTTACCTCCCGGGCAAATGGCAGCCGGCGTTGCAATTGCCACAATTTGCGGTCCGGGATCAACAGTAAGCGTTCCCACTTCGGTGTAATCGGTTTCGCGACAGGTATTTGAACCGTTGTTGTTTGGAACAGTGATATTAAAAGTGGCCCTCACCGAGTAATCGCCGCTCTCGGTAACAGTGGCATTGTTGATGGTAAGCGTGGCTGTTGTTGCCCCTGAATAAACACCGCCATCAACAACCGGAACCCAAACTCCGGGGCCGGTGTGTTTAATCCATTCAAACAAGACCGGGGTTGAGCCTGAAGTAGTGACAGAAAACGATGTTCCTTCGCCTTCGCAAATGGTGTTAAGTGCAAGAACAACAGCATCAATTTCGTTAATTGTCAATATTGCAACAGCCGAAGTATCTTTATTTCCGCAATTATCTGTAACAATTACACGGTATTGCGTTTGGTCAGGGTTATCCGGATTTCCAACATTTGCCACTGTCATTAATCCGTTATTAACAGTAATATTCGGGACTACCGAAGCATCAGTAAAACCTGCATCAGCAGGGCGTTTAATCTCCCACAGATAAACGTAGGGCAGATTTCCGCCGGCGGCTTCAACGCTGAATTCCACGCCGTTTCCTTTACAATCGGATTGAGAAGCAGGCTGAACAGTAATAAACGGCGCTGAAGAAACAGTTAACAAAGCAGGAGTTGAAATGGCCGTTCCACAACTGTTTGCGACTTCCACGGTGTAGTTTCCGGCATCGGCGCCTGAAACCGGATTGATGGTTAGAGAGACACCTGTTTCACCCGATAACGCAACTCCGTCTTTGTACCATTGAAACGTGGGAGCCGGGGTTCCGGTGGCTGTGGCAGAAAAAGTAACTGAGCCATTTAAACAAACCGACTGGCTTACCGGGTCGGAAGTTACCGCAGGCGACTGGTTAATTACCACATCGAACGAACAGGAGGAAACGTTGGAGTTTGCATCGGTGGCAGTGACAACTACAGTGTGCGGTGAACCAGCAACCGTAAAAACAATGTTGTTTAGTGTATTTCCCACAGGAGTGCCATCAACAGTGTAAGCAACAGTAACACCCGAACAGTTATCCGCTACAGTGGCGTTCCAGCCAATACCAATGTTGGTGTAATCCATACCAGGTTCGGCACAAACCGTTTGATTAACAACGCAGTTTATTGTGGGCGAGATGGTGTCAACAACAATTACATTGAAACTACATGTTGCATTGTTGCCCGACTCGTCCTCTGCATAAAAAGACAGCGTTGTGGTTCCCACAGGGAATACACTGCCACTGGCCGGACCTTCGGTTTGCAGAAACTGGTCAACTGTGCAATTATCATCAGCCTGAATATGGCTGAAATCGTAAATTACTCCACATTGGCCTGCTGTGGCATAAATAGTTGTATCAGTAGCCGGACAGTTGATGGTTGGGTCCTGGTTATCCGTTATCGTTACATCGAATGAGCAGGTTCTGTATTCGCCATTGTCTTCTGCAGTATAAGTCACGGTTGTTGTACCCGGAATAAATGAGTAATTGGACAACACACCATTCCCGGAATCGGTTCCGGAACTATTAATCAAATCCCAGCTTAAAAGAGCATTTGTTGGACAAGTAGTTACCGGAACTCCGGGTGACAATTCGGCAAAACAATTATCCAAATCGGTATTTGCAGTAATATCAGAAGGGCATGTAATGGTAAATGGCTGAACGGTGATTTCAACTTCGTAAGACGGTCCGGCACATAATTGTGACCAGGCAGACCATGAATTACAATTCCATCCAATAAACCTCCAGCAATCTCTACTCCTTTGATAAGCCCAGGGAGTTATAGAGATTGTAGCTGTTTGAGGCTGACTGGTTACGTTTAACAGTTCAAAATTAATGTTGGCAGGAGAGCCGTTGTTAATTGGTCCCCCAGTTGTAGTTACTACTATATTTGGATTACTCACAGAGTAAAAAAACCTCGTTTCCCATTGATATTCTGTCCTAGTCCAACGTCCAGTACTTACAGTCCAACTCCCTGAACCGGAAGAGCTTCCAGTAAAATCTATATCAAAAGTTTCACCAGGGCAAAAATCCACAGCATTAGGTCCGGTAGTATTTACTTCCAAATCAAATTCATCATCGATAACCAATACTGTTGTTGTAAGTGTATCACTATAACAACCATTGGCTTCTGCATAAATGGTGTAGTTGTATGTGCTACTCAAAAATTCGTCGATAATATTGCCCGAGCCAGGCGTTCCGTTTGAGTAATTCCAGTGAAAAGTAGTGCCGGAAACATTACTTTGGAGCACTATGCTTACGTTTCCATCGCCACAGAAAGTTGGAGTATTATTTGTTATTGTCAATTCTATGTCAGGATTTACTGTAACCGTTACCTCTTCAGGTTCTCCTATGCAACCGTTAGGACTGGTCGGAGTAATTGTGTAAATCACAGTTCCAGGCACGGTTCCGGTAGCAGTTAAAGTTTGTGAAATGGAAGCTCCATTGCCATCCGATGCTCCTGAAACTCCTGTACTATCGACTGTCCAGACAAAAGTTGTCGATCCAACCGAACTGGACAAATCAATGTCGGTAATTCCTCCTGAACAGAAGGCAGGATTGTTATTTGCAGCTATTACATCCGGTGAAGGATTTATGGTAACGAATACTGAATCCTTTTTGCTACAGTTATTCGCATCTACAACAGTTAACACATAATAACCCTGAGCTATAGTCCCGGCATTGGGAATAACAGGATTTTGAGAATTATTTACGGAATATCCGTTCGGGCCTGTCCAGCTATAACGCAATGTTCCGGTTCCGCCGGTTGCCGATGAATTCAGCGTTAAAGTTGCTCCCTGGCAAATGGCCGAGTTGGAACCAATTGAATTGATTACTATCTGGGTGGGTTGCGCTACATCATAAGTTCCCGAAACCGAACAACCATTGGCATCGGTTACACTCCAGACGTAACCGGTTTGTGCTGTCACACCCGGAAAAATACCGGTGGTATTTGAGACTCCGTTAAAAACATAGGTTTTTGATCCTGTTCCGCCCGATGATGTAATTCTGATTTCGGCAGTTCCGCCAAAACAGGCAATTGGAGTTGTTTCAGCAACCGAAGCTGTTAATGCAACGGGTTGGGTAACCGTAAGCGTTCCGGTTACAGGTCCGCAACCGTTGGCATCGGTTACACTCCAAGGAATATTCGTTCCCGGGATGATGCCTGTAAAAACATTGGAAGCCTGTGTTGTTCCATTAAAAGTGTAGGAAAGAGCGCCAGTGCCACCCGAAGCTGTTATTGTAACAGTTGCTGTTCCGCCATTGCAAAGAATGGGAGAAGTAATCGCAGCTGTTGCTGTTATTGCTGTTGGCTGGGTAATGGTTATGCTGCCGAAAACAGGTCCGCAACCATTGCTGTCGGCTACGCTGTATGATAAATCTGTTCCTGCATATACACCTGTAAAAATGCCGGTTGAATTGGTTTGCCCGTTAAATGTATAATTGTAGGTTCCGTTACCACCGGAAGCCTGAATGGTAACCGTTGCAGTTCCGCCAAAACACGCGATAGGAGTTGTTATAACAGCAGAAGTAATTGTAACTGCGGCAGGCTGGTTAATGGTAATTGTTCCGGTAACAGGTCCGCAACTGTTTACATCTGTTACACTCCAGTTGTAGGTTCCGGCAGTAATACCGCTGAAAGTACCGTTTGTTTTTGTAACACCGTTTAAGGTGTATGAAAGGGGAGCTGTTCCGCCCGAAGCAACAATTGTAACGGTAGTTGTACCACCGTTACAGGTTACATCGGGGGCACTTGCCGATGCCGTTAACTGCGGTGGCTGTGTAACCGTTAAGGTTTGTACCGTGGTGGTACAACCGTTGGCATCGGTAACATGCCAGTTGTAAACAGTACCTGCAACCGAACCGGTAATTCCTGTAAAAATGCCATTATTATTGGATGAAACGTCAAAATTATAAGTGTATGGAGCTGTTCCGCCGGAAGCCGAAACCTGAATAGTTGCTGTTTCGCCGAAGCATAGGATGGGACTGGTAATGGAAGCAGAGGCGGATAGTGGCGCGGCGGGCTGAGTTATTGTTACTACTACTGTTGTTGTGCAGCCATTATCATCCGTTATCAAAAATGTGTGTAATCCTGCAGTCAGCCCAGTCTGAGACGGTGTGATACTGTAGGGCGATGTCCCTCCAGATGGGGTGACTAACGCAACCCCGTCATTCCCTCCAAAACAACTCACTGTCTGGGATTGAACTCCTGTGGCAGTAAGATTTGCCGGTTGAGTGATTGTTACATTAACTGTTGTTGTACAGCCATTTGCATCTGTAACCAGAAATGTATGTGTTCCTGCAGACAGCCCGGTCTGAGATGGTGTGATACTGTATGGCGATGTCCCTCCCGATGGTGTGACTAACGCAACTCCGTCATTCCCTCCAAAACAACTTACTGACTGTGATTGAACTCCTGTGGCAGTGAGATTTACCGGTTGAGTGATTGTTACATTAACTGTTGTTGTACAGCCATTTGCATCTGTAACCAGAAATGTATGTGTTCCTGCAGACAGCCCGGTCTGAGATGGTGTGATACTGTATGGCGATGTCCCTCCAGATGGGGTGACTAACGCAACTCCGTCATTCCCTCCAAAACAACTCACTGCCTGTGATTGAACTCCTGTGGCAGTAAGATTTGCCGGTTGAGTGATTGTTACATTAACTGTTGTTGTACAGCCATTTGCATCTGTAACCAGAAATGTATGTGTTCCTGCAGACAGCCCGGTCTGAGATGGTG
>JBFXFM010000014.1:0-55340 GCA_050179035.1 Draconibacterium sp. | reverse complement strand
GATTGAACTCCTGTGGCAGTAAGATTTGCCGGTTGAGTGATTGTTACATTAACTGTTGTTGTACAGCCATTTGCATCTGTAACCAGAAATGTATGTGTTCCTGCAGACAGCCCGGTCTGAGATGGTGTGATACTGTATGGCGATGTCCCTCCCGATGGTGTGACTAACGCAACCCCGTCATTCCCTCCAAAACAACTCACTGCCTGGGATTGAACTCCTGTGGCAGTAAGATTTGCCGGTTGAGTGATTGTTACATTAACTGTTGTTGTACAGCCATTTGCATCTGTAATCAGGAATGTATGTGTTCCTGCTGTCAGCCCGGTCTGGGATGGTGTGATACTGTATGGCGATGTCCCTCCCGATGGTGTGACTAACGCAACTCCGTCATTCCCTCCAAAACAACTCACTGCCTGTGATTGAACTCCTGTGGCAGTAAGATTTGCCGGTTGAGTGATTGTTACATTAACTGTTGTTGTACAGCCATTATCATCCGTTATTGTAAATGTGTGTAATCCTGCTGTCAGCCCTGTCTGGGATGGTGTGATACTGTATGGCGATGTCCCTCCCGATGGTGTGACTAACGCAACTCCGTCATTCCCTCCAAAACAACTCACTGCCTGTGATTGAACTCCTGTGGCAGTTAAAACAATGGGTTCATCAATTGTAACATTAGTAAGAGATTTTGAGTCATCACCATCCGTAACTGTAACCGAATAATTACCAGCAGATAGTCCTGAAATGGTGTAAGCAGCTCCTGTTTGATTTGTGACATTTCCTGAAACTGGTCCTGACCAAGTTACAGAATAAGGAGGATTAGTCGTTGTTACATTAACCGTTATCTCCCCATTAGTTTCTCCCTTACAAGTTACATGCGTAATTCCTCCCTGAGAGATTGTAACCACAGTAGTTCCCTGCCCCGATTTTAAAACCGGTTGCGAAATATCCGGATTTTCCGGATCGATTTCAGGTTGTTCACCAGTTACTTCAATCAGCCGGTCGATTAGCGCAATATTTCCGGCTTTATCAGCGATTCTGTATGTTCGTGTAATGATGTAAGGGCAGCGAATAGCGTTGCTTCGCTGGCTTACATACCGAAAACTGTTGTAATCAATTTCACAGTTATCGGTTGCCAATCCACCTGCCTTTTCAAATTGTTTCCAGGTAATAAAAGCATCTTCCACTGTTTCGCCACAAACAATCACCCTTGGTTTCGGGGCTGTTAAATGGGGTTGTTCTTCATCAAGAACTGTTACCAAGAAGCTGTGTCTGCTCTCGTTGGTTCCGTCGCTCACCCTGTACATAACTTCTGTTGTACCAACAGGAAAAATATCGCCCGGTTTGTAATTCGAAGAAATTTTCAGAAGATCAGATGCAACACAATTGTCAACAACTAATGGTTCTGTCCAGGTAACACGGGCATTACATTCACCCGGAGCATTTGCCACTGTGATATCACCGGGAGAATGTATAAAGCGTGGTGGCTGACGATCGGCAACAGTTACAGCAAAGGAACAGGAAAAAGGTTGATTAATTTTTGTCCGGCCTTCGTAAGTAATCGTTGTGGTCCCCGGATTAAAAACATAGGCATTAATCTGGTTAACACCCCGGGCCGGGGATTGTGCTGTGGTTGCACCTCTCATACTCCAGGTCAGCGATTTAAGTTCAGCAAAGGGATAATTCAAATTCAGGCCGTTGGTAATGAGTGAAGTACAATCGTTGGTATTTGTATTTGCAGAAATATTTTCAGGACATTTGAAGGCTATTGCGTTTTCAGTATTGATATTGCCTGTTGAATCAGCATCGGAAAAGTTATAAAAAAATGGCAAAACACTTACAACCGAGGATATTGCTACATTCCAACCTGCTGTTGGAACATGTGCAGCCCCGCTGTTCAGAACAAAAACTGTAAAAATAACAGTCAATATTCCAGTGATGCCGGTGTTTTTTTGTTTAGTCAAGTCGTTAAGCTGTGTAGAGTTGTTTCATTAAGTCTCCCCCTGATTGTTTTTAATTTCTTATTCGTTATTCCTTATTGTGTTATTCTTCTTTTTCTTCCAGTTTTCAGCGCCGGAGCGTTGAACAGCTGACAGGTGATGCGGTTGGCCGTTTACCCCGGGCTGCGTCGTGCCTCCTTACCCGGGGTTATTCAAATTCAGCCATTTCATGGCTGGCTTCTGCCCACTTCCTGATTTCATATTCCATATTCTGTTATTCCTTGTTTTCATCCTTCTGCAATCTGCAATCGTTAATCTTCATTCAGCCTTTCCAGCGCCGGTGTTTCAAACTACGGGCCGGTATTGGAGAGGTCTCTTCACCCCCGGGTTGAAACCTGGTGCCTGTCCCGACATTTCGTCGGGGGTTATTCAAATTTTGCCCTTTCAGGGCATTCATTCTTGATGTTAACTTGTTTTTCAATCCTTATTCTGTTAATCCTTGTTTTCATCCTTCTGCAATTTTTAATCTTCATTCGTTAATCTATTTCTTCTCATTCTCGCATTGAAGCTTTCTCGCATTCATGCACTAAAAATACTTTGCCCGTATATAGCTCCTTCCGTAAAAGTCCATGTCCCAGCCGAGCGTAAACTCGTAGGTTCCGTTTTGGTACGGGAATATTTCGTTGTAAGTAATATCCATGGCAAACCCGAACCGCAGGTTTTTAGAAAGGAAAATCTGCGTTGATGCACACACTGCATTCCCCGACCGGAACATGAGTCCCAGCCAGATTCGTTCGTACATCAGCAGGTTGGCAGCAAGGTCGAACTGCAACGGCAACCCTATGCTGTAACGCACCATAGCCGTGGGTTTAAAAATAAAACGCGACATGGGATCGATAAAAAACACATAACCACCGTTGAGGTAAATTGTCCTGATTTCGGAAGCAGTTGAATAATTCTGGTAGTTGTAGGTAAAGTCGTTTTCCACTAATTTAGGGATGGCCACACCAATGTAGTAATTGTCTTCGTACAGAAATGCTCCCACGCCAAAATTGGGCAGAAACTGTAAGTCAACATCCTGCGCAAAAACAGGATCGTATTCGCCATCGGGGTAAAGCTGGTATTCTGATAATGGATTTTTATAGTTGGTAAACCCGAACTTAACGCCAAAACGAAGTCTGCGCCAGGGAGTGAGGTTGACTTCGTAGGCATAATCGGCCAGAATCGAAAGTCGCTGCTCCCTGCCATAAGTATCGTTTACAATATTTAAACCGACACCTACCGACTCGCTAAACATTGGGCTGTGTATGGAAATGGCTTCGGTGAGTGGTGCCCGGTTGATACCCGCCCACTGCTCACGAACCAACGCAGTAAAACCCGCTTTTTCCCATATACCAGCATAGGCCGGGTTTATTACCTGGCCATTGTACATATATTGAGTAAAGATAGGATCCTGTTGTGCTGCACTTTGCAGCCAAACAAGAAGAAGAAAAAGTACTTTTGTCAGTTTTCCATAATGACTACCTCCGTAATTCACGTTATTAACAATTAGTTTTATATAAAGGGCGTTTCAAATATAGAAATATTGTCGTTAGAAACAAGGCTCAAAACAATAGATATGAAGAAGTTAACAAATCAGGTTTTCAACTAATGAGAAAAACTGCTTTTTAACATTGTTAATAACTTCCATCAAAAAATGCCTTTTTACACCATCATTTTAAAGCGACAACAATCCGCTCCTCTCATTTTGCTGCTTTGCCGGGTATAATTACTGCCTTTAACAGGGCAGGCAGAAATTAAAAACATCGCATTAAACGAAAGGATTCATTTGCATAAACGCCAAATAATCAAATCATTAGAATTTCAAAAAACTTAATCGGGAATTAACTTTCTCCCTTTAACACACTGGTTTAACTGCAATATAGAATAACTATTGATATAATGAAAACAAAAACCCATATCCGAATTGCAAATAAAGACCAATTTGTACGATTTGTTATACCAGTATTTACTGCACTTTAAACAAATTTCAATGCTCACTTTTATACGATATTGTAGTTTGAATGATACGAACGAATGACAGTTTAATCAGGTTAGTTCTGCTGAAAATAAATAAAGCACTTTAAACATTCACATTCATAATACCTTACATGTGGTAATCCTTATTCTGTCAAAAAACGAGTTTATTCAAAGCCAAAAATATTTCTACATTTGAAATCAAAAGAAATGACGTATATGCAATACTCACCCCTTAATCCCCTCAAGGGGAGAATTGCTGCCAACATTAGTCAGACAAGGTTTGCTGCTAATACCCCCTTTAGGGGGCAGGGGGTGAATAAAATAAAACAATAAATTATTTCAATATTTTAATATGCCGATCATCAATTCTGTAGTTCAATGGCTTAATTTTAAGCGGATTTACCAGATTCAGCTTTACCGCGAACACCCGATTGACATTCAATTCGAAACCCTTTTCAGTCTGATAAGTTCGGCACGTGATACCGAGTGGGGACAGGCACATCGCTTTGATAAGATTGATACCCTTCAGGATTTCCAAAATGTCATGCCGTTGCAGACCTACGACGATATTAAACCGTTTGTGGAACGTCTTCGGCAGGGAGAGAAAAATGTATTATGGCCTGGTGAGGTGAAGTGGTTTGCAAAATCGTCGGGTACGACTTCCGACAAAAGCAAATTTATTCCTGTAACCAAGGAATCGTTGGAAGACTGCCACTTGCGCGGACCCAAAGATGTGTTTGCCCTTTACCTGAAAAACCATCCTGAAAGTAAATTACTTAAAGGGAAAATGCTGACTTTGGGGGGCAGCCACCGCGTTAACCGGTCTGACAATAACTCGCTGTATGGCGATCTTTCGGCAATACTCATTGAAAACGTTCCGTTCTGGGCCGACTACATCAGAATTCCCAGTGCCGAAATTGCACTTATTGAAGAGTTTGAGGAAAAAGTAGAGAAAATAATTGATACAACACTCGACGAAAATGTGACTTCGTTTGCCGGTGTACCCTCCTGGTATCTTGTGCTATTCAACCGTATTCTCGAAAAAACCGGAAAAAGCAACATCCTGGAAGTGTGGCCCAACATGGAGGTTTTTGTGCACGGTGGAGTAAACTTCGACCCTTACCGGCAACAATATAAAAAACTTTTCCCGTCAGACCAGATGCATTACATGGAAACCTACAATGCTTCGGAGGGTTTCTTTGGAATCCAGGACAGTCCGCATACCAACGATATGTTGCTGATGCTCGATTATGGCGTGTTTTATGAGTTTATACCCATGAAAGAATGGGGCACTGAAAACCCACGGGTTATCACACTAAAAGATGTTGAGTTGGGCGAAAATTATGCGATAGTGATTTCGACAAATGCCGGATTGTGGCGATATGTAATTGGCGATACCATTAAATTTACCGGAAAATTTCCCTTTAAATTTAAAATTACCGGGCGTACAAAACATTTTATTAATGCTTTTGGCGAGGAGATAATTATTGATAATGCTGAAAAAGCAATCAAAATAGCCTGCGAACATACCGGAGCAGTAGTAAATGAATACACCGCCGGACCGGTCTTTATGGAAGGAAACAACAAAGGCGCTCATGAGTGGATTATTGAATTTGAAGTTGAACCGCAGGAACTGGACTACTTTGTAACTGTGCTCGACAATTCACTGAAAACACTCAACTCGGATTATGAAGCCAAACGACATAAAAACCTGACATTAGAAAAACCACACGTAAAAGCAGTTCCCAAAGGCACTTTTTACGAATGGATGAAGAGCCGCAATAAAGTGGGCGGACAGAACAAAATTCCGCGGCTTTCGAACGATCGCAAATATCTCGACGAACTTTTGGAGATGCTGAAGAAATAAACAAAGCTTTTTACTAATTTTAAGACCTCAAAAATAGCTTATGAGTATGCACATTGCTGTTGCCGGCAATATTGGCGCCGGAAAAACAACACTTACCGAATTACTGGCCAAACATTATAAATGGACTCCTCATTATGAAGATGTTGACGAGAATCCATACCTCAACGATTTTTACAACGACATGCAGCGCTGGTCGTTCAACCTTCAGATTTACTTTCTGAATTCACGTTTCAAACAGATTATGGATATCCGCAAATCGGGTAAATCGATAATTCAGGACCGCACAATTTACGAGGATGCCGAGATTTTCGCACCCAACCTGCACAGCATGGGCCTGATGAGCACCCGCGATTTTCAGAATTACAAAACACTTTTCGATTTGATGGTGAATGTAATTGAACCGCCAAACCTGCTGATTTATCTGCGTGCAACAGTGCCAACCCTCGTAAACCAGATTCAGAAAAGGGGCCGCGAATACGAAAGCTCAATCAGAATTGACTACCTGAAACAGCTAAACGACAGGTATGAAAAATGGATTAATGGATACAAAATGGGCAAATTGCTGATTATTCCGGTTGATGATATCGATTTTACAGCCAATCCTGAAGATTTACGTTTGGTAATCGACAGAATTGACGCTCAGATTCACGGTTTATTCTGAAAAACCTTATTCAAAAAAAACGGGGCAGTTTTTATAAAAACTGCCCCGTTTTTTTATCGTGTTAAAACCACAACATCTCCCTTTTTTGTTTCGATGTCGTACTCGAAAATTTTCTTTAATTCAGGTGGTGTCAGTTCCTTCTCAGCATGAATCAAAGGCTTTTTAATTTCAGCAACCTGGTAAAACGGATTGGTGTTTGCACCTTTGGCTTCCTTCAAACCCTTTGCTTTTAACGGAACATACGAACGAATCCGACAGTTTCCGCCAAGTGCCGATTTTATGGTTGCAGTTTGAATTTCACCTTCTTTCCAGGCAAATTCAACCTCGAAACCACCCCTGGCTTTCAGTCCTTTTACACTCCCTTTTGCCCAAACCGAAGGCAAAGCCGGCAGCAATTGAATTGCGCCGTCGTGACTTTGCAGCAACATTTCGGCTACACCCGATGTACAGCCAAAATTTCCGTCAATCTGGAAAGGCGGATGGGCATCAAAAAGGTTGGGGTAGGTTCCGCCACTCATTCTGCGTCCGGCACCTGAAACCGGTGTGAGCTGGTCGGTAATCAGTTTGTAGGCGTGGTCGCCATCCAAAAGTCGCGCCCAAAGGTTTACCTTCCACCCCATCGACCAGCCTGTTGATTCGTCGCCGCGGGCAACCAGCGATGTTTTTGCAGCGCCAAAAAGTTCGGGATTTTTGTAAGGAGAAACCTGTGCCGACGGGTATAATCCATACAAATGTGAAACGTGGCGATGCCTGTCGTTCGGGTTATCCCAATCGTACATCCACTCCTGCAACTGACCCCATTTGCCAACCTGCATCGGTGGTAAACGTTTGATGGTTTCGTTGATTTTCGCAACCAAATCCTTATCGGTATCAAGTATTTGCGCAGTTTTGGCTGTAATGTTTAAAATATCGAAAACCAGCTGGTTGTCCATGGTTGTGCCTGCTGAAATTGAAGATTCGGGATGTACCGATGGCGAGTTTTCAGGCGAATTTGACGGAGCCACAACCAGCCATTTATTTTGAGGTTCCTCCACCAGAAAATCGAGGTAAAACTGTGAGGCTCCCTTTAACACCGGGTAAACCGATTTCAGAAAATCCTTATCGCCGCTGAATGCATATTTTTCGAACAGGTGCTGCGAAAGCCATGCTCCGCCCATCGGCCACATTCCCCAGTAAGCGCCGTCAATGGGTCCGCACATACGCCAGATGTCGGTGTTGTGATGCAGCATCCAACCGCCTGCACCATACATATCTCGCGCAGTTTGTTTACCAGTTTCAGAAAGCTCGCGCACCATTTGCACCAGCGGCTCGTTCATTTCGGTAAGGTTGGTAATTTCCGACGGCCAGTAATTCATTTCGGTATTGATGTTTACGGTGTATTTGCTGTCCCACGCCGGATAAAGCTGGTCGGCCCAGATTCCCTGCAGGTTGGCTGGTTGTCCGCCCGGTCGCGAAGATGATATCAACAAATACCGTCCAAACTGAAAATACAGCGAAACCAGCTGTGGATCGTTGCCTTTTGCAAAGGCTGCAAGCCGCTCGTTGGTTGGTTTCCCGGTAGCTTCGGTTATGCC
Organism: Draconibacterium sp.; assembly: GCA_050179035.1. Taxonomy (GTDB): domain Bacteria; phylum Bacteroidota; class Bacteroidia; order Bacteroidales; family Prolixibacteraceae; genus Draconibacterium. The sequence goes on along the minus strand of JBFXFM010000014.1, from coordinate 47,285 downwards.
AAGGTCGAGGTCAACCCGTTTGAAATACCGCTGGTAATCGGCAATATGACTGCGCAAAATTTCATCGTATTTCTTTTTTGCCGATTTTGCCAGGTAAGCATTGGCACGTTCAGTGGCATTGGCACTTAAGTCGTTGTAATTTACAAAGTTGGTGGCTATCGAAATGTAAATGGTAACTGCATCGGCATTGGTAACATTCAACACCGAATCTGCGGTAGTAACAACGCCGCCTTCGTTTACAAACTTTGCAATGGCTTCAAACTTTACCGCACCTTTTATGCCTTCGTGGTCGCCAGTGGTTCCGCTCATGGTAAGTTGATCGCCTTTTGCTGAAACCTCAACCACAGCAGGTTTTGGCCTTTTTAAATCAGCAGAAAAACTGACTTTCCCAGGTTTATCGGCCGAAATTCGTACAACAATTATCTGGTCGGGATTTGAAGCAATAACTTCCGATTTAAAGCCAACTCCGTCAACGCTGTATTTTGTTGTTGAAATTGCATTTTCAATGTCCAGTTCCCGGTAGTAACCGGTCACGTTTTCATGACCGGCAAACTTCAGGTTGAGGTTGCCCACAGTCTGATAAGGCATTCCGTGCGAAGTTTTCGAGATAAATTTCTGGTTGATAATATCCTGTGCTTCCTTGTATTTCCCTTCAAAAATCAGCTTTCTCACTTCTGGCAGCGCCGCTTTCGCTTCCGGATTATCGTTTCGGTTCGGACTCCCGGCCCAAACCGTGTTTTCGTTCAGTTGAATAATTTCATTGACAGGGTCGCCATAAATCATTGCGCCCAACCGGCCATTACCAACAGGTAAAGCTTCAACCCACTGTTTGGCAGGCTGGTTGTACCATAGTTTTAACACTTGTTTCTCCTGCGAAAACATCACTGAAACAAAAGCAAAACTAAAAAAACAAAAGGCAACTATTTTCTTCATCATAAGGTTTATTATCGGTAAAAAATTAAGTAATGTGAAAGAAAACTGTCATATTTCAATCTCTTCACTCACTCCAACACCGAAAGGTAGCTTGCCTGTCTGCGGTAAGACATGGGATAAGTGAATTAAAATACGACTTGAAACACTTCTCATTAAGTATAAATAGCTTATGCTTATCAAGAGTTAAAAATAGGTAATAAACGGTCATATTTCCTGCAATTTTATCGAAAAATCCTGCCTTACAGGCAGTTTAGTTCTATTTTACTGTCGCCACAGGTTATAAACCTGTGGTTATGAAAATAAGTCCTTTCAGGACAAGTTGCAAACTGACTTGAAAAGTCGGATTTTCATAACCGTATGGTCATCGACCTGCGGAAAACAACATCAAAAAAAGCAACTGCCTGCAAGGCAGGACATTTTGAAAATGAAAAAACCGATACTACTATTGATTCGCAAAAGTTATTCAAATTTAACCCAGTCGATTTCAACCGGTTCGCCTTTTTTCGAAACAAAAACCAGATTCTGAACTCCGGGCTGAACACCTGAAACTTTTGCCTTTGAAACTTTCCAGTCGTCACTTTTTGCGATTTTTACTTCTGCAAGCACCGGTCCGTCGGTTTTGTTCAAACGGATTTCAATAGTTCCGCCTGTTTTTGAGGCTGCGTTTACCTGAACCGATTTCAGATTTTTACTGCCAAAGTCCACCGAATTGTACTGAATCCAGGCTCCGGATTTGTCAAGCATTGTTTTCCAGCCGGTAAAAGTATTTACCGTGTCAATCAAAGCGATGGAAGCGCCGGTTTCACTTTTTGCACTGTAACGGTCGATATCGATTTTCTTGTCAGCGCTGGTAAGACCCACGCCGCGGAAAGTTGGCGTCACTTTCTGAATGGTTCCGTCGGCATTGAAAAACATGCTGTCGATGCAGGCCGAGCGGTTTTTATCAAATTTTGGTGAATATTCATTCTGGTGATAAAACAGGTACCACTGACCGTCTTTTTCGATAAACGACTGGTGGTTTGTCCAGCAATTCAGTGGCGATTCGTCCATGATAACGCCTGTCATTTTGAAAGGTCCCATCGGACTGTTTCCCATGGCATACTCAAGCCGTTCGATTTTATTTTCAACATGCGGGAAAGTGAGATAATAAATGCCATTCCGCTCAAAAGTCCAGGGACCTTCTTTCAAACCTTTTGCGGGAAGGTCGGGAATGGCCACCGGGTCGGATTCCAGTTCCACCATATTTTCCTTGAGTTTTGCCACAAAAATATTTCCCATCGAGTAGTAAATATAAGCCTGCCCGTCTTTGTCAATCAGAATATTAGGGTCGATACCAAAAATTCCTTTTATTGGTTCGGGTTGCGGAATGTACGGGCCTTCGGGTTTGTCGGCAATGGCCACGCCAATGCCAAAACCTTTTCTGCCATTCGGACCAGCAGCGTTTTTATTGGCCGGAAAATAAAAGTAGTATTTGCCGTTTTTTTCAACACAATCGGGCGCCCACATGCTATAAGACATGGAATCTACCCACGGCACTTTTTCCTGGCTCACAATCACGCCGTGGTCGGTCCAGTCGCTCAGATTTTCCGAAGAAAAAACATGATAATCGGCCATACAGAACCAATCTTTCCGCAGGTTTTTGCCTTCGGGAGCTTTTATGTCGTGCGATGGGAAAAGATAGACTTTCCCGTTAAAAACCCTTGCCGAAGGGTCGGCAGTAAACTGGTCGCGGATGATGGGGTTTTGGGCTGAAAGTGTGAAAACTCCCAGTACAGCCAACACTGAAAGAATAAGTTTCTGATTTTTCATTTTTATTGATTATTAAGTTATTATCTCTTTAATTCTCATTCATTCTTTAATGTCATTTATTTAACGAACCTTATTGTCTTATGAAGATTGCTTCAGTCCCCCGAAGCTTCGGGGCTCCTTCGCAATGACGGGCACTTTTGGGAGATGAGGTCAGGTTTTTTGCGGCGAATCCGCAAAAAACCAGACCCTTTGCCGCAGTCTGCAACGTCATTGCGAGCGTAGCGAAGCAATCTCGTTGCAATTGTTAATAACCTTCATTTCTTATCTAAACGACATTGATTCTACATAATAATTTATATCTCCCCACTGATTCTGAACCAGTCGAAGTCGGCGTAACCACCTTTTTCGCGGGTGGCATAGTTAAACAATCCAAATCGGTAGCCCATAAAATGCGTAAGCAAATATTCCATTTTCAGCTCGTCGCCAATGGCCACCCAGATTTTGCCATCAAGACTGTAATAAAAATAAGCGCGGTCGGTTCTGTCTTTAAAATTACAGGCGGCTTTCAGGTAAACCGTGTTTTGTTTCAGCGGAATTTTCTGAATTTCAACAGGCTTTCCACTGCCGGCATTTACCATTACAATCGATTTTTCGCCGTTTTCCATTTTTACGCCCACCTGCCCGAATTTACTTTGCAGTAAAACAAGCCCGGCAAAATCGCCTTCTTTCATTTTCGAAACGTCAACCGCAGTGGCTCCCGAACAAACCGGACCAAAAGTGCGCTGTGTCAAAGTATTTCTTGACAAAACAAAAAGCGAATCAATTCTGCCGGTTTTCAGGCGCAGGAATCCTTTCCTTTCTGTAACCGACCAGAGCGAATTATCAGGATTGTGGTTCCACTGCCAAACCAGCGGCAGTGCAGGTTCGCCTTTTTTGCGGTCGAACTCATCTGAATTTACAATACCCGGAATCAGACTTTTGTTGGCAGGCAAATCAAGCGTTTCGGGCACTTTCCCATCGATACCAAGCACTGGCCAGCCGTCTTCCCATTTCATGGGTACGATGTACGGAATACGGCCCACGGCACCAAAATCGCGGAACAGGTAAGCAAACCAAAGTCCGTCAGGAGTGTCAATCATTCCGCCTTGTGCAACACCCAAATCCTGAAGCACCATTTTCCCTTCCCAGGGGCCGGTAATTTTATCGGCGCGGTGAACCACTACAGTTCGCATTCCGCCGCGTGGCCAGGTGATGTTAAAAAGGTAGTACTTCCCGTTTTCCTTAAAAAGCTGTGAACCTTCGCCCAGCATACTGGCTGGTCCCGACGGCGCACTGGCATTTTCAATTATCACCTGGTTGACTCCGCCTTCTTTGATACCAGACAGGTCCGATTCCAGCTCAAGCAGGATAAGTTTCTTGTTACCGTAAATCAGGTAATTTTTCCCGTCATCATCAAACCACAGCGTGGCATCGTGAATTCCCGGTTTAAACGAAATGGTTTCCCACGGACCCTTTTCAATATCTTTTGTTTTATAAATATAGGTTTTGTCGGTGGTTTGGGCGTAAGTTGAAATATAATACATCCCGTTGTGATAGCGGATGCTGCTTGCCCACGACCCTTTTCCGTAGGTACTTTTCCCATTTACAAGGTTCATGGCATCCACATCATCAAGAATATTGTAGGCATAACTTACCATTTCCCAGTTTACAAGGTCATTCGATTTCATAACCGGAACACCGGGAGCCATGTGCATGGTAGTGCTGCTCATGTAATACGTTTCGCCAACGCGAATCATCGACGGGTCGGGCACATCAGCAAAAATGATTGGATTGTGCGCTTTATCGGTTTTTACCTGCGCTGTTGCAATCAGTCCCTGAAATATTACCAGCACAATACAGATAAGTTGGTTCTTCATTATTTTAGTCTTTAGTTTTTAATTCAAATTTTCCTTTTCTATTGCTGACCGATAATCAAAACCCCTCCGTTTGTGGGGATTGTCAGTTCAACTTCCTGGTTTTTGTTCATCTTTTCGGTGGTCACTTTTCCGTTCAGACTGGCATCGTCGCTGTAATTTTTCAACGCTGCTCCTGTTGAAATCATCGGGATTTTCGCTTTCAGTTTTACAGTTTCCTTTTGCGCATTCACACCGCCCACGTACCAGGTATTTCCATGACGACGGGCCAGAACCACGTATTTACCGGGGTAGCCATCGATAAATTTTACCTCGTCCCAGGTGGTGGGCACTTCTTTCATAAAACTGATAGCCCAGTCAGGTGCGTCGGTGAGGTTATTGGGCGCCAGCGCAAAATGCTGCACCGCACTCTGAAACATGACGGCTGTTGCCAGCGCAAATACATCGGAAGTGAGGCGTTTTGAGCCACGGTTGGGTGTGTTGTTGGCGTTGTAAAATTTGTTCAATGCACTTCCCCCAAAATCCATACTGCCCACGGTGTTGCGGATAAACGGGTGGAGACAGGCGTTAAAAGCCTCGGCATCACAGCTTCCCTGCGAAAAATGCAGGTTTTCGCTGGCTAAAATGGCTTCGCTGGCGGCATAATTCGGGTACATGCGTTCCCAGCCGCGTGGCAGCGTGCAACCGTGGAAAATCACCAGCAGCCCGAAATCGTTGGCATCGTACAAAATATCTTCATACAGTTTCATGGTCACCTGTTTGTCGCCGCCAAAAAAATCGACTTTGATACCACGCACCCCGATGCTTTTCATCCACGCCATTTCCTTGCGGCGGTTGATGGTATTGTCCATGATTCCGCGCGGTCCCTGCGGTGCATCGTTCCAGTAGCCGTTTGAGTTGTACCATAAATAAAGCGCAACGTTTTTTGTTTTTCCGTAAGCCGCCAGTTCTTCAATTTTATCGCGGCCAATCTGTGTGTCCCACAGCGCATCCACCAAAACTGTCTGGTAACCCAGGGCAGCACTGAAATCGATGTATTCTTTCTGCACATCGAAAACCGTGGCGCCATCCATTTTCATTATCCAGCTCCAGGTACCTTTTCCGTATTGAAATTTCTGCGTTGTTTCGTAGCGCGGTTCAACCAAATCGAAAGCCACGGTTGTTTCCATGATGGGAGCCAGTGTTTCGCCCACAGTGATGGTCCGCCATGGAGTTTCGCCCGGAAGCGGAATGCCCGGCGACGATGTTCCGTTGCCGTTGTTTTCCTCATCCATCGGGAAACCAATCGTATATAAACCATCGGCTTTGCCAATCAAACGGCTGCCGCAGTAACGGCTGTCAACACCGGTTTCCGAAATCAGCACCCAGCCGGCATCGTTCACCTTAAACAAACACGGAAAAGTGTAGCCGTTTCCCTGTCCGTTTTCGCCCATCGGCGCATCCACTTTGTATGGAATTTCGTAACTCGGCATGGTACGGGCAAAACCCACCATCGCCTTGCTTTGTGCTGTTAGAAAAGTGGTGGTTCCCGCAGGAAAAACAAAACCTGAAGTTTCATTTTTTACCACGCACGAGCGCGGATTTCGCTGCTGATAAACCTTGTATTTATAAGCCACATCGTTGTTACTTACCCTGAAAATCACATCGATGACTTTTCTTCCGGATTTCGAAAATGTTAAAACACCTTCGCTGGCTTCGTAATCAACCCGGCTTTTTTTGATGTTGGGTAAAGAATAACTATCCTTAATTTTTTTGATTGCTACTGTATCATTCAGCGTTAAATCACTGCTGAAATCGCCGATACTGGTGTTAATTCCCAGCGGCGATTTTTCCAGAAACTGTTTGTTGTTGAGGCTGACACTGTAAAACGGCGAACCATTTTCAACAAAAACAGTAACAACCAATTTGCCATCGGGACTGGTTATTTTCTTGTCTTCAGCCCTGGCAAATCCAAGGGCGAGAATCATGCAGAAAATTAAAAAATAAGTACGTTTCATTTTTTGGTATTAATTTGATTTAGTGTGGATTTTAAAATCTATCGGGAAATAACATTGTTGAACCAGTCGGGGTGACTTGTCATTTTTTTGCGCCAGTTGTATTTGGTGGCATACCTGTACCGTTTGCGCCTGAATTGTATTGAAGGAAAAACAAAAAATGAGGAGTAAAAATCCGTATTCAACAAATCCCATTCTTTTCATAAAAATTGTATTTACTAATAATTTCATCTTCTTTAAAATTTATTCAAATCATGGTTGATGCATGCTGCGGAGCGGATTTTGAAGTGCGCTCCTGTCCGCGAGGACATGAACTGCGATGCGAGAATTCACCATTGATTGCCGAACCGACTACGCTCTGAAAAATGCACTTTGATATGGCATGTGTTTCTTATTTTACGTCAATTTTTAATGTTAAATCTCCTTTAAAATGGATATCATCGATTCTAAATAAATATTTCCAATTTGGTCCTTTATTTATTAAATCATAATATCCAGTAAATGACTCATAATAGTCACTCAATTTTCTTGGAATTGAATCTACCTCCATCATATATCCAGTCTGGGAACTAAAGATTTTTGCTGATATCAAATTTTCTTTTATTCCAATTTGTCTAATCGTTTCAGCAAGGTCAGTTCCTAAAATTTGTTTGTCAGTCATTTTAAATACAATGAATCCAGAATATAATTCAATATTGTCATTTGGGAATAAATTTCTTTTTGAATGAATTTTATAATCTAATTCAAGATATTCTCCTTTTAAACTTTCTTCAGTTGGTTTTTGTCTGTCAGAGCATGCACAAATGAAAAAAAGAAGAACAATAATCGATATTTTGGTTTTTAAAGTCATTTTTGGTTTTTTATTAATTATCAATCAATCCGTTATCACATCAATTTCAGCATACCCGATATTGTTGTTGTTTTCGGTGTTTTTCAAAGCCTGAAATTTAAAGTATCGTGCTGTCACTGGCTCAAATTGCTTTGTTTGCCACAACGGGTTGTTTTTGATGTTGGCAAATTCGCCTTCGCTCACCAGTTTCCACTTTTTGTTGTCTCCTGAAACATAAAACCGGTAATCGGTGATGATGCCCGGGCCCCACATTGTCTGGTCAGGAAAATACTTGAAACCGCTGATTGTTATTTCTTTACCAAGGTCAATGACCAAATCAGCCGGAAGTTTTGTTTCTTTTCCCAAATGCCATGCAGTTGACTGGTTTCCATCCAGAATCCGATACGCTTTTTCATCTTCTGTTCCCAAAATTTTCCAGTCGTTGCGCGGCAAACCAAATTCTTCAGTCGTTGCCTGACTGCTTTTTCCGGTCGAAGGTTCAACCGAAATGGCGCTTATTTTTACTTTCCCGTCGATTTGAACGGGACCGGTGTATTTTGTCGATGCTTTGGTTGCTTCGGAGCCGTCGAGTGTGTAATAGATTTCTGATTCTGCATCGGCCGGAATTATACTTATTTCACCCGCCTGATTCCGGATAATGGCTGGCTGGGTGAGAATTTGCGGTGCGTTGTAAACCCCGATATTCGAAATCAGCGGACAAGCTTTTGAATCGGTAATACTGAAACGCAATTGTGTGGCTGTAACCGTTGGGAATCGCAAAATGCGTTTGTAACCAATGGTGGTGGCTTTGGCGATTTCCTTCCAGTTTCCGTCAACCAGCGCTTCAAGGGTAAAAGCTTTAACACGTTGTCCCAGGCGAATAAATTCCTGCGCCATAAAGCGGTTAAAAGTGGTTGGCTTTCCAAAATTGATGGTCAGCGATGCTGTTTTCACCTCATCATCGGTTGCCCAATACGAATCTGTTATTTCGTCGATGGCATTTTCTGCCCCGTATTTCCGGCTGTTTCCGCGGAAATTGCTGGCTTCGGTTTTTGTATTTTTCACGAGGTTTACAGCAAAAGCTTCTTTAACGGCAGCGGCCAAATCAAGCGCGGCTTTTTCGTCGTTCGGATGAATCAACCCGTTTGGCATGATGGGAAAATTAAGCAGGAAGGTTCCGTTCCGCCCGACTGAATTGTAGTAAGTATCCATCAACTGAGGCAGGGTTTTTACTTTTGTGTCTTCCGACGGATGATAAAACCACTCGGGACGAATAGAAGTGTTTACCTCGGCAGGAACCCAAGAATCGCCGTTTTCAACACCGTAATGCAGCATTTCGAAAGGCACGTCGCCGGTGGCATTCAGCAAGCTCCAGTTGGTTTCGCCAACCCAGCCGCCCTCGGTTCCCACCCAGCGCAAATCGGCACGGTCGCCGCCATCGTTCCAGATAACGATGTTGGGTTGCAGTTCGCGCACGAGTTTGTAGGTGTTTTTCCAATCGTAATAAGTTGTGCGGTCGATTTTACGGTTTTCGTTGGCTCCGCCGTACCAGCCGGTTCCGCCGTTGGCACCATCGTACCACACTTCAAAAATATCGCCGTAATTGGTGAGCAGTTCTTTCAACTGGTTCCTGAAATAGGTGATGTATTCCGGCTTTCCATAATCGGCGTGGTTTCTGTCCCACGGAGAAAGGTAGATTCCGAGTTTCAAATCGTATTCTTTGCAGGCATCGGCCAGTTCGCGAATCACATCGCCTTTTCCTTCTTTCCACGGGGCATTTTTGACTGAATATTCAGTGAATTCCGAAGGCCACAAACAAAAACCACAGTGGTGTTTTGCCGTAACGATGATTCCCTTCATTCCGGCCTCTTTGCAAATGCGCGCCCACTGCCGGGCATCCAGTTCTGTCGGATTAAAAAGGGCAACATCTTCGTTGCCAAAACCCCACGACTGGTCGGTGTAAGTATTCAGCGAGAAATGGATAAACGCATAATATTCCATTTCCTGCCAGCGCATCTGATTTTCGGTGGGCACCGGGCCACAGGCCGCCGGAGCTTCCACTTTTTTGCAACCGGTTTCAAACAAAGCGAATGAGAGAATAATTCCGATAAAAAGGCATCGTTTCATAAGGTAAGTTTTAAAGTTTAACTGGTTTTAGTCATCTCACAAATCAAAACTATTTTACCGGTTTTACCCCTTCTTTGGTTTGAATAATTTTCTGAATCGTCCCGTCTTCGTTGTAGTACATGTAATCGACACAAACAGAACGGCGGTAATTACTGCCAGTTGGTAAAGCTCCGTTATGGTAAAAAAAGTATGTATTCCCTTTGTAATCAATGATTCCGGCGTGCGTGGTGGTGCTATTCGGCACCGGGTCTTCAATGACACCACGGTAAGTCCATGGACCTGTCGGACTGTCTGATGTACAATATTCAATGGTTTCCGGAAATTTTGCCGCATAAACCAGGTAATACAAACTGTTCCGTTTGTACAGCCACGGACCTTCGGTATAATTCTGTGGTTTGGGTATAATTACCACAGGCCCATCGATTTCGGTCATGTTTTCTTTCAGTTTTACATACCGGCAGCTCAGGTTTCCCCAATACATATAGGCCTGCCCGTCATCGTCAATAAAAACTGTCGGGTCAATGTCGTCCCAGCCGTGTTTTACATCGGTGGTCATTTCGTTTACAATCAGTGCTTTGCCAATGGCATCTTTAAACGGACCGGTTGGCCTGTCGGAAACTGCGACGCCAATGGCAAAACCGCCTTTGCTGTTTTCGTCGGCTTTATGTCCGACAGCCACATACCAGTAAAATTTGCCATTGCGCTCAATACATTGTGCAGCATAAGCATCATCACCCGCCCACGAAAACACTTTTGGCGACAAAACAGCACCATGGTCTTTCCAGTTAACCATATCGGTGGTTGAAAAAACAAGCCAGTCGCGCATTACATAGTTTGGTGCATTTTCTGCTGCAACATCGTGTCCGGTGTATAAAAACAGCGTGTCGTTGTACACAATCGGCGCCGGGTCGGCGGTGAAAATGTGCTTGATAATCGGGTTTTGCGCAGTTGCTGTTATGGCAAAAAACAGAACAACGGCCATTGTTACGAATGATTTTGATTTCATTGTGATGCTATTTTGTTTATTCGATAATTACTTTTTTGGTGACTGTATTATTCTCATTATCCTGAATTCGAATCAGGTACAATCCTTTATTCAAATGACCCACATTCATTTTGAACGATGGATTTTCGGCAACTTCTGATTGCACCAAAACGCCAACACTGTTGAACAGCAACACGTTGTACGGCGCTTTATCGTAGTCGATATTCAGCACGCTGGTTGCCGGGTTCGGATACACTTTCAAGTTTCTTTCGCTGATTTCAGATATGCCAACAGTGGTTGTCGGGTTAGAAATTGCTTCCGGGCCAAAAGCTTTGGCTTTGCTGCCATCTTCAGCCATTAAAATACCAGGGAAATAGGAAACCGAAATATAGTCGCCTTTGGTAACATTTGCGCTTAACGTGAGGATTACGGCATTTGGATTTTCAGGGTCGGGCTGAACGGCACTGAGACCAACTTTTGTGTTCGAAAAGAATTTGAAGTTGCTCCGTTTCAGCGAACCACTTTTGATGGGTTTATCAAATTCAAGTTTCACGGCATTCAGATTGACCAGATTTCTGTTCACCAGTTCCGGCCCTTTTAAATGGGCATCTGTTTCATTCAAAACAAAAACTGAGTCTTTATTAACTTTCAAACAGGGAATTGTGAAAACTTTCACCGTATCGCCAAAAGCCACTTCAATTTCGTAATCTCCATAAAAAGCCTTGAAATTGAGCGGAGTTTCGCCGGTTATAGCTGCATCGAAATTGGTTGCCCATTTCTTTTGGGTGTAATATAAAAGTGTGTCGGCAGCCAGTTTTGGTTTGTGGGTCAGGTCAAAATAGCCTGATTTACCTCGCCATGCGTTTTCATTCGAAGAATCCATTAAAACCCAGCTAATCATCCCGGTAATTGAAGGATGAGAAAAAGCGATGGTCAGTACTTTTATAAACTCAGCTGCCTGTTGGGCCTGCGTGAGATTACCACCAAAATCAAATTCAGTAAACCGGATAGGCAATCCAGCCTGAGCAATAATATTTACATTTTTCACCAACTCATCCACATTGGCTCGGCAGCAATCCCAAAAATGCGCCTGCATGCCAACACCTGTTATGGGAGCTCCCATTTCCTTCATTTTCAGGATAAGGTCGCGATATTCAACTGCTTGTCCCCAGTTGTATTCCACATTATAATCGTTTACAAATAAACCGGCATCGGGGTCAGCAGAACGAGCCCACTTAAAACTGTTCCAGATAATTGAATCGCCGTGGGTTTTCCGCATCCAATCGGCATGGCCTGTCAAAGGTTCATTAACCACATCGTATTCCGATATTAAACCTTTATAGCGCGAAACATCACGAATAACTCTCATTTTACAGGTATCGTTGAATGCTTGTGTTGTTGGCAGATTTCTTACCCAATCGGGTGTTGAATGGGCATCATTACCGCCCCATAACAAATTATGGCCTCTTATTTTCCACCCAACTTTTTGGGTCCAACGCAGCGCATTTTCGAAATTACTGTAATTGGGTGTCGTATGTTGTGGCTGAACACCACTCCATTTGAATGAATTACCTGTAACCCCGTAATTGAAATATTTGTACATAGTTGCCTGCATCCACTGCTCGTTGCTGGAAACTGTGTTGGCTTCGGGGTCGAAATAGCCGGTTTCGGTTTTGTAGGTATTTCCGTCAGCCGTGGTGAGCGCCGGACCACCGCAGTTTATTCTGACCACATTTGCACCATCTTTTTCGTCGATTACAATCCCCTTTATGGCAGCGTTATCTTTTGAAGCATTCAATTCAATGTAAATGTAACCATCTTCTGCTGTGGCAATTGTGGCAGTATCAACGGCAATATTTTTCCCGTTTGCAGCGGCAAAAACATCGTAATTATCCAGAAAAAGCTGCCCATTCACGGTTACGTCAAAAAGCCTTGCATTTTTAGCACTGGCATAAATTTCGGCAAATTTGAGCGTTACCTTGTATTCCTTTCCTTTTTCCACCGGAATTGCATAAGCGAGATTAGCGCTCCAGCGTTCGGTTTTGTAAATTTCCTTATCGGTTTTTGCCTGAATGGTGGAAGAAGTGCTGTAACTGTTGCCCATACTTGCCGAGCCTTCATAGAAATCAAAGGCAATCCCAAACGGATATTCGTGCTTTTTCATTCGCACTGAAACGTCGCCTGTAAACGGCTGGCCATTTTTATCCACGATTTGTATCCCGAAATTGCCTTTCCGGAGGGTGTCAATTCTTTGTTGCGCACTGTTGTACCAGGCTGCGTAAGATTGTGCTTTTGCGTGATTTGAAAAAAAGAAACTGCCTGATAAAAAAGCTATCAGCAGTAAAAGGGATTTGGTTTTGTTTAGTTTCATCAATTGTAGCTTATTAAATTTCAATTTATTAAATGTCTATCAGTCGGGTTGAAAACCCTAATTTTGGACTGAAGTCCTTTTTTATACTATTTTTTCCCCGGCTTAAAAGCCTGGGTTAGTCACCTTATCACTAACCCGGACTTTAGTCCAAAGAACATATCTTATTCCGGCACAGCATTATTGGCTGAAGTAGCATACAATCCCAGCAAACACCCTGTAAAACCACCGGCTACATCGGTTGAAAGAATATCCCCTGAAACAGTTCCGCCAAGGTTCACAAAGTCGGTTCCGTTGGTGGAATAGCTGAACTGGTAGTCGTCGCCGTTAGCCGTAACCTGCAAACGCACCGGTTTACTGAGGTCGATTTTGGCGCTGGCCACAATTTTAGTTTCCACTTCGCGGCTTCTGAATTTTCCGGCAGTTCTTTCGAGTAAAATGTAATAATCAGCTCCTTTTTTGGTGATGCCAAAAACAAAATTGAACCGTTCGCTTTGCAATGCCACAATTCCGGCCAAATCCTTTTCCGAAGCCGGTTTGTAATCCACTGTTGCGGTAAACGAAAAAGTTTTGTGCATCTGCCTGTAAAACAGGGTGGACGTGGGTTTTACCTCTTTGATGTTGGTTTCAAAAGGTTTGATTTTCAAGCCTTGTTTTGAAGTTGAAATAAATTCCTCGCGCGGGCCACGCAGTCCAATCCAGCGGTAATCCAGCTTTTCAGCACTAAAATCATCTTTGAAAGTGAAATTGCCATTAGGGAAAAAGCCCTCTTTTCCGGTTTTGTTTTCAGTAACTCCGGCAGGCATTTTCAGTTTTGGTTCCATTGGTACCAGCCCGTTTACAAAAACCGGAAATTCGCCCGACCAATCCACCGGCAGAATAAATGTTTCGCGGCCGGTGTTTACCCGTTGTTTATCGTTGGGGCGAACAGCCAGGAAAACACCGTAATATGTTTTGTTATCGGGACCTAAAACCAAATCGGCATGACCGGCCCAGTCCACTTTATTGGCGCGTTCTTTCGGGAAATGGCGTTGAGTCAGAATCGGGTTGCTTGGTGCGGGAGTGTACGGTCCTTTCGGGTTGTCGCTCACAAAAATCACTTCGCTGTGCCAGTCACCGGTTCCACCTTCGGCACACATCAGGTAATATTTGCCATTCTTTTTATAAATGTGCGGAGCCTCAATCCAGATGGGTTTTTTCGAAAGGTCAACACCGCCATCCACGATAATTTTATCGGTTCCGGGAATTACTTTGTCGTTTTCAACATCGTACTCCCATATTTTAATCACCCGGTGACCGTTGTACAACTCCTTTCCCCGGTCGGGCGCATCGTTGTGAATTACATAACCTTTTCCGTTATCATCAAAGAAAAGCGATGGGTCGATGCCGTTGAATTCCAGTTTTATCGGGTCGCTCCAGCCTTTCAGCGGGTCTTTTGTTTTCACCACAATGTTGCCAAAACCGCCCGAAAATTCGGTGGTTATCATGTAAAAAGTGTCGTTGTTTTTATTGTACAGAATCTGTGGCGCATAAATTCCGGCGCTGATTCCGCAATCGTGAACGATAAGTTGCGATTTACGGTCGAGTACGTGACCAATTTGTTTCCAGTTCACCAAATCTTTTGAATGAAAAATCGGCACACCCGGAAACATTGCAAAAGTGGAAGCCACCAAATAATAGTCATCGCCTTTGCGGGTGATGCTCGGGTCGGGGTAGCAGCCCTGCAAAATGGGGTTGTAAAACTCGCCCGGGTTCAGCGGAAAATCGTTGTAACCCTTGTCGTTGCCCTCGTAAACGAAATTGGTAAACACAGGCGAATTGGTTGGCGTTGGCTGACTAAAAACTGTCAGTGATAAAAAGAATGTAAAAGCAACAAAAAAGATTGCTTTTCCTTTGAAAGGGTTGATTGTGAATTGATTTTTTTTCATCGTTTATTTTATTTTATTTTATTTTGATTGATTGAAATATATCTCTTACCTCGTCTATCAAAAGCCCATCGGTTTATTGAAAACTATTGCAGATTCTTCTTTTCAACTTTCCAAACCGTCGATTTGGATAGCCCGCAAGGATTCCCTGTAAACATTTTTGCGGCTTCCTTATCGCCTTTTAATTGCCATTTGAACCAGGCAGTTGCCACTTTGGCAAACTCGCCGCCGTGAGGCTGACCGTAAGTGCCGCCATGTCCAACGTCCATATTGGCCACAAAAACCGGAACATGGTTTATCCGGCTAAAGTCGTCCATACCGTTTTTGTACGCGATATCCGACTCTCCCCCAAGCAAATAAAGTGTCGGGGTATGCAATTTTGCCAGATGGTCTTTTGTTAATGCTGGCATTCCGGGCATCCCACCACCATTTCCGATGATGCCGCTGTTGCATACAACAGCAGTAGTAACGCGTGAATCGGGAGCTGTTTCAAGGGTTTGTAAACCTCCACACGACATACCGCTGACAGCAATTTTCGAAATGTCAATTTTATTGTACAACGCGCTAGTTTTATCGCTGTTTTGTGCAAGAGCCCAGTCAATAGCGTCAATCAGCTGCGATGAAGTTGAACGGCCACCGCCGCGCTGCCCTTCCTGTGGCATCGGCCCGATGGCAATCACCAAAAACCCATGAGATGCCACTTCCGACAGGAAATTGATGTGTTCCCACGGCGAATTGGCGCAGGCTCCATTGCCCCATGCAATGATTGGCAACTTGCTTTTGTCTCCGAAAACGCTTAAATCTTTTGGACGGAAAATGGTATGCGTGGTCAGTGATGCGTCAGTGTACATAATTGCACTAAACCCGCCTGTACCGCCATCTTCAACAACTCTTGAAGTTGCCGTTTGAGTTGTACCTGCGTCCTGAGCTAACAATGAATAATTAAAACCGGTTCCGGCAATTGCCAAAACGGCAACGCACAAACGAAATAATCTGCTGAATTTTTTCATGTTCTTTATTTAAGTTATTGAATATCTAAGTACAATAAATGTTTAAATCTCGTATTTCATTTTATAAATTACCCCTATCCCGAAATTTCGGGACCCTAAAGGGGACTTCTTGTATCTACTACCATTTCAAATAGTTGCTGTCCAAAAGCCCCTTCAGGGCCTGTCTGCCGAACAGGCAGGGTTTGGGGTAAAAAACGCAACTATAAATAGTTCTCATTGCTTATTTGAATTGCCACCAATCAAAATTGAACAACTGGCCATTGCCACCTTTGAACACAAAACAGAGGTCGTGAATGCCCTTTGTTTTTTTCACTTTGCACGATTGCACCGCCCATTTTTGCAAGCCTCCGGTGTTTTTCACTTCGCAAACACCCAAAAGTTCACCATCAATACCGTCAAGGCGAATTTCGATTTGGCCACCGTTCGATTCAGAAGCGACACTTGCTTCGAATTTTTTAGCACCCTTGCCAAAATCAACACTGCGGACTTTGATATAATCGCCGTTATCAATTTTGGTAACGAAAACACCTGTTTTGCTGTCGCCTGCAGTCTTTAATCCTTCGCTCCAGGCAATGGTTTCGGCTTCAACTTTTTTAAACGGGTTTAAATTGGAAACACTTTGTTTCACTCCTTCTTTGGTTGGAATGATGAGTGGAATGCTGCCATCGGCATTGTATGTGAATTGCTCAACGCTCACCGAACGCTTAAATCCCTGACCTTTCGACAAATCCTGGTCGTGATAGAAGAAATACGAGTTTCCTTTGAAGTCGATGATACCCGAATGGTTGGTAAACGCCAGATGAGGTGCGCGTTCCATAATATTTCCCTTGTAAGTCCAGGGGCCTTCGGGCGAGGTGGCCGTTGAATAAGCAATGTACTCCGGAATTCCAGCTGCTGCATACACCATGTACCAGTGACTATTACGCTTGTAAATCCAGGGTCCTTCGGTGTAAGTTGTACCCGGTTTTCCATCGCGACCTTCTTTGGAGCCAAAAGCTTGAGCTGTCATCTCTATCGAAACAATTCCGTTTTCGCCGATAGTCCGGTCGTACGAAACCATATCTTCATTCAATTTTACATACCACAATTTGGGATTTCCCCAATATAAATAAGCCTGACCTTTGTTGTCAATGGCCACCGTCGGGTCAATGTCCTGCCAGATATGGTCGCTGTCAACAAGGCGTTTTCCGATTGGGTCGCTGAACGGACCGGTTGGAGAGTCAGAAACCAACACCGCAATTCCTTCGCCATGAATGGGAACATACAGGTAGAATTTGCCCTTGCGCGCGATACATTGCGGCGCCCAGGCTCCGTTTGTTTTGTCCATCCAGCTAAAGTTTTTTAACGAAGCAATGGCGCCATGGTCGGTCCAGTTCACCATATCGGTTGTTGAATAGCAACGCCAATCGTACATGGTGAAAAAGTTTTTCACGGTTTCATCCTCATCGTGCGATGTGTAGAGGTAAACCGTTCCATCGTGCACCATCGGCGCCGGGTCGGCAGTGTAATAAGTTTGTACGATGGGGTTTTGGGCAAAACACGCCAACGGCAACAATGAAATGGAAATCAATAATTTAGTAATTCTTGTATTCATTTTTTTTCTTAATTCTTATCTGTTAATTCATATCCAACCAATCTGTTTCTGAATGACCGGACGAATCCTTCTTTTTCAGATGTTTTTCTCTTGAACATTAATTGCTCTTATTTCTTACCAGCCTGATGTAATATACCGCTCCCGCAGTATTTCCGGGCAATGCCTGAAATTTCACCCTGATTTGTTTTTTGTCTTTTACCATTGAATCCGGGATTTCGTATTTCACTTCCTGAAACTGGCTTTGGTTCCAGCGGCCTGTGTTGTCTTCGGTTATCAGCCTTTCATTATCGATGAAAATGTCGAATTTCCGGCCACCCCACTCGGCGCCCCAGTACCGAACCATCAGGCTCAAACCGGTTTCGGAATTGGTAGCCATATTGTAGGTGAAATAGCCCTCGTTGCGGGCATCGCGCCAGAAATTGTCCTGATAATTTCCGGTGGAAGACTTCTGTTTCTCCATCTGGTGGTCGGCTTCGGGTTGCTGTTCGCCGGGTGCTACAAAATCGATGGTCCGTTTCTGAAGTTCCATCCTTTCTTTTTCCACAATTGCCAGCGAATCGATGTAATTTTTGTACTGCGATTCAGTGAGCCACATCCAGTAAATCATGTACCGCGAATCATGAATCCCGTAGAACGGTTCCAGTTCAAAACTCGCGTTATTGACAGTGTTGAAAGAAGCGGTAAAAGTGAATGGTTTGTTTTTCACTGGTGTAATTTTCTTGACAATGTCATCCAAACTATTTTCAATAATAATCGGGGCTTTGTCAACCGGAAGCCGCTCTCCTCCTGCAATGTGCGCCCATCGTCCATCGTCGGCAACCAGTCCTTTTAAATCTTCGGTTCCGGTTTTGGCACCAAGCAAAATGGGGCCGTGCATGATGGCAATGTAATTGGACACATTGGGCATTTTTTCGATGGTATTGTGCATCGGCAATAAAATCTGAACTTCATCGCCTTTCTTCCAGTTTCGTTCGACAGCCACATAAGACGAAGGTTTGGCATTGAATTCAACCGGTTTTCCGTTGACCAGAATTTTCAGTGCTCCCGCTTTTACCCAAGACGGATAACGAACCATCAGTTTAAACTTTGCTGCTCCATCAGTGATTTTCAGCCTTGTTGTTTCTTCGTTTGGAAACTGTGTTTCCTGCACCAGTTTTATCCCTTTTTCACGCCAGTTAAGTTCCGAAGCCACAAACAGGTTCAGAAACAACGAATCATTTTGATGGGTGTAAATAAACTGACTGTACTTGCCATGGTTTTCCATTCCGCTGCCCACACAACACCACATGGCTTCGTTGGGCTGCGAATAAACCCGGTAATGCCGCGGACGTGCCGGTGTAAAATACACATATCCACCATGTTCGGGGTGCTGAGTAGAAAGAATGTGGTTGTACATCGTTCGTTCGTAATAGTCAGCGTATTTTGCCTTCGGATTTACACGAAATAAATCCTTTGTCAACTTCAGCATATTATATGAGTTGCAGGTTTCGGGACCTTCCACATCGTTTACAAAATCGGTGCAGGAAGCAACACTCGGAAAAAACTCCCGGCGACTGTTTCCGCCAAAAGCCAGCGAACGTTTTCCGGTAACCGTTTCCCAAAAGAAACTTCCGGCGTCGATATATTTTTTATCCTTTGAAAGTTCTGCAATGCGCTGAAATCCGACTGCTTTCGGCACCTGTGTGTTGGCGTGTTTGTTGTCAAGGTTGTCGTTTCTGGCGGCCATGGCATCCAGCAACATCCGGTGCGAAAACCGTTTGGCTGCCACCAGGTATTTTTCGTCGCCGGTCATCTGGTAAGCATCGGCAAAAATTTCGTTCATCCCGCCATGTTCGGTGTCGAGCATCTGCTGCATTTGTTCTTCGGAAAGATTTGCAGTGATGTTAATTCCCCAGTCGCAGAATTTCAGGAAAATGGCTTTCGCATCTTCGTTTCCGGCATACAACCAGGCGTCGCGCAGGCCCGAATACAATTTATGCACATTGTACCACGGAACCCAGGCCGCGCGGTAAGCAGCAAAATCGCCTTTCTGAAAAGTGCTCCAAATTTGCTGACTGTTGGGCGCGCCACCCACATAACCTTTTCCCCAGCCGGGGTGGTTTTTGTCGTTGGCATCCTGACAGGCTTTCAACTCCGAAATCATGTAGTCCATGCGTTTTTTGCATTCGGCATTGCCGGTGGAAGCATAATTCATGGCCAGCGCCGACAGGTAATGACCACCCACATGCCCATCCAAACCGGCCCAGTTGGGATATAGTTTTGCTTTTTCGGGCAGCCCGGCTTCCTTACGGAAAGGCGCAATCAAACGGTCAATATCGTACTCCAGCAAAACATGAATATTGAGGTCCTGCGCATGTTTAAACGGTCCGTCGAGCAATTTCACATCGCTTAAAGGAAATTCGTTTGGATACAGTTTTTCCTGTGCAATTGCCACCCTAGTCAGCATAAAACTGCCAACAACCATTGCAAACAAAATCCGCTTTATCTTATTGAAATTAAAAGTCATCTGATTTAATTTTATTCTATTCTTACCATCGTTCCCCGCAAAACAACGGGTTGCTGAGGTCCAAAGCCCCTACCCGCGCGTGCCGGAGTTTTTGGTTCGATGGTGACCCGCACCTCATTGTTTTGTTCCGAAAATTTGCAAACAATGGTTTCAGAGCCCAGTGCTTCTTCTACAAAACGACCGGTTATTTCGAGCGTTTTTTCTTCGGTCCAGGCATATTGTGCTGCCACTTTTATGTTTGGCTTCAAAATCGTATAATTTGCATCGACTGATTTTGAAAAATTGCTGCGCGGAGGTGCTAAAAGCGAAGCCGATAAGGTATTTGAAACCTGCCACTCTTTTGCACCCGCTTTGATGGATGAAACAGCATTTTCTCTTTTGATGGCAAAAGTGCAGACGCCCTCTTTAAATGATACATACACGGACTGAATTTTATGGTCGTTTTCTGAAAGGATAAATTCTTTTCCGGAAACTGACTTTTCAAAACCTGTTTCAGCCGATTTTTCAAAACCGGGACTGATATTTAAATCGGCTGCCTTTTTTGTCATTTCTTCCAGTGTTGCGGGTGCAGGCGCCAGCGGTTTATCCGACTTGATAGCCGGAATCAGGAAATTGTGCATCAGGTCAAGTTGTTTTTGCGTGTTGGTATTGTTGGCCGTGAAAACCACAATCGCATCTTTATCGGGGATGAGCACCACAAACTGACCGGCCATTCCATCCAACCTTACCGTGTTGTTTTTGCCGCGCCACATCTGGTAAGCGTAGCCCTGTTCCCAATCACTTTTACTGTTTTCTCCTTCAGGTCCCGAGTTTTTAATGTGAAAAGCTGTTGCCTCTTTCACCCATTCTTTCGGAATCAATTGTTTGCCATTCCACACGCCGCCATTTAACAGCAACTGCCCAAATTTTGCGAGGTCTTCGGTGCGAAGCCGCAACCCAATCATTCCCATGGTAATTCCCTGCGGATTCAGGTCCCAGTCGATTCCGCGGATTCCCAGCGGTTTGAAAATACGTGGCAACAGATAATCAAAAACTGTCTCACCAGTAACCTGCTGAACAATGGCCGAAAGCATGAAAGTGGCCATGTTGTTGTATTTGAAAACTGAACCCGGTTTGAATTTTGGTTCCGTGGAAATAAAAGTCGTCATCCAATCGCCGCCTGCGCCCCATGCGCTTGGCTCGGGGTCCTGTCCGGCCGACATGGTCAGCAGGTCTTTCACCGTCATCTCTTTCATGTAATTGCTGATGGAGTCGGGCAATGAATACGGAAAAAAGGTGATGATTTTGTCAGTCACTTTCAGCCTGTTTTCAGCAACCGCCAACCCAACTGCAGTGGCAGTAAAAGTTTTACTTGCCGAAAACATAATGTGTTTGTATTCAGGTCCGTAAGGTTTCCACCAGCCCTCGGTAATAATTTTTCCGTGCCGGAGCATCATAAAACTGTGGTTTTCAAGTCCGTTGGTATCGCAGGCATTTAAAAACTGCATGATTCCTGCTGAAGAAACACCTTCCTGTTCGGGTGTGCTTCGCGGAAGTTTTTCTGTTCCCTGGGCTGCCACCTGTGTTTGAAAAAACAGTGTGACGACTGCCAAAGCGATTATTAGATACAGTGATTTCATGATTGTTTGCTTAAATATATTTTTATCAACAACATCAAATTAAATGGTGGCATTTGAAACACCCTTTCCCGAGTACTCGGGATTCAGGGTGACTGTCAGACTGAGCGCCCCGAAGCTTCGGAGGAAGTCTGTTCTTACTATTTCACTCCCTGCAATTCCAACATTTTTTCTGCGTAACGTTTTCCCAGTTCGCGGTAACCGGCAGCGCTGAAATGCAGGTTATCAGGCCCATCGGCACATCCAGCCGAAGAAATTACGTACGAATTGGGCAATGTTTGCGGCAGCGTGGCAATGATGGCATTCATTCCGGCACAAATTCCCTGTTGGTCGGCATGAACTGTTTCGCCCGCAAGCAGCGGTACATTTTTCGGGTTGAGATTCAGGTCTTTCATCAGGCTGTCGTACACACCTTTTACTTTACGGGTCCACAAACTGTCGTTTGGATTCGATTCGCCCTGGTGTAGCAAAATGCCTTTGATAACGCCATCCTTCTGCGCCAGTTTTGCCATTTCAACGAGCCTTCCGTAAGGATTTCCATCGTATTCCTTTATCATTCCCTTCATCCAGCCAGGTGCAGTTTCGGTGTAAGTCTGGTAGTTTTCCTTATCAAAAAGTTCGATTTTGCAACCGCCAACTGCCACCACAATTACGCCCACTTTTACATTTTCCGGCTGTCTTTCAACCATTGTTCTCCCGAAATAATCGGCAGGTCCCATGTTTGTCCGGCAGCGGCACAACGGTGGAAGCGCCGGATACCAGTTACCTTTTGTGCGTTCAAGGTTGGCACAATCCACTGCCGCCATCACCTGAAAGCGCGGATTAACGGTTGAATCCTGCAATTCGGCCCGTGCAGCGCCTTCCATGTTTGATTGCCCAATACAGAGGTAGATTTGAAAATTGGGGTCTTGTGCAAAAATGTTTCCTCCCGCCAGCAGCAGAAGTGAAAAGAGGATAATCGTTGTAATCTTTTTCATTGGTTGTATAGTTTTAAAATGTTGTCGTTTTGTTTTCACCCCCAACCCCCTAAAGGGGGCTTTTACAACCAGTTTTGTCTGGCGTTGCTTTTCAGCAACTCTCCCCTTGAGGGGATAAAGGGGTGATTTTTAACTGTATATCAATTCTAAATTCAAGTTCTTTACCGCTTTGATTATTTATTATCATTTGCCCAGGCTTCGCCTTCGGGGGTTAATCTCCACCTGAAATAGTTATCCAAAACTTTCAGCGACTCAGTGCTGGGTACCGGACCGGGTTTCGGAGTCTGACTGAAATACATTACTTCCGGATTTTCATCGCTGAAAGCTGTCCAAACCGGCATGCCGTTGCCGTTGGGGTCGCCGTATTTGGCAAAGTTGGTCCAGTAAGTTACCATCGCTTCCGAGATTGCAAAGTCCGAAGGTGTGGTTTCAGAATTTGATTTATCGAGATGACCAAAAACATAGGCCACATCCTGTCCGTGTGGCGAACCATAACCAAACCGCGGTGAATCTTCCGGGTATTCCGGGTGCTGGTCGAAATAGTACAAATAAGCTTTTGATTTTCCTTGTTTTGCCTGCAAACGCGCCCAAATCCAGGTATGCCATCCAAAAGCTGCATCGCGTGAAAGGTCGCGGGCTGTTTTGGGAACAGCCGTTTCAGTTACCGGGTAAGCAATCAGAAGCGAATCAGCATATTTCCCATATCTTTCTTTTACCGACTGAATAAATTCTGCCGGGTTTTGTGTGCGTGTAAAACTGGCGCCTTCGTCGGAATTATATCCTACCAAAACCGGCGTATCGTTAAAATTTCCGGCTTCGTACATCCTGATTTGATTGTCGGGCAAAACATACCCATCGGTAATTGGCCAGCCGCCACCCATGCCCATTCCCAGCGGAAGTTTATCGGCAGGAATGGCGCGCAGTTCGGCAATCGATTTTACCCCCAACTTTTCAGCATAAGCCACGCCATCAGCCTCAGCGTCTGCCAGTGTTTTCATATTTTCACCCGGATAGGTGATTTTCCGCGTGGGGCCAAACGAGCCGCCACTTTGCGAAATCGCACCATGAAACAATCCTTTTGCCAGCGGCGATGCACTCAACATGCTCACCGAAATTCCACCGGCCGATTCGCCAAAAATGGTCACTTTGTTGGGGTCGCCACCAAAGGCTGCAATATTTTTCTGAATCCACTGCAAACCGGCAATCTGGTCAAGCAACCCGTAGTTTCCCGAAACATGATTCGGGTTTTCGGCACTCAGTTCAGGGTGTGCCAGAAATCCAAGCTGCCCTACCCTGTATGCAATGCTTACATAAACAACGCCTTTTTTCGCCAGCTGTTCGCCTGTGTAACCCGGTTCGGCAGTCGAGCCAAAACTAAAACCGCCACCATAAATCCACACCAGCACCGGCAGTTTATCTTCCGTCGATTTTGCCGGAGTCCAGATATTGAGATACAGACAATCCTCGCTTTTGCCTGAAGGTGGATTTCCACCCTGGAACGCAGCCGGAGCATATTTGTCGGCTATTAAAACAGTATCCCATGGCGCAGCAGGTTGAGGAGCTTTCCAGCGCAAATCGCCAACGGGTGGTGCAGCAAACGGAATTCCTTTAAAAACCCGCAAACTGTCTTCAATGGTTCCCTGAATAATTCCCAGTTCGGTTTTTATCTGGTTGGGCTGCAGTTTTGTGCAGGCACCCAAAACAAGGGCAAGCGCTACAATAGGCAAAAAGTTGATTTGTTTCATGTTATATTATTAATTTTCAATCCTGTAAAACTTTACTTTATCATTCTATTTTGAAGTTGATTATTAAGGCCATCTTTGATTTCAACTGATTCTTCGTGAAACTTTGTGTTTTCTCGGTGAATCTCTGTGTTATTATTCTTAAAAATTACACAGAGTATCACGGAGTTTGCACAGAGCACCACAAAGTGAATCCTGAACAACCATTTTTAACTTCAATCTTTCATTTTTCTTTTTTCCAGAGGTTGGGTAAAAACCTGTAATACAGTAAATGACGCCAGGTAGCCCAATCGTGGCCGCCATGTCCGCCCACATAATATTCGTGTTCGATTTTGTGTTTGTCCAAGGCTTCGTGCAACGCGACACAACGACTTCCCATAAAACCTTTTGCTTCTTCGGTGCCCTGACCTACAAAAAGATAATCGACCTTTTCGTTCACTTTCGGGTCGTTTAAAAACTGTGCAAGCGTGGTTTCTGCATTAGTATCACCGGCGCTGAGAATGCCAAAGTTGGCAAACAAATCGAGCGAGCGGAAACCCACAAACATGCTGTGCCTGCCCCCCATCGACAAACCAGAAATAGCCCTGCCCTTGGGTGAGCGGATTGTTTTATAACTTTTGTCAATTAGCGGAATCACGTGGTTCCGCAACTCTTTTTCAAAAATATCGAAAGTCAGCTCGGTGTGTTTCGGGTGGTTGCGGTGAATTACCTGGTTGTTGGGAATTGCGATAATCATCGGTTCCGTTTTTCCTTCGGCTAACAAATTATCCATGATGAAATTCACCCGGCCGTCGAACACCCAGTTCGAGGGCAGTTCGCCACTTCCACCCAACAAGTACAAAACCGGGTACTCTTTTTTCGGGTCAAATCCCGGAGGAGTATAAACATAAATTTCACGCTCACCGTTGGTTACATCGGAATGATAAACATGGCGGGTCACCGCGCCGTGCGGGACATTCCGCGCATCGTAATACGCCGGCCCATCGCCATGTACAATCAGTTCGCTGTAGGGTGGCATAGCTGTAAACGCTGCGTAGGTATTGCTGGGGTCGGGAATCTGTACGCCATCCACATTAAAATGATAGGCGTACATATCGGGTTTCAGCGGCCCGATGGTGAGCGTCCATATTCCGTCGTCGCCTTTGGTAAACGGCAGCGGCTCTCTGCCCAGGTTATTGGCGGTATAAATGGCTCCTGTAGCCAGCACCACTTTGTGCGCGTTAGGCGCTTTCAACCGGAAAGTAACAGTATGGTCATCGCGTACTTCGGGCGAATTCACCGGGGCACTGAACGGATTAAGTCCTTCGGTATTCTTTTGCGGATTGTAATCGAGATTGACATTGGCCTGCTGCGCCCTTATTCCAAATGGCACTGCCAAAAGAAATCCAACGATATAAATCAAATGTTTTCTCATAAAATCGATGCTGTTTATTAGTTAGTCTTATTTCTATTTAAAAACCCTTGCTGCAAAATCGTGCAGCGATTTTCGCCAAACCTGCCATTCGTGGTCGCCGGGGAAAGAGTTGAACTCCACTTCGAGCCCGTTTTCCTGCATGGTTTTCACCGCTTTTTTTGTGTGTTCAATACGCATGTCCTGCTCGCCACAGGAAATGTAAAACAAATCGAGTTTCTGGTTGAAACCGGCTGATTTGGAGAGCAACCCGGGAATTTCCTTTTCGGCATCGAACCCACTTCCTGTAGTTCTGATTCCGCCAAAAATTCCGGAGCTGAAAATTCCCACCGACGCAAAAACGTCAAGACTTTCGAGCCCGACATAAAACGATTGTCCGCCCCCCATTGACAAACCGCAAATGGCCCGGTTTTTTGCATCGGGCAGCGTCCGGTAGTTTTGGTCGATAAAAGGCACAATGTTTTGTGTCATCTCCTTTTTAAACGCGGCCATTCCTTCGCTACTGTAGCCCCCACGACCCGTGCTGACGTTTCCGTTGGCAATCACCACAAGCATCGGTTTTGCTTTGCCTTCTGCAATCAGATTATCCAAAATAATGTCGGTTTTCCCCTGATTGGCCCAGCCGGTTTCGTCTTCGCCGCCACCATGCTGAATGTAAACTACCGGGTATTTTTCCGCGGTATTTACATCGTAACCTGGCGGTGTGTAAACAAAAAGCCTGCGCCAGTCATTCGTAACCTTCGAGAAATAGTATTTTGAACTTAACGCGCCGTGCGGCACATCTTTCACCGTGTAAAAATCAGCCCCTTTTTCGGGTATGTCGATGGCGCTTGCCATTTTTCCGGTTCCAAAAAAACGACTGGCTGGCCGGGTCGGCAACCGGCACATCGTCAATCACCAGAAAATAGTAGTGAAAGCCCGGCACAATTGGTTCGGTGCGAACCGACCAGACGCCGCTGGAATCTTTTACCATGTCGTACTTTTTCCCCAGGTCAATCTGCATTTTTTGTGCATTGGGCGCTTTTACCTGAAAAATCACGCTGTTGTCGGGCATGAGGCACGGACATTGGTTCTGACTGATGTTTGTCGACGCAGGAACCGAGTTTTCCACCAACTGAGCCTTGACAAATCCAATGGAAAATGTGGATAGAAACACCATGAAACCAAGAGTAGCAAAAAAATATTTTACGGAAAACAAATTCATAATCTTTTGTTTTTCAGCTTATTTGAACAACAACTGTGCATACTGATGCAGCGACCTGCGCCAGGTGAGCCATTCGTGGGCTGTTCCGGGCGATTCATAATACACATATTTGATTCCCTGTTTTTCCATCATCTTGCGGAAAGCACCCACTGAACCGGGGAACGGATTGGGTTCTTTTGTTCCTAGACCCAACCAGAAAACCTTGATTTGTTTGTTGATTGCTGCACCATCGTTGAATTTTCCATCCAGAAAAGTAGTAGGGTCAATTTCTGCGGAACTCGGATAATTCGAAGTGCCGCTGAAACCGCCGTACGAAGCAAATTTGTCGAGGTTGTTCATGATGATGCGCATGGTTTGGTTGGCGCCCATCGAAAGTCCGGCAATGGCGCGGTGTTCGCGGTCGGCAATGGTGCGGAATTTTGAGTCAGTCATCGGAATGATTTCATTTATCATCACCTCTTCGAAAATTGAAGCCGGACGACCGGTGTTTTCACCGGTTTGCGGTTTGTTGGCGTAGCCGTTGTCCATCACAATAATCATCGGAACGGCTTTTCCGGCGGCAATCAGGTTGTCGAGAATAAGTCCGGCTTTTCCCTGCGATGCCCAGCCTGTTTCGTCTTCAAAACTTCCGTGTTGCAGGTATAGTACCGGGTAGCGTTTTTGCGGATTTTGCGCATATTCAGCCGGTGTGTAAACAAAGCAACGGCGGAAAGAATTGGTCAGTTTTGAGAAGTATATATTTTCACTCACCAAGCCGTGCGGAACATTTTTTACAGCATAAAAATCCTGGTCTTTGGCCGGAATCTCAATGCCGCTGCCCCAGCGACCGGCACCATAAAAATAGAGGGTTCCGGGGTCGGGAACCGAGGCACCGTCAATGTTCAGCTGGTAGTAGTGAAAACCTTCGTCCTGCGGAGCCGATTCGCCAGTCCACACGCCTTTTTCATCTTTTACGAGGTCATATTTCACCCCGCCGATGTCAAGCTGAACTTTATTGGCCTGAGGTGCCGAAATGCTTGTGCGAACCCGTCCTTCGGAGTTTACCTGCGGAAACTGTTTTCCCTGCTGGTTCACCGCCGAAGGTTTAAAATCTTCGACAACTGCGTTCTGCGCAAAACCTGTGGTCAAAAGCAAAGCCAGGAATGCAGTTGAAAAAATATATTTTCTCATTACAACAGTTTTGTATTATTCCTTAAAAAGCATGGGTGCCAACTGGTACAGACTTCTGCGCCAGGTCTGGAACTCATGTGCTGTTCCTTCTGAAACATAAGAAACTGCGTTCATTCCGGCGGCTTTTAAAGCTTCAGCTGATTTTTTCACACCATCAGGACGTTCTTTGCTACCGCAACTCAGGAAGATGAGTTTCACTTTCGATTTGTCTTTGATATCAGCAGGAGCATAAGTTCCGCCGCTTAATAATCCATAATGTGAAAATACATCGGGATTGTTCAGCGTAATCGTTTTGGTTTCCATACCACCCATCGAAAGTCCGGCCATGGCGCGATGCGGCTGGTCGGCAATGGTGTTGAAATTGGCATCGATATACGGAATCAACTCATCCACCAAAACTGTCTGAAACGGTTTGATGTCGAAATTACGCAGCCCGCCGAACTTGATTTCGTTGGTCATTCCGTAAGTCATTACAATAATGAACGGTTTGATTTTGCCTTCGGCAATCAGGTTGTCCATAATCAGGTTGGCGTGACCCTGGTTGCTCCATGCGGTTTCGTCCTCGCCCCAGCCGTGTTGAAGGTACAGCACAGGGTAACGTTTGTTGCCATCTTTTCCGTAACCGGGAGGAGTATAAACAAAAGCCCTGCGCGAAGCCTGGGTACTTGGTGACGGAAATAAAACCTGCTGCACATTTCCGTGAGGAACATCTTTGAGTGCGTAAAAGTCCTGGTCGTGCGCGGGAATTTCAATGCCGCTTTCCCAACGGGTTGACCCATAAAAGTTGAGGGTTCCGGGGTCGTTAAAAACGCCGCCATCCACAATCAGGTGGTAATAGTGAAAACCTTCGTCCATCGGACCTTCGGTGGTTCCCACCCAAACGCTATCGGCGCCACGGGTCAATTTGGTTCCGCCACGGCCACCCAATCCGAGGGTAACGGTCACACTTTGTGCTTTTGGCGCTTCCACCCTGAAACGGGCGTACCCCTGCGAGTTCACCATCGGGTATTCCTTACCGGGCTGGTTCAGGGTTGAAGGTTTGAAATCTTCTTTGATTTCTGTTGGAGTTGTTTGCGCAAAGCAAAAACTTCCGGTTAACACGAATGAAATCAGTAAATTGAATATCTTGTTTTTCATAAAAAGTGGTTTTAATTTTTTTATCGACAGATTTTTTAAAATGTAAATTAAATCTCTTTTATTATCCCAATCTGATAATTGACTAACGCCGGCATTTATGCCGATGAATTTGAGTTGCCTTAGTTACCGGACTTTAGTCCTTAATTTCTGACATTTTGGGCTAAAGCCCTTTCATTTTTGCAACTTGTTTTCCCGGGGATAAATCCCCGGGTTAGTCAAAAAACAATTCTTTCTGTTTAATCTTTAAATAAAAGCGGTGCAAACTGGTAAAGGCCGCGACGCCAGCTTTGCCATTCGTGGGCGGTTTGCGGCGAAACATAAAAGTGGGTGTTCATACCGGCTGCTTTCAGTTTTTCCACGTTTTCTTTGGGATTGCCCCAGGGACCAGGACGCGGATTTTCAATCTCACGACCGCCATAACTGATGAAAACCAACTTTACTTTTTCCTTAAAACCGGGCGCTTTTTCCACATCTTCAACACTGATGCTGCCACCGCTGAACATTCCCACATGCGAGAAAACATCGGGGTTGCCCAATGTAATCACGCGGGTTTGCATACCCCCCATCGAAAGTCCGGCCATGGCGCGGTGCGGTTGGTCGGCAATGGTTCTGTATTCGGCATCCACCATCGGGATGATGTCTTTCAGCAAGGTATTTTTAAAACCATCGGCCCAGCCTTTGGGTGGCCATTCGCCACCTGCGGGACGTTCGCCACGTGGAGGCCCCTGCATACTCCAGGTGCCATTGTCCATCACAATAATAAACGGAACTGCTTTCCCTTCAGCAATCAGGTTATCCATGATAAGTCCGGCTTTGCCCTGTGCTGCCCAGCCAGTTTCATTTTCACCGCCACCATGCTGCAGGTACAATACGGGGTAACGTTTTTGGGTGTCTTTGTTATAACCCGGAGGTGTGTAAATAAAGCAACGGCGGATGGCATCGTTTTCCTTTGAATAGTATATCTTCTCTGTTACTTCGCCGTGCGGCACATTTTTCATGGCATAAAAATCCTGGTCTTTGGCCGGAATTTCAATACCGCTGCCCCAGCGGCTTGCACCGTAAAAGTAGAGACTTCCGGGGTCGGGCACTGCTGCACCGTCAATCCAAAGCTGGTAATAGTGGAAACCTTCATCCTGCGGAGCAGATTCGCCAGTCCACACGCCTTTTTCATCTTTAATCAAATCGTACTTTACTGCGCCAATATCGAGTTGTACTTTGTGCGCTTCGGGTGCCGAAATTTGAACACGAACCCGGCCTTCGGAATTCACCATTGGGTATTCCTTACCGGGTTGATTTACTGAAGAAGGTTTGAAGTCTTCAACAACACTGGTTTGCGACTGCGCAACAAATGTTCCGCCTGCCAGCAAAACCGCCATTACAATTTTTTGAAGCTGTTCTTTCATTTTATTACTTGTTTAATTTAGTTCTGCGTAATAATTATTGTCTGTTTTTTCACCCCAAACCCCTGAAGGGGCTTAAGCTGTGACCATCACAACTGTTTATCAATGAGCTAAGTCCCCTTTAGGGGATTTAGGGGTAAACAAAAACAGGAATACGACATTTTCTCATTCATATTAATTAGTTATTCCAACCCACTGTTTTTTATTCTGAAATAGTCGAACGAAACATCGAAAGGTGTCTCTGGTTTTGTGGTGCTTGAATCGAACCAGAAAGTACTTTTCATGTATTGCGTTACAATTCCGTCGCACACCACCAATCCGGCCCTGATGTCTTTTAGCAACATGTCGGCGGTTCCGAGTTTTTCGAAAGTTGTTCCATCCACGGAGTAGTAAGCTGTGTAAGTGCTGCCCTTTTTCTCCAGTTTCAGGATGAGCGCATTTTCGCCTACAATTTCATTTTTCAGGTTAAACGTGGCGAATGATTTTGTAATGCCGTTTTCCTCCATCACCAGGTCGATGGTACCGGGTTGCGGACCTCTTTGTCTTGTGGTTTTTATCACAGCCCTGAACATCAGTTGTACAAAATTGTCGTCGTCCTGATATGCAATAATTCCTGCATTTTCGGGTTGCGACGGAGCTCTTGACGCAACGAGTTTTGTTTCGATGGTCCAGTCGTTGTTGGCGCTTTGCAGCAGCATGTTTTTTGCGCTGTTGGTGGCTTCTGTAACTGCTCCGGTTTCGCTGGAAATGGTGAGTGAACCCGCTTTTTTCGATTGACTTTGTGCCGGTTTGTTCTCGCGGTTCCACTGCCAGCGCGGATTTACAGCACCTCCGTCAAATTCATCGCTTGCCGATTCAGCATCAAAATTCAGGTAATACACATTCTTTTCGAGTGTGATATCGTCGATAAACTGAACGGTGGCTGTTCCCGGAATTGCTTTGGCCTGTTCAATTTCAACTGAAATACCACTGCTCAGCGCCTCGGCTTTCACCACCGGAATTTTTGAGTTGCTTTTCAGCAGATAACTGTAGGCTTTTACATCTTTGTTGAAACCCGGGATATTTTTCCCGTTTACCGTTACAGATTTTGGGTTCAAATCGGGCATCACCTTTACCGGGTAACTGTTTGAAATGGTGGTTCCGTCGATGGTGACCACCGCAAAAACCGATGCGACACCCACGCCTGTGGCAGTTACTTTTCCTTTTTCGTCAACTGTAACCACCTTCGGGTTGTTGCTTTTCCAGGTAATCTGCGCTTTTGAAATATCGTAAAAACTATCGTCGGACATGGCTGCAGTGACGCTCGTTTGAATGGTATTGCCCGGGCGCAGCACAACTTTGTCGCTTTCGGCCACCACCGTGGTTAACACGGGTTTGTAGCTGCCACTCATTTTGGCTTCCAGTTGTCCTTTGATATCTTTTGACGATGCGCCCACCTCAAAAATATATTTTCCAAGGTCGAAAGTGATTTTGTCTTTTTCCGCATCCCAGAACCAGAGGTCTTTGCAGTCGATATCGATAGAAACCGTTTTTACCTGTCCACGCGGAATGCTCACCCGTTTGAAACCTTTCAACCTTTTTATGGGCCGTTGCAAAGCAGCCGGACTATCAGGCGTTTTTACATAAACCTGTACAATTTCGTCGCCATCAACTGTTCCTGTGTTCTGAACATCGACACTGACGGTAATTTTATCGTTGGGTGTAATGTTGGTTTTACTGATGGCAAAATTGCTGTACACAAATGTGGTGTACGACATCCCAAAACCGAATTCATAAGAAACATCTTTGTTGAAATACCAGTAAGTACGGCCGTTGGTACCGTCGCCACGCAACGTATAATCGTTAAAATCGGGCAGGTCGCTTAACGATTTGAACCAGGTAACATTCAATTTTCCGCCGGGATTTACATCGCCAAACAAAATTTTCGCCATGGCCGTTCCCTGCGCCTGTCCGTTGTAACCCGTCCAGATAATTCCTGAAATGTTGGGCAGATTTTTAAACTGTTCCACCTCCACCATTCCCATGGTTTGCATCACCACAATCGTATTTGGATTGACCTCAGCAACCGCCTTTATCAGTTCGTTCTGATTACCCGGCAGGGTGATTGAAAAACGGTCGGATTCCTCTCTTCCCGTTGACTGGTCGGTGCCCACAAAAATCACTGCAACATCTGCGTCGGCTGCCAGATTCAGGGTTGCATCGTCAATCTTTTTCTCAGTTTCGCGATAAACCAGTACCAGTTTCTGCGGACCTGTAATTCCCAGTGTGTTTATTTTCACCGGAACAACTTTGGGCCGCGCAAAACCCGGAAATCCGCCACCGCCCTGCTGACCGCCGCTGATTTTCTGTGTTGCCAGCACATTGCCGGTGGCCGAGCCAACCCTCACTTCCAGCATTCCACCATCGGCAGATGCACTCACGTTAAACCGGATTGAATCGACATTGGTGATATCCACATCGTCGTAGGCTGTCCAGTCGCCGTTTTTGATTCCGCTGATGGAAGTGCGGCCAAACCTTGCAGCCACAATCAATCCGGGTGCCGAAGCAGCAAATTTTGTGGCATCATATTCTTTTAACACCTCGCCGTTCCGAACTGTTGAAAACCCGCTGACATTGATGAAATCGGTGTTTTTGTTGGTGTTGCCACTGTTCATGGTGACAATTTCGGTATTCAGCTGATGTTCTTTGATGTAATTCTGAATTCCGGCCAGATGTGAAATATTTAAATGAGGCTCAACCTGACCTGAATAATCGCCCAGTTCAACCTTGTCGGCCTGCGGACCCAAAACGGCAATTTTCTTTACCTGTTTTAAATTGATGGGCAGCGCTTTTTCGCCTGTGTTTGTAATCGTGCTGTTTTTCAGCAACACCGGAGTTTTTGTTGCAATTTCGAGCGCGAGGTTGTTGTGCGACGGGTCGTTGATAATGGAAGGTTTGATTCCGGCGTACGAAACAATTTCGCGAGGGTCGAACTCACCCATTCTCATTCTGATGGTAAAAAGATTCACCAGCGCTTTGTCGATTTCGCCTTCGGTTAAAATTCCCTGCTGCACGGCTTTCAGCGCGCTCGACTGGTAAACGCCACCGCAATCGGTATCAACACCGGCTTTGATTCCCAGTGATGCCGCCACTTCGTAACTGTCGGTAAAATGATGGCCTCTCACAATATCGTCGATTGCGCCACAGTCACCGGTTACATAACCTTCCATTCCGTACGTTTTGCGGGCGATGGTATCCACCAGAAACCGGCTGGCCGACATTGGAACTCCGTTAACTGCTCCGTAAGCCGTCATGATTGCCGGAAGTTTATCTCCGCGAATAAGCGTTCTGTAAGGTGCCAGGTAAAACTCACGCATATCGCGGTCGTCCATGTTGGCGCTGCCCGAGTGGCGGTTAAATTCGGTATTGTTGGCAAAATAATGCTTTCCACAGGGAACAGTTTTCAGGTAAGTCGGGTCGTCGCCCATTAAACCCTGAATAAATCCTTTGCCGATTTGCGAAACCAGAAATGGGTCTTCGCCAAAAGTTTCGGCAGTACGTCCCCAGCGCGGGTCGCGGGCGGGTTCAATCACCGGCGACCAGTATGTAAGCGTAAAAATAACCTCGTGATTAAAACCGCGGGCCTCGTCAGCAATCACTTTTGTTTCGCGTTTAATCAGCTCCGGGTCCCAGGTTGCGCCAACCGCCACGCTGTTTGGAAAGGAAGTTGCCGTCATGCCGGCGTTGTTGTTCCGGCCCATAATTCCGTGCAGCGCCTCACCCCAAACATCGTAATGATTGATTCCCAAACGCGGGATGGGCGGCATGGTATTTCCCAACTGGCTTTGTTTTTCTTCGGGTGTCATCCGCGACACAAGGTCGGCAGCCCGCTCCCTGAACGAATAGGCCGTATTCAGGTAAATCGGTTTTTTTGCCTTCTCTCCGGCAGGCATAAAAGCCATCATCAACAGCGAAAGCAGTATTAAAACTGATGTTTTTTGTTGTTTAATTTTCATGAAAAAAGCCGTTTTGTTTTTATTTAAGTTATTTATCTACACCATGTTACCACACGTATTTTTTTATCCCCTTGCAATTTTTCTACATTTGTCTTTATCATCTTTCAATTCTTGCAATTTCATTGGGTTATGAGTGTCATTCAATAAGGGACAATACTTTTGGATAATCACTTTCTCAATTTCAAAACTGCCATTATATTCGACAATACTAATTTCAACATTCGAGACTAACCATTTCACAATTTCCACTGTGTCAGTAGGTGAAAACTTGTAATTATTTTGATTTGAATGTCCTTTCAAATGACCTTTAATTGGCGAATATCTTAAAACACAACCGATACTTCTAAAAAAAGTTCCCGGACTTTTATGTTCAATTTCTTGCCCTAATCTCTCCCTTAGAGTTTGTCCTTCAGCTTTTCCAATGTATAAATATTTAAACTTACGTTTGTCTAAAATAAGCTGGTATCTATCTGGAAGTTTTGAGTTTTCTCTAAGTTTCAAGCAATAAAAACCAGTCTTGTCTAAAATATTGGAATCTAAGTCATTGTATCGCCTAAAGTTTCCTATTGCAACAAGTTCTCGTTCAATATTTTTGTCCGTAACTTTCGAATCAATTATTGGCTTAATTGGTGGTTTCTTCATTTTTTCATTTGTTTCTTTTATTGATTGAGTACTTCCTCCAATTATATTGATTTGGCCCGACTTTATTAAATGGTTAAAATCATCAACAGTATAACCTTTCTTGTCAGAAAAGTCAGAAAAGTAAAATTTTAGGTCTCTAATTTTATTTCGGATTCCTTTCTGCTCATTTGTTGAAACCTGCAATTTTTGCTTTATCAGATTTCTAATTTTATTAGCTTCATCTTCCGAGAATTCTCTCTTTCCTTTCATTGCTGCTGTTTTTAAATATGTGTGGTAACTATTTTATTGTCGTACTTCGAATCACCCCCAACCCCCTAAAGGGGGCTTTTGGGCCAGTAAGCAATGACCTTTGCCAACGATTTTCTACTTAAAAATCCTCGGTGCAAATTCGTTGAGCGCCCTGCGCCAGGTGAGCCATTCGTGTGCTGTTCCCTGCGATTCGTGGAAAACGATATTTTTGATTCCGTGAGCTTTTAACTTTTCAACCTGGTCCTTCGGATTGCGTTCTTCGGTTCCGGTGCTGATGAAAAGCAGATTCATCTGTTTGTCGAATGCAGCCGGGTCTTTAAATACGCCGTTAAATGCACCAACCACATCGTCGCCACGCACAAAAAAACCACTGAAAGTGCCCATCCACGCGAATTTGTCCATATTGGCAAAAACTGTCATGGTGGTTTGCATACCCCCTCTCGACAACCCGGCCATCGCGCGATTCTGTTTGTCGGTGTTGGTACGGAAAGTTTTGTCGATATACGGAATCAGGTTTTCAGCATAAATTTTTGTGACATCGCCCGAAGCCTGACGCACATCGGAGTTGGTTTTGATGTCACCGCTGGGCATTACCACAATCATCGGCACCGCTTTTCCGGCGGCAATCAAACCGTCCATAATATTGGCCATTTTGCCCTGGTTCGACCAGCCGTTTTCATCTTCGCCCCAACCATGAACGAGGTACAACACCGGGTATTTTTTATCCGGATTCTGCTCGTATTCAGCCGGAACATACACATTGATGTGACGCTCCAAACCATTGATTTCTGACCAGTAATAAATTGAACGCACCTGTCCGTGAGGAATATTTTTGTTGAAACGATAATAGTCGCCTTCGGGACCTTCCGGAATTTCAATACCCGATGATTCCCAGTTGCTTCCGAAAAAAGCCTCTGTGTTGCGGTCCATCACAGCCACACCGTCAATCAGCACGGCATAGTAGTGAAAACCAACCACCTGCGGGTCGGATGTGCAAGTCCACACACCGGCAGTATCTTTTGTCATGTCGTATTTTTTACCGCTTAAATCTATCTGCACATTCTGGGCTGTCTTTGCCACAACCCGAAACATGGCCTGACGGGTTTGTGCATTTACCGCAGGGTATGGTGATAAGAAAGTGTTGGTTGAAGCAGGTTTAAAACCTTCGGGAAGTGGTTGCGGTTGCTGTCCGCGCTGGACACCGGCAAATTGTGCTGATACGATTCCGCAAATCAGCGTTGCTATCAGAATAAAAGTAATTCGTTTCATAATTTTAGTTTTATAGTAAGTTTTTAGTAATCAATCATTATTGAAGCACAACCTTTGCTTTTTTCAAATCTTTGTCATCGGAACTGGTTCCGTAGAAAATCTCGTACTCGCCGGGAATCACAGCCATTTTTCCAGATTCACGGTTAAAGAATTCGAATGAATTATACGGCAGGCTGATGTCAGCTTTTTCCGTTTTTCCGGCAGCAACAGCAATTCGATGAAATGCTTTTAAGGTTTTCAGCGGACCGTCGGTGTCGCCGGTTTTGCGTACATAAACCTGAATTGTTTCAGTCCCGTCGGTTTTGCCTGCATTTGTTACCGGAACCGAGAGTTCAACGCTTTCTCCTGGTTCAGCTTCGGCATTAAAAACTTTTGCTTCGCCAACATTGAAAGTTGTGTAACTCAATCCGAAACCAAAGGGAAACAAAGGTTTTTCAGTCATAAACCGATAGGTGCGGCCTTTCATCGAATAGCTTTCGAAATCAGGAATCTGTTCCACGTTTCTGTAAAACGTAACCGGAAGTTTACCCGACGGATTGTATTTTCCGAACAAAACATCGGCAATGGCAGTTCCGCCGGCCTGACCGGGATACCACGCCTGCAAAATGGCTTCGCACGATTGCGATTCGGGAACAAATCCCATGGCCGAACCTGAAAAGTTCACAAAAACCACTTTCTTGCCGGCGTCTTTCAAAGCCTGTAACATCCGGCGCTGAATGGCCGGCAATTCAATATCGGTGCGGTCGCCACCCTTAAACCCGGGAACTGTCACGCGCATTTCCTCACCTTCGAGCGATGGGGCGATTCCTCCGGCAAATACAACAATATCAACGTCTTTTACTTTTTCGATGCTTGCCGAAAGGTCGAACGGAACCAGAGTTCCAAAATCAAAATTCAGTGAAGCGTCAAAATTTCCCTGTGAAAAATTGATTTCAATTTCATAGGATTTACCGGCTTCAACTTCCATTTTGTGCACAATGTTGGGCGTGGCAGCAAAAATATTCCTCACCACCAGTTCGCCGTTAATAGTTAAAGTTGCCCGTCCCATGTTTTGAAACTGAAATGCCACCTCACCCGATTTCATAGGACGGAAAACCGTTTTGTAGCGGGCCGAAAAATCGCGGATATTCACTCCGGCTGCAAAAGCAGTTGCACCGGTTGTGGTTAAACGGAAAGGCGTTGCAAGAACATCGGTTGTAACCGGTTCGCCTTCGGGAGTGCGTGTATTCCAATATAGCGCTGCAAAACCATTTTTCCCATCGATACTGCACTCGTGGAAAAGGCTGCTGACAGCCATATCCTGTGTGCGGTCGCACCCCGGCTCGTATATCAGTTGTGCGGCCGGAACCATTTTTTTCATGGCTTCGAGCAAAGTAACCGTGTGTGCCGGGAAACCGTTGTAGTTGCCCCACTGCATTACAGAGTCGTTGGCGTTTGGCCCCATCAGCGCAATTTTCTGATTGGGTTTTAAGGGTAAAATCTGGTTGTTATTCTGAAGCAATACCAAGCTTTCCTGTGCAATTTTCAGCGACAATTGCTGGTGTTTTTCGCTGTTCACCACCGAAATCGGTATTTGCCAGGCAGGAGCTGCATTCATTTCACCCAGTTCGAAACGGGCTTTTAACAAGCGTTTTACCGAGATATCAATCTGGCTTTCAGTAATCAGACCGGCTTTTACGGCTTCGGGCAAATTCCTGAAATCGCTGCCACATTCAACATCTGTTCCGTTTATCACTGCGCTTGCCGACGCACTTTTGGCATCGGGGTGTGTGGCATGTGCATTCTGGCGATAAAAATCGTTGATGGCCCAGCAGTCGGAAACCACCAAACCCTCGTAACCCCAATCATCGCGCAGAATTTGTGTTAAAAGCCTGTTGCTTCCGCAACACGGTTCGCCCTCGAAACGGTTGTAGGCACACATCACCTCTTTTACATTGGCAGTCTGCACCAGTTCTTTAAACGCGGGCAGGTAAGTTTCCCACAAATCGCGCGCATCAATGTTTTCGGCATTAAAAGAGTGGCGGTTCCACTCGGGACCAGAATGTACAGCATAATGTTTGGCGCAGGCGTGGAGTTTGTCGTATTCCGCATCATCCGGGCCCTGCAACCCTTTTACTACGGCAACACCCATGCGGCTGGTCAGGTACGGGTCCTCACCGTAGGTTTCCTGTCCCCGACCCCAGCGTGGGTCGCGGAAAATATTGATGTTGGGTGTCCAGAAAGTAAGTCCCTGATAACGTTTCAACCCGCCCTGTTTGCTGTATTCGAACGATTTGGCCCGAGCTTCATCAGAAACCGCCGTAAAAACTTCGTGCAACAAAGCATCGTCAAACGAAGCAGCCATGCCGATTGCCTGCGGGAAAACGGTGGCAAGACCTGAGCGGCCAACACCGTGCAAAGCTTCGTTCCACCATTCGTAGGCTTTAATTCCCAGACGCTCAATGGCGGGAGAATTGTTTTGCATCAGCGAAGCTTTCTCTTCCAGCGTGAGGCGTTTCAGCAAATCGTCAGCCCGTTCATCGGGCGATAATTTTTCGTTTTGGTATGGAAAAGGTTGCGCAACAGCAACTATCTGAACCGAAAAGAAAAACAGTTTAAATAAAAAAGTCAGTATCAGGTTTGATTTAA
Organism: Draconibacterium sp.; assembly: GCA_050179035.1. GTDB lineage: Bacteria > Bacteroidota > Bacteroidia > Bacteroidales > Prolixibacteraceae > Draconibacterium. The sequence goes on along the minus strand of JBFXFM010000014.1, from coordinate 7,912 downwards.
ATTTCATGGAAATGCTGTTTGTTTAATTTTTCTATTTAAAAAGCAACTGTGCAAAATTGTAGAGGTTGTTTCTCCAGACCGGCCAGGTGTGACCGCCCGGATATTCGCTGTATTTGTAGTTGATTTTCATTTCGTCGAATTTCGCCATCATCGTCTGGCAGTTTTGCGAGGCAATGTCTTCCTTTCCGCCCATGGCAATCCAGAATTGTTTCAGGTTTGCATTGATTTTTTCTGAATTTGCTTTCATAAAATCGTACTGCGGATTGGCAAGCGCCGGTTGATTGGCCCACCAGCCCGAACTGAAAACGCCGAGATAAGCAAACATTTCGGTGTTTTTCACGCCAGCATGCAGTGTTTGCAGTCCGCCCATCGACAAACCGGCCAAAGCGCGGGAGTTGGCATCTGTTTTCACCCTGAAATTTTTCTCCACAAACGGAATCACCGCCTGTTTCAGTTCACGTTCAAAGAGTTTCAGCGATTCTTCGCTAAAACCACCGGCGGGCATGTTTCCGTCCACCATCACCACAATCATCGGGACGGCTTTTTTCTGCGCTATCAGGTTGTCGAGAATGATGTCGGTTTTGCCCTGTGTGGCCCAGCCGCGCTGGTCTTCGCCACCACCATGCAAAATGTACAGCACCGGGTATTTTTCAGCTGTGTTTTCGTCGTAACCGGGAGGCGTGTACATGTAAAAAGTGCGCCAGGTATTCAAAACATCTGAATAATATCGTTTGATGCGGGTGTCGCCATGCGGAACATTTTTGATGGTGTAGTAATCATCGCCCTTGAAAGGAACTTCGAAACCGCTGGCCATGCGTCCCATTCCGTAGTATGTTTCGCTGGCAGGGTCGCAAACCGCAACGCCATCGATGATGAGCGAATAGTAATGAAAACCTTCGCTGAGCGAATCGGTAGTGGCTTCCCAGACACCTTCGGCATTTTTCACCATGTCGTATTTTTTGCCCAAATCGAGTTGCATTTTCTGCGCTTCGGGCGCTTTTATCCTGAAAATCGCCTTTCCGTTTGGCAACATCTGCGGGTATTTTGCCGAGCGGATATTGGATTCGGCAGGCGTTCCGGCCATGCTAATTTTATCGAAAGAAGCTACATCAACCGGTTTAAACAGCAACTGCGAAAACATGAAAAGCCCGTTTTTCCAAACTTTAAAATCGTGGTAGCCGTGTTCAATAAAATAAATATGCGGAATGTTGTTGGCCACTGCATATTCGTGGGTGCGTTTGCTAAACGTAATCAACCCGTCTTTATCGCCACACGAAATCCACAGCAATTTGAGTTGTTCTTTTGCTTTTGCAGGGTCGGGAATCAGTTGTTCCGGGCTTTTTGTGTTGGGTGCCGATGAAAATCCACCCACCCACGCAAATTTATCAAGGTTGCCGAGTCCAAAATTGAGCGACTGCCCACCACCCATCGATAAACCGGCAATGGCCCGGCTTTCGCGATTGGCAATCACCGGGAAATTCTTTTCTACAAAGGGAATCAGGTCGTTGAGCAAATCTTTCTCGAAAGTGGCAAACGCCTGCACTTTGTCTGGTGCCATAATATTTCCGGTTGCACGGTCGTCTTTCATAGCGCGGCCGTTGGGCATCACAATAATCATCGGTTCCACCTTTTTTTCGGCGTACAGGTTATCGAGAATCACTTCAGGATGACCGCCATTGAGCCACTCCATTTTGTCGCCGCCAATACCATGCAGCAGATAAAGCACCGGGTATTTCTTGTCTTTTGAGTAACCGGGAGGTGTATAAATCAGCGCCTGCCGGGTTGTTCCAACGGTTGTTGAGTTGTAACTGATTGTATCGATCTTTCCATGCGGAATGTCGGTGCGAAGTACATCGAAGCCGGGAGCAGCGGGGGAAACCGGGCTTTGCGCACTGGCAAAAATGCCAGACACGAAAAGTGCAGAAACGAGTAAAAATATTTTTTTCATAATTCAGATTTTGATTGTTGTTTTACTGGTTGTTTTTGTTTTCGACTAAATCTTCTGTGGCGTGATAATCTGGTATTTCCCGCTTAAATGCATGAGGCTGAACAGGTAAAGTAAACCGTCGTAATACGGGTCGAAATAACCGTCTTCGTAAGGTTCGAGTTTTGCGTTCCAGAGTGCGTGAACAAAATCGAGGCTTTTTTTATCGTTTCCGATAAGCGAAGTAGTTGCAGCAGTTGATTTCAATCCCAGCGAATGTCTGAGTTTTTTGAAACCACCGGCTCCCAGAATAAAATCGGGAGTTGTTCCATCAGGGTTGAACTGGTCTTCGAAAGCGTCGATTCCCTTTGAACGCAAAAACCCCTGAAGACGTACGGCATAATCTTCCTGCCAGTTTTTATCCTTGCCATACCAAACGTAGTCCTGCGCAATATTCATTGGCACCCTCCACGAGTCATAACGAAAAGCGGCCGGCATCCACGGTGTTGAATGTGCCGTTCCATCAAAATTGGCATAATCGTAATTCAGCCCGGTAACCGGATGGCAGGCACGATGCAGGAAAACGCGCGAAGTGTCGGCGCAATCGCGGTAAAACTGTTCGTGACCATCGTTGGCATATTCGGCCCAGATTTCGTAAAAAGCGGGCAGATGATACGACGGGTCGGTGAAGTTGTAGTTTCGTCCCTCGGGAACAAAAGTGATTTGCTTGTGCTCCACGTTGATGAGGTTGTAAATGTTGCCGGTTCCGTTCTTTTTCCACATCGCATCCAGAATCCGGCGGGCTTCGGCATAATAATCAATTCCGGTTTCGTTGCCCCAGCGGTTGGCGGCAAATAAAAGACTGGTAATGTAGTACAGTTCGCCATCGGAAGCTGAACCGGGTGAATTTTGCCTCATAGTTGCCGGGTTGAAACTCCACGCAAAATAGGCTTCGCGCGGGCCCGACTGGTGTTGAAGGTATTTTTTCGAAAAGCGCCAGATGCGGTCGAAAACCTCTTTTTTATCGAGCTGAACTGCCACCATCATGCCGTACGACATACCTTCGGTGCGGGCGTCCTTGTTTTTTACGTCGGAAACATACCCCATCGAATCGCCAACTTCGAAATAAATTTTGTTGGGGCCTTCGAATAAATCGGCGTAGGCTTTTGCCAGTTTTTTGTCGATTTCGGACTGACTGTAACCGGCCTCAAGAAAGAGATTCCGGTAATTACCGGTATGGAAATTTCCGTTTTTCTTTTTCATTTCCGAAGCGAAAAAGTCAGTCATCATTTTGTAATATTTTTCTTCGAACAAACCGGGCCCGTGTTCTGCACCGGGAACAATAACCAGCGCGCTTTTCACCCCATTTTCACGTAATTTCTGATGCAGCAATTCGCTTTGGCAATGCGGGACCAGCGGGTCTTTATCGCCATGAAGAATCAGAAATGGCGGGTCGTTTTTGTCGATGTAGGTACAGGGATTTGCCAGCGCAACTTTGTCTTTGTTTTCCTGGATTGCACCGCCAACAAGCGCCGATTCGGGAGAACCTGCAGCGTTGTGTTCCATCGAACTCCCGCACGAATCCATCAGCAGAAAATCGGTTGGGCCAAACCAATCGACAACCGCATCAACCGAACTATTGAAAGTTGTGTACTTACCAACTTTCCCTTCAAGGTCTGACGATTCAGTTCCCACTTTAAACAGGCCGGTATTTCCAGAAGTTCCGGTAAGTGCGGCCAGATGTCCGCCTGAAGAATATCCTGTAACGGCGATAAAAGATGTGTCGATTTTGTATTCAGCAGCTTTTGCCCTGATGAAGCGGACAGCAGCTTTGATATCGTTGATTTGTACCGGAAATTTTGCATCGCTGCTTGAGCGATGGTTGGGTGCAATTACTGCAAAACCGGCATCGAGCAAAGGTTTGCCAATGTTTTCGACTACATTCCCTTTCAGGTTATTCGACAACCACGCACTGCCGTAAATCACAACCACTGCGGGATATTGTGGTTTTCCGGTTTCGGGAAGGTAAATATCGAGGGTGTGATAGCCCATTTTATCGCCCGCGTAATTGATGTCTTTCCAGCTTTTCGAAACAGACTGGCTGAATGTGTTCAACGACAAAAAGAGCATCAGAAAAAAAACAAGTTGTTTCATAAGTTTAGTTAAAGTTTTCAGTTGCAATTTACTGAAACTACTGGTTAAAAAATAATGTAAAACAATACATGAGAAAACTAATCTGTTTTTTCATTTTTAGTTGGAATTAGGTAGAATAAAAATAGTCTTTAAGAATAGAGATGACTTTTAAAATATGATAATTGATTTCAAAAATTGGATACAACACTTATCAATTCAGGCTTTTAAAAGAGTTCCATTCATTCGGTTTTTTGGTCCTAAACTTATTTATCAGGAAGCACAGGTAAAGTATAAAAAGAAAAGCGCCACCTGTGTGGCGCTTTTAACTAACTAAATTTACCTAATCTCCTATGTGAAATCATAGGAACACTTAACTATTATATATGGAAATCAAAAAATTCACCTTTAGATCAATAAAATGAAACTACATCAACCTGAAAAGCAGCAGGCTTTTTATTTTGATATAATTTCATCTCCATGTTTCTATTTATAAGCATCATTCTGATCGCACAACGGGTTTTTAAGTAATTCATCGGTTGGGATTGGCATATCCATTTTTTCAAGATCGAAGTCAAAGGTGCGGTAAGTTTGCCAGGCATCCTGTACTTTCGGGTCAGTATTTGGAAAGCCTACTCCTTTTGGATAATTTTTGCTGATATGATCTTCTATAAAACCCGAACGAATCAAGTCCTGAGCTAAACACCACTCTGTGTTGAATTCTTTACGACGTTCCATTCCCAAAGCTACCAACCATGCAGGCGAAGTAAATCCCTTTTGCGTTTTTAATGCAGTATAATAGTTTTTTGCATCGGGAACTGTAACAGTTTCCTCATTAAACGGAAGTGGATATTCTTCAGGAACTGTGACATCTTTATTGTCTTTTGTAATATAATATTGGGCAAGCTGTTGGTAATATGGAAGATATGTTGCAGTTAAAGCTTCTTTTTTACCCACTTCCAGGTTCCCCCAAGCGCGTTCGCGAATCTGGTTGACATATCCCCAGGCTGTTGCATCGCCTTCGCCATTGAGTTGGAATAAACACTCGGCATAATCTAACAGAACGTTTGCATATCGTTTGTAATAAATTTGCTGTGGTCCCCACATTCCCTGCCAATTGGCCCGGGCTGTGCGCCATGTTTTTAAACTCCATATCGAAGGTGCAGCTTCACCATTCATGTAAAAATGATAATGCTTGTTTAATCCGTCAGGAACTGTAAGACTCTGTTGTAAATAAGGATTGTAACCATAATTAGTAGCCGATTTCCACTCGGGATTAATATCTGTAATTTCGCCTGTACAAGCCGAAGCTTCGCGTCGTTTATCGCCCGGTTCGTATGAACTCCACCATTCCCACGAGAGGTATAAGGTACCCCAACCTCCAACTGAAGGACAAGCAGTAAAATACGTATGCCATGTGTGAGCGTCGGTTAAATTGCTCCAGCTGTTCCATTGTGAACCTTCATCCAGAACTTCTTCCCAGATACACTCTTTTGTCCATACGGCTCCCGGATCCCACAAAGTTGTAAATGATGGGTTTAATTCATATTTACCACTATCAATTACCTGTTTAAGTGCCGCAGCAGCTAAGGTGTAATTTTCATTTGCCTTTTCCGGAACACGAAATGCCATCCACATATAAGCTTCACCCAAATAAGAAAGAGCAAAACCTTTTGTAATCCGGCCATATTCTCCACTCAACGGGTCCCATTCCAGTTCATCAACCGCAACTTTCAGGTCTTCAATAATGAAATCCCACATTTCGGCATAAGTTTCGGCACGTGCTTTTGCGGGTGTGTTGATGTAGTTTTCTCCTGTTTCCAACATTGGTACACGTCCAAAAGCCTTTGCCAGCCACATATAAAAGAAAGCACGAATACCTCTTGCCTGCCCATCGAGTGAGGTTTTTAAAGCAGGAGTAATATTTTCAGCTTTCTCAAGACCAGCCAAAAAGTCGTTACAACGGGTAATTGCTTTATAAGCATGTTTCCATCCACTCAACAATTCAGGGCTACCCGGATTCCAGTTCTGGGTGTTCCAGTCTTTATCCCATCCGGTTGCCTGGGTATCCATGGTCGGGTGTCCGCCAATAAACAGATTTGGTTTTATTCCCCAGTCGCCATTGGTTTCAGCAACGGGCAACATCATATCATAACAGCCAACCAAACCAGCTTTTGCATCTTTATCGCTTTTGAACATCTGGTTTGCGTCAAGAATTGAATAGTGGTCAACTTGCAGATATTCGTCGGTATCACAGGAACTCATTCCAAGGAAAAATGTCACACCAACAAGGCTTATTACTATTTTCGATATTTTTTTCATGTTAATCATCTGTTTAAAGTGTAACAATTAAAATTGAATATTTAACCCGAAGGAATAGGTTCGAGGCATTGGGTAACGACCTGAATCTAACCCTGTATAAAGAACACTGCCTTGCCCCACTTCAGGATCGCCATATTTATTATAGCCAGAGAATGTAGCCAGGTTCTGAATTGCCACATAAACACGTGCGCCTTCAAGTTTAATCTGGTTCATAAGATTTTTATCGAAACTGTAACCCAACTGAACTGTGCTGATTTTAAAGAAATCGCCCTTTTTCACCCAGGCATCAGAGCCACGCATATTGTAATTCAAATCGAGGAAAGATAGTTTCGACATGGTTGTGCTTTGATTTGTAGGTGTCCATGCAGTTTCTGAAACTTCGTTCAGCAGGTTTGGTGTTGTTCCATTATCGCTCGGGAACATGTTTGATAATGTCATTGCCGAATAAGAATAGATTTTTGCACCAGCAACACCGTATCCATAAATCGAGAAATCAAAGTTTTTGTAGGCCACATTAATATTCAAACCGTAGTTTAGTTTTGGGAAACCGTCGCCCAAAATGGTCATATCTTTTTCATTAATAAAACCATCGTCGTTAAGATCTTTGTATTTAAAGTCGCCTGGGCCGGTTCCCTGGTTTTGGTATTGTGCATGACCTGCAGCCACAGCAGCTGCATTGGCAGCATCCACTTCGGACTGAGACTGAAAAATACCTTCCACTTCGTAACCATAAAACGAACCTACTGCATAACCTTCGCGCATAATTGAGTGACCGTTCCAATGTGTGCCCGACGGAGCACCAATTGCACCAACGTTTGAACCATCGTTGGTTGTTCCTGTGTTTTCAAAAAACAAATCGGAACCAATTTCTATGATTTCGTTTTTAATTGTTGAACCGGTTAAAGTTGCACCTATTGTCCAGTCCTGGTCAATTTTTTTCTTATAGTCGACGCTGAATTCAAAACCCTTGTTTTGAATTTCGCCATAATTTGTATAAACATCTGTATAACCTGCTGACGGACGGATTGCCTGTCTCAGCAGAAGGTCTTTTGATGTGCGGATAAAATAATCAAAAGTAAAATTCAGGTTATTGTCCAATACGCCAAGGTCGATACCGATATTGGTTTGTTCGTTGGTTTCCCATTTCAGGTTGGTGTCAACCAAGGTTCTAACATAACCATTGTTTAACTGGCGCGTTGTTCCTAAACCGGCAGCACCACCCTGCGGATAGAAAAAGTATTGAATTGTATTCGATGTTAGTGCTGCGGTTGCAAGGTCAGTCGGACCGCCAGAGTTTCCGGTTTGTCCCCAACCCAGACGAAGTTTCAGGTTGCTGATTGCAGAAACATCCTGCATAAAACCTTCTTCTTTAACTCTCCAGGCCAAAGCTGCCGATGGGAAAGTTCCCCAACGGGAGTTTGTGCAAAAACCCGTTTTCAAAAAATGTTTTGTTAAAAATAGGCATTTGTAAGTGGTTTTAAAGCGTTTAGATGGGGATTAATTTGCCGGCCTGAGAATTTAATTTTACACAGGCAG
>JBFXFM010000013.1:0-89566 GCA_050179035.1 Draconibacterium sp. | reverse complement strand
TCTTCGATTAGCAGAGTTTCTAGTTGATTAGCGAATTTTATTTTTGGAATTTTGTACCCTTTGTAATTGTTTGAATTTTTAAAAACAGTAAGCAAAATAGCAGTTATTAATGTCATATACAGTACAACACGAACTCCATTTTCATTACGTGAAAGAAGATGACTAAAATTGAGATGCTGTTTAATGAACTTAAAAAATACTTCTATCTGCCATCTTTGTTTATAAATATGGGCTATTTCAAGTGCTTCTAATTCATCGAAGTTGGTCAGAAAATATAAAGTTTCATCATCTTTTGAGCTAATTATAAGTCTGTAAAATCCTTTTGTGGGCTTATTTTTCTTGTCGAAAAGATTTATTACATAATCGTGTTCCAGTATTAATTTTTCATTTTCTGGTTTGTTTTGTTTTATGAACCGTTCACTCAAAACTTCGTATCGCACATAAGGATTAACACGTGTAACAAATTGATATTCTGATTCATTAAGTTGTTCTAATACTTTTCTCGATTGCAGACCACGATCAAATACAATAATATCATCTTGCTTGCTGGCGTACGACATAATTGTTTCTCCTAATGCAATATCTTCTGAAATATAATGCTGATCAAAATAAAGTGCTGCAGTAACAGGTATTTTCCGAAACCCCATTGTAAATTTTATATAGCGTTTATCCCCTTTTTTATTTATTTTCATACCACTCTTTAATAATTTAGAGGAGGCTGTTACCAGAGTTGAATCAAAGGATACAATGTGAGAAGAAGGTTTAATATTATCTTCAAATATTCTTAAACATTCAGTAAATATGGCTTTAAAATAATCAGAGTTAATATTTGTTAGCCTATCCCGAATTGAGTTGAATTTAACTCCCGGATGCTGAATATTAGTCACTTTTGCAAAACCGATTGAATGATAAACTTCTTCAATAACCCTATAACTGGTTTCACGGGTAGTTAGAAAGCTATAAAACAGTAACTTAAACATCGAAACTCCATCGAGCTTTTTTACTTGATAATCAACATCAAAATGAATACAAAGCCGCTGTAAAAGTTCTACCGGAATATAATCGATGATTTGCTTCGCATTCATGAACCAAAAATAGTTCAACAAAAATATTGTAACTCGTTAAATTATTGTAACTTATAAACAACCCAGCATTGATATCTTAATGTTTCGAACACTTATGTTTTGCAAACCGTGCCTTGCCAATAATGGCAAATAATTTTTGATTTCACAAAGCAAGGCAATCGTTTTCAGGCTAACAAATCGTGTCAGCAAATCTTTCCAACGCTCTGATAATCTTATTCCACCACCGCCGATTCGCAGATAAACGTTGGGATAATACCTGAGCTGCTGATGCGGATTTGCGCCATTTCGGGCAGTGTGTTGCCCGACAAAACAAGCACTGTGTCGAGGCCAAATTTGTTACCGCCCATAATATCGGTGTGCAACGTATCGCCCACCATCAGAATTTCGTTGCGGCGCACATCAATGTCCTGCAGCGCGCGTTCGTAAGCCAATAAAAACATCTGTGCGTCGGGTTTGCCAAAACGGATAAACGACTTGCCGATGATTTTTTCAACCATGTCGGCCAGACTGCCAATTGCAATCGACACATCGTTCTGGTTTACAGGGTAGTTGATGTCGGTATTGGCCACAACCACTGTCATATTTTTCTTGCGCAACAGATTGATGGCCTTGTTAATGTCTTCGTTCCAGTTAAATCCTTCGTCGTCTAAAAAGGCAAATGATTCAATGTGGTCAATGTGGTTCAGGTCGATATTTTTTACTGCCACAGTTTTCAGACCGGCGGTTTCAATGTAATGTGCCGAGTTTTCGGTGCCCAGGTAAGCAACGGAATTTCCATTCGAAACTTTCAGCTTGAAATATTCCATGGCCACCATTCCCGACGACAGTATTTTATCGGCAGTAACCTGGTGAACCCCGCGGTCCTGGTACCATTGCGCCAACATTTCCGGACTGCGCGACGAGTCGTTGGTAAGCAGGTAGTATTTTATCCCTTTGCTGTCGAGATATTCAAACGTGTTGATGATTCCGGGAATCAGTCCCTGGTGGTTTTTCAAAACCCCGAATGCATCAAAAAATACTGCCTTGTAATTCTTTACAATGCTCCTGAAACTTTTTGTCCGTATCATCTCAATTTAAATTTTTAGTGTGCGAAGTATTTTCTCGACATTGTAGTTGGTTTCAATCGCTGGAAGATAGGTATCATATGCCTCTTTCGCCAGTTTATTCGAATAGGTTTTTCTAAAAAAGTAGGGACCGTCTTTAATCACATAATTCAGAATAAAAAACCGGTAAGCTTCAATGATTAACCTGATTTCAGGTTCGGTAAGCGGAAATATACGGTGGTACTCTTTCAGAAACATCATAAAACGGTCTTCCATCAAAGTATCAACCAGGTAGCTGAACACGGTGCGGTCGCCAACATCGGAGCAAACCCGGCTGAAAAAGTAAAAATCCATCACCCGCGACGACATGCGGAACCAGTCGTAGTCCCACCGCGAAAAGAATTTGCCGGTGCTGTCAATCGAAAAATTTCCGATGTTCCAGTCAATAAAAACCGGGATTACTTCAAAGTCGCTGATGTAATTTACTTTATCCGCATTTTCAAGAAAAATATCACAGTGCTTTAAAACCATCGATTTGTGGTTTTCGCACATTTTGATTTCGTTGTTGTTTACCGATTTCAGCAATTTGTGAATATCAGTAACCACCGATTTTGACGGGTTGGGCAACTGGTTACTGACGTTGGTGCAAGCCTGGTGAAAACGGGCCAGCTCACGACCGAGTTTCCTGATTAGCTTTTCGTCTAACCGGCGGGGCAGCTTGTTTCTGATTTGAATGGGGTTATAAAAAACCACCCACGCGCTGCTGTTTTCCTGGTGATACCGGTAAATAAAAAGTTCGTTCTTTTTTACCAGCGACTGTGCCAGAAAATTCTGGTAAGGCGCTTCGAGATTATTGGCCAGGTTATTAATAATAATGTGGTCCTCGCGGAAATCGTCGTACTTTCCGTAATCTGAAAGTTTAGCAAAAACGGGTTCGCGTTTGTAAAACGAAATTTTATATACCTGGTTAGTCGAAACATAGGCGCTTACGTCGTAAACACCACGTATCTCGTGCCTGTCGTCGAACTCGCGCCAGGCATGTTTTACAATCTGAATATAATCGGTTTGTTGCATGGTCAAATTGAGCTAAAGAATGGAAATAACTTGTTACAGTAATGAATCACCCCATGCCCCCTCAAAGGGGTAATTGTCGCTAACTTATTCCGGCTAATATTAGCAGCAATTCTCCCCTTGAGGGCCCCGACGCTTCGGGGTAGGGGTGAGTATTGCATATACTTCATAATATTCTTCATATTATCTCAAAATATCTTTTCAGTTCCCAGTCGGTAACTGCATTTTGATGTTGCCTCCACTCCCACTCTCTGGTGCGGGTAAAATGGTCAACAAAAGCATCGCCAAAAATCTGTTTTGCCACAACAGAATTGGCCATTTTTTCGGTGGCAGCCATCAGATTAGCCGGCAATTGTGTGGCGTTGGCGGCATAACTATTTCCTTTGGTTTCGGGTATTTCAAGTTTCATTTTGTTTTTTATTCCGAAGAGACCCGAGGCCAGCGCAGCACCCAAAGCAAGATAAGCGTTGGTATCGGCACCGGGAACCCTGGTTTCAATCCGTGCCGATTCCATTTTTCCGCCAATAACACGAATAGCTGCGGTACGATTATCAAAACCCCAGGAAACATTTGCAGGTGCCCAGTCGCCATGACCGATGCGTTTGTAGCTGTTCACTGTGGGAGCAAATAGGGGCAGAATTTCTGGCAAACAATACAACTGGCCGGCAATATAACTTTCAAGTGTTGCTGTCAATCCACCTTTCTCCGACCAAAACAGGTTGGTTTTCCCATCGGCATCCCACAAACTCTGGTGAATATGCCCGCCACAACCCGGCAGTTTTGCATTCCATTTGGCCATGAAAGTGGCCACCATGTTGTGCCGGTAAGCAATTTCTTTCACACCATGTTTAAACAAAATGGCTTTGTCGGCAGCGGCAAGAATTTCATCGAAATAAACAGCAGCTTCAAAAACACCGGGCCCGGTTTCGGTGTGCATTCCTTCTAATTGCACATTAAAAGCTTCCATAAAATCCATCACTTCGGCCACAAAATTCTGGTTCAGCGATGTACGCAACCCCGAGTAGCCAAACATTCCGGGGGTGATGGGTTGCAAGGCATGTAACCCTGCGTCGTGAATTGAAGTAGGTGTTCCGTTGAAATTAAACCATTCAAACTCCTGCGAAAACCGGGTGGTAAAACCCATGTTTTTACATTCGGCAGCAATACGTTTCAGCAAACTGCGGCTGCAAGTGGCAGCTTCGTATTTTGCATCGGCACTGAAATCGGCCAGATAAAACGGAATGTTGTTCTCCCACGGAATTTTGCGCAATGTGGACAAATCAATTTTTGCCTGTGCATCGGGGTAACCGGTATGCCAGCCGGTAACTTCAACATTATCATAACAAACATCGCCAGAATCCCAACCAAAAACCACATCGCAGATGCCCAATTTTTGGTCGCCCAACCCGGCAAGTTTCTTTTTATGAATGTATTTGCTGCGCAAAACACCATCAATATCGACAACCGCTATTTTGATTTTTGTTTCTTTCGTATCTGGCAATAAATTTTGGAACGCTTCCTGCTTCATCTTCTGAATTTTAATTTTAGATGCTCAAAAATAATCAAAATCACCCCGGTTTTTACTTCAGTTTGAGTGCCAGTTCAATATTAAGCTAAAAAATACTTTTCGAATAGCAGTTACTCCGTTCCAAAACCCGTCCATTGTAAAAAATACGCTCAATTTTTAACGATGATACACCTGTTTGAACACCATTTGTTTTCAGAAAAACGTATTTTTGAAATCGCTGTAAAAAAAATTAAACTGACAAAAAATGGCAAAATTCAGAGTACATGCACTCACTGAAGTTCTCAACCGGAAACCCGTTGAAGTGTTACGCGAAAAAAATCTTGTATCCGATTATTATGGGATGCTGGTTTTTAACGAAAGTAAAATGAAAAAATATCTTTCGAAAGACGCATACAAAGCTGTGATGGAAGCCATTGAATCAGGCACCACCATCAACCGGAAAATGGCCGACCAGGTGGCGCAAGGCATGAAAACCTGGGCGCTCGAAAACGGCGCAACGCATTATACACACTGGTTTCACCCGCTTACCGACGGCACTGCCGAAAAACACGATGCTTTTGTGGAGCACGGTTCCGAAGCCTCGGTAATCGAAGCTTTTTCGGGGAGTTTATTAGCGCAACAGGAACCCGATGCTTCCTCGTTTCCGAGTGGCGGCATCCGACAAACTTTCGAAGCCCGCGGTTACACCGCCTGGGACCCCACATCGCCTGCTTTTATCAGCGAAACAACACTTACAATTCCTACCATATTTATATCGTACACCGGCGAAGCGCTCGATTACAAAACGCCGCTCCTACGCGCCATCAGCGCGGTTGACAAAGCCGCGACCGCAGTTTGCCAATATTTCGACAAAGATGTTACTTCGGTGCGCACCAACCTGGGTTGGGAACAGGAGTATTTTCTGATTGACGAAGCTTTGTACATGGCCCGCCCCGACCTTGTTTTAACCGGCCGCACGTTAATGGGGCATCCATCTTCGAAAGACCAGCAGCTTGATGACCATTATTTTTCGTCGATTCCAACCCGCGCCAACCGTTTTATGCAGGATGTGGAAAACGAAGCTTACAAACTGGGCATTCCGCTGAAAACCCGCCACAACGAAGTGGCGCCTAACCAGTTTGAATTTGCCCCGATTTTCGAGGAGGCTAATCTGGCCAACGACCACAACCAGTTAATGATGGACATTATGCAGAAAATTGCGCGCCGGCACAATTTCCGCATCCTGTTTCACGAAAAACCTTTTAAGGGAATCAACGGCTCCGGAAAACACAACAACTGGTCGTTGCAAACCAACACAGGGGTGAATTTGTATTCACCCGGTAAAAACCCGAAATCGAACCTGCAATTCCTCACTTTTGTAGTGAACACGCTTAAAGCTGTTTATGACGGGCAGGATTTGCTGCGCGCCAGCATTCTCACAGCAAGCAACACACACAGGCTGGGAGCCAACGAAGCCCCGCCTTCCATTTTATCTGTTTTTCTTGGCACCGAAGTTTCGAATATGCTCGACCTGATGGAAGAAGCTGTTGTTGACCGCAAAATGACACCCGACGAAAAAACAGCGCTGAAACTGAATATTGGCCGCATCCCTGAAATTATTCTTGATAACACCGACCGCAACCGCACTTCGCCGTTTGCTTTTACCGGCAACCGGTTTGAGTTTCGTGCCGTGGGTTCATCGGCCAATAATGCCTCTGCGCTCATTGTGCTCAACGCACTTGTAGCCAACCAGCTCACCAAATTTCAAAAGGCAGTTGATGCGCTTATTGAGAAAAATGTAAAAAAAGACGAAGCCATTTTCCAGGTGCTGAAAGAACTCATAATTCAATCGAAACCCATTCGTTTTAATGGCGACGGGTACAGCGAAAACTGGGTAAAAGAAGCCGCAAAACGTGGCCTCACCAACATAAAAAATGTACCCGAATCGCTGGCTGCATACTCAAGACCTGAGTTTAAAGAACTGTTTCAGCAGCTGGAAATCTTCAGCGACTCGGAATTGAAAGGCAGGGTTGAAGTTGAGTTCGAAAAATTCATTATGAAAATTCAGATTGAATCTCGCGTTTTGGCCGATATTGCTATCAATCACATTGTTCCGGTGGCCATTGAGTACCAGACGATGTTGCTTGAAAACGTAAAAAACCTCAAGGAAGTTTTCAGTGCCGAAGAGTTTAAAAAACTGGCCAGCGGGAGGGTTGAACTGATAAAAACCATCAACGAGCATATTTCAACCATCAAAGCCAAACGCGAAGAGATGATTGAAGAACGCAAAAAAGCCAACGTAATCGACGATGTGGTAAAAAAAGCCAAAGCCTACGACAACAAGGTAAAACCCTATCTTGAGGAAATCAGGGAACACATCGACAAACTGGAACTGATTGTGGATAACGAAAGATGGCCTTTGCCAAAATACAGGGAATTGTTGTTTACAAGGTAATTAACTTTAATTTTGTAATCGATATAAAAACGATAGATTATGGCTACAATAACCTTAAAATATAATGCCAGAAGCACAAAGGCTAAAAAGGCTCTCGAATTTATGTTATCGCTTGGAATTTTTGAAACATACGATAACATTCCGGCATTGGACGAGTCATTAAAAGAAGCCAGGGAAGGAAAGGTAAAGAAGTACAATAGTGTAGATGACTTTTTTAAAGAAATATCCTGAAAATGTACATCATACAAACCACTAACCGTTTCGAGAAAGATGTTTTAAAGTGTGAAAAAAGAGGTTTCAATCTTGCGCTATTAAAAGAAGCAATGTTGTTACTTGCGAAAACAGGAAAACTTCCGGACAAATACAAAACGCATAAACTTGCAGAAAAATATACCGGTTGCTTCGAATGTCACATTAAACCCGACTGGCTTTTAATCTGGCAACAGAATGATAACATTTTAACCCTTTTATTTTTAAACACGGGTACTCATCCCGACTTATTCAAATAGTTATTTTCCACTTTTCATCCTTTGTCTGAATAGAAGATTTGCCACCGGCATACTTAACCGGCATAAAAACCGTTATTGAAAAAATATTTTACTTTTACTTTCCGAAATTTTCGATGGGTATGAATGTGAGGTTTGCACTGATTTTCTTATTGGTTTTTATTCTTGGCGGTTGTGGCGCAGGCAAATATGGCCGCGATGCCATGCTGTCGAAGGATATTGGTGAATACTACAAAGCCATCGAAAAATACCGCAAAGCCACCCGCAAGGAAAAAGACCGCGACAAACGTATGGAATACGCCTTTCAAACCGCCGAATGTTACCGTGCCATTGCCGATTACGAAAGGGCCGAATTGTATTACAAAAACGCTGTGCGCCGCGGATATCCTGACAATATCGTTTTGTTGCATCATGCCGATATGTTGCGGAACATTCAGGAATATGAAGATGCCGTTGAAACCTACCGCATTTATCTCGATTCTGTTCCGGGTGACGAACGAGCGCTGGCCGGACTGGAATCAATCAGACAAACACAGGATTGGGTGGCGAATCCAACACGCCACATCATTAATCCGGTGAAAGAACTTAATTCACGAGAAAGTGATTACGCCCCGGTGTTTGTTGCCGGCCGCGACAACGAGGTGATTTTCACCTCATCGCGCAAAGCGGTAACAGGTAAACGTCCGAGCGGAATTACCGGTCAGGGTTATGCCGATTTGTTCCGTAGTACTTTTGGCGTTCAGAAACAAAAATGGGAAGAACCAAAACTTTTAGACGAAACACTGGCAATAAACACCGAGGACGAGGAAGGCGCTGCCACACTCTCGTCAACCGGCGAACAAATGATATTTACCCGCTGCCGGTTTGATAAAACACAACCGCTGGGTGCCGAACTTTACTCCACGTCGCAGTCACGTGGTTCGTTTGCCGAACCCATCCGTGTTGATGTGGTTGGCGATAGCATTGTTGCGGCCCACCCGGCATTGAACGAAACAGAAGCTTTGCTTTATTTCGTTTCAGACATGGAAGGTGGTTTTGGCGGAAAAGACATTTGGGTGGCCGAAAAATCAGGGGGTTCATTTACAAAACCTGTAAACCTGGGCGATAAAATAAATACTTCCGGCGACGAAATGTTCCCGTTTGTTCGCGACAACGGCGAACTCTATTTTGCTTCGAATTATCTGCCTGGCATGGGTGGGCTCGATATTTTTGTGGCCACAAAAGAAGACGACGGCAACTGGACAGTAAAAAATATGGGGTCGCCCGTAAATTCGCCATTCGACGATTTTGGTATTGCTTACATAAAAGGCGAGGACAAAGGCATGTTTACCAGCAACCGCAAAGGTTCGAAAGGCGATGATATTTATTCGTTTGTGGTTCCGCCAAAAGTCTATCAGGTTGAAGGCGATGTCTTCGACAAGGAAACCCGCAACCACATCGATGGTGCAACGGTTCGCGTAATCGGTACCGACGGTACAAACATGAAAGTACGTGCAACGGGTGGCAAATTCAAAATGAAATTGAAACCCGAAACCGAATATGTTTTTGCAGCTTTTAAAGATGGCTACCTGCGCGACAAAGCTGCGGCCAGCACCATCGGGCTCGACGACAGTAAGGATTTTGCCTTCGAAATGTATTTAACACCCACCGACTCGCCCATTAAAGTGGATAATATTAATTACGAATTCGCCAGTTTTGAGCTGAAACCCGAATCGAAAATTGCGCTTGACACGGTTTACCAGGTACTGGTTTTCAACCCCACAATTACCATCGAATTAATGGCGCACACCGATTATGTGGGCAGCAATCAGGCCAATTCGGAACTGTCGCAGAAACGTGCCCAGAGTGTTGTTGATTATTTAATTGAAAAAGGAATCAGCCCGCAACGCCTTGTAGCCAAGGGATATGGCGAAACATGGCCAAAAGAAATAACACGCGAACTGGCAAAACAATATGATTTTCTGAAACGCGGCGATGAGCTGACTGAAGAATTTATTCTGAAACTTCCGAAAGAACAACAGGACATTTGCAACGCCATTAACCGGCGCACCGAGTTCAGAGTGCTTTCAACCGATTTTATCGAGAAGTTTGATGCGGAGCCGGAGAAATAATTTTTCTCTGCGCACCATTAGAGCTGGGGACTTTGTATCACCTGCTCAATACAACTTAAAAGCCCTTTGGTTTGCAGCCATAGGGCTTTTATTTTGTGCGCTCAAATCAATACTTGCCAGCGATTTTCAGCCAAAGGCTGAGGTACGGATTACAAATTGGCAACGGTAGGGGAAATTCTTCAAACTGCCTGTTGCTTGCCTTGTTTTTTTAATTTTAATTCAGCCAATTGATTTTTGATATATTCCTTCTCTTGCTCTAAGGTCATTTCCATTATTTCATTGCTGAATTTATCACGTATTTCACGCATTTTTTTTACAATATCAGTCGTTATCGTTTTCATAACTAAAAATTTCTTTTGGTGTACGTATTTCTGTCATTTGATATCCTTGTCTGAAATTTATCGAATTATAACCCCGAATCCGTTCAAGGTTTACAATATGCTTAAAATTCCAACTTACCAAAACATCTGCTTTGTAAATGGTTGCCAAAGCTATATGCTGGCAGTCAGCACGACTGGTTTTTCCAACAACTTTCTCAGAAATATATTTTTCAGAAAGTTCTCGTGCTTCGTCAGTTAATTCAACCCTCTCAATCAATTCATTTGGCAACGATTCAAAGAAATCCTGAATAAAAACAGGCGCTCTGTAAAGCTCTAATTCCAGAATTTCGGAAACAATTACAATAATTCGTTTTTGCAGAAGCCTTTCAAAAAAAGGTTTGGTTTCTTTTTCAAACTCTTTATCGAAGTATCCACCAAAAACAGAAGTGTCAATGTAAATTCGTTTTATCATGACAGCAAATTTAAAAAATTTTCAATCAAGGCGTTATGCCTGTTTTTATCACCAACGCAGGTGCGGCCCCGCTGTCCGTCAGATTACAAAGTGCTTTTTGCCAACAAGGGCAAGAAACTTTTTGCTTTTTCCAGGCAAGACACAAGTTGCAAGGTTTCGCCCGCGTTTTATATCCTTCTCAACGGTTATTTGATAAGGTCGTTTATATCACCTGTCATAATTGAACGCCCTCTTTTGTAATATTTTTATAAAGTGGAGTTATTGAATGACGAGTCACCCAATCTTTTCGACTAATTATCAACGGACTAATTACTTTCCCTGTCTCAAATTCTAAATCGTACAATGGGTATTTAATTCTTTTCTCATCCGAATATGAAACCTTATCAATATCTACAAGAATAAGCAAATCAATATCCGACTGTTTTTTATTTTCACCCCGGGCATGAGAACCATATAATATAATTGTACCCGTTGGGTCGGCCAAATTAACCAACTGCTTAATTCTCAATAATATTTTTTTTTATCATGCTCAAATTTAAGAAAATCTGACAATGAAAAGCCGGATAGAAAGGTTTTGTTCCCAGCGGGCCGGGCAAAAAGTAAACGTTCAAGATTTTTTTGACATGTTGAGCATTCACGTGTGTGGTAAAATTATTGAGCAGGTGACGCAAAGTCTCCTGCTCAATACAACTTAAAAGCCCTTTGGTTTGCAGCCAAATGGCTTATATTTTGTGCGCTCAAATCAATACTTGCCATCCAATTTCAGCCAAAGGCTAAGCTACAGATTGTAAATCCGCACCAGCAGGCGTTATTCAGGACGATTTTTGATTAGCCCCGGCATTCATGCTGGGGGTTAATATGCCACCAACAACACACTGTAGGCTGTTTGAAACACCGGCGCTGGCAACCGTATTTAAATCGCAACTGCTCCTTTTCAAACTACCTACAGGCCATTATTGGGAATTACTGACCCCGGGCTGAAGCTCCGGGGCTATTCACAAAAAGGCAGAACAGCTGAATGCCTCTGGCAGGTTCACAGATGATGAACGCTTCAAAAATTTAAATCTGCGAACCTGCTTGCCGCAGGCAAGTCTGTGGCATAAATAAAGCGAATTGCTATGTTGTATAACATCCCCTCTTTACAAAAAAATAACATTGACTTTTGAAAGGTTATTTTCCCGGGTTGTTTGCTATTTTTAAGGCGCTCTTTTCAAATGAAGAGGATTTAAAACAACTTAAACCGGTAAGAAAATGGAAAACAAACTTCAGGAACTTACAGACAAATTATACAACCTTGGTATTGAAAAAGCCCGGATTGAGGCCGATGCAATGATTGAAAATGCAAAACTGGAAGCAGACAAAATTGTAAAAAATGCACAGGCTGAAGCCGGAACAATCATAGAAAATGCAAAAAAACAAAGTGCAGAACTGAAGCAGAAAACCGAATCGGAACTAAAGCTTTCGTCGAAACAGGCAATTGCTGCACTGAAAAACCAGGTTACCTGGTTAATTGTAAAAGACCTGCTGAAAAGCGACATCGAAAAAAATCTCAGCGACGCTGATTTCCTGAAATCCATTATCGAACTGATGGTGCAGAAATGGCAGCCCGACGATGCCCAAAGCATCAACCTGCAAATCATTCTTCCGACAGAAAAAAAGAGCAGTTTCGACCAGCTCATTAAAACAAAAATCAACCATTTATTGAGCAAAGGTCTTGCGGTGAATTTCGACGACCAGTTTAAATCGGGCTTTAAAATCGCCCCTGCCGATAACAGCTACATCATCAACTTTACCGGCGACGATTTTGACAATTTCTTTAAAACATACCTGAAAGCCAAAACTGCGAACCTTATTTACGGAGAAGAATAATGACACGCCGTAACTACTATTACCTGGTGGCCGGCTTCCCCGAAATGGCGCCAGACCAGAAAAAACTGCCTTTTTCGGTGGATGAACTGAAACAGGAATTGTTGTGTCATCTTCATCCCGACGATTACAAGCTGGTTTCGCACCTGTTTTTGCAAACCGATAACCTGAACCTTGTTAACCTGCTGCTGAAAAACGGAAAAGACTTTCTTCCGTACGGAAATTTCGACCTTGCTTTTTTAACAGATGAGTTAAAGGAACCTGAAAAACTACCCGGCTACATGAAGGTTTTCCTCGAAAATTACCGCGAAGAAACTCCTGTCAACGCAAAACTCAGTCCCGAAAATCAGCTTACCTGGCATTATTACGATTTTATGCTGGGGCAGAAAAATGAATTTACCAGAAAATGGTTCTGGTTTTTGCGCGATGTCAACAATATTTTTGCAGTTTACAATGCCCGTAAATTCAGCCTCGATATCGAAAGCAATCTGATTGGCGAATATGAATTAACTGAATCAGCAAAAAGAGGTTTCTCAAAAGACTTTGGGCTCGCCAATGATTACCCGTACATTGAAGACATTGCCGAAATTTACGCAAACACCAATATTCTGGAACAGGAAACTACCATCGACCGCCTGAAATGGGAATACATTGACGAACTGAATACCTTCAACAGCTTTACTATTGAGCAGGTGCTGGCGTTTGTAATCAAATTTATGATGATTGAACGCTGGGTGCAGCTCGAAACTACCCAAAGTCAGACCCGTTTTGCTGAAATCCTGGAAACACTCGAACACAGTATAGAATTTTCAAAAGACTTTAATATCTATGGAAAGAGAAGTTAAACAAACCAAGGGAAAGATTGCCGGAATTATTGCCAACCTGGTAACCGTTGAAGTTGACGGGCCGGTATCGCAAAACGAGATTTGTTACATCAAACATGCGGGTATCGACCTGATGGCAGAGGTAATAAAGGTTTTTGAAAAGAAGGTGTTCATCCAGGTGTTCGAAAGCACTCGCGGACTGAAAGTGGGTCAGGATGTGGAATTTACCAGCGCCATGCTTGAAGTAACGCTGGGCCCGGGCATCTTGTCGCGCAATTACGACGGGTTGCAACACGACCTCGACCGAATGGAAGGCGTTTTTCTGAAACGTGGCGACTACACAGCAGCATTGGATTACGAAAAACTTTGGGATTTTATCCCGTTAGCCAAAGTTGGAGACACTGTGGCTGCAGCCGACTGGCTGGGAGAGGTTACCGAAAACGTGATTCCGCACAAAATTATGGTGCCGTTTAAATTTGCAGGGAAATATTCGGTGAAAAAAATCGCTGCTGCCGGCGAATACACAGTGAATGAAGAAATTGCCATTCTAACCGACAGCAAAGGCATTGAATACAAAGTGACCATGACCCAAAACTGGCCAGTGAAAATTCCAATAAAAACTTTCACCCATAAACCACGGCCATTCAGATTGCTTGAAACCGGAGTGCGCACCATCGACACGCTGAACCCCATTGTGGAAGGCGGAACTGGTTTTGTCCCCGGTCCGTTTGGCAGCGGAAAAACAGTGCTTCAACAAGCCATTTCAAAACAGGCTGAAGCCGATGTTGTAATTGTGGCCGCTTGCGGTGAACGTGCCAATGAGGTGGTTGAAATTTTTACCGAATTTCCAGAAATTGAAGACCCGCGCACGGGCCGCAAACTGATGGAACGTACCACAATTATCGCCAATACTTCGAATATGCCGGTGGCGGCGCGCGAAGCTTCGGTTTATACTGCAATGACTTTGGCCGAATATTACCGCAGCATGGGACTGAAAGTGCTTTTGCTTGCCGACTCAACTTCGCGCTGGGCTCAGGCATTGCGCGAGATGTCGAACCGAATGGAAGAACTCCCCGGCCCCGACGCATTCCCCATGGATTTGCCGGCAATCATTTCAAATTTCTATTCACGGGCTGGATTTGTGCATTTAAATAATGGCAAAACAGGTTCCATCACTTTTATCGGAACAGTATCTCCGGCAGGTGGAAACCTGAAAGAACCGGTTACCGAATCGACTAAAAAGGCGGCCAGGTGTTTTTATGCACTTTCGCAACAACGCGCCGACAGCAAACGCTACCCGGCCATCGACCCGATTGACAGCTACTCAAAATATCTTGAATATCCCGAACTACAGGAATACCTGAAAACCAATATCAGCGAAGATTGGATTGACCAGGTTTCAAGGGCAAAAAACCTGCTTTTACGCGGGAAAGAAGCGTCAGAACAAATCAATATCCTCGGCGACGATGGTGTGCCAATCGATTATCACCTGCGTTTCTGGCGTGGCGAAGTCATCGATTTTGTGGTGCTTCAACAGGATGCCTTCGACGAAGTGGATAAACGCACCCCACTCGACCGCCAGAAATTTCTGCTCGAAACTGTTTTGGGCATCTGCGATATCGATTTCAGATTTGAGTCGTTTGACGAGGTTAATCCCTATTTCAAACGAATCATTAACGTATTGAAGCAGATGAACTACTCGGAATATGAGTCGGAGAAATTCATCAGTTTTTACAACGAATTACAAACCATCATCGGCGAAAGGAAATAAGCAATGGAAACAAAAGCATTTCAAAAAATATACACAAAAATCATCCAGATTACCAAGGCAACCTGTTCGCTGCGCGCCAGTGGCGTAGGTTACGAAGAACTGGCAATGGTAAACGGACGTTTAGCTCAGGTGGTAAAAATTATTGGTGATGTGGTTACGCTCCAGGTTTTTGGTGGAACCGAAGGAATCCCGACCAATGCCGAAGTGGTTTTTATGGGCAAACCGCCGGTGTTGAAAGTAAGCGACGACTTAGCCGGCCGTTTTTTCGATGCCTTTGGAAATCCGATTGACGGTGGCCCTGAAGTGGAGGGCGAAGAACGCGAAATTGGCGGCCCGTCGGTGAACCCGGTGCGCCGTGAACAACCTTCTGAACTCATTGCGACCGGTATCGCTGGTATTGATATGAACAACACGCTGGTTACGGGTCAGAAAATTCCGTTTTTTGCCGACCCCGACCAGCCCTTTAACCAGGTAATGGCGATGGTGGCGATGCGTGCAAAAGCCGACAAAATCATTCTGGGTGGAATGGGCCTTACCAATGACGATTATCTTTTTTATAAAAACGTTTTTGAAAATGCCGGTGCGCTCGAACGCATCATCAGCTTTGTAAATACAACCGAAAACCCGCCTGTAGAGCGACTTTTGGTTCCGGATATGGCTTTAACCGCCGCCGAATATTTTGCAGTTGACAAAAAGCAAAGCGTACTTGTGTTGCTCACCGACATGACGTTGTATGCCGATGCGCTGAGTATTGTATCGAACCGCATGGACCAAATTCCATCAAAAGACAGTATGCCCGGTTCATTGTACTCCGACCTTGCAAAAATTTACGAAAAAGCAGTTCAGTTCCCCGATGGCGGTTCGATAACCATCATTGCGGTAACCACACTTTCGGGCGGCGATATTACTCATGCCATCCCCGACAACACAGGATATATCACTGAAGGACAGTTATTCCTGAGAAAGGACTCTGATATCGGGAAGGTAATCGTTGACCCGTTCCGCAGTCTTTCGCGTTTGAAACAACTGGTAATCGGGAAAAAAACACGAAAGGACCACCCGCAGGTGATGAACACAGCAATCCGGTTGTTTGCCGATGCAGCACAGGCCAAAACAAAACTCGAAAACGGGTTCGACCTGACAGATTACGATGAGCGAACGCTGAAATTCGGGAAAGAATATTCTGACAAGTTACTTGCCATTGACGTTAATATAGAAATCGACGAAATGCTCGATACTGCATGGAGCTTGTTTGCCAAATATTTCAGCAAGGCAGAAGTGGCCATCCGTAGCGAATTTATGGAGATGTACTGGAAAGGTGAGTAATTTTCACCCCTGAATCCCCTCAAGGGGACAATTGAATAATCTGAAACTGATGAAAGTTGAGAAGTAGTTTTTCAAAGTTATTTTAAAAGACAATGAATTTTCAATACAATAAAACAGCGCTGCAGGAGCTTGAAAAGCAACTGAAAACCCGGGTCCGGGCGTTGCCTACCATAAAAAATAAGGAGGCGGCGCTGCGTGTTGAGGTGAAACGTGCCAAAAACGAGGCTGTTGAACTGGAGAAACTACTGAATCAAAAAATGACCGAATATGAAAAATTCATCAGAATCTGGGGAGAGTTTGACAGCTCGTTGCTTAAAGTGAAAGAACTGGAACTGTCGTCGAAAAAAGTAGCCGGGGTTAAAATTCCACAGCTCGAAAACATCATTTTCGAAACCGGTGAATTCAGCCTGTTTAACCAGCCACAATGGTTTTTGGCAGGTATTGATATTCTGAAAGAATTGACAACGCACACCATTGGCCGCGAGGTAATGCACCGCAAAAGCGAACTGTTGTACCAGGCCCGGAAAAAGACCACGCAAAAAGTAAATCTGTACGAAAAGGTGCAGATTCCGGGGTACCAGGACGCAATCAGAAAAATAAAACGTTTTTTGGAAGACGAAGAAAATCTTTCGAAATCGTCGCAAAAAATAGTTAAAAACCGTCAGCAGGAACAGGAGGAATTGGTATGATTGTCCCGATGGTAAAATATACATTTCTGGCGTATCATGTTGAATACGAAAAGTTTCTGGAAGATATCCGCGAAATCGGCGTGCTCGATATTGTGGAAAAATCGACTGAGCAAGGTCCTGAAATCAGGGATAAACTCGATAGGTTGAAATCGGCCCGGCAGGTTTTGCAATACCTGAACAAGGTAAATGAAGCCGCTGAAAAGAATAAAACTGTTATCAGAGAAAATCAGGGTCAACCGGATTTGCAGGAAAACGGTGCTGCGATTATAGAAAAAATACTTGCATTGCGTGACAAAAAAGAGGCACTGAAACACCACGATACTCACCTGCAAAAACTGATAAAAACACTTGCTCCCTGGGGCGATTTTTCGGTAGAAACCATAAAAAAACTGAAGGAAAATAAAGTTTACGTGCGGCTTTTTGTGACTTCAGAAAAAAAATTCAAACCTGAATGGGAAAAGGAACATTTCGTTTTTGTTGTAAACACAATCAGCCCCTGGGTTTATTTCGCGATGGTGAACACATCGCCCGAAATACCGGAATTGGATGCCGAGGAAGTAAGAATTCCCGACGAATCCATCAGCCAGCTTGAAAACGACAGAAAAGCTGTCACTACTCAGATAGCAGCAATTGAAAACGATTTAAATACAATTGCTGCAAACCAGATTCCGTCAGTTGAAAGGTACCTGCTGGAATTGGAACAAAGCATCGATTTTCAAAAGGTACTAAGTCACACAACCACTGTAGTTGAAAATATGGTTCAGATAGTTGAGGCCTATGCCCCAATCGACGATACAGCTGCTCTTGAAGAATACCTCAACAAAAACGACATTGCGTGGATTAAGGAAAAGGCAAAAGCAGAAGATAAAATTCCAATCAAACAAAAAAATAACCGATTTGCCAAATTGTACGAACCGGTTGGCAAGCTGTTTTCGTTGCCTGCCTATACCGAAATGGATTTGACACCTTTTTTCGCCCCGTTTTTTATGATGTTTTTTGGATTCTGTCTGGGCGATTTGGGTTACGGAATTGTAATTGTTGCCGGCGCCACCTGGTATAAACGAAAAGCTGCGGCTGATGTAAAACCAATTCTTTCGCTGGCGCAGTTTCTGGGTATCGGAACAATTTTGCTGGGCACAATTACCGGAACATTCTTTGGTATCAACCTGCTCGAAGTTGAAAGTCTTGGAAATCTGCGCAACATCATGCTTGATAGTCAAAAGGTTTTTTACCTGTCGCTGGCCGTTGGGATGCTGCAAATTATGTTTGGAATGGCACTCCGCGCGGTAAATAATTACCGGATGTTTGGCTGGCAATACGCCATACTTCCCATTGGCTGGATTATTATTTTGCTGGGAATTATAGATGCGACGATAACCAAAATGCTTCCCGGCATAAATATGTATATTATTTATGCAGGCATTGCACTGGTCGTATTTTTCAGCGACCCGGCCTCAGGAATCTTAGGACGAATTGGAAAAGGAATCTGGGAATTGTACGGTATCAGCGGTATTTTTGGTGATGTACTTTCGTATGTTCGTTTGTTTGCGCTTGGAATCTCGGGGGCAATACTCGGGTTTGTTGTAAATACAATTGGGTTGCAAATCAAAGATTCATTCCCGATTATCGGCCCGATATTTTTTGTGATTTTCCTGATTGTCGGGCATGGCGCAAACCTGCTGATTTCGTCACTTGGTGCATTTGTACACCCCATGCGATTAACCTTTGTTGAATTTTATAAAAACGCCGGTTTTGCCGGTGGTGGAAAAGAATATAAACCGTTTAAAAATAAATTAATCAATTAAAAATAAGGAGATTCAGTTATGACAACACCAGTAATTCTATCGTACATCGGGCTGGCCCTGATGGTTGGCCTGGCCGGTATCGGCAGCGCCATAGGCGTTTCAATCGGTGGCAGCGCAACCCTGGGCGCACTGAAAAAAAACGAAGCCGAATTTGGTAAATACATGCTTTTAAGCGCATTGCCCGGCACACAAGGTTTGTATGGATTTGCCGGATTTTTCATCATCAACACATCGGGGACAATTCTTCCCGAAATGACTGTACTTCAGGGAGTAGCCATTCTGGCCGCCGGACTGATTCTTGGTTTTGTAGGGCTGATGTCGGCCATTCAGCAGGGAAAAGTTTGTGCCGATGGTATTGCCGGAATTGGCGCAGGTTACGATGTTTTCGGGAAAGCGATGGTTCTGGCTGTATTTCCTGAGTTGTACGCAATTGTGGCTTTTGCAACCACTTTCCTTATCAGTACAGGGTTGTAAGAATAGTTCTGCTTCCGGATAGTGAGTTATGATGCAAAAAGAAAGCCCTGAACCACCCGGGTGGTTCAGGGCTTTCTTCTTGTATTCACTTTCAGATTCCTTTTTCCATCAGAATCTGCAGCCGGTCGATTTGTTTTCTGTTCCCCAGCACAAACAACTGGTCGTTGCGCGAAAGAATCATTTGCGGGTCGGGATTAAAAACATAACGGGCGCCACCTGTTTTTATGCCGATAATGTTAGCACCTGTGTTTTCCCTTATTTTCATGTCGGCAATCGATTTTCCAACCCATTGCTGCGCCATTTTACGGCAAGGAAGTTCTTCAAGAATTACATCCTGCGTTTTTTGCAAAAGAATATATTCAAGAAATTCAACCACATCGGGCTGATGTACAAGCTTTGCCATGCGCTGTCCGCCAATGCGTTCGGGCATAATCACATTTGTGGCGCCGGCGCGTTTCAGTTTCATCAGCGATTCCATTTCCGAAGCGCGGCTGATAACCGTTAAACCCGGATTCATGCTTCGGGCTGTAAGCACCACAAACACATTGTCGGCATCCTGCGGCGTGGTTACAATAATAGCACGGGCATCGTGTATGCGAGCTTGCTCAAGCACTTCCTCGTGGGTTGCATCGCCTTTAATGTAAAGCAAATCAGGATTTTCGCGAACACGCCCGATTACGTTATCACGTTTGTCAACTACCACAAAATCGACTCCGTTTTCGGCTAATTCAATGGCTGCCTGCTCACCGTTGCGGCCAAAGCCAACAATGATGACGTGGTTTTTTAATTTTGCAATTCTCTTATCCACCCTGTATGTTTTTATATAATTTGCAAGTTCACCATCAAAAACAAACCGTGCCAGGCTTGTTGTAACATAGGCCAAAATTCCTAAACTGGTGATTATGAGCCCCATGGTGAAGATTTTACCCGCCAACGAAAGTGGCCCGACTTCTTTAAAACCCACTGTAGCCATGGTTATGATAGTCATGTACAAACAATCAATCCACTCCCACCCTTCAATCAGCCGGTAACCAACTGTTCCAGCAACAATCAGCAAAAAAAGCAATGCCACACCAATTTTTATGGTGAGACTCGAAACTTCGTAGAATTTATTGTATTGCTGCTGGCTCATTGGTTTGTTTCAATTGCTTTTACCAGTTTTACACCGATTTGGCAATTTAAACATTTTTTCTTTTCACAATATTTATTTTTTAGCTGCAGCAGCGCCTGACTCTCAAATGCCGACCGCGACTCAACTCCAAGTTCATGCCATTTTGCGATAATGGAATTTTCCTCGGCTGGCAGCTGTTCTAAAAATTCGAGCGACCGGTTTTTCAGGTGTTCCTTGTTTTGCGTTTCGCCAAAAACAAACAAGAACGGAATCACCACATTAATTATCAAAGTATTGATTGAGCTAATTCCCAATTCTTTCACCGACTTTTGGGTTGAATTTTTATTAAAACTGAAATGAGAATTCCAATACGCTGAAGCTTCTACTTTGAAGAGTTGCTGCAGTTCATCAAGGTGTTCGATGGACATGATTTTTGAAAATAGTCCGTTTGACTTAAAAATTAAGGCCGCAAACTGTGAAATGCGTATGGTTGGAAAATTACCGGGACGCAACCGCATAAATTTCCACAAGTGACTTTCGATGGGTTTCAGCTTGTATTTTTGGTACAGAAAAGCGTACTCTTTGCGAAGCTCCATAAAATAATCATCGCCCAAAAGTTGTTCGTTTAGCAGTCCTGAGTTACCAAAAAGCAGCGCTTCAAGCTGAAAAATACTGTTTTTGTGTTTGGCAAGAATGCTTTCCGGGGTTGATTTTGCAAGCAGTTCAAACGGTACTGCATTTACCTTAAATCCGAACATGCGCGCTAATTCCTGATAAAAAGTTTCGTTCCAGTTATGGTTGTTTTGTTTTAAACGGGCATTAATTTCGCTGGTTTTTTCTTCCAGCCTTTCAATCATCAGCCGGTTAAAACCCAACTGCAAAACAATAGGGTCTATTTTATGAAACTGGCTTTGACAGGCAATCCATGTTTTGGCATCGAGCAATTTCTGGTAATTTGTTTTCAATGCTGCGGGATATTGTAAAATCATTGCCGGAATTTCTTCTCCATTGCTTCTGAAAACAGGTTTGTCAATAATTTCGGCAATATGCAGAATAACATTATTGTAAGCTGCATCAGCATTGTGGTTGTGTCGTTCCCAATCGCTTGCCAGCCGGTGAATCTCCACATTGCCAACCCAAATAGTGCCATCAATCTTTATCCTCGCATTAAAAAAATCGGGACCCGAATCGGTGTTTCGTTTGCCGGGGCTGATAATTTCAATTTTCAAACCACCCGTGGTTTGCAGGTTCCCTGTTTCAAAAAATTTGTTTTCCCAGATGTATTGCAGAAATTCTTCGGGCATAAAAGGGTATTTTAATTACGATTTTATCAGTCGTTTTCAAAACTGTTTCTCCATTTTTTATAGCGCTCTTTAAGCCAAACCGAATCGTCTTTCTCAATTTTTTCAATCTCGTCCTTTGTGCATTTAACAAAATCGATTTTATATCTTCCGGTAAAATCAAGGTCCGAAATACTTCCTGAAATATACCAGCCCTTTGCCTTGGATATAGGAGCTGATTTTATAGGAGGAAATTTGATAACACCTATTCCGGAAAATGTTTTATCAGAACCTTCTCCTTTAAAATGCTCACCTTCCCAGAAATATTTGAATTCAGGAACTGAAAGGTTTGTAACAGCACATCCTGAACTACTCCAGGTTGCAGCTTTTTTTCCATCTTTTGAGTAGGCAGTTCCTTGCAATAAAAACTGCATCTGACTTTGGTCGTAGCCAATTTCAGATATACTAAAAGCAATTCTGTCGTGGTTGTGAACAAATTCAAACCAGTGACCTTTAATCTGCTTTTCAATTTTTGAATGAGCAGATGATTCAGCGGATGGTTTCCTTGCAGAAAGCTTTCGTTCGAAAAAGTAGGCTGCAATAAAAACAAGCAGAAAAACCAGGATTATCGGAACAAACCAATTATAAATGGGACTGGTTTTGGGGGTTACAAACAGTGCCAGAATGATTATAATCTCGGCTGCCAGAAGAACCAAGGCAAGCATTGCCAACCAGGTTGTAATCCGTTGAGCACCTTCTGTTTGTGATTTCAACAAAGGATTAAGTTCAGAAAGTTTAAAAGCCATAATAGGAATGAATTAAAATTATGGTTTTCAAATTACAACAAAAACTTCAATAACGCAATTTTAGTTTCTGGGCTGAGATAAAAGTCAAACAATTATGATTTTTCCATGAATCAGGCTCGCAGTTACTTTACAAATTTCAGTTTACTGAAGATATCCCACAAAACAATACCTGTACTCACCGAAACATTAAACGAATGTTTTGTTCCATACTGTGGAATTTCGATACTGCCATCGCACAAATTTACCACACTTTGCTGCACCCCTTTTACCTCGTTCCCCAGAATAATGGCAATTTTCTCACCATTGGCGGGTCGAAATTCAGGCAGTGAAATGCTGTTTTCCACCTGTTCAAGTGCATAAACCTTGTACCCGTTTTGTTGAAGTTGAATTACTGCATCTTCGGTTTTTTCAAAATATTGCCAGGCCACGGTTTTTTCAGCATCGAGCGCTGTTTTATGGATTTCGGCATTGGGCGGGGTGGCTGTAATTCCGCACAAAACGAGCTTTTCAACGAGCAAAGCATCAGAAGTTCGAAATACTGAACCGATGTTATTACAACTCCTGATATTGTCGAGCACCACCACAAGCGGCAATTTTTCAGCTTGCAGGTAGGCTTCGGGAGTAAGCCTGTTTAACTCTGGATTTCGTAGTTTTCGCATGTTTACCAATTTACCTCTTTTCTTCGTACAGGCATTGTCATACAACGGGCGCCACCACCACCACGGGCAAGTTCGGCTCCGGCAATCAGCACAACGCATTTACTATAATCGTCGATATTCACACGATTCTCAATAACATCGACCGCCTTTAAAACCTCAAATCCATTTTTATTCAGTTCATCAATCGTATGAACATTCCGCTCATAACCAATAACTTTACCGGGAGCAATAGCAAAAAAGTTGGCACCACTATGCCATTGTTCCCGCTCCTGAACCCACGAGTCGGTTTTGC
This sequence comes from Draconibacterium sp., assembly GCA_050179035.1. GTDB lineage: Bacteria > Bacteroidota > Bacteroidia > Bacteroidales > Prolixibacteraceae > Draconibacterium. The sequence goes on along the minus strand of JBFXFM010000013.1, from coordinate 66,093 downwards.
TCCCGCACGAAACAGGTTTCATGTCGATACCCAGCTTTTTCAGTGCAACCAGAATATCAGGCTTTTCTTCAATTTTAACTACTTTGCCATTTTCAATATGAATATGAATTGTGCGCAAACGGTTCATTTTAGTAATTACAGGTTCATAAACCATGCAGGCATCGCTATTAAGGAAAGTGAAAACCATGTCGAGGTGGATAAACGATTCGGGTGTTGATGGTAGTTCCTGCACAATAATATGTTGCGGCCCGGTTTTGTGTTGTTTCAAATTTTCGATAATAAAATCGATACCGTGTGTGCTTGTACGTACCCCGGTTCCGATAACAAAAACATTTTCTTTTGCCACCAAAAAATCGCCACCTTCAATCGTTACCGAAGGATTCAGCGAGATTCCCTGGTTCGGTTTTGAAGGATTCAGTACGTTCGTTTCAAACTGTAGGTGATTTGAAAAAATAGCATCCATAATCATGGTTTCGCGTTCGCGCACTTTATTGGCCATTTTCCCGATAATCATCCTGTCGTTCATTCCCATGGCCGAATCGCGTGTAAAAAACAGGTTATGCAATGGCCTGAGCAAAAAACGCTCATTACTGAGGTAATTGGTGAGGTTGTTTTTTTCAAGAACAACGCCTTCAATCAACAGGTCAGCCAGTTTAACTGCATCATTTGACACGAGTTTTTCAGGATTGCAGCCACCTCCTTCATTTTCGCAAATCTCACGCAAAAGCTGGTGTTTAACCTGTTCGTTTTGTAATACATCGGCAAGCAGGTTTTTGACATGAAAAACCGGAGCCACTTTTTTCAGCACTCCTTCAAGTTGGGCAAATTCACGCGAAGCCACTGAGAGATTAAGAATATCACTATACAAGGCACGTTCGGCATTTTCGGGTGTCATGTTTTCAACTTCAGAGCCCGGTTGGTGAATTATCACGCCTTCAAGCTTACCAAATTCAGAATTGATACTGGTTCTCATAAATTGCCATTTTGATTTTTTAACAGTTCTCAAAGATAAGTTTTAAGAACAATAATATCGAATGAGTTTTATCACACTTGCCTTTCGCCGACTAAAACATTGCTTCAAAAAACTAAATATCAACAATTTACCAAAATAATCAAAGAAAATAGATTCCTTTTTATTAATCAATTGTAATTTTTGACAAAGACAATCAGTGAAACCTTTACAATTGTCTGATTCAATTTTCGTTCTAATTTTGCAGTATTGCCGTGAAAATGAATTTACGCTTAACCATATTATTTTTTGTTTTGCTTTTAAGCACTCAATATGAAGTACTGGGGCAGCAAAAGGGCGAATACGTGATGGGTATAGTTGTAGGAAACGACACAATTATCCAGCGCATGGTGCCTGAAATATGGGTTTATCCTGAACGTAAATTTGCCAATAAACGTCAGCAACAAAACTATTCCCGGTATGTGGCCAAAGTAAAAAAAGTTTATCCGCTTGCAGTGGAAGCCCGCATTCTGCTTGATAAGTACGAACCTCAGTATTATGCGCTGGAAAGTAAGCGGGACCGGAAAAAACTGATGAAAAACCTTGAGAAGGAATTGCTTGACAAACACAAGGAAGAGCTGAAGAAATGGTCGATTTCAGATGGGAAAATTCTATTAAAATTGATTAACCGGGAAACCAACCGCTCGGCATACAGTATTATCGAAAATTTCAGGGGCGAATTTAGCGCTGTTTTCTGGCAGGGAATTGCCCGGCTTTTCAAGAATAATCTTAAAAATGGGTATGATCCGCAGGGTGATGACAGAATGCTGGAGGAAGTGGTACGAAAAATTGAATCAGGGTATTATTAGAAATTACCTTATTCCAAATTCTTCCTCATATTGGTTAAAAAACGGAAGAATTTTCTTTCCAATCGGCTGGTTGAGAAAAAAAGTAAGCGAAACTTCGTGTGTTGAGCCTGCGTTTCCGCGAAGACCCGAAACTGTAAAATCATAACTGTAGTAAAACTGCCAGCTTTTTTTCATAAAACCAAGCACAAAAATTATGGCATCGTACCTGAACCCAAAGTTTTGCCTGAACCATGTACCCGCAATCAATCCTCGTTTGGTAGCAAACAATCCGTAATTCAACTGCTGGTATTTCCCCTGAAACTGGGTTACAATCTGAGGTGAAATATCAAATTTTTTGCGATTGTGACCATACAGGAAAACCGGTAATTTTGCGCCGAAATGCGCCGTATATTTTCTTTCGAGTGGCGCGACATTATCACTGCCCTGATAAAACGACTGGTTGGGTTCGGTAAGATGATGTGCTGCCAAACCAAAGAAAAGGCGTTCGCTGTACATCATCAGTCCTGCAGAAAAATCGAGAAACTGATGATTGGGATCAGTAAGCGTGGAAAGTTCGGCTGAGGTACCGTGATTTCCGTTGTACGGATCGAGATTATCGGCAAAAATCAGGCGGGAAGTATTCAGCGAATTCTGATAATATCCGGCCTGAATGGCACCATTCAGATGATAAGTTTCAGAAATTTGTAAGAAAACAGCATACGACAAATTAAATTGAAGCGTTTTCAAAATGCCATCGGCTTGAGCGTCATTAATTACATAGCCACCAATGCCACCCTGCAATTTATCAACCGGAACGTCGAAAGATGCGCTGTAAGTGGTAAATGCATTTTCGAATCCACTCCACTGATTGCGGTATTGCAACCCAACCCTTGGAATACCAGCCGAACCTGCAAATGCGGGGTTCAGATACATGGGATTGGCATAAAATTGCGAAAAAGATACATCTTGTGAAAAAGCCATTTTTGCAGTTAATGCAAAAATCAGAAATGCAATATTCCGGCTCAATTTTTTCACTTGTTTTCGTGGTTTTTGATGCTCAAATATAGACCTAAAAATGAGGTTATTTTGTACACCCAAACAAAAAAAGGGCTGCCAACGGGCAGCCCTCCAAAAATCTAACTAAACTAATCGCGTTTCTCTGAACTATTATTTCCAAACATTGTCGTTAATCATCCAATTTTCAACTGCAAGCGCTGTTTCCGTAGCATTGTCGAATTCGCCCGTAAACCAGGCTTGTCCTGTTGTCATCCAGCTTTCAGTTGTAAGCGGCGTTTCCTGTTCTTCTGCAATCAGGTTTTTTAATTCCCAGTTACTTTCAGTCATCCAATCTTCCACTTTCAATTCCTGTTCTGCTTCTTCAGCTGCAAAGTCGTTTACATCCCAGGTATTGGCGTCAGTCATCCAGTTTTCCATTCCGAGTGACTCGTCTGCTACCAAATCGTAAGAAATCATTTTGTCAGTGTTCCACGCTGCGTTGTTCATCATCCATTTTTCAACCTGCAGCGTTGTTTCAATTGCGTTTTCATGGTTTGAGGCTTTTGCCTGCGTTCCTTCGGCGTTTACATTTCCAACCAACATAATTAAGGTTAAAATTGTTCCTGCTGTTAATTGTTTCATTGTTGTTTTCATATTTTCTGTTTCTAAAATCGTTTCTGTTTTTGTTTCTGTTTTCGTCTTAATAGACTGATTACAGGCACAAAGGTTACACGACTTTTTCTTAAAAAACACGAAAATCTTGTTAACGAAACCTTAACGCCGGCGAATGACGAGGAATCACCGGTAAATATAAACACCTGCAGGTATTTTATCTTTGGGGAATACCGGTAAATGGCGGAAGATGCCAAAAACAGCTGAACCGCTGCCCGACATGGATGCAAAAACAGCTCCTGAATCGTATAGTAATTGCTTTAATTCTGCAATTTGAGGATATTTTGGTAACACACTTTTTTCGAAATCATTCACAACCAAATACTTCCAGTCACAAATGGCAGTTGAAGTAATTTCAGTCAAGCTGAATCTGGGGTTGGATGGAATTACACTTCCGTAAGCTTCGGCAGTACTTACCGGGAAAGGGGGTTTAAGAATTACTATGTGATAATCAGTTAAATCGAGTTGTATATTCTGAAACTCGTTGCCAATTCCTGAAGCAAAAACGGGCTTATTTTGAATAAAAAAAGGACAATCGGCCCCTATTTGTGCAGCAAAAATTTCTAACTCGGCTACGTTTAGTTTTAAATTGAAATAATCCCCGAGCATTTTCAGGGCAAAAGCGGCATCGGCTGAACCACCACCTAAACCAGCGCCAAACGGAATAACTTTATGCAGATGAAAATGAACCGGCGAAAGCCTGAACTCATTTTGCAGCAACCGATAAGCTTTAATTATCAGGTTGTTTTCAGCAGGCCCGTCAATTAAAATACCCGATGTGGTTAGTCGCGTTTCGTCAGACTCAACCATTTCGAGCGCGTCGCATAACGACACCGGGTAGAAAATGGTTTCGAGGTTATGGTAGCCGTCAGCCCGCCTCGAAACCACATTCAACCCGATGTTGATTTTGGCATTCGGAAAAACTATCATTGTTACTTTTCGCTTGTAAACGAAGCATATTCTTCGGGCGAACCACAAGTACAAATCAGATTACGATCGCCCCAGGCATTATCAACTCTGCCTACCGGAACCCAATATTTATTTGCCCTAATCCATTCAAGCGGATAAGCAGCTTTTTCGCGGGGATAAGGATAATCCCAACCATCTGAAACCACTTTTTGCGCTGTGTGCGGAGCGTTCTTTAAAACATTGTTTTGTTTATTTGCAATTCCGGTTTCCACTTCTTTTATTTCGTTGAAAATCGAATTCAGCGCATCAATAAACTTATCAAGTTCATATTTCGATTCGCTTTCGGTAGGTTCAATCATTAACGTTCCGTGAACCGGAAATGAAAGTGTTGGTGCATGAAACCCATAATCCATAAGCCTTTTGGCAATATCTTCCTCTGAAATTCCTGATGAAGCTTTCAGGTGGCGGCATTCAAGAATTAATTCATGAGCCACTCTTCCATTTTCACCTGTATAAAGCACCCCATAATTTTCGCCTAATGCTTTGGCGATATAATTGGCGTTAAGAATCGCAATTTTTGTAGCATCGGTTAGGCCGCTGGCCCCCATCATTTTTATATATCCATATGTAATTGGCAAAATCGAAGCGCTTCCCCATGGTGCAGCCGAAACAGCATTGATTCCCACATGCCCGTTATTCATTACAGGATGCGATGGCAGGAACTCGATTAAATGGCTGGCAACGGCAATCGGTCCAACACCAGGCCCACCTCCACCATGCGGAATGGCAAATGTTTTATGCAGGTTAAGATGACAAACATCGGCACCTATATTATGCGGGTTAGTTAGCCCCACCTGTGCATTCATGTTGGCGCCATCCATATAAACCTGCCCACCAAATTCGTGAATAATATCGCACATTTCGATAATAGCCGACTCAAAAACACCGTGAGTTGAAGGATAAGTTACCATAAAAGCAGACAGTCTGTCTTTGTACTCTTCGGCTTTTTTCCGAACATCAGCAACACTAATGTTGCCTTTTTCATCACATTCAACCACTACCACATTCATACCGGCAGAAACTGCGCTTGCAGGATTTGTACCGTGTGCCGACGAAGGAATTAGCACCACATCGCGATGTCCCTCTCCCCTGCTGCGGTGGTATTCGCGGATAACCATCAGCCCGGCATATTCGCCGGCAGCTCCCGAGTTTGGCATCAGGCTTACGTCGGCCATCCCGGTAATTTCGGCTAAATCCCGGCGCAATTCTTCCATCATTTCGTGGTAACCACGCGCCTGATTTTTTGGCACAAACGGGTGAATGCCGTTAAACTCAATCCAGCTCATTGGCAGCATTTCTGTAGCGGCATTCAGTTTCATGGTGCACGACCCCAGTGATATCATCGAATGTGTAAGCGAAATATCTTTTAGTTCCAGTTTTTTGATGTAGCGCACCATTTCGGTTTCAGAGCGATAGCTGTTAAACACCTCCTGTGTCATAAAATCGGAGGTACGGGCAAACTCAGTTGTAATGGCAACGTCTTCGGGGTAATCGTGCACCACTGACCAGCTTTTGTTGGCAGCTTTTGCAAATACTTCCAGAATCCAGCCCATGTCTTCGCGGTTGGTGGTTTCGTCGATACTGATACCCACTTCTCCATTTTCAAAATAGCGGAAATTCATTTCGAGTTCGAGCGAGAGCCATTCAATATCCTCGCGTTTTACATGCTTTGGCAATTCAAACCTGATGGTATCAAAATAGTTTATATTCAACTGTTTATAGCCCAGTTTTTCGATTTCAACAGCCAGAAAAACTGCAATACTGTGAATGCGATTGGCAATCATTTTTATACCTTCCGGACCATGATAAACGCCAAAAAATCCGGCCATGTTGGCCAGCAAAGCCTGTGCTGTACAAATATTTGAAGTTGCTTTTTCGCGTTTAATATGCTGCTCGCGGGTTTGCAACGCCATGCGAAGTGCCCGGTTTCCGTGAATATCTTTGGTGATGCCGATGATACGCCCTGGCATTGAACGTTTAAAGTCGTCGCGGGCAGCAAAGAATGCAGCATGTGGCCCGCCATATCCCATGGGAACACCAAAACGCTGACTGCTTCCAAATACGATATCGGCATCCCACTCACCTGGTGGAACCAGCAATGCAAGCGAAAGTAAATCGGCTGCTACAGCCACTTTTATCTCTTTTTCGTGCGCCTGTTTCACCAATTCGGCATAACTAACAATTTCGCCATCAGAATTTGGGTACTGAACCATTGCCCCAAAAACATCGGGAGTAAATTCAAACTTATCTTTTGGCAGAATCTGCAGTTCAACACCCAGTGGATTTGCACGGGTAATAAGTACATCGTGGGTTTGTGGCCACATTTTTTCGTCAACCAGCAAAACGTTTACGTTGTTTTTCACCATCTGGCGACTCCGCAGGTTCATCATCATTATCATGGCTTCACCCGCAGCAGTGGCCTCATCGAGCAGCGATGCATTGGCAATTTCCATCCCTGTAAGTTCGCAAACCATTGTCTGGTAATTGAGTAAAGCTTCGAGCCGGCCTTGCGAAATCTCGGCCTGGTAAGGCGTGTACGACGTGTACCATGCCGGATTTTCCAAAACATTTCGCAAAATCACTGCCGGTGTGATGGTATCGTAATACCCCATCCCGATGTAAGTATTAAAAACCTTATTTTTTGAAGCCAGCTTCAGAATTTCCCTGTAATACTGGCGTTCGGAAAGTCCTTCCTTTAGTTTCAGTGGTTTTTTTAACCTGATATTGGCCGGAATGGTTTGCGCAATCAATTCATCGAGCGACGAAACGCCAACGTATTCAAGCATCTCGTTGATTTCATTTGCCCGCGGGCCTAAATGACGGTTAACAAATTTATCGTGAGCCATAACTTTTTATGTTTTTATTTTTTGTGCAATGTTAAAAATGAACGCTTTTGTAAAAAATGATTTATACCAGTTCGTAAAAGTAATTTTTCCGACTGGAGCATTTTCATGTCAGAAACGGGTTAGTACGTTTTTCGAATCCAAGTTTCGTTTCGGGACCGTGACCACAGTACACCACAGTTTCGTCGGGTAAGGCAAATAATTTGTTTTTGATATTCGAAATTAAAGTTTGATAATCGCCGCCGGGTAAATCGGTGCGGCCAATACTTCCGTAGAAAAGCACATCGCCGGCCACAAGTACGCCGGCACCGCTGTTGTACAAACAAACGTGACCCGGAGCGTGACCCGGAACATGGAAAACCTGCAAATCAGTATTTCCAAATTTCACTTTTTCTGTTTCTGTAAGAAATGAATCGATTGGGTTTACGGGATTAATTTCAAAGCCAAACATCCGGCCCTGGTCAACAACCCGTTCAACCCAAAAGGCGTCGTCAGCGTGCGCTTCAAAGGGAATTCCGTATTCATTTCTTATAAATTCAACTCCCATAATATGGTCGAAATGACAATGCGTATTTACAATTTTTACCGGCGTGAGATTATTTTCAGCAATGAAATTCCTGACTTCCTGAAACTCTTCTTCGTAATAAAACCCGGGATCGATAAAAATACATTCACCGGTTTCATCGTACATCACATAACTGTTTTCGCCCAGCGGATTCACGACAAATTTTTCAATTTTAAGCATGTTCAGAAATTTACGGTTCCTTTTAACAACGGCACAAAAATAAAGTCGCCGTGATTTTCAGTTTTGAATTCATTTTCACCCAATCGGGTCACCATTTTCATTTCCTGTTTTTGGTCGTTACCCACCGGAATAACCATGATCCCTCCAATCGTAAGCTGGTAAATAAGTGCTTCCGGAATTTCGGGAGCGCCAGCAGTAACAACGATTTTGTCGAATGGAGCAAAGCCCGGCAGACCTTTGTAACCATCGCCAAAAAAACAAGCCGGGTTGTAACCAATCTCAGGTAAAAATTTGTGAACCCTGGCATACAATTCTTTTTGCCTTTCGATGGTGAAAACGCGTGCTCCCATTTCGAGCAAAACCGCCGACTGATATCCTGAACCGGTACCAACTTCAAGAATTTTATCGCCTTTGGTAACCTGTAAAAGCTGGGTTTGAAAACCAACTGTATATGGTTGCGAAATGGTTTGGCCGGCGCCAATCGGAAAAGCCTGGTCTTTATATGCAAACTGTATAAAAGTGCTTTCCATAAAAAGATGACGCGGAACCTTGCTAATGGCCGCAAGTACATTCTCGTCCCTGATTCCTTTTATTTTCAAACCTTCCACCAGTTTTTTCCGCATCCCCTGGTGGCGCGGAGTATCGTTTATTGCCATTCGAAAAAATTATGCCTCAAAAATAACCTAAAAAAAATTTTACCCTGCAAAATCAACAGCAAAGTGAAAAGAATTGTTGAAACGGGCAAAGTTGGTTTTTAAAGAATATTCAGGCAAAGCAATTAATACGGTCGTTTTTGGTAATAAACTGACGCTATTAACAGCCAACGTTGATAAGTTAGAAGAAGAAAGAAAAGGGAGAGCAATCGGGTTATCTATATTTGTGAAACTACAAAATTGAATTGCCATGTTAAATGTCGGTATCATTGGAAATACAGAGGTTCTGGAACCATTTGTAAAAAGACTGCGTGAAAACAAAAATATTAACGTGATTGGGAAATCATCGGTTGGAACCAACGCACATCTCGACAGTTTCCATTTTTCGATACCAGAATACAACAAAGTGGAATTGATTGAGCGCGCCGATGTGCTGCTGATTGACAATGCTTCGTTAATGCCATTCAAACTGCTTTCCGACATTGTACGAAAATCAAAACATGTGTTTACTGCTGGTTACCTGAACCTTACCATCGACGAATGTTCGCAGATTGTTAAGCTGGCTAACGAATCGGGGTCGGTAATACAAGTAAGTAATCCCTACTTTTTCACCCCGGCCATGCAGTGGCTGAGTAACAACATTTCGTCGCCCGTTTTTCTCGACATCACCGATTTTACCGAAAGTAACCAGGAAAATCTGCTTTACCCGATAATTTTGATGTTGCTCGATATTACAGGCATCAGCCCGAAAAAAGTGGGTGCAGTTACTTTTAATTCGAGCCCCAATAAATCAGATTTCACCAATGTACGGCTCGAATATGGCGATGCGTCGGTGGTGAATATCAGTTACGGCTCGCTTGAGTCGCTCGAAGAATTCAAGGTTCGCATTTACTCAAAAAACAACTTTATCAGCCTTAATTTCACACGTAGTAATTTTGTGTGCAACAATCAGCCCATCGATCTTTCGGTTTATGAAAACATAAATGAAACCGATTATTTTGTGGAAACAATTATGAATAAAGCCCGAAGAAAAAGCACCCTCGAAGATTATCTTATTGCGATGTACCTGTCGCAAAAAATCAACAAAAAAATCGCACAGTTTTTTGGCGAATAAAATGCTCTGAAAAGTTACTTTTGCCGCAATATTTTTTTTTGAAATCCGTTAATGTGTAAGCATTCTGTACGATTACACTTAACTTAACTTTTGACTTGAAATAATGAATAAACCCTGGCAGGTAGCCAAATACTTGATCTTCGATATTTTAGCCTCGGCAATCAGTTGGATTGTATTCTTTGTTTACCGGAAAGCCATTATTGAACCCCAACGTTTTGGTATCGACATTCCAATCGAATTTAATAACCGCTTTTTTATCGGCTTAATTTTTATCCCTGTTTTCTGGATTACCATTTATTACATCACAGGCTTTTACAGAAATATTTTCCGCCGCTCGCGCCTTATCGAACTCTGGCAAACATTCAGCACCGCCCTGGCTGGGGTAATTGTAATTTTCTTTACGCTTATTCTCGACGACTTTATTCATACTTACAAAAATTACTATCAGCTGTTTTTCACACTCTTTGGATTGCATTTTGGATTAACCTATTTTTTCAGACTGATAATAACAACGCAGACCATTCACAAAATTCACAAACGCAAAATTGGTTTTAACACGCTGATTATTGGGAGCAACGAACGTGCAGTAAAGATTTATAACGACATGACCAGCCAGATTATGCCTGCCGGAAATAAAATCGTTGGTTTTGTTGGTCTCGAAGAAAATAACGACAGCCTGCTGAGCAAACATATTCCGAAACTTGGCCAGTTTGCCGACCTCACTGAAATAATAGAAAAGAATCAGATTGAAGAAGTTATTATTGCCATTGAAACGGTTGAACACAAGCGGCTCAGCGAAATTCTTACAGTAATTGAAAACCGTCAAATCACGATTTGGGGGCTACCCGATTTATATGACTTCCTCTCGGGAATGGTAAAAACAAACACCATTTATGGAAGTCCGCTGATTAAAATTTCGAATGGTTTGATGCCTGCCTGGCAGGAAAACACAAAACGCCTGCTCGATGTAACACTTTCGTTGTTGGCAGGGGTTATTCTTTTTCCGGCTTTTGTTGTACTTGCCATTATTATTAAAGCCAGTTCTAAAGGACCCGTTTTTTACAAACAGGAACGAGTTGGCAGGTTTGGCAAACCCTTTCACATTTACAAACTGCGTAGCATGTATGCCGGGGCTGAAAATGGAACGCCCGCCCTCTCTTCGGAAAACGATGAGCGAATCACACGTATTGGCAAGTTTATGCGCAAAACACATTTAGATGAGATTCCGCAATTTTATAATGTTATTATTGGCGACATGTCGCTGGTTGGACCGCGCCCCGAAAGACAATATTACATCGACCAGATTGTAAAACGCGCGCCTCATTACACGCACCTGCACAAACTCCGCCCGGGGATAACTTCGTGGGGACAGGTCAGATACGGCTATGCATCGAATGTTGACGAAATGTTGGAAAGACTCCCCTACGACATGATGTACCTTAAAAATATTTCGTTGTACATCGACTTTAAAATTATGATTTACACCATAATGGTAAGTTTCGGAGGAAGAGGAAAATAAGTTTATGCTGTTCCGAAACCATAGTCTCTTTCCACTTTTGCAACACGCACTCTAAATTCAGAATACCATTTTTCGCGACCCATATTTCTGGCTTTTGTGTGTAATACGTTTTCCTTCCAGTTGCGTACCGATTCTTCGTCGCGCCAATAAGAAACAGTAATTCCCAACCCTTCACGGGCCGATTCGTAACCCAGGAAACCCGGCTGATTGATTACTGATTTTTCTAATGCATCAGCCATTTTACTGTACCCGTTGTCGCCTGATGTGCGCAACGATGTAAAAATTACCGCGTAATAGGGCGGTTCCGGTGTTTTTGCAATCATCATTATCTATTTTAGTTTGAATGTCTGAATCGGCTTATAAACCGGGCCGGCCGGTTGAAGTATGCTTTCGTAGCAGATGATTTCGGAAACCTCAGCACTTTGAAAATACTGGTTTTTGTATTTCTCAACTATTGACCAGAAAAGCTGCGGATTTTGTATTGCTTTTATCCGGGCAAGCGTCAGATGTGGTGAAAAAAATTTCTGATTTCCGGGTAATCCAAGCTTCGATAAACCTTTAGCTATTTCTCCAACAATTTGCTCAAGTTCCCTATTTTTTTCAGCAGATACAAATAAGACTTTAGGTTGATTTTTACTTCCAAAAAAACCGATTCCGGTAAAATTCAGAGTAAAAACCGGGGTATGCATGGTTTTAAGCCTCAACATTTCGATAACGGCTTGCACTTGCAACAAAGTTGTTTCGCCAATAAAATGGAGTGTTACATGCAGGTTAAATTCTTCAACCCAATTCAGCTTTTCACTCCCGAGACTTGTTCTAAGTTCCGAAATCAGATTCAACAGCTGTTTCTCGGGCTTGATTTTTACGGCAATAAAAGTTCGTTTTTCCATTAACCTTGAGCATTTCTGCTAACAGTGTAAAAATAAAAAACCGCACAATTTAAATTGCACGGTTTTCATTTATGCTACTGTGTTATCAATTAACTTATTTTTTTGGTCTAATCTCAACCATAAGGTAACGATTGGGAATCACTTCATTCTTTTTTACATGAATCTGCACAATTTCGCCGTCAAAAGGCATCCGCACCTGATTTTGCATTTTCATTGCCTCTAACAGGAGAAGTGTTTCACCTTCTTTTACTTTTTGCTTTGGTTTCACAAAAATATCGATGATAGTTCCCGGAATAAACGAGTACAGTTTATTTTCGTCGGGAGCTTCCCAACTCACTCTTTCTTCAAACTTCCGCGAGTATTGAGTCATGTAAACCCCACCCTGAATCACCAGTTCCCTGAGTTCTTTTTTCTCGAACATAACTATTTGGTTTTTAATGATTAAAATGGTGGAATACCATGTTTTTTACTTGGCAGATAAACACTTTTGTTTTCAGAAACCTTCATTGCATGAAGAATGCGTGAACGGGTTTCTTTTGGTTCGATAACCTCATCGATATAACCCTGTGAAGCAGCTACATAAGGGTTGGCAAACTTCTCTTTGTATTCCTTAATTTTCTGCTGACGCATTTCTTCGGGGTTCTCGGCTTCAGCAATTTCTTTTCTGAAAATAATGTTTGCAGCGCCTTCGGGCCCCATTACAGCAATTTCAGCAGTTGGCCATGCAAAAACAAAGTCGGCACGCAGGTGACGCGAGTTCATGGCAATGTAACCACCGCCGTAAGCCTTGCGCAAAATAACAGTCACTTTCGGCACTGTTGCTTCGCTGTATGCATACAAAATTTTTGCGCCGTGCCTGATTACACCGGCATGTTCCTGATCAACTCCGGGCAGGTAGCCGGGTAAATCTTCCAATGTTACAATCGGGATATTGAAGGCATCGCAATAACGGATAAAACGGGCAGCTTTATCGGAGCTGTCGCAATCGAGCACACCAGCCAAAACCATGGGTTGATTGGCCACAAAACCTGTGGTTTCGCCATCTAAACGACCAAACCCAATGATAATATTTGGTGCAAAATGCTCCATTATTTCAAGAAACTCAGATCCGTCGGTGAGCGTTTTAATTACGTCGCGCATGTCGTACGGAATGCGTGGGTCAACCGGTACAATTTCTTCAATCTTCTTTCCTTTAAGCGGAGCTTTTGGCGGATAGGCGGCAGCTTTTTTGGCGTTACTGCGCGGAATATAACTGATGAGTGTTTTTATCTGTTCAAAACATTCAAGTTCGGTAGTTGCATAAAAATGGGCGTTACCAGTAATTTCAGCATGAACGCGTGCGCCACCCAGTTCTTCCATCGAAATTTCCTCACCTAAAACCGATTTTATCACACTCGGACCGGTAATAAACATCTTGGAAATGTTCTCAACCACGAATACAAAGTCGGTTAAGGCAGGAGAATAAACTGCGCCACCGGCACAAGGGCCAAGGATAACCGAGATTTGCGGAATAACTCCTGAAGCCAGTGTGTTACGAAAAAATATTTCGCCATAACCGGCCAATGAGTTCACACCTTCCTGAATACGGGCACCACCTGAGTCGTTGATTCCGATAAGCGGAACCCTCATTTTCAGCGCGTGGTCCATAATTTTTGTGATCTTGCGGGCGTGCATCAAACCCAGCGAACCACCTTCAACGGTAAAGTCCTGTGCAAAAATACAGATTGGTTTTCCGTTAATCGTACCGGTTCCGATAATTACACCATCGCCGTGCAGCACTTTCGATTCCATGCCGAAATCTTTGGCGCTGTGTTCAACAAATAAGTCGTATTCGTGAAAAGAATTTTTGTCCAAGAGGGCCAGAATTCGTTCGCGGGCGTTGAGTTTCCCCATTTTAGCCTGTTTTTCCATGGCTTTTTCGCCGCCCCCCATCTGAACCTCTTTTCTCCTTTTACGAAGGTCGAGAACATTACTTCTAAGTGACATACTATTTTTTTTAAGTTATCAAATTCCGCAGTAAACTGTGGTTTATTTCTTGCATTTCAAGCGTGGGCAAAATTATAACTTTTTTCCAACGCCTTCCTGAATTACAATTTTGTGTTACGTAATTAGAACATCATTGATACAGGGGTGTCGAAAAATAGTATTTAAAGTTTGAAAAGTGCCGTGTAAATTTCAGACTGAAAACAGGCAGGCTAATTGAAATTGGGATTTTCGGGGAAATTCTCCCAAACAGAGTACCGGTTACCGGCTTTTTTTACAAAATCGCTCCACGAAACCTGGTTGGCGTCGCGCATAATTGTTTCCTCGTCAACATCGGTAACCAGCCACGAGTCTTCTTTTATTTCGTCTTCAAGCTGGCCGCTATCCCACCCCGAATACCCGAGGTAAAAATGAATATCGCGCGGATGAACCTGTTTTTCAGCAATCAGCGATTTAAGAATTTCGAAATCGCCACCCCAGTACAAATTTCCGGTAACCTTAATACTTCCGGGCAGCAACAATCCAATGCGGTGAATAAAGAAAACCGAATCGGGAGAAACCGGGCCTCCCAGGTAAACATTGGCTTCAAATTCGGGAAAACCCGGAAAAAACTCCTGCAACGAAAAGTCGATTTTTTTATTCAGGATAAAACCAACAGCGCCTTTTTTGCTGTGCGCTACCAAAATAACCACTGCCCGGCTGAAATAATCGCCGTGAAGAAAAGGCTCAGCAATCAGTACCCTGCCTTTTTGCGGCGGAATATTGTTGGTTCTGATTTTAAATATGTCGAGATTCTCTTTCATTGCAACAGCCAATTTATAAAAAATAGTTCACCTGTGAAACGTACTAACCCTTAGTTTATTTGCGCTCAAATGCTGATTTGTAACAAAACTGAATCATATTTTGTTTGAATTTCAGTATTCTACCTGAAAAAGCTCAATGAAAAACAACAGGAATTGTCAACTGTTTTTTTTTAATCGTCGTCAACAACAATAAAAACTTCCTCGCCGGGTTTTGCCATATAATATTGTTCCCTGGCAAATTTTTCCAGCTTTTCCTCACCTTCTTTAAGGTCTTCCAGTTTCTGCCTGTCAACTTTAATCATTTTCCGGTAGTACTTTTCCTGCTGTTTCAGTTCGTATAACCGGTGTTTGTTTTGCTGATGAGAAACAATGCTGTTTTCGTCGAAAAAAATTATCCATACAAGGAAAAGTAAAGTAGCGGCCACCCACTTATTTCGGAGCAATTTGAAAATCTTATTATTGAATTTTATTTTCCTCATGGATATTAAACGTGTACGAGGCAAAAATAAGATATTGTAAAGGCAAAAAAAAGAGAGCCAGACAAATTCGGCTCTCTTTTATAAACAATGTATCGTTTATTTATTCTCCGTCGGGTTGAAAATTCGGATAGGTGTAATTTTTGGGTGAAACAAATGTTTCCTTAATTGTACGAATCGAAGTCCAGCGCAAAAGGTTGAAAATTGAGCCGGCTTTATCATTTGTCCCCGAGGCACGTGCGCCGCCAAAAGGTTGCTGACCAACAACTGCGCCGGTTGGCTTGTCGTTGATATAGAAGTTGCCGGCAGCATTTTCGAGGCGCTTCGTAATTTTTGCAATATTGTAACGGTTTTGCGAAAGCACAGCTCCGGTTAATGCATAAATTGAAGTTGAATCGAGAATATCAAGCGTTTCATCCATCTTTTCATCTTCGTAAACATAAATTGTAAGTACCGGCCCAAACAGCTCTTCTTCCATGGTAATGTACCTTGGATTTGAAGTAAGAATTACTGTTGGCTCGATAAAATAACCTACTGATTTATCGCAATTTCCACCGAAAAGAATTTCAGCATCTTTGTCTTCGCGGGCGCGGTCGATAAACCCTTTCAGTTTGTCGAAAGAAGCCTCATCAATAACAGCATTGAAAAAGTTGGTGAAATCTTCGGGCGGACCCATTTTTACTGTAGCCAGTTCTTTGCCAAAACGTTCACGAACATCGGGCCAAATGCTTGCAGGAATGTACGCTCTCGATGCAGCCGAACATTTTTGTCCCTGGTATTCAAAAGCGCCACGCAACATAGCTATTGTTAACGCCTGTGGATCGGCAGTATTGTCGGCAAAAATAAAATCCTTGCCACCGGTTTCTCCAACAATTCGAGGGTACGATTTGTATTTTGCAATATTTTCGCCGATGGTTTTCCAGATGCTGTTGAACACACCGGTTGAACCTGTGAAATGAATACCCGCAAAAGACGGGTGTTTCAATACCACATCGGCTGTAGCAGGGCCACCGGCAAAAACGAGGTTAATCACGCCATCGGGCAAACCGGCTTCCCTGAAAATCTCCATAATAACACCAGCCGAATAAACAGCTGTTTTTGATGGCTTCCAAACTACTACATTCCCCATCATTGCAGGCGCAGCGGGAAGGTTTCCGGCAATCGATGTAAAGTTAAATGGTGTAAGTGCAAATATAAATCCTTCAAGAGGTCTGAATTCGTTGTAATTCCACATTCCAGGAGCCGATTCGGGTTGAATCTCATAAATTTCAGTCATCACCTGAACGCCAAACCTGAAGAAATCGGCTAATTCACAAGCAGCGTCAATTTCGGACTGAAAAGCATTTTTTGACTGGCCCAGCATGGTGGCTGCATTCATTTTGGCACGATAAGGTCCGGTTAATAAATCGGCTGCTTTTAAAAACACAGAAGCCCTGTGTTGCCAGGGCAGATTGGCCCATTTTTCTTTGGCTGCCAATGCAGCATCGATGGCCATTTTCACATGCGAAGCATCGCCCTGATGATAATAACCCAGTGTGTGGGCAATATCGTGTGGCGGAAACATACGAACTTTATTACCTGTGTAAATATCGTTGCCGCCAATTACCATCGGCAGCTCCACTTCAACAGAACGCAATTCTGCTATTTTTGCTTTTAAAGCAACTCTTTCTTTGGTTCCGGGTGCGTAGCTTAATACGGGTTCGTTTTTAGCTACAGGCACATGATAAATTCCCTTTGGCATAATTTCAATTTTTTCTGAATTTCAAAATCAGGCCAAAAATAATTTTTCAATACCAGCAAAATCATAACAAAAATCAGCGTGAAAAAAAAAATAACAGCCGTACACCCCGCTATTTCTCAGTTTTATGTTATTTTCACGCATTAAAACTGCGAAAAAATCAGTTTTTTTTTAGTTCGTACTTTATTTTTAACTTGAAACAAGTATTGGCTGGATTGACGCTTCCACCGGAAAATATTCATTTTTAACGTGTTTCTTTATCGACAAATTGGTAAAAATATTATCTGACAGACTATGGCTGGCGCACTCAGCCGACGAAAAGAAACGGCTCGCAGCATTGTTTCTGATTTGGATTATAGTTGAATTGTCAGGATTATTTTTTCTGATTCAAAATCTATTATTTCAGTTTGATGAAAGCTGTATTATCTGTAACCTTCTTTGGGTTTTAGCAGCTGCACTGCCCGTTTTCTGTACAATAAACGGTCGGATTAAATGTTCGTTAAATGCAGTTTTTGCGCTGCCGCTGATTTTGTATTCCTATTTTTTCTCCGATTTTAACCGCTCACTGCCCGAGCCCAACAACATTTACATCAGTGTTTTCTGGCTTACCACCGGACTTGTGTTTTTAACCATTTATTGCGAAACCGGTT
The DNA here is from genome assembly GCA_050179035.1 of Draconibacterium sp. Classification (GTDB taxonomy): domain Bacteria; phylum Bacteroidota; class Bacteroidia; order Bacteroidales; family Prolixibacteraceae; genus Draconibacterium. The sequence goes on along the minus strand of JBFXFM010000013.1, from coordinate 48,245 downwards.
CACGCCTGCGGCTTTTCTTTGTTCTGGGAATGCTTACGCTTGTTTTTCAATTGTTTAAATACGATAATCTTACTGCTTCATTTGCTGAGTATAAACCATTGGTTATTCATCCATTAATCCTTTTTATACTCATTTTCATCTTTTTACACTTACTTCAATATCATTTTAAAAACCTTATTAACCGGCACAAAACGGAGACGCAAGAACTAAAACAATCGCTGACCAAAGTAATTCAGGACTCGGGTTTTTCTATTGCACAACTGAGAGCGGAGCGCGACGAAGCCGGAAATATTATTCAGTTGCTGATTGAAAGGGTAAATAACACATTCGAATCGACATTTAAAATCAATCTGTACGAAGTACAGGAACAAAAAGCCGATTACATTTTCGACCTTGTTTTTAAAAGCAAATTTGATTTGAACCGGTACATTTTCAATACCCGGAAAAACAAGAAGAACCACGAATTTCATGCTGTTGCACTCGAAAAATGGTTTTGGGTACATATATTGCAACCCGATTACGAGCACTTCTACATCATTTTCGAGGATATTACGAAAACCAAAAATAGAATTGCCGACCTCGAAGAAAGTAAACGCCGGTATAAAGTTTTACTCGAAGCTATCCCTGATATGTTTTTTGTTATCGACAAGGACGGTACGTACGAAGACCTTGTAATAAAGGAAAGCGCATTGTTTAAAGTTGAAGATGCAAACATTATTGGCAGTACAATTTACGAAGTGGGCTTCCCCGAAAATATGGCAGAATACATATATAACTGTATTCAACACGCCATAGAAAACAATTCGATTGAAACAATCGAATACTCAATGAACACACCCAATGGTACATTCATGTTCGAAATGCGGATTGCAAAACTAACTTCGAACTCGGTAATTTCAATTTCGCGCGACATAACAAAACGCAAAACCGCCGAGTTTAAACTTGAAAAAGCTTTGATAAAAGCTGAAGAATCAGATAAACTAAAATCAGCATTTTTAGCCAACCTGTCGCACGAAATCAGAACGCCAATGAATGTGATTACCAATTTCACACGCATGCTGGCCGAATCAGAATTGGAGGATCAGGAAAAAATGGAGCTGAACGATGCCATCGCACTGAACGGAAAACAGTTGCTGAACATGATAGATAATACCATTCATTTGTCGAAAATAGAAACACAATCGGTTGAAATTGTTCCCCGGTTTTGCAATGTAAATGCTTTACTTCGAGATATCTATAATAAGTACTTCATTTTAGTTCCCGACTCAAAAAACATTCGTATTAACCTAAAAATGAGCGTTCCGAACAAGGAATTCGGGTTTGAAACCGACCCTGTTATTTTAAGCGAAATACTTTCGCTTTTGGTTGATAATGCTTTAAAATATACACTGAAAGGTGAAATTACCATCGATTATGAAATGATAAGGAACGAGTGGGTAAAATTTATAATTACTGATACAGGGATTGGAATTCCAGCCGGGGAACATGAGAATATTTTCAGAAGATTCTACCGGGTACAAAACCAGATTAACAACACCACATCAGGTTCGGGTCTTGGTTTGGCAATTGCCCAGCATTATATTGCACTGCTTGGCGGTGAGCTTGAATTTGAATCTGTACCGGAAACAGGAAGTAAATTCTGGTTTGAGCTGCCTTTCAATCATGGCAGGGGTTTTCTTTCCATAGTTCAGTAGCAGCGCTTCACATTTTTACTGGTTGGCCATGTCGATAAAAATGTATCCCACCAAACGGTCGTAACGGGCAGCGTAGTCGCTGTAATACACAAAAATCTGGTACTCATTCTGCGTTTCCCAAAAGCTGCCTTCAATATTTGTGTGGTCGGCTGATTTTGCGCCCTGCGGAACATAAACGTATTGGTAATTGTAGTAACCTTGTTTCAGGAGCATCGAAAGCTCGTAAGCGCTTGTATTAAAATTCCATGTCATTTCGTTGCTTTTGTTCGCATTCCAACCGGTCAGCGCCCCAAAAACATTTATAGTTCCACCCAACAAAGGCGATTGCAGCGGAAGTGAAAAATGCACAAAAGTATAATCGCATTCTGTTTCAGGGTTGTTAACTTCAGGGTCCTGGCTTTCAACAGTAAACCGGCCATTCATTTCCTTGTACAGAAAAAAGTTTTTGTTTGCCCTTACTTCGTCAGGGTTCAGGGTTTTATGAAAATAAGGCCGGTGAAAATCGGTGGCAATTACATTTTCGCCATTAAAGCGGTTTGTGCGGTTATCAAAATACCTGAATTCATTTCCGGCAGGAAAAACATTCTCGCGTTCATAATTATATTCAAGCCTGTCAGCCCTCATATACAAAGGTTTTAAATTGGTAATGGCATTATCCCATCGGTTGTTTTGCATCAAAACCACCTTTACGTCTTTCAACGGGTTTTCAATTTTAAAATTATCGTTGTAAATAATGTTAAAGTCAATTTCGTGGTTCGAACCTTTGTAAGCGTCGAATGTTGCCCGGCGAACCGTTGCATTTATTGTAACTTCTGGTTCCACAACATAAAACCGCTGGGTTATTACTACCTGAGTTTTATCATTGCCTTCGTAAACCACCAAAACATAATTACCCGAGTAATTCAGTTTCACGTTCTCATTCGGAATGAGCAATTCGTAATGCGTATAATTAAAAGTTGTATTGAAAGAATATTTATAATCGAGCAGCGGATTTTCGGGAAAACCATTCAGATAATCAGCCTGGCTCAAATAACTTTCATTCCAGTTACCATCGCAATGAATGATGGTGTAATAGTAATCCTTTTCCTCATCAGCCAAATCATCAAACTGAAATAGCAATTGTACATCTTCGTTAGTAAATAAAACCGGATTGCTCAATTCGTACCCCAGCCGATACATCATCACAGTTTTTATATTTTCACGGTAAACCGCATTTTCATAATAATATTTTCTATCCTGCGGGAATGCAGTAAAACTCATCACACAAATCAGAAAAGCAGTAACAATCCAGTTTTTCATTTTCAAGATACTTTTAATAAACAGCAACAAGGTAAAAACCATTATTTTAACGTCAAAAATGAATAAATAATCTGAAATAGCCGAAATTTATTTCCAACCAAATGCAAATCACCACTGTTTTAACAAGCTATCAGAATAGCTTTTATGCCAATTTTAAAGTTAAGTTTGAAATGTAAAAATTGCTTAAAGACAATAAATTATTACTTTTGCCATTCACAAAAAAACAACACTATTTGAGTTCAATATGTCAGAAACGATTAAGTTAAGGAAAGGGCTGAATATTAAGCTGCAAGGAGGTGCAAAACCAGAAGTGGAGACGTTGCCGTTACCATTAAAAGTTGCACTGAAACCTACCGATTTCCAGGGACTAACGCCAAAACTTAAAGTAAAAGCCGACGATTTGGTAAAAGCCGGCGATGCTTTGTTTTTCGACAAGTACCATCCCGAAATTCAATATACAGCACCTGTTGGAGGAAAAGTAGTTTCGGTAAACCGGGGCGAACGAAGAAAAGTTCTTGAGATTGTGATTGAAACCGATGCGAAAGCCGGTTCGGTTGAATTTAAAAAAGCCGACCCTAAAACGCTGTCGGGCGACGAAGTTAAAGAATTGCTTTTACAGAGCGGAATGTGGCCGTTTATTAAACGCCGTCCATATGGAGTGATTGCTTCACCGGCGGAAAAACCGCTTTCAATTTACATCTCCACTTTCGATACTGCGCCGTTGGCTCCCGATTACAGTTATGTAATGAAAGACCAGATGGGAACTTTCCAGACCGGAATTGATGCTCTAACCAGGCTCACCGACGGAAAAGTTTATTTAGGAATCGCACACGATTCGGCCTTTGCAAATATCAAAAATGTAGTGGTTAACACATTCAGTGGTCCGCACCCCGCAGGAAATGTTGGTGTGCAGATTGCCAACACCCGCCCGATTAACAAAGGTGAAGTGGTTTGGACAGTAAATGTGCAGGATGTGCTTTTTATTGGCCGTCTTTTCGAAACCGGGAAAGTTGACTTTACCAAGGTTTTTGCACTCACCGGCTCTGAAGTTGAAAACCCGAAATATTACAAAACAGTGACAGGCGCCCCTGTTGCTTCACTTATCAGCGGGAAACTGAAAAAATCGGAAAACAAACAGCGCATCATCAGCGGGAATGTTTTAACCGGCACACAGGTGAGCAACCAGTGCTACCTCGGATATTACGATTCGCAGGTTACTGTAATTCCTGAAGGCGACACTTACGAATTTATGGGTTGGGGAACTCCGGGAATTTCTAAATTCTCAGCATCAAAAACCTTTTTATCGAGCTTATTTCCAAAGAAAGAATATATTCTCGATGCCAACCTGCATGGGGGAGAAAGGGCTTTTGTTCTTTCAGGACAGTACGAAAAATATGTTCCGATGGATATTCTTCCAGTATTTCTGTTGAAAGCTATTCTGGCGAACGACATCGATAAAATGGAACAACTCGGCATTTATGAGGTAATTGAAGAAGACCTTGCACTTTGCGAATATGCCTGTACGTCGAAAATTAAAGTACAGGAAATTCTCAGAAAGGGTATTAATGAGATGATAAAAGAACTTGGTTAGCACTGGTTCTACTGAATTTAGAAAAGCGTTTAAGGTTTAATGGAAATAAATTACCTATGAAATTTATAAAAGACTTTTTTGTAAAAACAGAGCCTCTGGTTCAAAAAGGAGCCAAGTACCACTGGCTCCATTCGGTACACGATGGTTTTTTTACCTTCATGTTTGTATCTAAAAAAACATCAAAATCTGGAACACATATACACGATTATATCGATTTGAAACGCACCATGTCTGTTGTGGTAATTGCGTTACTTCCAGCCCTGCTGTTCGGAATGTACAACGTGGGCTACCAACATTTTCATGCTGTTGGCGAATTTGCACAAACCACATTTATGCAGGTTTTTCTTTATGGTGTTTTGAAAGTATTGCCGATTGTTATTGTATCGTACGTAGTCGGGCTTGGGATTGAATTTGTATTTGCCCAGTTCAGGGGCCACGAAATCAATGAAGGATTCCTGGTTTCCGGGATGTTAATTCCGTTGATTATGCCGGTTGAAACGCCACTTTGGATGATTGCAATATCTGTTGCATTTGCTGTTATTCTGGGTAAAGAGGTTTTTGGCGGAACGGGAATGAACATCTGGAATCCGGCGCTGCTGGCCAGGGCATTTTTGTTTTTTGCCTACCCTGCTCAAATGTCGGGCGAATCGGTTTGGGTGGCTTTGGATAAAGCCGACAAAGTTATTGACGGTTTTTCGGGTGCAACACCCATGGCAAATGCCGCAGCCGGTAACACTGCTTTTAGTATAAGCGATGCATTTTTCGGTTTCATTCCCGGTTCTATTGGTGAAACATCAACACTTGCAATTTTAATTGGCGCAGTAATTCTTTTAATTACAGGTATCGGAAACTGGAAAATTATGCTTTCCACTTTTGCCGGAGGTGCATTTGTTGGAATAATACTGAACATTTTTGCTGTAAATGCTTACATGGAAATGCCTTTCTGGCACCACTTCATAATCGGAGGTTTTGCTTTTGGGGCCGTATTTATGGCAACCGACCCCGTTTCTGCCTCGCACACCGAAACAGGTAAATGGATTTACGGATTTTTGATAGGTGTACTCGCCATCATCATCAGGGTTTTGAATCCGGCATATCCCGAGGGAATGATGCTTGCAATTTTATTGATGAACACTTTTGCCCCACTTATCGATCATTACGTGGTTCAGTCGAATGTAAATAAACGACTCAAAAGAGCCAGGGTAGCAAAACTCTAAAAATGAATAAGATGAATAGAAATTCAAATAATTACACATTTATGTACGCCTCGGTAATGGTTATTATTGTGGCTGCATTATTGGCCTGGGTGTCGATGGCACTAAAACCCCGGCAGAGCAAAAATGCTGAAATCGAAAAGAAACTCAGCATTCTGGCTTCGGTTGGGATTGAAAGCAATTTCGAAACAGCCGAATCAATTTACAGTGAAAAAATTAAAGAAGAATATGTTGTAAATGTAAAAGGAGATAAGGTGGATGGAAATGCATTTACAACCGATTTGAAAGTTGAACGGAGCAAACCTGCCGACCAGATGGTTTTACCCGTTTTCGTCTGTCAGACTGATGATGGATTAAAATATATTCTTCCGATGCGGGGAGCAGGTCTTTGGGGACCAATCTGGGGTTTTGTATCGCTCGACGAAGACATGAATACAATCTATGGAGCCAATTTCGACCACCAGGGAGAAACACCCGGATTGGGAGCCGAAATTTCAACTCCCATGTTTGAAGACCCGTTTAAAGGCAAAAAGCTTTTCGACGAAAGTGGAAAACTTGTATCGATTATTGTAGCAAAAGCAGGCGAAAATGCTGCGGCAGAGCACAAAGTTGATGCAATTTCGGGTGGAACAATTACAAGTAAAGGACTTGAAAAAATGTTGCTCGATGACTTTACCAGTTACCAGGAATTCTTAAAAAAGAAAAAATTGTAGGCTATGAGTGAAAGAGAATCTTTATTTTCAAAAAAGAATTTAAAACTGCTGTCGGATCCGATTAACAGCAGTAACCCGATTACAGTTCAGGTACTTGGAATATGTTCGGCCCTTGCTGTTACAGCACAGTTAAAACCAGCTTTGGTAATGGCCATTTCGGTAACAGTTGTGGTAGCGTTGGGAAATGTTATCATTTCGTTACTCCGCAATACCATTCCCAATCGTATCCGAATTATCGTTCAACTTGTGGTAATTGCAGCATTGGTAATACTTGTCGATCAGGTTTTGAAAGCCTATGTTTATGATGTTAGCAAACAGTTGTCGGTTTTTGTGGGATTAATCATTACAAACTGTATTTTAATGGGCCGCCTCGAAGCATTTGCTCTTGGCAATAAACCCTGGCAGTCGTTCCTTGATGGAATTGGCAACGGCGCAGGTTATGGTGCAATATTAGTAATTATAGGTACAGTTCGTGAGATTTTTGGGTCAGGCTCTTTGCTTGGATTCAGAATTATTCCCGAAAGCCTTTACATTCAAAACGGAGGATTCTATGCCAACAACGGGATGATGATTCTTCCGCCAATGGCACTGATTGTTGTGGGTATAATTATTTGGGTTCAGCGCAGCCGTAACCGTAAATTAATCGAAGGAAAATAGAACATTACAACTATGGAAAATCTGATAAACATATTCATCAAATCGATATTTATCGAGAATATGGTGTTTGCCTATTTTTTGGGCATGTGCTCATATCTGGCAGTATCGAAAAAAGTAAAAACCGCAGCTGGACTAGGCGTAGCAGTCATATTTGTATTAGGAATTACTTTGCCGGTTAACTACCTGCTCGAAAACTACATTCTGAAGGAAGGTGCAATGGCATGGATTAGTCCGTCGCTCGCTGATGTCGATTTGAGTTTTCTCTCTTTCATCATGTTTATTGCAGTAATCGCATCAATGGTTCAGCTTGTTGAAATGGTAGTTGAAAAATTTGCACCGGTTTTGTACAACCAATTGGGAATTTTTCTTCCGTTAATTGCTGTAAACTGTGCTATTCTTGGGGGTTCGCTTTTTATGCAACAAAAAGAGTTTGTAAACATTGGCGAGGCAACCACTTATGCAATGGGCTCGGGTATCGGGTGGCTGCTTGCTATTGTAGGAATTGCTGCTATTAGAGAAAGAATGGAATATGCCAATGTTCCGGCTCCACTCCGTGGCCTTGGGATTACCTTTATTGTAACCGGGCTGATGGGCATTGCATTTATGGGCTTTATGGGAATTAAGTTATAATACTAAACCTCGATGAAATGATAATATTAGCATCACAAATTACCGTTATAATTGCCAGCGTAGGATTTTTCCTCGGGGTAATTATACTGCTAGTTGCAATTTTACTGTATGTAAAGAAAAAACTTACTCCTGCCGGAACAGTAAAAATCGATATTAACGATGGATATCTCCAGTTGGAGGCTGAGCCCGGAAGTACTTTGCTTTCAACCCTGGGCAATAATAAAATCCTTCTGCCATCGGCATGTGGTGGCGGTGGCACTTGTGGAATGTGCCGCTGCAAAGTAGAATCGGGCGGAGGTTCGATTTTACCAACCGAAACCGGTTTTTTCACCCGCAAAGAACAAAACGACAACTGGCGTCTTGCCTGTCAGGTAAAAGTAAAAGAAGACCTCAAAATCGATATTCATCAGGAGGTATTAGGCGTTAAGAAATGGGAGTGTGAAGTTGTTTCGAACAACAACGTAGCCACTTTTATTAAAGAGTTTGTAGTAAAACTTCCTGAAGGAGAAACGCTGGATTTCAAATCGGGCGGATATATTCAGATTGATGTTCCAAAAATCGATGTCGATTTTAAAGACATGATTGTTGACGAAAAATTCCGCGAAGAATGGGAAAAGTTTGGCATTTTCAATCTTCAGATGAAAAATCCTGAACCTACTTTCCGCGCCTATTCCATGGCCAACCACCCTGCTGAAGGAAATATTGTGATGTTGAACATCCGTATTGCCACACCACCATGGGACCGGGCCAATAATGGCTTTAAAAAAGTAAATCCGGGAATTTGTTCATCGTATATTTTCTCACGCAAACCTGGCGATAAAGTAACTGTTTCAGGTCCTTACGGAGAATTTTTCCTGAAAAAGAACGATAACGAAATGATGTTTATTGGTGGTGGAGCCGGAATGGCGCCAATGCGTTCACACCTTTTCCACCTGTTCCACACGGTTAAAGAAACAAAAAAGAATGTGACTTTCTGGTATGGAGCCCGCTCGTGGAAAGAAGTTTTCTATTACGAACAATTCCGCGAAATCGAGAAAAATTTCCCGAATTTCAAATTCAATCTTGCACTTTCTGAACCCATGCCCGAAGACAATTGGCAAGGGCCGAAAGGCTTTATCCACCAGGTGATTTATGATAACTACCTGAGCAAACACGAGGAGCCGGAAGAAATCGATTATTACCTTTGCGGTCCACCAATGATGAACGATGCAGTGCAAAAAATGCTCTATAATCTGGGTGTACCTGACGAGAACGTTTTGTTTGATGACTTTGGTAGCTAAAGCGCAATTACCTGATTCGTTTGAATCAGAATATATAGAAAAGCCATTCCGTTAAACCGGGATGGCTTTTTTTGATTGAAGAGAACAATGAATCACTGAACTTTTGCGTTTTTATTCGTACTTTCAGCCGCATTATAGGGAAACAGAATTTTGTTTGCCAGTTATTTTAAAACCATTTTTCAATCATAAACAATTAACAATGAAATACCGTGTAACATTTATTTTAGTCAGCCTCATTTTTGGATTTTGGTCATGCGATAATGGAGATGAACCTGCAGATACAAGTAAAAGCGTTGTAATAAACGAGCTGCTTCCAAAAAACGTACAAAATGGATCAGACGAAGATGGCGATTACGACGACTGGATTGAGCTTTATAATACAGCCAATGAAGCGGTTGACATTTCGGGATATTACCTTGCCGACAGCAAAAAAAACCCGACAAAATGGAAATTTCCGCAGGGAACAATTATTCAGGCAAACGGCTACCTGATTGTTTGGGCCGATGAAGATTCAACCCACGTTTCCGGGTTACATACCAACTATAAACTTTCGGCTGATGGCGAAAATGTAGTACTGTTAACGCCAACACAGGAACTGATTAACCTTGTTGAGTACCCGGCAACCCTGATTGAACAATCGTATGCCCGGAAACCAAACGGAACAGGTGACTTCGTGTGGTCGGCACCATCGTATAACAAAACCAACGACTAAGACAAGTTTATTAAAAAAATCAATTTCTATTAAACCTGACTAAATGACTTCTCGAAGACTGGCAGTGCTTCTTGCTTTACTTTTTATTGTTGCACAGGTTACCGGGCAGGATCTTGCAGCATTGGAAAACGAAGTTGAGAAAGCACGGGTTTCTGACGATAAGAATGCATTGGCACAGGCGTGGTATAACATTGCGAAATACCACGACAACACAGGAGAAACTGATAAAAGTAACCAGGCGCTTCGCGAGACAATCCGATTGGCAAAGGCTTGTGATAATTTCAAACTTCTGCTGTCGGCAAACAACTATTTTGCAGCGAACCTGAGTCTCGAAGGAAAACACGACTCAGCAATCCTTTATTTCAACTATGCCATTGAAGCCGGAATTAAAAATAACGATAGCCTGAAAATTGCCAGCGTACTGATTAATCTTGCCGATGAGTATGCAACATCGGGAGATTTTGTTGAAGCGGCTAATCATGGACTAATGGCAATTCGCATCAAGGAAACTTTAAACGACTCAAGCAAACTGGCCTATTTTTACCAGAAAGTTGGCGAAGTGTACAAGCTGGCTGGAGAGAACGAAAAATGGGAATCATATATAAAAATGGCATATCAGCTCATTCATATCGAAAAATGCGCACCATTAAATGCAGTTGCCGCAATTTATAACGATTTGGGTGGAATTGCTGAAACAAAAGCCGATTATGCACAAGCACTTTTGTATTACGATACACTGATTAATATTGGGAAACAAAATGAATACAACCACGCAGTTGGTATAGCACTCAGCAACAGCGCAACCATACTGAAGTTGCAGGGCAACTATGAACAAGCGCTGAAAGCCGCAATTGAAGCACGCAACTATCGCAACACTTCGGCTTACCAACAAATTTACGACAACAACCTTTTGGCCGAGCTCTACCTGGCAAACCACAACCTGAAAGAAGCCAGAAAACATGCCGAATTGGCAATTGCCGATACAATGCTTGAAAACTTCCCTGAAGAAAAAATGCGCACCTGCAAAATTTGCTATCAGATTGAAAAACAGGCCAGCAATTTTAAAAAGGCCTTGTATTGGAATGAATTATACAAAGAAATCTCGGACAATATTCGCGATAAAGAAATAAGAACAAGAATTGTTGACATGGAAGTGGCATACCAGACTGAAAAAAAAGAACAACATATTCAGCTGCTTACTGCCGAAAACAAACTGAAAAGTCAGCAATTAAAAACAGGTTTTTTCCTTTTGGCTATTCTTATAACAGTTGTTCTGTTGATTTTATACATTCTTCAAATCAGGAGAAAACAAGCCAACCTGATTCAGAACGATTTGCAGCAACAGGTTTTACGCTCGCAAATGAATCCGCATTTCATTTTTAATGTTTTGGGGTCGATTCAGAATTTTTTGTTGGGAAACGACAACAAAAAAGCGGCAATATACCTGGCTCAGTTTGCATCGCTTACGCGCGCCACTTTGGAATATTCGGCCACGGACACCATTTCGCTTGCCAACGAAATTAACATGTTGAAAAACTACATGGAACTTGAGATGATGCGAAAACCCGGAAAATTCGGATTTAAAATTATTGCCGGCGAAAACCTCGAATCCGACTTTATTAATATTCCGCCAATGATGATTCAGCCCTTTGTTGAAAATGCAATAAAACATGGCTTTTCGGAGATTGATTACCCAGGATTATTGACGCTCACAATCTCTGATAAAAACCAGTGGATTGAGTTTGTTATTGAAGACAACGGAAAAGGCTTGAGTTCAGAAGGTTCAGCAACAAACCATCGGTCGATGGCGATGGAGATTTTTGAAAAACGCCGGAAACTCATTCAACAGAAACACAAAAAAGAATTTAAGTTTGAAATCAAAAACCTGAAAGATTTGGATGCTTTAAAATCAGGGGTTCAAATTTGTATCAACGTACCAGTGCTGGATTATGATTAAAGCCGTAATTATCGACGATGAACCTGCAATGCAGCAGGTAAACCGCATGTTGCTAAATGAGTATTTTCCTGAAATAACCGTTGCCGGTATTGCCAACTCTGTTGAAACCGGTGTTCAGCTTATAAAAAACGAAAAACCCCATCTTGTTTTACTTGATATTGAATTGGGCAGCAGCTCCGGTTTCCAGGTTTTACAGCAATTAAAACCATACTTGTTTAAAGTGGTTTTCATAACCGGGTTCGACAGTTATGCGCTGAAAGCCATCAAATTCAGTGCACTCGATTATATTTTAAAACCGGTGAACGAAACAGAATTTCAACAGGCAATTCAACGGGCTGTAATCGAAATCGGCAAACAGGAAAACCATGAACAACAAACCCAGCATTTGTTAGACTCTTTCAGAAAGGAAATTAATCCCAAAAAACTTGTGCTGAAAACTACCGAATCGATTCATATTATCGATATCAACAATATACTTTTTTGCCAGAGCGACAATAGCTACACCACTTTTTATATTGAAAACAACGAGAAAATTGTGGTTTCGAAAAGTATTGGAGAATACGAGGATTTGTTGGCCGATTTCAGCTTTTTCAGGCCTCACCAGTCATTTCTCGTAAATCTGAACCATGTAAAAAAAATTGACAAATCGGATGGAGGGTTTATCATTATGAAAAACAAAAAAGAGATTCCGGTTTCAGTCAGGCAAAAGAAAAAGCTGATTTCGTTGCTCGAAAGTTTGTAAATCAACTGCAACAAAAGTCAAAAAAAAGAGCGGATTCAAATCTGCCTTTACCGGATTCAAGTTGGGTTTTACAAAAAATTTCCGGTTGCTTTATTTTGTGATCAAAAATGTCCGAAATAAACCGAATCATTTTGCATACCAGCGAATCCATTCATTTAATCGATATCAGCGACATACTTTATTGCAAAAGCAACAACAGCTACACCACATTTTACTCTGCCAACAACGAACCTGTTGTTGTTTCGAAAAACATAAAAGACTGTGAAAATTATCTTGCAGTTCACGGTTTTTTCAGACCACACCAGTCGTACCTTGTTAACCTCGCCCACTTGCGGAGAATCGATAAAACCAATGGTTTTACAATCATCCTAACCGGGAACAAACAAATCCCCACCTCAACACGCAAAAAAAAAGAATTACTTCAGATTCTTCAAAATGAATTACGGTTTCAAACCAAACCCGGGCTAATTCAAGTTTAACCTGTATTACATATTGAGATAACCTACTTTCGAAACAAAAAACCAATTATGAAAATCCGTATTATTTTATTAAGTGCCGTACTTTTTTTCACTTCTCAGGCTTTAATCGCCCAGGTAAAAGTTGATGTAAAGAAAAAAGTAAACCGTGAAGCCAACCAACGCGCCAATTCGAACACCGATAAAGCGATTGACAAAGCTTTTGACTCGGTTGAAGATGGAATTGGCAGTCTGTTTAAAAAGAAAAAAGACACGGGAGAAAAAGAAGCCGATGAAAAAACTACCGAAGAGCCAAAACAAAAAAAACAAACTTCGGAAAAAGAACTAAAAGCCACTGAACCAGAACAGCAACAACAAGAGGTAAAACCTGCTCCACAGCTCACCTGGGCCAAATACGATTTTGTTCCCGGAACCGAAATTATTTTTGAAGACAACCTCGAAGGCGAGCAAAACGGCGAATTTCCCAGCAAATGGGATTTGGCAGGCGGGGTTGTTGAAAATGCTTTTTTCGACGAATCCAACGTTATTTATTTCAGGGAGATTGGAAATACTGGCGGGATAACCCCTTTGCTTAAAGACAGCAAAAGTGATTACCTGCCTGATGAGTTCACTATTGAGTTTGATTGTTATTTCGAGAAGGATGTGTATAACCAGCGTTATTATGTAAGTTTTTATGCCGCAAAAAAACAAAAATCAGTTCTTTCGCGACTTGGTTTACTTACAAACGAAGCACAATATGGGACTACCGATACAAAGGGTATTTATCCGGGTGCCAGCCGTTCAAATATTGATAAAAATGCACGTTGGAGGCATATTGCAATTTCGTTTAACAAAAGGGCATTAAAAGTTTACATGGATGATGCACGGTTACTCAATATTCCCAATATTGAAGAAAACCCAACCGGATTAACAATTGGTACGACCAGCCAAAAAACCGGATACTATTTCATCAAAAACATCCGCATTGCCAAAGGCGCGGTTCCGCTGTACGATAAATTCCTGACCGATGGCAAATTCGTTACCACCGGAATCAAGTTCGATGTAAACAAAGCCACCATCAAACCCGAATCGATGGGGACAATTAATTATGTGGTGAAAATGATGACCGAACACCCCGAATTAAAATTCTCGGTTGAAGGCCACACTGACAGTGATGGCGACGACGCACTAAACCAGAAACTCTCGGAAGCCCGTGCAAAAGCTGTAATGGATAAAATGACAGAACTGGGAATTGCAACCGACAGGCTAACCAGCAAAGGCCACGGCGAAAGCAAACCCATGACCGGAAACGATACACCAGAAGGAAAAGCCCAAAACCGCAGGGTTGAATTTGTAAAATTCTGAAATCAAGAGTAAAATGAAAATTATAAATCTCTTTTTAGTTGTTTTTTTAATGGCGCTGACGATGCAAATTGCCAGTGCACAGGAAAAATCAAAAAGCGAAGTTACGCCTGATGAAATACAAAAAGCCACGCTAAAGCTTATCGAATATTATGAGTCATACGAAGATGGCAGTACCGAATCGCAACGCAGGGCAAAACATGACAATGCCATCGACGCCATGACCCGCGGAGCTGCAAATTCTCAGGATAAAAATGACGCTTATAAAATCATTGACGCTTATATAAAGGCCGACCAGTCGCCTTCAGTTCCGGTCGGGAACAACCAAGGTTCGCTTGATGATGCCATAAAACAAACCGATGAGTATAAAAAAGCTGAAGAGGCAATTAACAACGGCATGACCAATTTAATGAACATGTCGTACCCCGAATTTGAAAAAACAGTTTTACAACTGCAACCCAATTCAAGCCGAAGAGAAATAAAGGAAACCTACAACAAAATGCACAAAAACGATGGCAAACAGGTTGCCATTACTGCTGCCGACGATGAACTTACTCCGCAGCAGCAAATGTTGTGGGCTGTAAAAGCAATTGAAAATCCGAAAGACTATAATGAATTTGTAAAAGCTGCAAAAATTCTTGACCCGAAAGTTTCGGACGAAAAACTGAAAAAAGGTTGGAAAAAAAACAAAGGCAGATAAACAGAGACAGACAACTTAACTTAAAAGTATAACTATGAATAATCTGATTAACAGGGCTAAGAACATAATTCTTCAGCCAAAAGCAACATGGGAAGAAATTAAAAACGAAGAGGTAACAATTCAGGGAATTCTGATTTCGTATGTACTGCCACTGGCACTTGTTTCGGCAGTTGCATCGTTTATCGGGTTTGGATTTATTGGTTCAAACATTCCTTTCGCTGGTCGCATTCATTCTATCGAATGGGGGATTAATCAATCAGTTACAAGCCTGGTCAGCAATATTCTGGGCATAATCATCAGCGGGTGGGTAATCAGTTGGCTTGCTCCAAAATTCGACACATCATTGAGTTTAACTGAGGCAGTAAAACTGGTTGCTTATTCGTTTACACCTGCCATGTTGGGTGGAATATTTAATCTGGTTCCCGCTTTGGCAATATTTGGGATTATTACCGGATTGTACAGTTTATATGTTTTGTATCTCGGTTTCGGGCCAATTACAAAAGTGAGTGCAGATAAAACAACCGCCTATTTTGTTGTGAGTTTGCTGGTTATAATAGGAGTTTACATCGTTATCGGGCTTGCAATCGGAACTGTTCTTGCAACAGCAGGTTTTGCAGCATTCAGGTATTAATTCAAAATAAAAAACAATGAGAACAAAACTTATTTTTCTGTTTTTGAGCTTTGCCATTTTCCTTACTCCTTCCTGTGGAAACTCCCCTTCTACGTCAGGCAAACTTCCGCCATTCAAAATTGAAGTTCCTGCTGAAATAAAAGGAAATAAAGAAATTGTTCAATTTATTAAAGACTCGGAAGAAGCCTTTAACCTTTACAGTAACACAGCCGAAGAATTAGCCTATGATTGCCGCGATTTCATTGGTAAGAAAGAAGAAGATCTGAACATGCTCGACAGGGTAAAAATGGTGGCGGCCCTTGGTCAGTTTACAGCCAATTTTTCGCAGTTTGCTGTTAAATATGGTGAAATGATGGAACAAACCCAGATTCTTGAAAAAGGATTAAACGAAGAACAAACAGTAGCACTGGCAACCGTTATGGAGTCATTTAAAACCCGGATGGAGCAGATTGAAGAGAAATATAAAGATTTTGGTACTAAATAATATTGCATACAACGAATGAATTCATTCAAAATCTGGCTGCTAATCAGCGTATGCTTTCCGGTGAATAGTACGGCTTCAGCTCAGGAACAGATGAAAATATCTTTTGGCGAGTTTTCAAAAATAGTTAAAACATTGAAAATACCCAGTTTTCCAACCCTTTCGGAAATTACAGAAGAAGAAGGTGAATACGCAGAATACCAGGCCTATTTTTTAATAGGAAACGATATGTTTTCTGTTAAACTGGAACCCCGGAAAGGTGGTCCAAATTGGAGTGGTTCTCCATATCTGATTGATGGGAAAAAAGCTGAATACGCCATTTCGGGTAACCTTGCAGTGTTGTTTATCGACCTTCCTGCAATAGAATGCGTATTAACACTGATTAGCAACAAAATAAAGGAAAAACAGCAATTTGAACAAATCGCCCAAGAAACCGGATTGCTTGAAAAAACACAAAAAACAGTAGCCTGGCCTCCCGAAATCGCGGCGGCTTACCGCCCCGATTGTATAATCGTGGATATCGAGCGGATTGAATCAACCATTGATGGGATTACCACAGAGTACTTTCTTACTGTTTTAATGAGTGATGGTTTAAAACAATCGGTAAAGAAACTTCGAAACCAATATGAAGACAACGGGCATTATATCGTTTTCACGGACAAAACGGTACTCACTTCCCAGTTTGGCGAACTCGACGACCTTGACGATTGTTGTGCAGAAAATGAAAAGGTTGTCATTTCTTTTCAAATACCCTAAATTTTTTTGAAGATGAGTTGGAAGAAATATTTGTTTGTCGCCATTTTCTCGCTTCTTTTTATTCCCGGTGTAAGCCTGGCAAATCGTGGTAAAATCAAAATTCTCGAAAAACTAAAAACCGAGAAAGCGCCACCGGACAAAATGAAATCGGAGGTGCCGGGAAAATGGGAAAGGCACAACCAGATGATTGACCTGGTTGAAGCTGGTTATTTATCGCGAATTCAGGATTTAGCCTATAAAATAGGCAACAATCAGAATCTCGAAATCGATCAGGATGCAGCCAATACCATGAAGAATTTTATTCTTTCGGCATCTTTCCACTGCATCCCCGACGAACTACCTGACGGTTATAAAAACGAAAGCCAGCCGGGTATTATGGCATCTTATTACTTTGTTTTCCACTTTGAGCTCAATGATCCGCATACGAATGTGATTGTCGGGATGTATAAAGTTGAGGCAAAATTTACCTCTGCCACCCGCTTAAATGCCAAGGAGCAGGCCGAACTTGCCTTAAAATTGCTCAATGAACCGGGCATTCCAACCATCGACCAGCTTGAAGCCGATATAAAAGAAAAAGCTGATTACACCTCAGCAAAAATAAATTACAACCAATCCGGGCAGGTTGCCAACGGCGATAACAAAGGCATAATTACCGTGTCGGGTATCAGGAACGATGTGATTGGCGAAGCAAAAAGCAACCCGATTTCGGGATTTGAACTTCGTTGCGAAAAAGGAAAGTTTACAAAAACCAATTCAAAAAAAGTACGGTTTGAGGGAAACGAATATTTCCACAACGGCCCGAATAAAATCAGTTTCGAATACGAGACCTATCGTTGCAGCGACTACGACGAGGATAAAAACAACGACAAATTTACCCTGGTGCAAATTTCACAAATGACAAGCGCCATCGACGAAAAAGTTGTTCAGGAACAGGAGATTGATTTTACCTGCGGAAGTTATGATGTTTTTGCACATTATTTTGCCGAAGGGTTTGCCGATGTGGAAGTAGTTTGGCGCAACGTTCAAATTGTTATACCGAATGACGAATCGGAGATTCCAGTGCTTGATGCCGACGGTGATTATGAAGGCAATAACATTCCAGTTCCGTACGCAGTGAAAATCCCGGGCTATGGCAAAGAAATTTATTACAGCTGGACTGAAAATGAATACGAGATTCCCGAAGTAATCAAAATGAAGTCGCTGGTAAAAAATTCGGTTTGCTGGATTGACAAAACGGAAGACGGGCTCAACTCCTGTTCGGTGGAAAAAATTCCGGGAGGCAATATACAACTGGTGCTCCAGTTCGATTTGTTCATCGGTAAAGCAGTTGGCGAGGGTGAACAAATTACAGTTGGAACTGATTCGGAGTTTCCCAATGCCCAAACATTTCCATGGCTAAAAATGGAAAGCAGCATTATTGAAAAACTGAGAGCCAACCAGGAAGTTGAAAAAAAGCTGTCGAACCAAAGTGGAGGACAACTAAAGATTGTTTTTAAACCCTTGTAAACTATCTAACATTTGTATCAAAAGAAATAGAATTTTGTTATAAAAAAAATGAAACTGACGATTCAGGAACAAACACAATAATCTAAATTTATGCTGATTTTTTTGAGAATTCATGGCTAAGAAAGAAAGGCCACTGAAACTTCAGGAAAACTGAAATAAGACCAGGAAATGAAATAATTTTAAAATCAAAAACAAATTCAAATAACACAAAAATCAACGTTATGAAAAAAGCATTTCTTAGTTTAATGGCAGTAGTTGCTTTTACTGCATTAATAAACGCACAAACCAACGATAAGCCTTACCCGTATAAAACAGCATATGTTGAATACGAGTTTACAGGCAACACAACTGGTACATCAACGCTTTATATCGACAATTGGGGATGGAATCACAGTGAAACCACAAACACGGTAACCAAAGCATTAGGGCAAAAAACAGAAACGCACGAGCGGAAAATCACCAAAAAGCTTGATACATGGCAATGGGTGCCGGGAGAAAAATCAGGAAGCAAAGTTCACAACAAAATGCTGGAGGATATGCTTGCTGACCCCAATTTTGACATAAAAAAATTTAGCGAAGAAACGATGAAATCGCTGGGTTTTGAAAAAACCGGTACTGAAGTGGTAAGTGGAAAAACCTGCGATGTTTATAAAGGCATGATGGGTGCAACAAGTTGGATTTGGAATTTTATTCCCGTAAAAACTGAAGTTAAATTACTGGGCACAAAACAGGTAATGACGGCTACAAAAATTGAAATCGATGCTTCGATACCCGGCAGTGAATTTGATATTCCAGGCGATGTTAAATTCACTGAAACAGTTTTCTCTCCCGGTGATATGATGTTACAGGGAGCAGAACAGGAAGATTCGGAAGGAAGCAGTGAAGAAGCCGCTCCCGAAATTAAAAGTTTTAAAGATTTAAAGGGCTTATTGAAAAAAGGTGGAAACAAATAAACGGAAACTGCAATAAGTAAAAAAGGCCGTATTTTATCTGAAATACGGCCTTTTTATATTGATTAACAGGCAATTATTTCACATTTAATTGCCCCGATGAATCGGTTTTCGAAAGATTTCGCACGCCGGTTGTTCCGCCACCGTTGAGAGTTATATCCAGCGGTTTGTTAGTAAGCCACGCACCGCGGGTAAAGTCGGGTATTTCGATTGGCGCCGAACCATTGGCAATCGACCATTCACTCAACGGAACAACCGAACTCCAGGCGGCTGCGTCGTAAACATCCATGTCCATTGGCAAGCCATTGCGCAGACAGTCAATCATCCGCCAGTCCATAATAAAATCCATTCCGCCGTGGCCACCCACTTTTTTGGCCATCTCTCCCACTCTTTTCACAATTTCGGGCGTATATTTTTCTTCAAGCTCTTTCATTTTTGCTTCGTCGGCTACCTCGTGCCCGAAAGCAATGTGCTGCAGCGGCCATTTCTGTGCAAAACATTTTGTTCCGCTTAAAAGGTGAATACGCGAATACGGGCGTGGCGAGCTCACATCGTGCTGAATCATTATCGTTCTGCCTTTGTTTGTTTTAATCAGTTGAATGTCCATGTTCCCGCGCATGTCCCAACCCACAAACTGTTCGAAAAACGGGTCTTCCTTTGCTTTTTCCTCAATTCTTTTTTTCAGGGTAAAATCTCCGGACATCATGGCTGTGAGATAATCCATTTTATCGCCACGATTGATATTCATTGCCTGGCAGATTGGCCCCAAACCGTGTGTCGGATAAACATTCGCCTTGCGTTTGTTTTCGTGCATACGCCACATTTTATAGTAGGCGCCATCACTCATTTTATCGTCTTTGGGTTTATTAAACATCCAATAATCAAGGTCGTGAATATAAGCGCCTTCACCATGAACCAGGTCACCAAAAGCGCCCTGACGGGCCATGTTCAGCGTTAAAAGTTCAAAAAAATCGTAGCAGCAATTTTCAAGAATAATGCAGTGTTTCTTGGTGCGTTCCGAAGTTTCCACCATTTGCCAGCACTCTTCGATGGTTTTTGCAGGAGTAACCTCCACTGCGGTGTGTTTTCCACCTTCCATTGCAGCAATTGCCACCGGAACATGCCATTCCCAGCTGGTGCAAACATAAACAAGGTCAACATCGTTGCTTTCGCAAAGTGCTTTAAAACCAGTGTCTCCATTTACATATTCTTTGGCTTTGGGTAATCCGGCATCGGCGAGAATTTTCTGCCCGCCATCAACAGCAGCCTGTCGTACATCACACAAAGCTGTAATTTCAACACCTTCAATGTAAGTCATTCGCTCAACTGCACCCGAGCCACGGTCGCCGATTCCCACAAAACCTACCCGCACTTTATCGAGTTTGGGAGCGGCATACCCGCACATATTAAATTTCATTTCCGGAATACGTTCGGCAGCTTTTCTGATTTCTTTCATTTTCTCGCTGCTATCGGGGTTCGCCGATGTCAACAGCGGAGCTCCGGCCAAAACGCCGGAACCAATAGCTACATTTCTTAGAAACGACCTGCGATTTGTACTCATTTTTATAATTTTATGTTATTGTTTACAATTTTGTCAAACTTATCAAATTAATACCCGATTCGACAATGAGTTTTGTTTGTTTAATCAGGCAATTTTCATGATTCGTTCAAAAACTTTCTATTTACCTGCTGCCCAATCAGGAAAAACTGAAACATCAATTCCGAAAACCTCAGTTCCCCAAAAGTACATAACAAGTGTTATAATAATGATACTGAGAATATTTAACAAGACTCCTGTTTTTACCATGTCTATAACCCTGATTCGGTTGGTTCCGAAAATGATTGCATTTGGCGGCGTTGCCACCGGCAGCATAAAAGCCATTGATGCAGCCAAAGTTGCCGGTATCATCAGCAAAAGCGGATTGAGTTGAATAACAGTTGCCAGCCCTGCTAAAACCGGTAGAATCATTTCGGTGGTGGCCACATTCGAAGTTAATTCGGTTAAAAATGAAATTAATGTTGCATTCGATAGTGTTAAAATAATAGGCGTTACTTCTCCCAATCCGGCCATTTTTCCGCCAAACCAAACCGATAAACCGGAATCTACAAAACCCTGTGCAAGTGCAAAACCTCCGCCAAAAAGCAATACAATTCCCCACGGAATTTTACCAGCCGTTTCCCAATCCATCAGCTTTTCGCCTTTTTTTGTTCGCGATGGAATAACAAAAAGTAAAAGCGCAAACAAAATAGCAACTGTTCCGTCGTTGATAAATGACGGGTGTTTAAACAATACCTCCCAACCCGGAATTACAATCGATTGAATATCAATTTCTGTTCTGAAAATCCAGAAAAAAATAAGTAACCCAAAAAGTAAGGCAACTATTTTCTCTTCAGGCTTAAATTTACCAAGTTGTTTGTATTCTTTTCTGAAATTATGAATATCAATGTTATCCCACCGTTCTTTGGGTTTGTACATCATATAGAGAAGCAGCCACGCTGCCAGAAACAACAAAATGGTTACCGGCAGCGCAAAAATAAACCAGGCACCAAACGAAATTTCAGGCATTTCGGGGAATATGATATTTGAAATCCTCACCAGCGAAAGGTTTGGCGGTGTACCCACAAGTGTTGCAATTCCGCCGATAGAAGCAGAATACGCGACAGCGAGCAACAATCCAACAGAATATCTTTCAACTTTCTCTTTCCCCAGGCTCTCTTCGAGTTTCAGTATAATCGAAAACGCAATGGGAACCATCATCATGGCAGTTGCTGTATTCGACATCCACATTGATAACAAGGAGGTAGCTAACATAAAACCCATCAGAATCCGTCCCGGACTCACACCAAACAAAATTAAAATGCGCAATGCAATTCTTCGGTGAAGATTCCAGCGTTCCATGGCAAAAGCCATTAAGAAACCACCGATGAAAAGAAAAATTACATGGTTAAAATAAAGTGCCGAAACTGTTTTCCCGTCCAATATGCCAAAAAGCGGGAATAATACCACAGGAATTAATGCAGTTATTGCAAGCGGAACAGCTTCTGTAATCCACCATGCAGCCATTAATACAGCAATGGCAAAAGTGTAAGTTACATTTCGGTTACCCGGTTCGAGATCGGCAAAAAGTATGATTAGCAAACTGATCACCGGCGCTATTACAAGCATCCTGCTCTGAACAGACTTCTGGTTTATATTCAATGGTTTACGCATGTAGCTAAGTTAGTTTCCGACTTATGATTCGATATTGAGAAAGCAACAATCTGCTAAATTTAATAAGTTTAATGATTTTTGGTGGGGTTGAAAATCAGTTTATTTTTGGTTAACTTGTTCCTCAATTTAAAATTCACAATATGTATCACTACAAAGCAAAGGCAGAACGGGTAATCGATGGCGATACCCTTGATGTAAACATCGATCTTGGATTTAAAATTACCACAGTACAAAGAATCAGGTTGGCGCGGATTAATACCCCTGAAACGTACAACGTAAAAAAAGACACCGAAGAGTACCAGAAAGGGATGTCGGCGAAGCAGTTTGTTGAACAACGCTTGGCATCCAATAACAATCAGCTTTTAATCGAAACCGAAAAGGTAACCGAAAAATACGGTCGTTACATCGGAACAGTCTGGTTTCCAGATTCAACAATTTCACTAAATGACGAACTTGTTGAAAAAGGACTGGCCGTTTATGTGGAATACTGAAAAAAATAAAAACATGCAGGTAATATTAGGCTCGGGCGGTGCTATTGGAGAAGATTTGGCAATTGAACTCAGAAATTACACGGATGAAATCAGGCTATTCAGCAGAAACCCGGTTAAGATAAATGATGGTGACGAGCTGTTTCAAGGAAATCTGTTGAATGAAACTGATGTTGAAAGCGCGGTGAAAGGATGTGAGGTTGCATATCTGACCGCGGGCATTCAATACAATGCAAAAATATGGCAACAACAGTGGCCCGTTATAATGCAAAATGTGATTTCGGCCTGTAAAAAGCACAACACTAAACTGGTCTTCTTCGATAACGTTTATATGTACCATCCCAACAAACTCAACCCAATGACAGAGGAAACTGAAATATTACCATCAAGCCAAAAGGGAAAAGTAAGGGCCAGCATTGCGCAGATGGTACTCGACAATATTCAATCGGGTGAATTGACTGCATTAATTGCCCGTGCAGCAGACTTTTACGGCCCGGGAATCAAAAACAGCTTATTTAATGAAGCTATTGTAAATCAATTAAAATCAGGAAAGAAAGCCAACTGGCTTGCTTCGCTCAATCACCTTCATAATTTTACTTTTACTCCCGATGCTGCCAAAGCTACTGCGCTTTTAGGCAATACAGAAAGTGCTTTTAACCAGGTGTGGCATCTGCCAACTTCAAAGCCATTAACCGGAAAACAGTGGATTGAAACAGTTGCTGCTGAACTGGGTGTTAAACCAAAAATTCAGTTTGCAACAAAGCTTGTGGTAAAAATAATGGGGTTATTTATGCCTGTGATGAGAGAATCAGTTGAGATGCTTTATCAGTACGACCGTGACTATGTTTTCGACAGTTCAAAAATTGAAAAAGCCTTTAATTTGGCTCCGATTCCAATAGATATGGCAATAAAAAAAATCGTGGCAGCCGGTTGATGGAAATAAAACTTAAAATTTTTGTCAATGTAAAAACTATTCATATTTTTGCAGCCGAAAAAATAAAGGGATTTAACCTTTGTTCTTTGAGAAAGTAGTAAGGTGAGGTGGGTGAGTGGCTCAAACCAGCAGTTTGCTAAACTGCCGTACGGGAAACTGTACCGCGGGTTCGAATCCCGCCCTCACCGCTTTGAAATATTTTCGGGGTATAGCGCAGTCCGGCTAGCGCATCCCGATTTAGCATCGGGAGGGTCGCAAGTTCGACCCCCAAGATAAAAACCGGCAATTTGAAATATTTTCGGGGTATAGCGCAGTCCGGTTAGCGCACCTGCTTTGGGAGCAGGGGGTCGCAGGTTCGAATCCTGCTACCCCGACGGAAATGCAAAACCAAAAAAACATTTAAAGCCTGTAAATCTTTTGATTTACAGGCTTTTTGTTTATCAATAAACCATATTCCTTATCATTTTAAGTTGAACTTCCCAGTTATCTGAATATAAGCTTTTAAGTACTTTTTCAAATAATTGATAATTATTGTATAATTCCGTAAAGAAAAACCATTTCAACTTCTCATCAATTGCAGGGTCAGGATGTTTTTTATTAACTGTTACCAGAATTTCGCCTATTAAGTATTCCACAACTTTTTCGTACAGCTTATTTTTCGACCTGAAATAGTAATTCAAGGCAGCATTGTTTGTGCCCGACAATTCGGTAATTTTCCGGATAGTTGTTCCATGATACCCATACAAAAGAAAAACCTTGCAGGCTGAATGCAATATTCTTTCCTCGGTGCCCAATTCTTTTTTTGTCATACCTCTGTTTTCTGTAATTGTCAGTAATCAAAACTTTAAGGCTTCAAAATCTCAGTTTGTCGGTCATAAATCCGAACCGGAACACACTTAACTGATGGCTGAAGTACATATTGTAGTAATCGGCACCGTTGTAATATTGCGCAAACAAGCCAATATCTTCGAAAAAACGGGGATGGTAGTAAAATGTCAAACTGAAATCTAACCGGTTAAGGTTTGTACTGCTCCAATTGTTGATGTCACCAAAATGCCAGGTCGTTTCAGCTTTTACCGATATATTGGCTGGTTTATGAGTTTGCTTTAAGTTTTCATCCGAAAGTTTAAATACCGAAAATGAATTGTGCCAGCGCACATTGCTGTAAATTCCTTCCAGTTCTTCTGCCGACCAGATTTGAGGGTGAATTTCAAGTGATGTTTTAAAGAATTGATAAGCATTTAATCGCTTGCTAAAATTTGTCCTTATAAAACCTGGTTCAAAAAAGTTGGTGGAAAAATCACCTGATTTTGTATTCACACTTCCATCTTCAAGAAAAAATGGCTCCTCCTGACCGTTGGAATGATGTGCAATACGCCCGAAGACAGTGGTTGCTTTGGCGCTCTTTTCATTATTCAACTGGTAATACACAGTAATTTGAGGAATGTAGCTGGGTGTTCGCACCGGGAACGATTCTTCCTGGTACATGCGAATGATAATTTGCGGAGTAAGAACTCCCATCAGGCGGGAGTTTTTGCTTTGTCGCAAATAGAAATTCGGAATCACATTTCCTTCAAACCAAAGTGGTTCAATATTTCCGATATCGGTTGGATAAGTTATATAGCTGTTTCCCTGATTCACCTGCGAAATTAATGTTAGTTCAAATTTTTGAACGCTATTCTCCTGGCTTTGAGCGTTTCCGTATATTAAGAGCAGATAAATGCCCATGTAAACTATTTTCTTCATTTGAAATTTTTTACAACTTGTTTTAGGTTTGACCTTCCTGAACTTTTGATACATTAGTTTTCAGTGTAGCACGCTTTTGATATTTTATAAATTTGACTATTAGGAATATGGTTGTGACTAAAATAAACCCGGACACAAATATTGAGGTGCTTATAGTTTCCTGGAAAAATGCAATAATTAACATCCCTGAGAAATACACATAGAGTGAATTGTATTCCTTCAGAATCATTTTTCCCCAGTTGAATTTTTGATAGTCAAAAGCAGTTTTTACAAGACGAAGCGATGGTAGTACGGCATGTACTTTTTGTTTGTAGTCAATATATTCCTGTCCAAACCTCCTGGTCAGAAACTGTTCCTCGGCCTTTATAATCGAATAATAAATAAACACGAATACAGTAAAAATAATCAGGGTAAAAAAGCTTGAATTGGCATAAATACCAAAACCAAAAAGAATGAGCAGATTTCCCAAATACATCGGGTTTCTGCAAATAGAATAAATACCTCCCTTAACAAGTTTATTCGCATTTATTTTTCTTTTTATACCTCCTCGTTCAATGTATTCGAGACCAATGGTTATCCCTCTGACTGCCATTCCTGAGAAGATAAACAAAAGGCCAACAACAATGGCTGTTATTGAACTGTTTGTTATATCCGGTGAAGGCACAAAAACACCTGCATACAAAAAGAAAAACAGAAAATTCCGATAATGAAAAATCCAGTTACCAAATTTTGATATCATGTTTTCAGCTTTCATTTTATACCTGTAAAACCTGCAAAATTGTACCATTTAAAAAACACTTCATTGCTTTTAAAATGTGCATCTTCCAGCATCTTAAGGTTTTCGCTCACCTTGTATGGAACCAATACGTTTTCGAGTGCTTCCCTTTTTATTGCAATTTCCATTTCATTGTAATTGTTGCGTCGTTTGAAATCGTAATAATAATTGATAAACCGGCGATTAAATTCGGCTGATTCACCCAGAACTTTTTCCACCAGAATAATAATTCCACCCGGGTTTAACTGATTGTAAACTGATTCGATGAGTTTAGCCCGGTTTACAGGTCGAACGAATTGCAGTGTGAGACATAACACAACTACAGAGGCATTTGCAATTAAAACCTGACGATTCAGATCAGCAGAAACCAAATCATAACTCCTTGTAACTTCATTTTTTTCAAGATTGGCGGCGCATTTTTCAAGCATCTCCTGCGATTCATCTACCCCGACAAATTTTACTGTCGAATCAACAACCGAATCAAGTGTTAAAAAGGTTGTGCCGGTAGAGCAACCCAAATCATAAATGGCTGTATCCGGTTTGGCAAAGCTTGTTGCAATTTCTGCAATCATCCGCTGAAATTCGGGATAATATGGAACCGAACGAACTACCATATCATCAAAAACATTTACAACTTTTGAATCGAAGGCAAAGTCAGTAGATCTCATGGTTTCCGATTTAAAAACTACATCTGTGTTCATATCAGTTTTTATTTAGAAATTTTTATTGAAATGTATTCTTTGTTAATTAATTCTATTCTTGTTCACATGTATATTACATCTACCTCGATAGATTTCTGTGAATCCAAATCAAAGGCAGCTTTATTAAAAGTGGGTCTGTTGGTAATTTTCAAAGACTGAAAGTTTGAAAATCCTATCCCCTCTTTTGGAAGAAGTATGCCCTTTTCAATCTTACCATCTCCATCTTCATCGTGCAAAATATTTACAGCATATCTGCCAACCGGCAGATTTTCAAAAGTTACTGTGGATGTGCCGTTTGCAATTTTTGCCGTTAGTTTTCGGTAGTACTTTTTGTAATGTTCATCCGGAAACGAATCTTCGGTATTGTACAACGCAAACTGAACCACTCCTTTTGAGTTTCGTAAGTCTCTTACTTTCACCGTTAACGGGTAGGTTTTTTCTTCTTGGTTTTGAAAAGAGGAAAACAGCACAAGGAGTACAAATACCTGAATAATCGGAATTGTTTTTATCATTTTCTTTTTCTTTTACTTATTTTTTCTTTGATTGTATCAACCGCATAATAAACCACAGGTACCAAAAACACTGTAAGAATTAACGACGAAATTAAACCGCCGATAATTACCCAGGCCAACCCGTTTTTCCACTCGCTGGCAGTTCCCTTTGCAAGTGCAATGGGCATCATCCCGATGGCCATGGCAAGTGTGGTCATTAAAATAGGGCGCAGGCGTTCTTTCCCGGCAATAATCAGCGCTTCCTTAAAATGTGTGCCCTGGGCTTTTAGCTGGTTGGTAAAATCCACAATCAGAATGGCATTTTTGGTTACCAGCCCCATGAGCATAATCAGCCCTAACAGCGCAAATAAAGTGATGTCGTTGGCCGTTAAATTCAACACAAGAAAAGCGCCGATGGCTGCTACCGGGATACCAAACAATGCCACAAACGGATAGATAAAACTATCGTACAAGGCCACCATAATCAGGTAAATAAGAATAAACGATATCAGCAGAACCGAGCCAAGTGCGCCAAAACTGTCGTTTTGTGTTTTAATATCTGCCCCCCAGGATAGTTGCACATCTTCGGGTAGCGGTTGCGCATCGAGATATGCTATCACATCGTCGGCGAGCGTTCCCGACGGGCGGCCAAACGATTCGGCGGTAAGGGTTACCGAAGCCTGGCGGTCGAGACGTTCGAGCAGCGAAGGTGAATTGTCCTGCACCACTTCGGCAAATTGTGAAACTTCCACCGGAATGTTCATCGGATTTACCATGATGAGGTTCTGCACATCTTCAAAATTTTTACGGTTAAAATCATCAAGCCAAATGCGAACCGGATATTCAGTTCCGTTTTCGGTAAGCGTTGCATCCTCGTTTCCGGTAAACGCGGTTCGTAAATTCAACCCAACATACGCCGTGTTTAATCCCAGCCGCTGCATTCTATCATTATCGGGAACAACCTTGTACTCCGGATTTCCTTCCACCACCGAAAGCTGCACATTGTCGGCCCCGGGAATTTGCTCAATTACTGCCTGTAATTCTTCCGAGGCAGTCATTACTTCTCTGAGGTTTGCGCCGGTGAGTGTGATTTTTATGGGCGCCGACTTGGGCAACAAACCAATTACTGCCATCGAAAAGTTAATTCCGGCAAATTCCGCTTCCAACTCGTTGCGCAACTGTTTCATAAAAGCTTCGGTTTTAATATCCCGTTCACTTTCGGGTTTTAACTGAATGGTAAATTCCGATTTATTGGCCGAGCCAACACCCAAACTCCCGATTCCGGTACTTGGGCCGGCAATGTTGCTGAACAGCGTAGCTACTTCATCATGCTGAAGTATATAATTTTCAACCCGTTGCGAAACGATGTTGTTTTGCTGAACTGTAATGGTTTTATCAAATTCAAGATTCAAACGAAATTTGCCCTGGTCGCCGGTAGCCATCATTTCCTTCCCGATAATTCCCTGTTTCATCATTCCGGCAGTAAAAACCAGCAGCAGAATAATGATTCCGGTAAATATGAATTTATGGCTTAAAACCCATTGCAACTGTTTTCCATACCATTCAATAAATGTCTGGAGCTGGTGTTCGAACCACAGCAAAAAGCGGTTAAAAATGTTGGTGGGCTGCAAATCTTCTTTTTTTCCAATGCGCGACGCTATCCAGGGAGTTAAGGTAAATCCAACCAATAAACTGGTTAAGGTTGAAGTGATTACCACCACCGAAAATTGTTTGAGCATGTCGGCAATAAAAACCTGCAGGAACAAAATCGGGAGGAAAACCACCACATCGACCAAAGTTATGGAGAGTGCGGAAAAACCGATTTCCATTCGACCGTCCATCGAGGCGGCGCGTTTTTCTTTTCCCATGTCGAGGTGCCGTTGAATATTTTCCAAAATCACAATGGCATCATCCACCAATATTCCGATAATCAGCGACATGGCAAGCAAAGTCATCAGGTTGAGCGTGTACCCCAACAGCCACATAACCGCAAAAGCCGTTATCAGTGAAGTAGGGATGGAAACAAGTACAATTAATGAGTTCCGGTAACTTCTCAGAAAGAGCAACATTACAATCGACACCAGAATAACAGCGAGAATCAGGTCGAAAACCACCGATTCCACTGCCGCAATGGTATTATCCGTTGAATCGTCGGCAACAATAAATTTAACTCCGGCTTCTTTGTTCTGCTCTTCAATTTGTTGCAGTTTTTCACGCACCAGTTCCGACACATCCACGGCATTTGCATCGCCCTGTTTCTTGAGCAGCAAGCCAATTCCGTTGTTCCCATTGTACCGGCTTACCGATGCGATTTCTTTTATACCGTCGGTAACCGTGGCAACATCTTTTACATACACCGGGCTTCCGGGAAAAGGCATGGCAATCTGCACATTCATAATATCGGTTACAGTTGCAAACTTGCCGGTTAAACGCACCGAATTATTTTCCTTTTCAGACTGAACTTTTCCGGCAGGTAAATCGAGCCCTGAACGGTTGATGGATTCAACCACCTGCAGAAGCGATATTTTGTAGAGTTTAAGTTTATCCTGGTCAACCTTAACCTGTATTTCACGTTCCTCGCCACCCAAAAGTGTAATTTCGGCAACTCCTTTTAACTGCTGAATTTGCGGCAGAAAATCGTCTTTCATTTTCTGATAAAATGCTGTTTCGGGCAGGTTGCTGGTGGCGCTTATCGAAATAATGGGCAAATCGTTGGGGGAAACCTTACTCATTACCGGACTTTGAATGTCGGCAGGCAAATCAGTAATAATATTGTCGATATAACGTTGCGCATCCTGCATGGCATTGTCAACATTGGTACCGTATTTCAGGTTGGCAATAATTACCGAAGCGTTGGGCATCGATTTGGTTTCGAGATAATCAACGCCTTCGAGGTTCGACAGCGCATCTTCAATTTTCCGCGAAACCGAGGTTTCCACTTCCTGCGGCTCAGCTCCCGGATACATGGTTTTTATCACTACCACCGGCTGGTTAAAATCGGGCAGCAGTTCGTAGCTCAGATTATTGTAGCCAATGATTCCAAGCAGTGCAAACACACTGAAAAGAACGATAATGAGCGATGGCCGTTTTATGGAAATTTCTGTAATATTCATTTTCTGATATTATTTAAGCGTTACATTGGCGCCGTTAAACAGGTTGATAAAACCATTGGTTACCATTTCGTCTCCCTCGTTTAATCCTTCAGCCACCACCACTTTGTTTTCTATTCGTTCAGAGATTCTGATATCCTGCAACTGTGCTTTTCCGCTTTTTACAAGGTAAACCTGCGGTTTAATCGTGGTTCCCACCAAAGCTGAAGCAGGAATTATAATTCGGGTTGAATCGCTTTCGCTTTTCAAATCAACTTTGCCAAACATCCCCGATTTTATTTTTAAATCGGCTGTGTTTTTTACAGTAAGTTGAATCGGATAACTGTTTCCAATGTTGGCTTTGCTTCCAATCATTATCGTTTTTCCTGTCAGCATAATTTCAGGATACACATCGGCTGAAACCGGACAAAGCTGGCCCATGCTAAATTTGCTCAGACTGTTCTCGGGCACATTCACCGTAAACTTCAGGTTCGAAATGTCGGTGATTTGCAACAGCGGTATTCCGGGAGCGGCAAAAGCGCCTTCTTCGGTTAGTTTTGCGGTGACAATCCCGTTAAAAGGCGCACGAATGGTGGTTTTGCTGATTTGTTCCAGCAAAGTGGCTTTTTGTACCTGTGCCGATTTTAATCCCAATTCCGCCTTTTCGAGCTGAACGCCCTGAATGGCATCGGCGTTGGCCAGAACCGTAAATCGTTGCACATCTTTTTCCAATCCTTCAATTTGAATTTCAACGGTTTGCAACTGAAGTTTCAGCAACGAATTATCGAGTTGAATCAGGGTTTGTCCTTTTTGAACTGTGCTTCCCAAATCTACCAGAACAGCCGTAATTTTTCCCTGGATATCGGCGCTTAATTTGGTTTCCATGTAAGGTTCAAAATTGCCCGGAAAAACGGTTACGTTCTCCAACTTTTCTGCTTTCACTGTAAGGATTTGAACCGAAACCGGTTTTTCCTTATCGTATTGAAAAACCCTTTTTTGTGCAGTTTCTTTATTGCTTCTCATTTTAAAAACCGTGAATGCAACCACGGCAAGCGCCAGAACGATGTAAATTATCTTTTTTAACATGATGGTATTTTTTAATTTTTTATTGAAATATTTCCGGTTAATTTTTTCAACTCCAAATCGGCTTTCAGGTAGTCGATTATAGCGGTTAGCTGGTTTTGCTGTGCTTCACGCAGTGCATTGTCGGCCAGCAAAATTTCAGTAAGACTTGACGTTCCCTGCTTTTGCTGCAAAACCATTTCGTCGTAAACCGTTTTTGCCAGGTCGATTTGGTTCGTTGTATTTTCGATGGTTTGTTGTGTAACAAATCTTTTGCGTGTCGCATTCTCAATCAGCATATTGTTTTGTTCGGCTACATTGTTCATTTGCAGTTCACTGTTTTGGATTTCAATTTTCTTCTGGTTGATTTTTCGTTTCGTTACTGTTCCATTAAAAATTGGGACCGACAACTGCAATCCTGCAAAACTGACAGGGTAGAATTTTAGAAAATCATTGGGCTTTTCGTCGTACCCAAACCCGGACTGACCGTAACTTCCGTACAACGAAACAGAAGGCAAACGCGAATTTTTCAGGGTGCTCAGTTCGCTCGACAGAAGCTTATTCTGAGCTAATGCAATTTCCAAATCGATGGGCTGGTTGAGCAAATATTCGGCATCCGATTGGTGTAAAATTTCAGTTTCAATCTCCAGGTTTTGCTGAATGGAAATACCCATCGAAAATTTCAGGGCATTCATAACCTGGTCGAGGTTGCTTTTTACAAGTTCGCGTTGCGTTTGTAATTGTTCCTTTTGCAGGGCAACTTTCGAAACGTCACTTTTTTTAATCATTAGCTGGCTGTGGAGCAACTCCAGGTTTTCAAGCAGTTTTTCAGTATTTCCCAGATTCCCTTCAATAAATTGTTGCTGATGCACCAGTATTTGTGCATTGTAATACAGGTTCGAAATTTCAAAATACACTTGTTCTTCGGTCTTTTTGTATTGTAGATGGTTCAACCCTGAAGCAATTTTCGTGGTCTGAATTGCCCCATATATCTGCGAATTATACAAAGGCATTGCCACTTGAATGTTTGCACTCATATTGTGCGGCACACCCATTTGCACTTCCTTGTACATTCCCTCGGGGCCGCCGAATGCCGATTGGGGCATTAACTGATAGGGCAACTCGGTAAAGTATTTATAATCGGCACTCAGATTTATTTTCGGAAGCAGATTGGCTTTTGCTTCCTGCGCACGTTCCGCACTCAGTTCCATGTTATTTCGGCCCATTTGCAGATTTTTATTGTAAACCTGAGCGGTATCGATACATTTTTGCAACGACCATGTTTGAGCATTCCCCGAAAGAGAAAAACTCAGTAATGCAAGTGAAAACACCCACATCATTAATATGTGAATATTCACTAACTTTTTAAACGAAATTTTTTTCATCATTCTTATTCATTTTGTGTTGATTTCATATTGATTACCAATTCATTTACACGCTGTTCGTTTTCCATAAACAGCCTGAACTCCGCTAAAATCCGGTCCGCCCATTTTTCTGATGGCAATGGTGTTTTAAAGACCTGTTGTCTTTTGCCTTCCTCTATAATTCCAATCAGGTATGATTTTGCAAGTTTTTTTATCCTGAAAACCACAGCCGTGATTTTCTCATTTTTTTGTGTCAACGATTTGTTAAAAATGACAGCTAAATAATAAGGCCTTTGCAGAAATAAAAAATACAATCGTTTAAACAACAGTTTAAATGTAGTTTCCGGGCCTTCTTCTTTTCCCGAAATCTCTTTTATAAACTCCCGAAGTTCATTTTCAAACGATTCTAAGAGCATTACAAGAATGACATCAACGGAACCGAATTGTTGTAACAGGTAATTTTCATCCAGATTTAATTCTTTGGCAAGATTATGAATAGTAAGCTCTTCCAGTCCTGTGTTCAGAATAATTTGGGCTGCTTTGTCTATTATGGTCAACTTGTTTGTTTCCATGATAATTTACTTGCTTAAAACTTTATTAATTATTTGAATATGCGCTTTGCCCTTTTCAATTAAACTAAAACTATGATTATTTAATTCCCATTTTTTAACCAATAACCGGAATGAACCCATGGCGATTAAAGCAAGATTTGTTTTATCAATGTCTGTTCTGATATTGTTTTCATTTTGCCCATTCAAAATAATAGCCTCAATGGTGTTTGTGTGAAGGGTTACAATTTCATTTATTTTGGATTTTAGTGTTTCATCATTATTGAAAATTTCTTCCGAAAAAATTACCGAAACCATCGAAGGTGTTTCAGAAAATAAATCCAACATCCTTGAGAACAGAAAATCCAACTTTTCAGTTGCTTTGGCATCATAGGTTGTCACAATCCCGGCAAGCATCACTGCCATATCTTTAAGGCTACTCAGAACACCGAGCAATATTTCCGTTTTACTTTCAAAATGTCTGTAGATAGCAGGTTCTGAAATTCCAATTTCTTTAGAAATATTTTTAATGGTTAATCCTTGAATTCCCTTTTTCCCAATAAGTTCAAGCGCTACCTGTAATATTTCTGCTTGCCTGTCCGTCTGATTATTCATTGTGCAATTATTTAATTTTCGACAAAGTTAGTTAATATTAACTAACATGCAAGTAAGTATAAATTTTTAACATTTATTAATTATTTTCTTTCAAGGTAATTCACTGAAAGAGTTGTATAATCATAATGATTTCCCTGACTCCACCCCGCATCTTTTAAAATCTTTTTTAGTTCATAGTTTACCATTCCATGAGCAACAACCACTGTTACTTCATGGGTGTTTGCATATTCCATTAACTTTTGTGAATAAACCAGGAGCTCCATTTTGCGGCACTGGTAATTCTCTTTTTCCTTACTGTTTATTCCCATCATCCATGTTCCACGCGAAATGAGTAACCAAACTTTAACAGGCAGTTGAACTGCCGGAAACTTAATAATCGGGTAGTCGAGTTCAGCAAGAACACTGTCTGTTATAATTACCACATTTTCCCTAAATATTATTGAAGCTGTTTCTTTTGCCCTTTTAAGCGGACTGCAAAAAACGGTATCCACGGTTTCGAAGTTTTCAATTTTTTCTTTGATTTCGTTGGCATTGAAATTCCGGATTTGTGCCCGATTGTATTGTTCTTTATATAAATGCGCAGCTTTTAAACTTCCCCAACCGGGATTTTTAATGTCAACCTTAGCATGCCTGATTAAATATATTTTTGATGGGGACTGACTTTTACCCGGTAACATCAGCGCTGCAAAAAGCAGAAAAACTACAATCTTTACCATGGCTAAAACTGGTAGTTTACAGTGAAATTCAAAAGCTGATCTTCGCTGCTTATTGCATAAGAAACATTTAGCATGGCCATATCGAAGGGTGCAAACCAAAATCCAATACCAGTTCCATTGTGCCAGCGTTTTGAGTTTTCACCTTCCAGCCAAACCCGGCCAGTGTCATTAAAGAGTAAGACCCCGATAGTACCATTCAAAAGATAAGTTTGAAACTGTTTCATCCGTATCCTGATTTCAGCATTTAGATAAAGGCTTGCATCTCCATAAAAACGGGTTTCGCGGTAAGCTCTTAAATTCACTTTATTCCCAAGTTTTGCCGCTTCGTGAAAAGCATAATTGCCAAAAAGTTTTTCACCACCCGCCCGAAGTGCATAGACCACCCGCGGTCTCTGCGAAAAACTCAGATAAGTAATCCAATCGCCCGAGAATTTAAAAAAATTATCTGTTTGGGTATTAAGTCCAACAAAATAACCGGCTTGTGTTTTTATTTGCGTTCCACGGGTTGAAAATGCGGTACTTCCTGCGAATTCAGTTTCTGCTTTTTCATTTTGCCCTGCACCGGTATTTAATGTGTATTTAAAATAAATTGCGGCATAGGAATGTGCCAACAAATCGTTCTCGGTGAGGCCATTCGAGGGAAGAGATATAAATCTAGCTGGAGTTTCCTCTGCATCTGCAAACAAATACCGGATTCCCGGGCCGGCTTTATGAACTTCATTGTTATCAATCCATTTTAAAAAATCCATTTGGACAAAACTCCGTCTCATCTGCAAACGGTAAAAATCGATATCTTGTTCACCTGAATTCCATGAGGTCTCATTACCCAAACCAAAAAAATTACCTGCATACCCACTTGAGTTGTAGCCAGCATTGAAATTAATTTCTACATGTCGAAGCGGATAACTGTTAGACGCGTTAAACAGGAGATTATAGGAATTAGTTGCCAAAGCATAATTACCCATAATTCCGTACCTGCGTTTTTGGTAGCGCGAATATTTGGTAAAAATAGGGCCACCGCCAATATATATTCCATCATCTGGGTTAAAACCGGAATAAATTCCCGGATACACGATATCGTATTCAAAGTTTTTCCGATCGTATTCTAATTTTTCTTTATCAAATTTATTTTTTATTCTTCTCTGGTTCCCTTCGCCAACTGTTGTATTTTTTTTGTCATAAAGAGAAACACCTTCCTGTACTCTTAATTTAAAACCAACCACTTCATCATTATCTTCACCCCCAATAATTTTTAATCTGATGTTGCCTGAACTGAATCCGAGCTTTTCAAACCGGTCATTTCCCTGCAGTCCATACAGGTTAATTGTCTTGGTTTCGCCTTTTATAAATTTCCGGTCAAAAAAACATTCTCCTTTTTCTTCGTTATTCAATAATTTATACCCTTTTATTCGCAGATTTTCATCATCGTAAATAATTTCAAAAAAATCGTTTTTATTGGTTCCGTAAATGTTTACTTCTCTGGCAAGCGATAAGTATAATTTACGGGCCATCGTTTCCAGGTAATCCAGACGGGTTTTTAAAATCTGCCCGGTTTCCTGACCGCAAATGGAGTAAACTTCAGGTGGAAAGGCCAACATTGCCGAATCAATTTCACCATTGCCAAGTAGAATTTTTAAGGTATCGATTTGGGAAAGCCAATCGCTCCAACTGCAATTAATTAAAAAAGTACGGTCGAAATAACGTGCGTTAAACGATTGTCCGTTTATGTTTTCTGTCATCTCGTCATAACCCTGAATTTTTGGGAGCAACCATCTTCGCGCGCTTATCCAGGGCAATATCCCTTCATTTAAGAAGAAAGCCTGATCGCGGTCGCGGGGTATCGGTTCATAAATTATTTTACCGTTTTGTTCAACTCCAGCCCATCTCCACTGGTCATCGTGCCGGTCCCAATCGTTAATAAGAATATCGAAAAGACGGGCACGAACCACCGCATTTTTATCAAAGGTATAATTGTGGTTTTTGGTAATATTTTCCACAAGGTCTTCGGTTGAAATAACTTTTGCAGAAATTCCGGCACTATCATTAATCGGGTAATCCTTATCAGGTCTTTCTTCAAAAAGAAAAAGTTGATTTGCCACATCGTTTCTGTAAATCCCAAAACGCGGATCATCGGGTACATAAAATATCTCGGGATTTGTGTGTAAAATCCTGGACTGGTTGGCAAGTCTTGCCACAACCGGAGCTGCATAAGGGTTTGAAGCTGAAATCTGGTCTTGTACGATATCAACCGCGAAAGTGTTTCGCAGCTCTTTTGGCAAGGCCCCATCCACATTTTTATCAACAGATCGAAGCACATATTGCGCACCATTTGTATCCTCAAGCCGCAACGAGTAAGTTTGTTGCCCACCACCGCGTTTTATAATTCTCAGTCCACCATTTTTGCTCCCAATATCGAAAACCGGAAACTTCACTGGTAATTCCCAAACATTACGGTAATTCTCTCCCAGCAATTTGTATTTTGATTGTGAAATTTTGTACTGGTTGCTGGCAATTTCGCTAACACTGTCGGGCAACAAAAAGGTTTCAGTTGTGCCTTGTTTTTCAGCCGACAAAGTTTTATTGTAAATTCTTTTAGTGAAAAGAACCTCCGAGCCACTTGAAAAAGTTAATGAACATTCACCGTTGGTGTTAAAATCAAGCCGGGCAAAACCGGTGTGACTGGCCCCAAATTCAACAAGATTTTTTCTCACATATTCCGGCTTGCCCCATGCACCGGAAATAACAAAATGCGACTTTTTATATTGAAAATACTGCAAATTGGCTTCACCACCCGAAACATATAAAACATCAGGATATTTTTCAAGAATGGAAAGGACACCATTACGGAATCCACGGAAATCAGGATGCTGGTTATCGATGTTTGTA
Organism: Draconibacterium sp.; assembly: GCA_050179035.1. Taxonomy (GTDB): domain Bacteria; phylum Bacteroidota; class Bacteroidia; order Bacteroidales; family Prolixibacteraceae; genus Draconibacterium. The sequence continues at coordinate 10,289 of JBFXFM010000013.1, read as the reverse complement.
CCAGAAAATTTTCTGAAGAAAGTATTAGGAGTTTCGAGCAACCATTGTTTGAGCGAAAAGTAACCACTTGTATTCCCAAAACTTTTTAATGAATGAGAACCTGCCAAAACAACATGTTTTGATAAATAATTCCGGCGAATGGCATCTTCAATCTGCAACAAAACATCGGATTGAGATTCGATGTCACACTTGTTGAAACGCCTGTCGAATTTATGTACCCACCAATATGTATCGAGTAAAATTACCACTACATTTTCATCCAAAATAATCTCTTTTGGCCCCGGACAGGCAGCTTCGGGAAGGTAAACCGGCATTTTAAAATTCTCTTGTAATTCAGTCGCCATCTGAATGAGAAATTCTTTCCCGTTACCCGTGCCATTCAACCATTCAGCCTTTCCCGGAGCAATTAAAATTGGAATTTCAGAATCAGTAACATCGACATGTAATTGCGTGTTTCCTTTGCTATTGATTGTATTTCCGGTAAATAAACAGGCAATGTTGTTTGATTCGTTCAATTGTTTTTGCCATTCGGCCCATAAAGAACTGTCGTTGAGTGCATCGTTTGTGTTTCCGGTAATAAGGATGCTGAAACAATCTGTTTGCTGCGCATAGATATTGCTGTAAAAGAATAATATTCCAATGAACAGGGAATAAATGAAAGTATATTTTAACCTTGTTCTTCCCATTCCTAAAAACTTTTAACACAAGGAATTAATAGATGAGTTCCATCACTTTAAATAAACACAAACAAAAATGCGGCAACGGTGATTATCAGTCCAACCATAAAAACGTTGTAAGCCCAGCGAAGCAGTTTGTATTTTCTGGCCAAAACTATCCCGAGCGAATACTGGTCTTTTGTGAGTGTTGAATACAAATACGGATTGTTGTCAATCATTTCACTTATCGCCTTCTCGTAATCTTCAGGTTTCATTTGATAAAAATTTCCAAAAAACAGCAAATTCACTTTCTGTTGCTGAATATCGTCTTTTGTGAATTTTCTTTTTGAAATATATGGACGTGTTGAAAGTATGGCCAGCACAATTGTTGATAAACTAAACAAAATGAAAATGACGGTGGGAATAATAATTGTGGACTCTTGTTTAAACTTACTCACCAGTGTAACCAGTGCAATCGAAATTATTATCCCGTTGAGTGAAATCAGAATATTCGATTTGTTATCCGCAATCTGACTCAGGTTGATTTGATTTCGGGCGGTGAGTTTAAACATAGAATCAACGCCGCGTGAATATGTTTTGGAGGAAATAGCCTTTTCTTCACGCTTTTTAATCTTTTCTTTTAATTGTTCCAAATTTTTGGCTTTTGTTTCGTTAAGTGTGTTTTTGCAATAACCAGTGTAGAAAGAATGTTCTTCAAAAAACTTTACAGAATTTTTTTCGAATTCAGCCTTGCTCATTTTCCGGATTCCTGCACCTTTTTGTTCCTGAAATAATTTCGCGGCCAGTTCGAAATAATTTTCCTGTCCCAAATGAATGAGGTCGGCATCGCACAAAACTTCTTCCGTTAAACAACCTGCATTTTGAGGATAAGTGGTGGCTAAAATGCACGTACTAACCTTAGTTCTGAATTCAGAATCAACATTTTGTTGCGTTAGAAAATTGTCGGCTATTTTGGCACTTTCTGCTTCGTGCCCATGATAAGTCTTTACATATCCCGTATCGTGAAACCAGGCAGCAATGCGCAAAACAACCATTTCTTCCTCAGAAAGTCTTTCGCCGGTGCCAATTAAAACGGCTTTTTCAACAACATTTTTTGTATGTTCCAGCGTATGATAGAAGTATTTTTCTGGTGTTTCCTTTTGTAATAGATTGGCAACAAATACCGCTGCATCATTAAGAATTGTTTCATTTGTTTTCATCATGATATTAATTAAAATTTTTTCATGCTCTCTTCGTTCAAAATATAAATTGAAAGTGTTTGGTTATACCCTTTAACCATTACTGGTTGCTGAGGGATAAAAACTACTTTTTCTTCAGGCTCAAGCTGGTTAAATACCTGTTCCGAAATAGTTAACTGAGCGTTGTAAGTTTTGTTGAGTTGTTCGATTCTTGACGCGATAATAACAACACTTCCTGTAATTGAATATTGTTTACGTATGGAAGAGCCAATGTTACCAATTACCGCTTGTCCGTAATGCAACCCAATTCCAATCCTTGTTTTTGGGATATTTCCTGCTTCATTTTCGCTTTTTACTTTTTCAATTATTTGCATGGCGGCTATTACAGCGTTTTGCGAAATATTACCAGCGGGCACGGGAGCACCAAAAGTTGCCATAAATCCATCGCCCAAAAACTGGTTGATTACCCCATTGTGTGTTTGCACAATGTCAATCATAAAATAAAAGAGTTTATTCAGATAGTTTACCACTTCTTCCGGAGCATGGCATTCAACATAAGGGGTAAAATCGCGGATGTCGAGAAACATAACACAAACCATTTTCCGGGCACCGGATAGTTCATCCTTTTTCTCGAGGATACTCGCTGCAATCTGTGATGAAATTTGCTGCCCAAACAGGTCGATAATTTCATTTTTCTCCTTAACGCTTTCCCAGGAAATTATCATTTTCTTTTTAATTAGATTGGCTACAAAACCAGCTGCAATCCCCGAGGTTATCAAAATTACACCCTGCCCCAGGTATTGCATCCCGGTTAAATCAGGGTGAAAGCGGTCAACCGGCACATTACTAAATTGGCTCGAATAATAAATTGAAATTGCAATAAATTCGAAAGCAGCCAAAATTCCGGTAAACACAGATAATTTCGTATCGAGGCGCAAAGTGGACAGAACAATAAAAATAAAATAGGTGAGAGTTGCCGGAGACTGCAGGATTACCGTTTGATGGGTATATTCCAAAATAAAAATGAACAAAACTGAGAGCAGGCTGATTTCCGAAAAAACATTGAGATAGGCAAAAACATAACGGTGCTTTATAAACAGTAAAATTCTTTTCCCTAAAAAATAATGAACAAGAGTCTCGTAAAAAATAATTATAACGGTAAAAATTAAAATGGCATAAAGTGCAATCCGGGTGTTGAACAACGCAAAGTATTGTTCGTTGTAGAAAAGATAAATAACAATCAGAAGAAAAGCTTCAAATACCAAAAGCCCAATTAGCAGTAATGCCCGTAAACGTTCGCTTTTCGAAATCTCAATATTGAATAACTCATTAACAGATAATGTTTCTTTCATCGTATTTATGAATTACAATTTTCTTATCATTCTGAAATTGTATGTTTTTATACAGTATGACAAAGTTTGTTAATATTAACTAACCTACAAAATTATTTATATTATTTTTTTCATCTATTCCATTTTATAACGAACTGATTGCAAGTAAGGCTACGATGTATTACTATTTTAAATTTGTAGAATCTCGAATTTATTGTGATATAAAATAAAAATCACTTAAAAGCTCATTTCAGCCCTGAACCGAATACCACCCTTATCAGCAAATCCGCTGCCAACGTATGTGTTAGTTAATTGGCGTACATATTCAATGCGCAAAACTTTAAAAATATTGGTTATACCAAACCCAATCTCAGCATAGGGTTTATTTGATTCGTTAGAATAATATGAGGGCAAATCGAATACAGGTTGATAGGAGTTATTCAATTCCCCAATGTGACCCTTGAAAGAAACAATCTCATACAATTTTAATTTTCTAACCAGTGGAACCCTGTTTAATAAAACACCTCCTCCGTTAACGTAGAGGTGTGCATTGGTATATAAATTATGCGCGAAAGATGCAAAATGCAATAAGTTAAACCGATCTTTGGAATACCCAAGAGACATTGAACCTACTGGTTGATCCAATAAGTCGTATGGCGCATCACCCATTAAATAACCGCCATTCAGCATATAATTCATAAATACCTGGCCTCTTGTTAATCTCCCTTGTACAGAACTATGAAACTGAGCGTATAATCCTGCATTTTTAATCTTTTGACCGGGCAATAACGTTTGTCCAATGTCGAAGCTCATGTGTACTACAGGAATGTTGCCAATATAGTAGATGCGGTCGAAGTAAAATTTATCGTAAGGCTGCCCGAAAGCAAACCGGAGGTCCATTAATACACCGTAGTTTTTATAATGCTCATATTCCGTGTTATTCCGTATAAACCGCACCGCCTGGGTATTTGTACTTGACAACAAATACGGAGATACTTCCAAATGATTACCATTCAATGCATTATACTCAATTCTGATTTCAAAACTTTCTTCTTCTTTTAAATATGGATTCTCTTCCCTGCTAGTGAACAAAGAAATAAAATTACCTGTGCCTTTGCTGTTGGGATTATATTTTATAAACCGGAGGAATTTTTCCTGTGAAACCAAATTGTAGTCATTAGAATAGTTAAAACGGAGAATAAATTTATCCATTGTTTGCGGTTGATATACCAGGTTTGTTCCATATTTGAATTCGCTATTTCTGGTGCCATAACCTACAAAACCTCCAATAGAAAAATATTTAAACATTTTTTCACTGGTTCGTATTGGAATTGCGATGCGTTCACCTTCAATGGTATTGGTACTATATATATCATATACGGGCCCAATATCTATTATGCCTTTATTAAAGTAACTTGTTAATACCATTCCCCCGATTTTGTCAATACCCTTGACGACTTCATGCTCTTTTATTTTATCGACACGAGAATAAGCATTTGCCAAAGATGAATCGAAGGCAAATTCGGGTCGCTGTTTCCATTCACCAGCCTTTATTCCATTTAGGCCTTCTGAGGCAGAGTATTGAATATACTTATTGATTAGCCAATTCCCTTTTTCTATATTATCTATTCGTTTAGAGCTGTAATTTGAAGCAGAATCTTTATTTGACGTTAATGACAGGTTTACCCCAATATTTTGTGAGTTGTAAAACCAGTTACCGTCTGGAAGTTTTTTGTAACTAACCTGTCCTTTAAATCCATTTACAAAGTTTAGGTTGGCTTTTAGATTGATGTAAACATCAATAGCAGTTAATGCAAAACTCCCGTCTTCTATCGTAAAATGCCCCGTAAAAAAAGGATCATATTTGTTTTTTGGGGCGAATGAAAAATTATAATACTGGTTATTGTCGATCGTAATGCTGTCGTCAAGGTACAGATTGTAATGCAACAGGGCTGAATTGTTCAACGGTGAAATGAATCCACGATCCATTATATATATCTGATCTTTGTAGAAATCCAAATCCACAACAACTTTATCTACAATCATGCTCTCAATAGTTTGGTTTAATCTTGGGAAAATGCCATCCTTTTTGCTATAAACAACATTAACACTGTCGTTCGAAATAATTCGGGCTTGTTCGGAAAGGTACACCGGCGAAAATCGTAGTTTTTGATTGTCCGATTCTATTGTCACATCATCTAAATTACCCAACGACCGGATTATCTTTGAAAAGGTATCTACTGCGACATATACTGTTTTAGTTTCCAGTATCTTATATTCATTTACTCTTTTAATATTTTCTTTATTCTCATTTTTATGATTCAGAATTTGCTCAAACAACTCTTTTGCGCGCGAAATTTCGGGTTTTACCTGAACTTCGCCCAGTTCTTTGACATTCTCAATCAACGAAACTGAGATCGGCATTTTAGTTCCATTTTCAATTTTAATCTCCTTTTGAAAGTAGCCAACTGACGAAAAGTAAAGTGTATCTTTTTTCACTAACGGTAATTTGAAATCACCGTTCATATCTGAAATCGTCCCCTGATTTGTTCCTTTAAACCAGATGTTTACAAATGGAATCGGTTCATTTGTTTTTTCATCGTACACATTTCCTGTAATTTCTTGTGCACTAACACTAAGAGCATAAAATGTAATAAAAAAAAGTACAAATATTTTATAATTCATTATAATTCAATAATCTGCTATTACTTTTTTCCCGATTTTATTAGCCAATACAAACCTTTCACACCTATTTTTATGTCATCAAGTCGGAATAGTACAAAGATTTTTTCAATATAAGCCAGCAAACCCCACCCCACGGCGAGGTAAAACATCCATGTGTAAAAGCCGAAAACAAAAAGAATAAAAAAGAAGATGCTTTGGACATAACCTGCCGAAACTGCTGAGTACAAATGCAAACCCGGAATTTTTCCAAAGCGGAAGAAAGAGACAAAATAGCTCAAAATAAATACACCAAGGAAAAGGTATAAAAACCATGCGTGAGGTTCAATATCCATCCATTTAAAAATGAACAAACCAAGAATTGCCATTGCATATGTACAAATATCGGCGAGGTTGTCTAATGCTGCGCCAAAATTGGTTTGCAATTTGAAATATCGGGCAATATTACCGTCGAGTACGTCGCTTATCAAACTTATACAAAGTAATACCACAAACCAACTTTCACGACCGGTGAGTGCCATGAAAAGGATAACAGGAAATACTAAAAGACGGTATAAACTAATGAAGTTAGGAACGTTTAAAACGCTTTCTCCTTTTATAATTATTTTTTTCATTTTGATTTTTTTAGAAAATTAAACAGAAGAATCAAGACAAGAACATAGCATCAAATATTAAAGTGATGAAACCATCGCCCCTTTTTCTTTTCGCACACCAAGGTTTCCGATAAAATATTCCAGCATTCTGTAAACTGAATTTTCACTTACTTCGTGACCTGCAGCCATAAGTATCTTGTCTAAGTTTTTAGTGTCGAACAGTAAATTCGTGTCAATGTAATTTTCGGTAAAAGTCATACCTGCCGCAATTATTCGTTCCAAAGCGTTCATTTCGTTGTATTCTAACTTTCTTTCAGGAACAATATTTATAGGTAATAACCCGCTAATGCTTTTTATGATATGAATGTTTTTTATCTGATTTTTGGCTATGAAATTCATTATTGTCGGTACATTTTTTACTTCCACTGTCCGTATTAGATAATTGACAACCGTGTCGATTGGAATTAAATTCTGGGTTGACGTGGGATTAACATGTACCCGCACTGTTTGCTTTGGGTGACGAAACGCCAGGCTGTGCATCCGTTTTGCAAAATCGAAAATACCATAATCTGTTTTTGTAACACCTGTTTTATTGTCGCCGACTACTTGTGACAAACGGATAACATGTCCGTTCATCGCGTCACTATCTATGTGTTCTTTGACAATATTCTCGGCAATGCGCTTCGATTGTTCATAATAATTCCTAAAATTTTCTATTCCTTTGTTAGGGTAGAATTTCTCCTCGAAACGTCCTGTAAATTTTCCGCAAGAGTAAGCGGTTCCAATATAAAAGAAGCGAGAATTTCCTTTAGCATATTTCGAAAATACATGGATTGAATTTTCAACACCCGTAACATTTGTTGCAAAAATTTCATCTTTCGATTTTAAATCAAATTTCAAACTGGCGGCAAAATGGAAATAGTCAACCTCTTCGCTAAAGAAGTTCTCAAGCTCTTTTGTCGAAATCAAAAAATCATTATCTAACAGCGAGTAAGCAACTACTTTCAGGTTGGAGGCATTTACATATGCGCCATCGTTAATTTCGGTCAGCATACTTATCATCCTTTCCTCAGATGAAGATTTAATGCCAGGCCGAACAAGTGCAACAACTTTATAGTTTCGTTTTAATAATTTATTGATGAAATTAGAGGCTACATATCCATTTGCCCCGTTGACAATAATTGTTTTCATAATTCATTTTTTTAAAATGGTTTAAATAATCTCATTTCATAGGAATAGTATTAAAATCAACACTACACTTAAAGGAATTGTTAGGTTGTCAGAGCCGCGCCAGCTAATCAATTCGGCAAATGTTCCTGTTACGGCAATAGTTAATGACAACCAAAATGTTTTTAGGTCAAATACCTTAAAATGAAAATAGAATGCGATAACGCTGATAACAAAACCAGACACCAGAAATGCACCAGAACCCAAATATGTTTTTGCCAATTTGCGACCAAAAACTTTAATCTTTCCATTATAATTTTCAATGTTAGTACCTAATATCGAAGCCATGGGGTCGCTAATTGCGAGTATTAACATGGGTAGGATGAAAACAAACTTATTGTCAGATAAATCGGAAATTAGAAATGTGATATAAATCGAGAGCGGCAATAAATAACTCCCCATCGATTTACGCTCTATATCATGGATTGATTTTAATTGTTTAATCTGATGCGTAATAAAAAGTACAGCAAAAAATACGCTCGCCAGAATTAATACATACCAGTGCGAAGAAAAAATATAAGGAAACGGGACTACTGTCAGCGTTGCAGTAAAGTGTGCAAATTTTCGTGTGAATTCGCCCTTAACTTTGAGGCGCCGATAGTTTAATTCATTGAAAATCAACAAAAGGCTGATTCCAACCAAATAAACAAATGAAAGTATAATTGTATTTATCATTTCTATTTCTTTAAATGTTTAAAACATATTGGTAGAAGGCAACCCATGCCCCGGCTACAATTAAACTGTCGAAGCGGTCAAGAAAGCCACCATGACCGGGAATTAAATTGCTGTAATCTTTCACATTAAATTTTCTCTTGTAAAACGAGGCTGCCAAATCGCCCGTAAAAGCAAAAAATACCACCCCCAGGCTAATTGCTGTTGTTTTTAAATTGGGTTCTGAAAAAAGATTACAAAGAAAGAAAGAGCTTGTAATCGCAATAAATCCGCCACCAATTAAACCGCCCAAAGTTTTATTGGGGCTGGTTTTTGGGAATAGTTTCTTGCGCCCAAAAAGTTGCCCCGTAATCTGACTAAAACTGTCGAAAATTGAAAGAACAATGAATGAAAACAGGATTAGCTCTTTTTGCAATGTGCCGTAAAGCAAAAAACCTGTTGAAAGAATTGCGAAAACAATGAGCGAAAGAAGGTAAAAACCTTTGGTTCGATAACCCGATTTCCGGAACAGCCGGAACAACTCAAAAAATCCCACGCCAATTATTAATATTGATAAATATTGAAATACAAGCGGATTGATGGCAATGCTAAAAAACAGGATATTAATGATAATGAAATACACTCCAAATTTAGTGTAGCTTTTTTGTGCAACTCTGTAGTCCTTTTTCCGGTTGATGATATAGAAACCTATCCCTCCCAGAAGAAAATAAATAAGAATTATATAGTAAATCGTTTCTATCATATTCAATATCTGGTTGATTTGTTTAACCCATAATCATTAAAATTCCCAACACTACTATTATAGCGGCATACAAATACCTTAGTTTATTTTCCGATTTATCGGTTTTCATTTTCGACAAGAATTTGGGGCCGATTATTGCCCCGACAACAGATCCAACAGTTAGAAAACAAACCAAGGTGAAGTCTATTTTCCCAATTAAGAAGTGTGCCCCAACGGCAAAAATGGTATTGCTTAAAACCACTAGCAACGAAGTTCCAATTACCAGTTTCAAGGGCAATCGCAAGGCGAAAAGTCCTGTAAGAACCGGTGCTGTTCCGCTTGTTCCAAATGTCCCGGTTATCGCTCCTGCAAAAAATCCGAAAAATGAACTCTGCATATTTCTCGAAAATCCAGTCAATGTCTTTATTTCCGCTTTGATGTTTTCTGCACGGTTTTTCCTCCAGGTAGTCACAACAAGATTTAATGCTATAGTTATGGAATAAATTCCGAAACTGATTTTTAGTTGGTCGGCGGTTATAATGCTTGTAATTGATGCGCCAATAAACGTCCCGAAAATCCCTGCAAGCCCAAACTTCAGACCCACCTTAAAATCGATATTTCCTTTGTGGAAGTGCCCCAATGAGCCAACAATGCAAATAGGCAAAGTTGCCACTAGCGAAGTAATAACCGCAGTTTGTGTGGGTACTCCAATCAGCAGCGTAAGAATGGGCAAAAAGAAAAATCCTCCGCCACCGCCCAAAAAAGTGCCGAATAAACCAATTATCAAACCTGCCAATGGCAAGATGTAGTAAATGTTTTGTATTTCAGAAAATTCAAACATCAGTATTATGTGTTCCTATTCGTTAACTCGTTTTAACTCAACATTTCCCAGAGTGTGTCGCATAGTTGCATATCGTAATATTCCACCTTCATAGAAGTACCTGTTAAGCACCCTTCCTTTTTCATCTTTTATAATGTATGTGTGCTTATCCTCAGGGACAATTTGTCTCATTTCAGCATTCCTTTCTTTAAAAATTCTTGTTGTTACTTTGGGTTCATTGAAGTATATTAAACTACCACTATAAGTAATTGGTTCTTTAATAGTTGTGGTGTCCTTATCAACGATAAGCTGGTATGCTTCCTTTTCATATTTCATCCACATGGAAGAATTTAATTTCCCATTTTTGTATGTTTCAACATGTGAGAGA
>JBFXFM010000012.1:0-91108 GCA_050179035.1 Draconibacterium sp. | reverse complement strand
AATCAATCTGTGGCAGAAGGGCCGTCACTCGAAAATGGCGCTACCCGTATTGGCGTTGGCAGTTATTTTAAACTTACACATGGAATTGCCCCCAATGGTGGGGGAACCAAAGTAAATGAGTATTCGCTTCAGTTCGATTTCAAAGTGACTGAATTGGGCGCCTGGCGTTGTTTTTTCCAAACCACAGTGAATAACACAGGCGATGGCGATTTTTTTATCAATCCTTCTGGAAATATCGGAGTTGCAGCCGTTGGTTACAGCGGACTTACAGTGAACCCGAATGAGTGGTATCGTTTGTTAATTTCGGTAAAGAATGGTTCGTTTTTTACTGTTTATCTCGATGGAAAGCTTTTGATGCAAGGCAATGTTCAGTCACTTGACGGGCGTTTTTCACTCGAAAACCAGTTGTTGATTTTTGCTGATGAAGATGGAGAAGACGGAACAATTGATTGCGCTGAACTGGCTATCTGGGATAAACCACTAACCGCTGTTGAAGCGATGCAACTCGGAGGATATCAGCACTCAACACCATCGGCTGAAAATCAGAAGCCTTATTTGCAAAATCCCGGACAGGACAGGATGACCATTTGCTGGCACGATTCGGCACAAACAGCCACAAGTGTTGTTTTCGGAATCGATTCGGCACAATTAAACCTCGAAGTTACCGGTACTTCCGAACTTATTGTTGATCCTTATCGCTGGCACACAGTAAAACTTGAAGGTTTGCAACCTGCAACCCGCTATTTTTATCGGGTAAAAAATGGCGAACGGCAATCGGGTATTTTTGCATTTAAAACGCTTCCAGCTGACAATTACAACGGAAAAATCAGGTTTCTTTTGTTGAGCGACACGCACAGTGGCGATACCACAATGGCCGGAAAAATTGCGCGTCAGGCGGTGAAAACCATCAGCCAGTTGTACGGCCCGGATATTGAGAACCAGATTACAGGTATAATTCATTCGGGCGATGTGGTGGTTAGCGGATCTTCGGCTGACCAATATGCAAAACAATTTTTTACTCCTTTAAAATCGTTGACGGCTTCAATTCCAACAACTGTAGTTGCCGGAAATCACGAAGTTGAAAGTCCTTATTTTTATCAGTACCTGAAAGTGGACGAGCTTTCGGGTTTGCCCGGCACTCCGGGTTTGGTGGAAAAAGTGCTTCAGTTAAAAGTTGGAAATTCTTTGTTTATCGGGTTAAACACGAATATAATCAGCCAATATGGAAATGTTCAGGCTACCTGGCTGAATAATAGGTTAAACGAAGTTGAACAGGATTCCGGAATCGATTTTGTTTTTCTGTTTTTTCACCATCCGCCGCACTCCGAACTTTGGGATGTGGTGAATACTTCTGATGAAGGTGGCAGGTATGTACGCGACGTTTTATACCCTGTCATAAAAAAATACAGCAAAGTGCAGCAAATGTATTCAGGTCACACACACGGCTACGAACGCGGAGCAATTCAATCATCAACGCCCGGCGGCGATTTCAGAATGATTATTGGAGGAGGCAGTGGTGGCGCGCTTGATCCGTGGGCTCCCGGCGCCAACCGCGATATTGCCGATATCACGGTCTGCATCAGCAATTACGAGTTTCAACTGCTTGAAATTGATATTGCCGATCAGTCATTCACAAACACTGTTTACAGTTTGGGCACGTTGAGTAACCCCAAAAACGGGGAAGTTATTGATTCATTCTACAAAAAAATCAATCAACCTGAACCCTCAAAACCAAATGTGGAAAGTGTTTCGTTGAAAGCCGGAAAAGTAGTGGTGCAAACTTCACCGTTTAGTGGTGCCGATTCGCTGATGTCGGTTCAATTACAGGTTTTTACTGACGCTTTTTATTCATCATCGGTAATTGATACAGTAATTCACCAGGTAAATATTTATGGTGTTGACGCAAATGGCAACCCACTTGACCTTAACAAAAATCTTGACCTGTATTCAAACTCAATTTCCGAATCGCTTTTTATGGCTGGTAAAACCTATTATTTCCGCACCCGTTACCGCGATAATAATCTGAAATGGAGCGCGTGGTCCGACTTGTTTGCAGGTTTAATCACTTCGGCTGAAACGCAACTCATGTTGACCGGAATTTCGGTGGGTCAGAATTATCCGAACCCTTTTGCAACCGAAACAAGTATTGATTATTCAATTCAAACTGAAGGCAGCGTGACATTCAGAATTTATAATACGCTCAATCAGCTTGTTTTTGAACAGCATTTAGGTATTCAACAGGCCGGATTTCAAACCTTAAAATTCAAAAATACCTTTCCCGAAAGTGGGGTTTATTTTTACGAAATCAGTTCAGGTGGTGCCAGACAAATAAAACCGATGTTGATATACAGAGAATAGTTTTGAGATTTAAATTTGAACAGTACTTTTCTTCAAATCCTGAAAGCGTGCGTTTTTGTCGTCCGTTTCAGAACGTTTATCGAAGAATTCAATTTATTCAGAAAATAATGTGTTTTACGGGGTAACAAAACCGGCCTGTTTTCGTCGTATTGAAAACAAAAAACAGAAACGATGAAAAAATTATTCTTGATTTTAGTGGTTGCCCTTTTTCTTTTTACTTCGTGCGAGTACAATCCCGGTGTTTCGGAAGCTTTTACGAAATACAGGTTTAAAGATGGCGTTACCACCATTTCGGTGCCCGGTTGGGTAATTGGCCTCGCTGCCAACATTGGGGAGATGAATGATGATGAACGCGAATTGCTTCAAAGCATCGACAAAGTGCGGATTCTTGTGGTGGAAGATGAAACCCTGAACAGAGAAATCAACCTGCACCAGGAATTCAGTTCGAAAATTAACCGGAAAAACAAATACGAAGAATTGCTGACCGTGAATGATAAAAACGAAAACATCACCATTTACGGAATCATGGATGAGGAAGTGATTTCGGAAATGGTAATATTGGTTGGCGGCGACGATAATGCTTTGATTTATGTTCGTGGCGAAATCAGTCCCGATTTACTGAAAGAAGAAATCAGTTCCAAAAGGCATGGTAAATTTCTGAGCCTGAAATAAAAGCCTGTATTTACGCTTCTTTCTTCGGGAAAATCATCGACAATACAACGCTTGAAATCATTACGAAAGCAATAAAATAAAGCGAATATTCAGGCTGAAATCCCCATGATTTCAGGTAGGAGTGAAACAGCAATTTAGCCCCAACAAAAACGAGTAACAGCGCAACTCCCGGTTTCAGGAAACGGAATTTGTTTACCAAATTGGCTACAAGAAAGAACAACGACCGTAGTCCGAGGATGGCGAAAATATTGGAGAAAAATACAATGTACGGATCGCGCGAAACCGCGAAAATGGCGGGAATTGAGTCGAATGCAAACACGAGATCAGAAAATTCGATCATAATCAGCACAAGAAAAAGGGGTGTGAAAAACAGCTTTCTGTCCTGACGGAACCAAAAACTGTCACGTGTGTATTCAGGGTGTAAATTAATGTGATTGCTTAAAAATTTAACTAACCATGAATCTTTCGGGTCTTTGCCTGGTTTTTCTTTTTCGAAAAGAATTTTTGCCCCCTGGAAAAGCAGGAATGCGCCAAAAACAAGCAGCACCCATTCAAATTTCTGGATAATCACAACTCCCGCAAAAATGAAAATAAAACGAAGTACAATTGCGCCCAGAATCCCCCAGAAAAGCACCTTTTTGTAATCTTTCAGCGGCACCGAAAAACCTTGTAAAATCATCAGCATTACAAAAATGTTATCCACCGAAAGTGTCTTCTCGATAAAATATCCCGAAATATAATTTATGGCTTGCGAACGTTTGTACTCAAGCATCATGTCGCTGAAAACAGTTGATTTGAATTCGAGATAAGGATTATATTTGGCTGCAACTTCGAGTAGTTTTTCTTTTGAATCGATTCCATGAAGGAAGTGGCCAAAATGATACAGTACCAGGTAAAATGACAGACCGAGAGATATCCAGATGATACTCCAAATCAGCGCTTCACGTGTTGAAATTACGTGTACTTTCCGGCCAACTAAAACAAGGTCAACCATCAGAATGGCGACAATAAACAAAAGAAAAACAGTCATCGAAATTATTTCAACACTCATCATTCTGATTTTAAATATGGGTTACACCGCCCGAAACAATAAATTTCATGGCTTCGGCAGGTGAAATGTCAATTTTTGTAATTCGTTCAGATGGAACAAGATAAAGCTCGCCAGAGAAGTTGTAGGAATGCGGAAAATAAACAGCCGAAAGTTCTTTGTTGCCAATGCTTTCCATGGTTTCGCGGGTTACAAAGCCCATTTTCCAAAGGTTATTTTCAGCGTTAAAAAGCACTTTTACCGGCACATTAAACTTTTTTTCTTTTCCCACAAAAGCTGAGAACAAATCGTTTAACGAAGAGTAAAGCAGGTTTAAAACAGGAATCCGCTCAATCAATCGTTGCAGAATTTTTCGCAAAGGCCTGATTAATGCAGTTTCGGCAATAAAACCAAGAATCGTCAGAAAAATTACTGAGATGAGAATGCCAAGGCCAGGGATGTTGAACCCGATAAGCGTTTCAAAGTTTCGTGCAAGCCATCCGTCAACCGAGACAAAAATGGAATACACAATGTAAATCACGATTGCGACAGGCGCCACCAGCAATACACCCTGCAAAAAATATTGTGTCAGTTTTCTCATGTTTCCTTTAGCTGAACTTACAATTGAACACATGGTTCTCTTAAAAGTTCTGTTTTGCGAAATGTGTTACTGCAATTGCTGTTTTAAAAAGTCAGTCATTTTTGTATAAAGGTGCATGGTTGTATTTCCACCCCGGATGCCGTGGTTGCGGTTGGTGTAAATGGCCATGTCGAACTGCACGCCTGCCTGTACCATTTTCTCGGTAAACTCATAGGTATTTTGTGCGTGAACATTATCGTCAGCCGAGCCATGCACAATCAGCAGTCGGCCTTTAATGTCGCCGGCGTGGTTGAGTGGAGCATTATCGTCGTATCCTTCTTTATTTTCTTCGGGTGTACGCATGTATCGTTCAGTATAAACCGAATCGTAAAAACGGTAACTGGTAACCGGTGCCACCGAAATTCCTGCTTTAAACAGTTCACCACCTTTTTCCATGGTGAGCAAAACCATAAAACCACCATAACTCCAGCCAAAAATGGCAATGTTGTTTTTATCGACAAAAGGCTGTGTGCCTAAGTATTTGGCTGCTTCAACCATGTCGTCCGATTCATAACGACCCAATTGCATGTAGGTAATTTTTCTGAAATCCTCGCCGCGGGCGGCAGTGCCCCGTGGATCGACACAAACCACCAGAAAACCTTCCTGTGCCAGGTAATTTTCCCAGCCGATGCCACGCCACGAGTCGGCCACACTTTGCGAGTTAGGCCCGCTGTACTGTGTCATCACCACCGGGTATTTTTTGCCTTCCTGAAAACCTTCAGGTTTTATCATGTATCCATTCAGCGCAACTCCCTGCGAGTCGGTAAAACTGAAAAATTCTTTTGCCGGAAGCTGCAGTTGTTTTAAGGTGTTATTTAAAACTGTATTATCCTGAATCACGCGTAACTGTGTATTTTTTGTGTTTTCATGAACACTCACAAGATTGGGTGTTTTTGCGCTGCTGTAAAAGTTAATGTAGTAATTGAAATTTTTACTGAAAGCCGCGTCATTTGTTCCCTGAAGCGTTGAAAGTTTCCCTTTCTTTTTGCCATCGGCATTGATGAAATACACCTCGCGGCGCAAGGGCGATTCGGCTGCAGCCTGGTAGTAATAGAGTTTTCGGACAGCATCGTAACCGTAAAATTTGGTCACATCAAATTTTCCGCTCGTGATTTGTGCAGCCTGAAAACCGTTGATGTCGTGCAAATACAGGTGACTCCAGCCATCGCGTTCGCTGGTTACAATCCAGCGGCCGTCGTCAAGAATAGTAAATGCGTCGAGAAAACTTTCGTCGATGTAGCGTTTGTTTTTCTCTGTATATAAAATGCGCGAATCGCCGGTGTATGGGTTGGCCGCCATGATATCCAGATTGTTCTGGTTGCGGTTTAAACGAAACATCAGCAAGTTGCTGGCATCGGGAGTCCATTTCAGTCGCGGAATATATATGTTCGAATCTAAGCCAATTTCCATTTCCATGTTGGCGCGAGAACGAACTTCGTGCACCATTACAGAAATGTTTGAATTTCGCTCGCCTGCTTTCGGATATTTAAAAGTTTCTTCGCCGGGATAAATGCTGAATTTTTCGTTTCGCGGACTTTCGCCTGCATAAATCGGCATGGTAAAATCGGGGACTTTGCTTTCGTCGAAACGCAGAAATGCCAAAAATTTATTATCCGGCGACCACCACAAAGCACGGTTAAAACCAAACTCTTCCTCGTAAACCCAATCGGGAATACCATTGATGATTTTGTTTTTTGCGCCATCAAAAGTAACCTGGCTTTCGCTGCCAAATTTCAGGTTTTTAATAAAAATATTGTTGTTGCGCACAAAGGCGATTTTTTCACCGTCGTTTGAAAATACCGGTGCCTGTTGTGCCCCTTTGTCAGAAAGTGCTGTGAATTCTTCGGTGACCTGGTTCCAGACAAAGTGCACTGCAGTGAATGAATGTCTGTAAATTGGTTTTACATCGGTGGTCAGCAGAATTTTTGTTTCGTCGCCACTGAATTCATAATTGGTAAACGATTTTACTGCTGCATCCCTGATTTTTGTAATGTCGAAAACCACCGCCACTTCTTTGCCGGTTTTGTAGTTGTATTTTACAATCCGGCTGTTGTTTTCGAGCATGGTGTAGTGTTCGCCGTCGTTCATCGGGCGTAACTCATTTATTGTGCTGGCCCTGAAAGTGCCTTTTACAAAAATATCTTCAAGTGTGATTTTTTTGTCGGGTTGCGCCTGCAGATTCAGAACCAATGCAACCAGCGAAAAAAGAAAAATCTGTTTCATTTGTCTCGTTTTATGTTTTTATATTCAGAAATAATATGCTCTAAATATTTTATTTTAAGCTATTTAAATATTCTTCTAACATTGTATAACCGTTTGGATTCAATTTGTTTCTGTCTTCAGGATTTTCTTTGTCCAATCCATTTTTCTCCTCCCAATTGTCAGGCATTCCGTCATGGTCTGTATCAATTGGGGCAGTTAAACTATTGAGTACCGGCCAACCTTCAACATCATTCTGAGTATCAATAATTCCACATACTTTGGCAGAATCAGCAACCTGGTTTTCAGTCTTATAACTTTTACCCTCAAAAGTTGCATAACCACCTCTCACTTCGTCAATAATACGAGAATCTATTTTGTCTCTTTTGGGTAAAATTGCTCCTGCATTTTCTAAAACAATTTTGTAAGCATCTTCCGCTTTTTGTTGATTAATTGGCATCGATGGCCATGGTTCATTCAACCTGATTTTTTCAAACGGAATTTTGGTTTGTACGCCTCCATTCCAATTATCTGATGAAACAGTTTCATTTCCTTCAACATAATTATCGGCTATGTACCATTTGCCAAAATCAGTTTCATCTCTAAGCGAGGGATTTGCAATTCTGTATTTTGTTTCGCCTGGTTTTGTTGCCGGGCCAGGTTTATAAAAATTGCCTACAATATTGAAAATCGAAAAATCCATTTTGTTGCCTCCAACCTGTTTGCTTTCGCCACCATACAAGCTTTGATAACCCCAATTATAAATCACGTTATTCCGGTAATCAGTATAACCAGAACCAGATGCCATGCGGGGATTACGACTTGAATGATGAGCCAGCAGGTTATGGTGATAAGTTCCATGATTACTGCCCCAAATTCCGCCAAATCCGTGCGAGCCTTTCACATGATTGGAATGGCTCATGCTTTCCGAAATAATGCACCACTGAACAGTTATACTGTCACATAAATAAATCGACATACATTCGTCAACACTCCAACTTGTAGAAACATGGTCTAAAATAATGTGTTTGGTAAACCGACTCGATATTGCATCGTAATCATTACCTGATTCATCTCCAAGTCTCACTCTGATATATCTGATTATTACATGGTCAGCTCCAATATTAAGTGGATGTTTCCTGATGCATATTCCATCACCGGGAGCTGTTTGTCCGGCAATTGTAATATATGGGTGTTTGATATTTAAAGGACTTTCAAGAATAATTGTGCCGGATACCCTGAAAACTACTGTCCGGGGCTCTGAAGCTTCGATAGCTGACCTTAAACTTCCTTCTCCACTATCGTTTAAATTAGTCACCTCGTAAATTACTCCTCCTCGACCACCTTTTGAATATTTTCCATATCCTTCGGCAGTAGGAAAAGCTAATTGTTGAGACCATGAATTTATTATGGTCAACAAGGTAATCAGTCCTGTAAAAATTATTTTTCTCATTATGTCAGTACAATTTTTTTGCAGGCTCTTTACATCGATTTCGTATCCGCGGGTAAATGTAAAAAATGTTGCCAAATGATAAAATGATTCTGTTCCTGTTCGGCTTATTTATTAACGATGCGAATGATTAACTCCACGAAAAAGTCAGAATATCGACAGTTTTGTTTCGGTGGTCAGCAATTCAAGAAATTGCATGCCACGCTGCGAATTTCCTTTTTTGTTGAGTCGCGGGCTCCACACCCCGATGCTGTATTTGCCCGGGTGGATTGCAATGATTCCTCCGCCGATGCCGCTTTTGCCGGGTAACCCAACTTTAAAGGTAAACTCTCCCGACTCGTCGTAAAATCCGCAGGTTTGCATAATGGCGTTGATGCGTTTGGCCTGACTTGACGTAACCACAGGTAAATTGCTGTGTACAGTTTTACCGCCGTTGGCAAGAAACAGAAAAGCTTTTGATAGTTCCTCACAATTCATTTCGATGGAACAGAGATGAAAATAGAAATCGGTTACCGCTTCGGGGTTGTTTTCGATGTTGCCAAACGATTTGATAAAGTTGCAGAGTGCCACATTTCGATAGCCCACCGATTTTTCAGCAGCAGCAATTTTCTCAGAATAACTGAGTTTTTTGTTTTCGGTTGTTTCGCGCAGAAAAGCCAGAAATTCGGCTTTTGGGTTTTTCAGCTGACTGATGAGAATATCGCAAATCACAAGCGCTCCGGCGTTGATAAAAGGATTGCGCGGAATTCCCTTATCGGTTTCGAGCTGAACCAGCGAATTAAATGCTGTTCCCGAAGGTTCAACACCCAGTCGTTCCCATATTTTTTCGCCCAGAATGCGGTAGGCCAGCGTCAGCGAAAAAACCTTGGCAATACTTTGTATCGAAAATTTCTCCTGGCAATCGCCCATCCCGACTTCAAGATGATTTAAACTTGTAAGGTAAACACCAAATTTTTCAGGATTTACATTGGCCAGTTCTGCAATATAACCTGAAACCTGCCCCTGATTTTCGCCGGCTTTTACTTCGTTAAAAACCCGTGTGATTATTTTTTTGTAGTCCATTTTTCTGCTGTCAGTTATTCAACCTCCAAAAATAGCTTTTGCCTTGCGGGCAGGCGAGAGCATTTGTCAGCTTTTAAAGTTTTTGAGTTGTTTCATAGAAGATACTTAGCAAAGAAAAAACTAAATTTAGCCACTCGATTAACTAAAAGTATGAAGAATTTTTACTCACCCTTATTTGTGGTTTTACGCATTGTAGTTTATGCTTTGCTGTTGTTTGGCATTGCCGAGGCCATTTTTTTTGATGCCGCACACCCGATGGAAGATGGTTATTTTGGAGAAATTACCTTAACCGAAATAGGGCAGGAGCTGATACTTTTTGTGCTGTTTGTTTTTTACTGGCTTTTAAGCCGCAAACAACCTGAAATAAAAGCAGTTTCGCTGCTGGTTTCGCTATTTTTTCTGGCATCGTTTATCCGCGAATTTAATTTTCTGGTTGAACATTGGGTTTTTCTTGTTTTGCCTGTTTTGGCCGGTTTTCTTTGGGTTTTAATCAAAAACGTCAGAAAACTGGAAGAACAGCTGCAACGTTTTTTCAGCATTCCGGCATCTTCGTGGCTGGTTGCCGGCGTGTTGGTTACATTTGTTTTCAGCCGGTTGTTTGGCCGTTCCAAATTCTGGCGGTTGCTTTATCACGACGATACTTACCGCCTCGCCAAAGCCGCCACAGAGGAAGGAATTGAGTTGCTTGGCAACTCGCTGATGCTGATTGGCGCCATTGAATTTCTGCTTTATTTTCTTTATACAAAAAGTACTGGAAATGAAAAAACCTGAAATAACCAGCTTCCCGCTTTTATCTTCCGACTTTCGTCTTCTGTCTCCGGTCATCCGTCTTAATCCTTTCCTCCCATGAAAGTCTGCGGTTTTACCTTTATCCGTAATGCGGAAAAATTTGATTTTCCGGTGGTGGAAGCAATTTCATCGGTACTTCCATTGTGCGACCATTTTGTGGTGGCCGTCGGAAAATCGGACGACAACACGCGCCGGTTGATTCAGGAAATTTCTGCTGAAAAAATAACAATTGTTGATACAGTTTGGAGTGAAACCCTGAAAAAGGGTGGGGCAGTGTATGCCGATGAAACCAACAAAGCTTTTGATGCCATTCCTGCCGAATACGACTGGTGTTTTTATATTCAAGGCGATGAGGTTTTGCACGAAAAATACCTTGAAACAGTAAAAGCTGCCATGCTCGAAAACCTGCACCGGAAAGAGGTGGAAGGTTTACTTTTCGGGTTTCGCCATTTTTACGGAACCTATGATTATGTTGGCGATTGCAGGCACTGGTACAACAACGAAATCAGGGTGATAAGAAACAATAAACAAATCCGCTCGTACCGCGATGCGCAGGGTTTCAGAATAAACGGAGAGAAACTTAAGGTTGTAAAGGTTGCTGCCGAAATCTATCATTACGGATGGGTTCGTCACCCCCGTTTTATGCAGCAAAAAATTGATGCGGTGAAACAGTTTTACGCAGGAATAGCAGATGATGAAGCCACACAACAAGCGCTTGAGAAAGAGTTTAATTACAGCGGCGAATACGATGCACTCACCCGTTTTGAAGATACGCATCCAACCGTGATGCTCAAACGGATTGCCAGGCTGAACTGGCAGGTGGAAATTGATTTAAAGAAGACCCATCTGAAACCCAAATACAAACTTTTATTTTGGATTGAAAAACGGTTTGGAGTCCGTTTGTTTGAGTACAGGAATTACAAACTTGTTTGAAAACAGATTTTAATCCGTAATTTGGTAAAAATTTTTAGTGATGAAGAATTATCAGTTTACTGCAGAAATTACGTGGGACAAGGAACTTAACCAATATGTTGGAATTGTTCCGGAACTTCCGGGTGCCCACACCCAGGCCTCTTCATTGGATGAGCTAAATGTCAGACTGAAAGAAGTAATTGAACTTTGCATAGAAGAAATTTCAGAAGAAGAGTTAAATAATTTTCCTAAATTGATTGGAATTCAGCAAATTAATGTTGCTGTATGAGTAAGCTTCCTTTAATCACGGTGAAAAGTCTTGAAAAGTTATTATTTCAACTTGGATACATTGATGTGAGAAAGAAAGGAAGTCACGTTTTCTATCGCCATCCTTCAGGAAAATATACGACGTTACCACATCATGGTAACCAGGTTTTGGCAAGGCCTTTACTTCGTCAGATTTTGAGAGAAATTGATTTATCTCCTGAAGAATTCATCAGGATGATGAACAAATAGTTTATCCAAAAAGCTTTCTTGCTTCTTCTAATTGCTCCGGTTTTCCCACATCAATCCATAAATCAGAAGTATCGTAAAACCCTTTAATCGTATGCGTTTTGGCAAGTTCAAGATAAAAATCGGCGATGGAAAACCGTTCAATGTCAGGCATTAAACCAAAGATTTCAGGCTGAACAATGTGGATGCCACTAAAAGCCATTTCTTCGGCAACGCCAAAAACTTCGGGACATGAAATTTTTGTTTCACCTGTTTTTTTATTAATCCAGCCAACCAGTTGCTTTTCTGCGTCGAATTTAAAATAACGCTGCGTTTCGCGTTTTCGCACAGCTAATGTTGCCAGTGCTCCTGTTTTCAGGTGGTTGGCAACCAAAAGCGAAAGGTTGATGTTGCTCAGGATATCCACATTATAAATAAGAATCGGTTGATTGTCAGTGAAAAATGGCGCTGCTTTTTTAAGTCCGCCGCCGGTTTCGAGCAGCAATTCGCGTTCGTCGGTGATATGTATTTTTATTCCAAAATCGGTGGAATTAATGTAGTCAATTACCTTACCGGCAAAATGGTGAACGTTGACCACAACTTCAGTAACCCCGGCCTGCTTAAGTTTTTGTATTGCGTGATGCAACAGGGGTTTGCCACCCACTTCAACAAGCGCTTTGGGTTTATCAGCTGTTTCGTTTTGCAGTCGTGTACCCAGCCCGGCGGCAAATACCATCGCTTTCATCACTAAAGAATTACGATTTTCCGGCTTTCAACTGATTTTTTCGTTTGTATGCGGAGGTTGTAAATTCCATTCTGCAAATCAGTCAGGTTAACTTCCGATTTTTGTGAATCAATCTGCACTGTTTTAACAACCCTGCCCTGCAAGTCGATTATGAAAATGGTTTCAATATTTTCCGAAGTTCTGTTTTCAACGGTTATTTTTCCCGAAGTAACCGGATTGGGATAAACTGCGATTGATTGCTGAAGCTCAGTTTCTGTAATTGCAGTAACAGTTCCGTCGCCAAACGGATAACCAACATCGGGCAGTGCGGCAGCGTACGATTCGAGCCATGTCATTGCCGAACGTTTGGTTCCGTTGCTGTTGAGAATACCCGTGTTTGTTGCCCAGGTTGAACCTTCAACATAACCCCAGAGTGTGATTCCAGCAACAGCCGGGTGGTTCCAGTACACCGGAAAGGCAGTTTTATAACTTGTCAGCTGCCCGGCTTCAGAAACTGTTTTTCCTTTCATATCAAGTTCTGTAACATAAACCGGCACGCCCGATTTTGCCATGTTATTCAGCGCATTTTGCAGCGTCGAAGTCGCAATCCCATCGATGTTAAAATAGTGTGCCTGTGTTCCGAATCCGTCTATTAAACCTCTGTCGCGCAGAACTTTTACCAGCGCCAGTATTTCGTTTAACCCAGCTGCATTGGTTTCCAGTTCGAAATCGTTAATCATCAATTTTGCGTTCGGGAAATAGTGGCGTGCTTTTTCAAACAGCCAGATGGCCCAGTCGTAACCTGTAACTCCCGGTCCGCCCATACCTGCCCTGAAATAGGGTGTTCCGGCCTGGTGCTCCTGTTTGTTCCAGGTGTTGATGGCCATATTTTCATTTAGCACATCAATCTGGTCAATCATCGGATAACGCGCGGCAATGGCTGCCATATATTCTTCAATTTCGGCCTGAAAATCGGCAGGTGATAAGGTTTCAATCCATTTTGGATATTGAGCACCCCAGGCAATGGCGTGGTACCTGAAACTCAAATGATTGTTTTTGGCTAAATTATAAGCCAAATCAGCATTATTCCAATTCATTAAGTCACGGGTACCTTCAACCGATCCCCATTTACAGCCATTTTCTGAAGTAACGCCATTCCAATAGGTTTTGAAGTCGGAGCGGATGCTGTAAGCAACGATATTTGCCAGATATTTTCCTTTGTTTGCGGTAATTCCAACGGGTACTGCATCGGTTGCACCAACCGTGATAATTACTCCCGCCGAAGTAGAAATTGTATCGGTATTGTCGGTTGCTTTTGCTGTCAGTCGGTATGTTCCGGCCGGAACTTTAGCCCACTTAAAAGTGTAAGTATTTGATGTTGCAGTGGTTGATTCACCCAGCTTAATATCATCTTTAAAAAATTCGACTTTCGAAACACTACCACCGGTTTGTGTTCCACCCAAATCGGATGCATAAACTTTTATGGTAATGTCGGTTCCTTCCTTAAAATAGGCGTTGTTGTGTGGCATTGTAATTACACACGAGGGCGGTGTGTTTTGTCCGTTCAGAATAAATGTGGAAAACACGAGGAAGGTGAAAAACGATAGTAGTTTTAGCATTTGATTATCAATTAGTTTTGGTTTTGAAACGATTACAATATTTTATCTGATTCGGTTCAGGCTTCTGATTAAAGCTTCATCTTTTCCGATGGCGCGAATGGCCAGAAAATCGAGAATGGCTGCTGCCAGTGGGAATGCCACAGGGATTTTAAAAGCTACGTTTGCTCCATCAAATCCGGTATAGGCAAAAAACAGAATCGCCCCGAACAAGCCAAGCAAAATTATAATTGTGAAAACAGTCATCCTCATTTGCAGGATTCTTTTCTTGTAACTGAAAATGATTACGAGGTGGAGTAAAGTAATAATTCCGAGCATCACAAGCAATGGTAATCCACTGAAAATTTGTGTTTCACCCTTGTAAATTCCTGCTGCCACAAACGAGTAAATTTCGTTGGCCGCAATAAGTTCTGCCAACTCAAGTTTAAAAAGAAAGCCAGTTAGTATTAGCGAAACGAGTAGGTAAACCGATTGTATTCTTTGTATCATGATTTATTCATTTTCCGGCAAAAATAGTTTTTTTACGCAATCTATCCCGACTTTTTACCGTTGCCACTGGTGGTTTTTATGGGCATTAACGACGAAATATTTTACAATTCGCATACTTTTTCCACCTCGTTTAGTTGGGTGTACCAAATATATCCTTCCACTTTTTCGAAACCAGTTTCGCGCAGAATCATGGCATACTGATTCACCTGCCTGTGATATTTTTGTTGTTTTATGATTCCTGTTTTATAATCAACTACTACCGCATTATTTTCAGAAATCATAATCCTGTCGGGGCGATAGAGTTCGTTCGGTGTGAGCAGGTTTCTTTCGTTTAATACATTATATTTCAGGCTGAACCATTCCGAAATGGAAGAATTTTTAAAGCTGGTTTTAAGCTCATCTGTAATTTCCAGGCGTTCAGTTTCGGTAATTTTACCATCGTAAAACGCTTTTAAACAGGCTTTTTCAATATCATTATCCGTATTGATTCCAGCTAAGATTTCGTGTATCAGTTTGCCATGATTTTTTTCGGTTTGCCTGTTTTCGCCTAAAACAAGCAGGTCGTCACCAGTTTTGCGCAATCGCACCCTGTCGGTAAAATCGTAAAAAGAATATTTTCTGATGATTTGTGCCTTTTCAGGTTCATCTAATTTCTTTTCAATTGCGATATTTCCGAAGTTAAACGACAGACTTTCAGCGTTCCAGCACTCAAAAAACCCGGGTTGTTGCGAAAGCTTTTCAAGCACAAGTTTGAATAGAAATTCCATCGGTTTAAACGAATCACTGTTTTTAGGTGGAGCTTTTGGTTCGGGCGAATGCACAATTAACGCTGATTTGGCGCGGGTGAAAGCGACATAAACAAGGTTGAAAATATCGACAAATGCATTGGATGTTTCTTCCAGATAATCATCCCTGAAATCGCTTTTCATCAATGGTTTAGCCGATTTTACCGGCAACAGCGGCAGTTTGTTAAATGGTTCCGATTTTGGCTGGCACCACAAAACCGGCGATTTCCCCGATTCGTTGATTTTCCAGTTAAAAAATGGCACGAGCACTGCCCTGTATTCAAGCCCTTTCGATTTGTGAACCGTCAGCAACCTGATGGAATCAACTTCTTCGTTTACGCTTACCGAAGTTTTGTAACCCGTCTCGTTCCACCAAAACAGAAACCCCGATAAATCGTTTGAATGCGATGATTTTAAATCTGCTGCACTGTCGATAAGCGTTTGTAAATAAGGAAGTTCAGTTTCTATGTCGAATAAACTAAAAACAGAACAAATATGAATAATTGCTTCGTCGAGTGCACAAAGCAGTACTTTCGCTTTTATTTCATCGGTTTTTGGCCTGATTTCGGTTTCGAAAATGTTTTCAAAATTCTCAAAAACAGTTTCATCCACAATACCTTTTGTTCCGTGTATTGCAGGTTTCAGCCAGTTAATGTACTGGTTTACCAGTGCGGCGCGGGTAATGGGATTGTCAGGATTTACAAGGTATTCAACCACGTTGATTACAGTCAGAACTCCTTGCGAGGAAAACAAAAACAACGATTCGTTTGAGAGTACCGACAGGTTGTATTTCTTATTTCCGGGGAGTGCTGAAGCTTCCATAAAAGCTTTAATAACAGGAATCCCCTCGCGGTTTTTGCGGATGAGAATGGCAATTTCAGCGGCTTTTATTCCACTGTCCTGCAGTTTTTTAACCTGCTCAACCAATAGTTTTGCTGAGTTTTCCTCAAAATTTTCGGCTTCAATAAAACGAATGTCAATCAGCCCTGTCTTCTCATTTGTTGAATTTCCGGGAATTTGCGCCAACGAATCATAAATCTTTCTGAATCTTTCAACCAGCATTTCTGTTCCGTCGCCCAGCGTGCTGAATTGCTCATCTTCAAAAGACTGAATCAGTTCTTTGAAAACCTGATTATTAAAGTTGATGATATTGATATCGCTTCGCCAGTTATTTTCGAGGGTGAATGTTTCGGTTTGAGTTTCGCCGAAATCGGTGTACAGCTGTTCGGCCAAAATTCGCCAGTCGCTGTTTCTCCAGCGGTAAATCGATTGTTTTACATCACCCACAATCAGGTTTTTATTTCCTTCGGCCAGCGAGTTGGCAATCAGTGGTTTAAAATTGTTCCACTGCAAGCCAGAAGTATCCTGAAACTCATCGAGCATAAAATGTTTGTACCAGGTGCCGGTTTTTTCGTAAATAAACGGCGAGTCGCTGTTGCCAATAATTTTGCTCAGCAGCAGGTTGGCGTCCGAAAGTTGCAGCACACCTTTTTCGTGAAGCAACAACCTGATTTCATCTTTCAAATCGGCTAAAATTCCCAGCATCCGCATTTGCTTAATCACGGGCAAAATAGTGAAATACAAATTTTCATTCTTCCGGTAGAAATCAAGCAGCTCGCACAAAATACCAATCAGTTTTGATTCAACAAGTGCATGAATTTTTGCGGCTTCTGGATGTTTTGAATACCACTTTCCGGCTTCACTTTCGGCTGCCTGCACCCGAACTCCCGGTTCTTTTACCTCACCACCGGCAACCGCATAAATGTACCCGGCAATTCCACTTTTTTTGTAGTAAAAATCGTCGGGGCCAAAACCGTTTTGCTCAATGTTTTCCACCATTGTTTTGGCCAACCCTTTCAATGTATTCTCAATCCTGGCTTTGATTGCGTTCAGTTCTTTGGCAAAAGCTTCAAGGTTTTCGCGATTGTAGGCTGGATTTTCATCGTCGGGAAAAAAGAGCTGAAAATTCTCTTTAAAAAGTTCTTTTCCTAACGCCTGAATATCCGATTCGATACGCTGACTTTGGTTTTCCTCAATTTTCTCGCGACTGAAATCGGTTAGCCAGCCCAGCAGTTTTTTATCGTCGCCGATTTTAGCTAATAAACGGTCGGTGGCTTCGGCTAAAATCAGGTCGTTGTTGAGTTCGAGCTGGTAATTGGGCGAAATTCCCATTTCGCGGTTAAACGCTTTGATAATGCGCTGGGTAAACGAATCGATGGTGCTGATTGAAAAACGGTTGTAATCGTGCAGAATATTTTTTAAAACCACACGGGCATTTTGCCTGATAGCCGCTTCGGAAAGTGAATTCCCTTTTTGAAGTTCGGCCAGATATTTACTGGGTTTGCCCGATGCCAAAAGGTTAAGTTGTTCGAGAATGCGCGATTTCATTTCGGCAGTGGCTTTGTTGGTAAAGGTAACTGCCAGAATATGCCGGTAATTTTGCGGATTAACCAGCAAGAGTTTCAGATATTCAACAACCAGTTGAAAGGTTTTTCCGGAGCCTGCCGATGCTTTGTAAATTGTCAGCATGAGAAAAAATGGTTTTGGGTTTCGAAGAGCAGGTTGCAATCTTCAGACAGAATGACGAATCTGCAAACATCGTGTTTAAGCAATGATGGCAAATTGTAAATTGCAAATTGTAAATCGTAAATCATCAATCGTTAATCTTTATTCTTCATTCTAAAATCCCGGATGCACACCGCCCTTCGACACATTCACGCGGGTTTCAATCTTAAAGTTTTTGCTCACTTTGTACTGCATAAAAAAGGTTGATCCGTATCTGTCGAACTGCTCAAAAGCATTGGACTGCGGCGACGAAAACGGCGAATTTATGCCGTAGCTGTAACCGCCCATCGAAAATTTGCTGTTAATCTGGTACATTCCCTGGCTCAACACTGTTGCATTGCCATAAAACGGACTGAAAAAAGTGGTTGGCGAACCAAGCGAAAACGCGTTTACCGGTAACCCTCCGGTATAAAACCGGGAGAAATTGAAAGTATAATCAGTACTAAAGTTGCTT
Source organism: Draconibacterium sp. (assembly GCA_050179035.1). GTDB lineage: Bacteria > Bacteroidota > Bacteroidia > Bacteroidales > Prolixibacteraceae > Draconibacterium. Next base: position 72,874 of record JBFXFM010000012.1, on the reverse strand, counting down.
TTAAAATCAAATTTCGGGAATTCGGGCATTTCATTTAAAAAACCTTCAGGCGAAACCCCTGAAATCAGTTGCCTGTATTCCGATTGCTTTTGAATTTCAATAAAAGCCGAGTCGGTTTCGAGTGGTTTTAATATTATATCCTGCTGAGCCTGAATGTGTAACGCAGCTAAAACAAACAGTAAAAAAATAATATGTTTGTGTAGTTTCATAAGATATTTTACTAATAATTTCAAAATTAAAATTATTTGGGTAGCAAAAAGGAAACGCGGTGAGAGTTTATTATCCTTTGTCCTGAAATAAATTTACAGGTATCGAATCGTTAGCTAATTTTTCGCTGTCTTTTTGTTCGAAAAACCGGTTCAGGAAAAGCGGGACACTTTTGGCTGCCGAGGCATTCGGAGAGTTTGAAAGAAAAACAATGCCCACATTTTCTTCGGGGCAAACGGCTATTTCGGCACGGTAGCCTTTTACAAATCCGCCATGATAGGCAAGTCGCCGGCCTTTGTAATCGATGATGCGCCACCCTAACCCGTAAGCTTTGTAATTTACGCCTTCCCACTGCGAAAAGTAGCCCGAACTCAACCGGGTTTTTATCTGAGGTTCGAAACTGATTTGTCTTACCTGCTGCATCAGTGTATCGCTTTCATTCAGCAGGTGGAGTATAAACTGCGACATATCGCTGATACTTGCATTGATTCCTGCTGCTGCTAAAGTGCTGTAATAACGGTCGTTAAGCGGTAGTAGCCTGAACCCGTTTCTGCCCCAGATTTGCGGCATCGCCTTGTTCGGATTGCCGGCAAAGGCCTCAAAACCAGTGGTTGCATCGGTCATGTTAAATGGCTCAAAGATTTTTTCCTTCAAAACAGCCGGGTAACTTTTGCCTGTATTAACAGCAACAATCGTATCGAATAGGCTGAACATTACATTCTGGTAAGCATATAATTCTCCGGGTTGTGAAGCATGGCCAACTTCGGGGAGTTTTTGCATAATCTGACGGAGCGGAATTTTCTGTTCCACAAGGTCGTCGTAGGTATGTGGCGGCATTCCGGAAGTGTGGCTGAGAATCTGACGCAGCGTAACCTGATTGGTATGAACAGTCGTTTTCAGTTTAAAACCGGGCAGGTATTCCACAATTTTTTTGTCGGGAACCAGCGTGCTGTCTGCAATCAGCATCCCGGCCAGAATCCCTGAAACTGTTTTTGAAACCGAAGCCAGCCTGAAAACGGTGTGTTCGTTTACCGAATCTTTCATTCCCTTTTGCCTGATTCCAAAACATTTCAGGTAAACAATTTCGTTTTTGTAAACAACTGCCACTGCTGCGCCCACATTGGCTGCATTTTTTAATTCGAAGGTTATTGCACTGTCGTAATCAGCAATCACCCCGGCAATTTCTTCCCCCGCCGAAACTGTGTTTGTAATAGTGTCTTTTACGATTTCAGGATGCTGTGTGCGATTTTTGCTTTGGTAGGCCGAAACAGAAATAGCAATTAACAGTAATACAAAAAGCGCCGAAAATACCGGATTGATTTTAATGATTGTTTTCTGTTTCAAACTGATAATATTATTTGTTTTTCCTCATTTCAGAAAAACAAAAAAGGAAAAATCAGCTGTTAATTTTTCCTTTTCAATTGTTAATGAAATCCAAATTTCGTTAACGGCTATTTGATTTTCAAGTATGCGTCAATGATTTCTTCCACAGTTTTGTCGCTCACTTTGTACAACGGCAACCTTAATTCGTTTTCAACCAGCCCCATATAATTCATCAGGGCTTTTACTCCACCCGGATTACCTTCTTTAAAAATGTATTTCAGCAGGTCGATTAAATCGAAATGAATTTTTGTGGCCTCGTTGTATTTTCCTTCTGCTGCCAGGTGAATCAAACTGCTCACTTTTTCGGGCAGTGCATTGGCAATTACCGAAATAACGCCTTTGCCGCCAATTGCCATTGTGGGCAGCGCTAAAACATCGTCGCCCGAAATAACAGAGAACCCGGCAGGTGCATGTTTTGCAATGCTTGTAATCTGGCTCATTACTCCCGATGCTTCTTTAACCGCCACAAATTTTTCTGATGCTTCGGCTAACCGCACCACGGTTTCGCATTCGAGGTTAATGCCGGTACGGGATGGCACATTGTACAAAATGATGGGCAATTCGCTTGCACCGGCAATTGCCATATAATGGCGAAACATTCCTTCCTGCGTGGGTTTGTTGTAATAGGGAGTAACCACGAGCAAACCGGCAACGCCGTCGAGGTTTGTAGATTTTATATTGTCGATAACCTTTTGGGTGTCGTTGCCGCCAATGCCAACCACTACAGGCAAATTGCCTGCATTTTTCTTTACAATTTCAATGATTTTTGATTTTTCAACAGATGTAAGTGTTGATGCTTCGGCGGTTGTGCCAAGGGCGACAAGATAATCCATGCCACCGTTGACCTGGTTTTGCACCACAGTTTCAAGTGCTTTTACATCGATTTGGTTGTTGCTGTTAAACGGGGTGATTAATGCCACTCCGGCTCCTGTAAATTGCTGACTCATGCAAAAATTGGTTAAATCTTTTTAAGCTGCGCAAGATAAAAAATTTGCTGTTTGGCAAGATAGAGAGCGTCGTTGTTTTCGCCAATGTTAATATTCAGGTCAAAATAATTATTGGTATCCTGCGAACTGCCAACCTTAAATTTTGCTTGCGAAAGCGCTGTAATATATTCGAGTGCAAGATTCTGACTAAGCGCCAGGTTGAAAAGAATATCAAAATTCATGTCAACAAATTCACTCACTTTCTCGTGGCGGGGTAATCCCCACCAATTCAGTTCTTTCACAGTCAGTGCGTTGGGGTCAGGGTGAGGACTGGCCATTTCTTCGAAAACACAAAAGCCACGGAAGATAATCTGGTCGCGTACAAAATAGTTTTTGAGCCATGTAAAAGCATCTTTCTGCGATGGTTGCCAGATTACGCCAATCACTTTTACCGTGTTTACATCGGGAACCACGCGGTAACGATTCATATTGGCCAGCATCCGCGCCAGCTTTTTACGTGCGTATTTTTCTTTAAATCCCATGATGGGCAAATGTAATAATTCGATTTATAAAATTCAGACCGATGAAATTTTCAATCTCAGTTTATTCCAGCATTCTCAGAAAATCTTCTTCCGAAATGATTGGGATTTTTAGTTCGTTCGCTTTTTCGAGTTTGCTGGGCCCCATGTTTTCGCCGGCTAAAACATAGCTTGTTTTCTTCGAAATTGATCCCACATTTTTGCCACCATTTTGCTCAATCATTTCTTTCAGTTCGTCTCGTGAGTGCTTCTCAAAAGTACCCGAAATCACAATATTCAGCCCTTTCAGCTTGTCGGTTTTGTCAATCATTTTGTCTTCGCTGATGGCAAACTGCAACCCTTTTTCTTTCAGAATCCGGATGATTTCGTGGTGTTCTGGTTTTGAAAAATAGGCGACAATGCTTTCAGCGATTTTGTCTCCGATTTCATCAATCGAGGTAAGTTCATCTTTTGTTTTAAACTGAATATTCTCGATGGTGTGCAGATTTTTAGCCAGTGTTTTTGCAACGGTTTCGCCTACAAACCTGATTCCCAGCGCGAACAAAACCCGTTCGAATGGAACTGATTTTGAAGCTTCAAGCCCGGTGAGAATTCTGTCTGCCGATTTTTCGCCCATCCGTTCCAATCCTGCAAGTTGCTCCTTTGTCAGGCTGTACAAATCGGTGATTCCTTTTATTAATTTCTGGCTGTATAAAAGTTCAATGGTTTCTTCGCCAAGCCCATCAATATCCATCGCTTTGCGGCTCACAAAATGTTCCATTTTTCCCTTTATCTGTGGCGGACAACCATCTTCATTCGGACAGTAAAAAGCTGCTTCTCCTTCGGTTCTTACAAGCGGAGTTCCGCATTCGGGGCAGTTTTTGATAAATTCGATTTTCAGGAACATCGGGTGGCGTTGCGAAACATCAACTCCGGTAATCTTTGGAATAATTTCTCCGCCTTTTTCCACAAAAACCGTGTCGTTCTCATGTAAATCGAGGCTGGCAATAATATCAGCGTTGTGCAGAGAAGCCCTTTTTACAATGGTTCCGGCAATGGGAACCGGTTCGAGGTTGGCAACCGGGGTTACAGCTCCGGTACGACCAACCTGGTAGGAAACCGAAAGCAGTTTGGTGGCAACACTTTCAGCCTTAAATTTATAAGCAATGGCCCAGCGTGGTGATTTGGCGGTAAAACCCAGGTTTTCCTGGAGTTTTTTCGAATTTACCTTTATCACCACACCGTCGGTGGCTACCGGCATTTTCTCTTTGTTAAATCTTTCTTTATCCCAATACCGCAAAAACTCAAAAACTTCATCAAGATTTTTACAAATACGGGTGTGTTCCGAGATCTTAAAACCCCAATCCTTCGCTTTCTGTAAACTTTCATAATGCCCATCGAGCGGAAGATTTTCACCTAAAATGTAATACAGGTAAGCGTCGAGTTTTCGGGAAGCGACCACTTTGGCATTTTTCATTTTCAGTGTTCCGGCAGCGGTGTTGCGCGGGTTGGCCAATAATTGTTCGCCGGCTTCTTCTAACTCTTTGTTCAGCTCATCAAAAACCTTGAAAGGCATCACAATTTCGCCCCTGATTTCGAAATTCGCCGGGTAGTCGTTCCCCCTGAGTTTTAAAGGAATCGACCGGATTGTGCGCACGTTGGCGGTTACATCGTCGCCTTTTTCGCCATCGCCTCGGGTTACAGCGCGCACCAATTCGCCGTTTTCATAAACAAGACTGATGGACGAACCATCAAATTTTAACTCACACACATAGTCAAAATCGGTTTCAATTAACTTGCGGATTCGGTTGTCGAAATCAGCGACTTCGCCTTCAGAATAAGCATTTGCCAGCGAAAGCATCAGATATTTGTGCGGCACCTGCTCAAAATCTTTGCTGAGGTCGCTGCCCACACGTTGCGTTGGCGAATTGACAGTGGCAAATTCAGGAAATTCCTTTTCCAGTTGTTCCAGTTCCTTCAGCAACATATCAAAATCAAAATCGCTGATTGTTGTCTGATTTAAAACGTAATAGTTGTAGTTGTGCTCGTTAAGCTGATTCGTCAGTTCCTGAATTCTTTTCTGTGCTTTCTGCCTTTCCATCCGTGATATTCATTAATTTTTAAAAACAAAAATGCCTTTCCGGTGGTTAAAAGTACAACAGTTTTTAAACTGACAAGTTGTGTTCAGAACGATTTTATCGACATTTTAAAACAGAAAAGTATGGCATTTACACTCGAAATTGGCAGCAAAGCCATTGATTTTAACCTCCCTGCAACCGATGGAAAAACATATTCCCTTAACAGTTTCAATGATTCAAAATACCTGGTGATTTTTTTCACCTGCAACCATTGTCCGTATGTAATTGGCAGCGACGAGGTAACCCGAAAAGCCGCTGAAAAGTTTCAGCCGCTGGGCGTTACGTTTGTTGCCATCAACTCAAACAGCAAAAATACTTATCCCGAAGATGATTTTCCACACATGGTTGAGCGGATGAATCAACACAAGTTTCCGTGGAAATATTTGTACGACGAAGGACAGGAAACAGCGCTGGCTTACGGTGCTTTGCGCACACCACATTTTTATGTTTTCGATGAAGAAAGAAAATTAGTTTACACAGGCCGTGGAGTTGATAGTCCGCGTGATACTTCTAAAATGACTATAAACGATTTGGAACGCACACTCGAAGAACTGACTTCTGGTAAACCGGTTTCGGTGCCGGTTACAAACCCAATCGGCTGCAACGTAAAATGGGATGGAAAAGATGCACACTGGATGCCCGCTGATGCTTGCGATTTGGTGTGGTAGCCCCTCCCAACCTCCCCGACGGGGAGGTGAAAAAAGAGCAGGACATTTAATGTTGCTGGAAGTTAAATTTGTATGTTTATCATTGAATCAATTAAAACCAAAAATTAGTCTGAAATGAAAAAACTTAATTCAATTCTTGTTGCAGTTTTTGCATTGCTCGCAGTAGTATCAACTGCACAAAATGCACAAAAAGATTTTAATGGAATGTGGACCATCGAAATTGAGGGTGGTTCCGTGGGCTGGCTGGGTGTGAACGACAACAAAGGTTATCTCGATGCCGAATTGCTTTGGCAGGGCGGGAGTGTTTTACCTGTTTCGAATGTTTATTTTACCAGTGATAATTCGCTGGTAGTTACCCGCACACGTGAAGTTGAAAAATCAGCTGAACGCCGGCATACGCTTACACAAACGTTTACTTTCGAAAGAAAGGGAGATAAATTGTCGGGTACAATGACCGAACCGGCAAGAGACGGATTGAGTATTTCCAAACTCAGTTTCAAAGGCTGGAGACTTCCGATGCCACCTGCCGCCCCGAATTTATCGACAATTAAATACGGAGAACCCATTCAGCTTTTTAACGGGAAAGATTTAACCGGCTGGCGACTGATTAACCCAAAACAGGCCAACGGTTTTAAAGTGGTAAATGGCGAACTGGTAAACGACCCCGTAAACCCCGAAGGACAGCGGGTAAACTTTGGTAATCTTCAGACTGAAAAGGAATTTGAGGATTTCAGGCTGACACTTGAGGTGAACGTGCCCGAACACAGCAACAGCGGTGTTTACCTGCGTGGAATGTACGAGGTTCAGGTGGTTGATTCGTATGGTGCAAAACTGGATTCGCACAACATGGGCGCGGTTTACAGCCGGATTACACCAACCGTTGCTGCCGAGAAAAAAGGCGGCGAATGGCAGTCGCTGGATATTATCCTCTGCAACAGACACGTTTCGGTAAATTTGAATGGAACAAAAATAATTGATAACCAACCGGTTTACGGTCCTACCGGCGGTGCCATGCAAGCCGATGTTTTTAAAGCCGGCCCCATTTACCTGCAGGGCGACCACGGCAAAGTGCTTTACAGAAATATGGTGCTTACACCAATCATCAAATAAGAAAGGGAGCGCAGAGCTCCCTTTTATCCTTTGTGAAACAATTTACTGCCGTCATATTAGTCATTTCTTTATTCTCTTTTCAGTTTTCTGAAGGACTGATTTATTTGTCGTTTAAAATCAACCAGAACTATATCGCAAAAAATCTTTGTGTCGAAAAAGATGTGGAGGGTTCAACATGCAAAGGTTGTTGCCAGTTAAAAAAACGGCTCGACGAAAACCAGCAAAAAAAGGAACAGCTTCCGCCACAAATCAGCGGTAAAAATGATATCAACCTGTTTGTTAACCAGATTTTTAGCTGCTGTACCAGCGATACTCCCCAAAAAATAAACTTCAGAAATTATAATAGTCACTATTGGTTTTGTTTACCACACGAGGTGTTTCACCCACCCAAAGTGTTGATTTAATAAGGTTTTCAAATCAAACATTTATAATTTACTAAACATTTTGGAATGAAATACAAACGATTCATTTCCGGGATGCATTTGCTTTTTGCAGGAGTGATGTTTTTCAGTCTTGCAACAGGTGTTGCATTTTCCCAGGAAAAAACAATTCAAATCGTCAGCGAAAAATCTTCAATACCTGTTGGCGATGTGTTTTACAAATACGGAAACAAAACAGGTTTTTCAAGCGATTCAGGAGAAATCAGCATTGAATTTTCTGAACAAGAATCATTGTGGCTGTCGCACCTTTTGTACGGAAGAATCCAACTTATGCCGGTCGAGGTAAAAGCAGCGCTTGAAACCGGGATAATAAAAATGCGCATGCTGGAAAATTCGATTTTGCCGGTTACAGTTATCAGCGTACACCCGTCGGTTGGCGAAATAAGCAGCCACACAGTTGGCGTTCAGGATAAACTTGAACACGATGCAGGGCAATTGCTCGACCGTTTTTCAGGAATATCAACCATCAGAAAAAGTGCTGCTTACGGATTCGACCCCGTTTTGCGTGGCTTTAAATACGACCAGCTGAATCTTGTTATCGACGGGGTTCACACAGCGTCAGCGGCCTGTCCGAACAGAATGGACCCGGCATCGAGCCAGATTCCGGTGAATATGGTTGCTGAAGTTGAAGTGCTGAAAGGTCCGTTCAGCCTGCGCTACGGAAATGTTTTTGGTGGCACCATCAATTTTAAAACAAACCTGCCACAGTTTTCAGAAAAACTGACCCCGGTTGGAAGGCTGGGAACCAGTTACGAAAGCAACGGTGGTGTTTTCAGAACCGAAGGTATTGGTGGGTTTACTTCGCAAAGTGCTGATGTAAAAGTTTTTGCATCATACTCAAAAGGTTCTGATTATAAAGATGGTGATGGAAACACGGTTCCGGCCAACTTTAACAGGCTGAACTGGGGTGGAAAACTGGGTTTCAGGTTGGGTGAAAAACAGACAATCGGATTTCTTGTGTCGAATAACCGTGCGAACGATGTCGATTTTCCGACATTGCCCATGGATTTGCGGGAAGATAACACCTGGTTGCTGAATGCAAATCATGCCTTGTTTTTTAAGCGGAAAAATTTGTCGTCGCTGCAAACGGCTTTGTACACCACCAAAGTTGACCACCTGATGGACAACCTCGACAAAGTCATCAATCCGCGCACAGTCGATGCCGTTTCTGATGCCAGCACGCTCAATTACGGCGGTCGCTCTGAGTTGCGGTTCGATTTTGCGGAAAACAAACTGTTTACCGGAATCGATTATCGTTTCGAGGGGGCCGATGGTTTTCGGACGCGGGCAATGCTGATGGGGCCAATGGCGGGTAAAACGCTGACCGACAATATCTGGCAGGATGCACAAATTCAACGCGGAGGTGTTTTTGGCGAATTTCATTTGGATAAAAGAAGTTTTCAGGCCGTGTTTTCAGCCCGGCTCGACTACAATACTGCTGTTGCCAACAACGCCGACCCGGCATTTGCTGCATTGTTCGAAAGTGTTGAATCAGAATGGCTGAATCCGTCGGTTAGCCTGGGTGGTACAAAAATGCTGGGCCAAAAAATGTCGGTTGGTTTGTGGCTGGGCTCGGCACAACGCAGCCCCGGAATTGCAGAGCGCTACATCAACTTTTTCCCAATCGGGATTGACCCGTATGAAATGGTTGGAAATCCGCAGCTCAAGCCCGAAACCAACAACCAGGCCGATTTGATTTTTCAGTTTGAAACGGTTGCAACAAATTTCAGTATTAACCTTTTCTCCTCATTTTTACACAACTATATTTCGGCTGAAATCGACCCGGCCCTGAAACCGCGACTGGTGACTTCGCCCGGGGTACGACGGTTTGTAAATATTGAGAAAGCGCGGATGTCAGGATTTGAAATGAGCTGGAAACAACAGATTTTCAGTATTCTGAAACACGATTTTAACGTGGATTATACTTACGGACTGAATCCAGAACTGGATGAGCCGCTTCCTGAAATTCCTCCGATGGAAATTACTTACCGGTTGACTGGCAGTTTTTTAAGAAACAAAATTCAGCCTGAAGTTTATTTCAGACATGCATTTAAACAGGACAGAATTGCTGTTTCGTATGGCGAAACCGAATCGCCGGCATTTGATGTTGTCGATTTGAAATGCTCGTGGTTGCCCATGAAAGCAATAACAGTTTCGGCAGGCATTCAAAACCTGTTCGATACAGCGTACTATGAACATCTCTCGCGCAAAACACCCGATAAACTGCCCGTCTATTCTCCCGGACGGAGTTTTTATGCCACGCTGACATTTAACTTTTTATAGAAGATTTTGGGCGGTAATTCTTATTCTAAAAAGTCAGGCTGTTTAACGCCTGGCTTTTTTTTTTCTAATATCTCAAAATATCATCCAATCCCTTTTTAATCTGAGTTAATTGTTCAGATTTTATAATACCTGATTTCGAAATTAATCGGTCTTTCGAAACCGAACGGATATGAAAAGTAAGTACTTCGGAAGGTACCTTCAGTCCTTTATTCTTTTCGGGCTGAATCACGAGGTTCCCTTTGTAATTTTTGATTTTAGAAGTTAACGGGCAAACGATAACAATGGGCAAATATTGGTTGAGCATATTCCCACTAATAATTACAACCGGTCGTTCACCGGCTTGCTCACTGCCTTTTCCCGGGTTCAGATTGGCCAGCCAAATATCACCCTGTTTCATTCTTCCAGTTGTTTCAGGTAATCAACCATTCCTTCTTCGGCAACGGCGATGATATTTTCATCGGTTGCCGCTTGTTTGTACGATTGGATATATTCAGCCCGGTTAAGCTGGTCGAGATAAATCTGCAATGCTTTTTCGATGATTTTGTTTTTTGGAAGTGCAAGTTTAGCTGCCATTTCATTCAATTTCTGAATTAGTTCATCGGGGAGTGTACTGGTGAATGTTGTCATATTTTAAATTCATATTTATGAAATGCAAATATAAACAATGTGATTTAAAGCAACATCATCCGGAAAGCAGACATCTCCAAAACTTTCCCTACTTTCGGCTTGTTTCAATTTAAAATTTCAAACATGAAGCTGAGACTATTATTACTTGTGTCAATTCTATTTTTTAACATGAATATATTTTCGCAATCAACCCATTTTGAGCAGGAAGTATTAAAGCAAACCACAGCAATGACAACTCTTTGCCGTGATTTGCACCAAAATCCAGAGCTTTCGCTCCAGGAGTTTGAAACCTCAAAAAAAATGGCTGCCGAACTTCGGAAAGCAGGTTTTGAAGTGACAGAAAATTTTGGCGGAAACAACGTTGTGGGCATACTGAAAAACGGAAAAGGCCCTGTAATTATGCTGCGCACCGACATGGATGCCCTGCCAGTGGATGAAAAAACAGGACTTGCTTTTGCAAGTAGCAAAAAAGTAAAAACCGACGATGGAAACGAAGTTGCGGTAATGCATGCCTGTGGGCACGATATTCACATGTCGGTTTGGGCTGGAACAATTCACACACTGGCTGCACTGAAAAAACAGTGGAAAGGTACTTTGGTGGTAATTGCACAGCAGGCCGAGGAAATCAGCGGCGGGGCAGGACTGGCCATCGAAACAGGGCTGTTTACAAAATTTCCGAAGCCCGATGCAGCTTTGGCATATCACATCAATCCTGAATTGGAATCGGGAACTATTGGATTAACTGCAGGACCCATTTTTGCCGGAGTAAAAACCGCACGTATCAAAGTGTTTGGTAAAGGTGGCCACGGCGCTTATCCCGAAAAATGTATCGACCCGATTGTGATTGCTTCTCGCATTGTGCTCGATTTACAAACAATTGTCAGCCGCGAACTCAGTCCGCTGGAACCGGCGGTAGTAACTGTAGGGTCGATTCATGGCGGAACACGCCCCAATATTATTCCCGATGAAGTGGACCTTGAACTTACACTCAGGTATTACTCCGACGAAACCATCACAAAAGTGATCGGCGCAATCAAACGAATCAGCAAGTCGGCAGCGCAAATGGCCGGAATGCCCGACGACAAATTGCCTGTAGTACAAATTGAAGAAGCGGAAACTCCTCCGGTTGTAAACAACGAAAAACTTGTTGCTGATTTAAAACTGCTTGCTAAGCAAAGTATTGGTGAACAAAACATCATAAAAACCACGCCGGCAATGGTGGGAGAGGACTTTGGTAAATATGGCCGCACCCCCGAGAATATTCCGATTTGCCTCATTTGGTTGGGAAGTACAAAACCTGAACTTATGAAGGAACTGAATGCGCGGGGCGAAAAACCATTTCCGCTGCATTCCCCACAACTCAATCCCGACTATGAGAAAACAATAGAAACCGGTATCCGCGTGATGACTGCAAATGTGCTGGGTTTGATGAGCATGTGATTTGTTAGTTATTAAAAGAAAAATCAGATTTTGCTTTGTATCGAATCCAAAACCGAAAGTAATTCATCTCTTTTGAAGGGTTTGGAAATGAAGCTTGTGAACCCGCTGTCCAATGCCTTTTCCCGGTCCTGGTTCATCACCATTGCGGTTTGTGCAATCACCGGAATCTGTGGATTTAATTGCCTGATTGCTTTCAGTACCTCGTAGCCATTCATCTCAGGTAATTTAATATCCAGAATAACAAGGTCTGGCTTTGTTTCGGCAAACAGGCTGATTCCTTCCTTTCCATTCCAGGCATGAACCAGTTTGAAATTCCTTCCGTTTAAAACAGCTTTTATAAATTCGAAATTGGTTTCGTCGTCTTCAACAACCAGCACTTTTGATTCTTTTTTATCCTGCACCGCATCTTTTTTTATTGGTTGTTGCTTTCCGGGCAGAACAGCTTTGTGGTAAGGCAGGTTAAAATAGAAAGTACTTCCTTTTCCGGGTTCCGATTCGAGCCAGATTTCACCGCCCAAAATGCCTAAATTTCCTTTGCAAATGGCCAGGCCGAGACCGATGCCTTCATACATTTTTTTATTGCTTCTGTCTTCTTTGTTAAAACGTTCGAAAATTACTGTGTGCAATTCGGGATCGATACCAATGCCGGTATCGCTTACAAAAAATTCAAGTTTGTTATTTTTTAATCCGTACCCAAAATGAATGGTGCCCTTATCGGTAAACTTCACCGCATTGTTCAGCAGGTTGTACAAAATCTGCGAAATCTTCACCCTGTCGGCAGTTATTAGGCAATGCCCGTTTTCAATTCCGGTTGACAAGCGAAAGTCAATGCTTTCATTTACCTGTGGTTTAAATATTTCGAGAAGCTCGTGCATCAATCCATTCAGATCAAAAACATCATTTTTTGCTTTTATTCTGCCTGTTTCAATCAGCGAAATCTCGATTACGTCGTTTAAAATCGACAACAACCTGTCTGATGATTTAGTGATAATGGCAGTATATTCTTTGCGTTGTTCTTCAGAAAGATCTTCAGTATTCAGCAGTTGCGAAAAACCCACAATCCCGTTCATTGGTGTTCTTATCTCGTGCGAAATATTTTGCAGGAAAGCAGTTTTCAGTCTGTCGCTTTCGCGGGCATCTTTTTCGGCTTTTCTGAGTTTTTCAAGATGCAGTTTCAATAAAGCAAAAAATAAAATTGCGGTTACCACTACATAAAACCATCCTTTGTAGGTTTGTGCCCGGGTAAGAACTTCAATATCGGTAATGAGTCTGCGCAGTGCGGCATCTGAAAAAACAATCCAGAGACCACCCAGAATAAGGTAGATGACCAAAAACCGATATTCAAACCTGAACTTTTTCACAAGTATTATTTTTTACCATTCCCATTTTCTGATTTTTGATTTTTCGATAAACCCGAAATTTGTAATCCTGTCGGTTTCAGTAATTCTCGAAATACTTTTAACTCCATCTAAATCAACTGTATCGTTATACGATACTTCCGACTCCCATTCTCCACCGGCATTCAGCGCATAAACCTCGTCGTCATATTCAAAAACGATTTTGCCGTCATCATCCATTTTAAGAATCTCGAAACTTCCCCGCTTGAATGGTATGCTGGTTATTCCGTTTAATCCGGTGCCACAACCTCCGCCCGCAGTTCCTGATAAACAGCCGCCGCTGCCAAAAATAATTTTCAGGTTATTGTCAATGTCGAAATCTATAATTCCGTCAAGAATGCCGGAATCAACGTCGAATCTGTATGTAGGGAAATCAATTTGTAATGATGGGGGTTCGGGGCCCGAAAGCAGGTCGCCGTGTGTGTGAATATGATGTTCAACAAAAAGATAGCTGCCGGTGCCTTCCGGTTCACCATTTAAATCGCAACTGGTAAAACCAATAAAAAGAGTAAGTAAGAAAAAGATTGACCGGAAATTCATGGTTTTGTGTTTATGTTTTCAAAAATAGGGTTTTTATAGTGTAAAAACAACATTATGAATAAGTTCAGTTATAAAAAACTTTTAAATATGAAATGAAGAACACAGTTTTCAGGCAAAAGTTCACAACGAAAAAGGGAAACCTTTGCAAGCTTCCCTTTTTTGTTCAGTTATTTCTTTTTTGCCGGAGTTGAAAACGGCGGTGGAGTAATCTCTTTTGTTTTTTGTTTTTCAACCAGCTGCAAAACTTCTTTTACTGCGCGTTCCAGCTGCAGGTCGCGGCCTTCAGTTAACGATTTTGCATCCTGCCGCACTTCAATGTCGGGCGCAACACCTTCGTTTTCGGCCACCCATTTGTTGTTTATCGGGTCGAAAACTGAATTGTCAGGAGCCGTCAATGCGCCGCCGTCAATGAGCGAATAATGTACCGACGATTTTACCAAACCTCCCCAGGTAGTGGTTCCAATCAGTTGTCCGGCTTTTTGCTGACGGAAAACCCATGGGAAAAAGTCGCCACCCGAACCTGAAAGTTCGTTAATCAAAAGCACTTTCGGGCCAAGAATTCCGGCAGGCAAGCGCATCGGTTTTCCGTTGGGAACTTCGTTGGTGAGCGACGCACGCAAACTGCGGGTCATCAAATCAACCATATAATCGTCAAGCAAGCCTCCACCATTGAAACGCTCGTCGATCACGGCGCCCAGCTTGTCCTGCTGCGCAAAAAAGTAGCGGTTAAACGACACAAAACCGGGGCCGCCTGTGTTGGGCACCCAAATGTAAGCGAGCTTTCCATTTGAAAGGCTGTCAACCGTGCGGCGGTTATCTTCAACCCACGCACGCTGGCGCAATGCCGATTCGCTGCCAATGGGTTTAACTGTAATCGTCCAGGCGTCTTTAAAATCAGCTGTTTTGTTGATGTGTAAAACGGTTTGGACACCCGAAGTTCCATCAAAAAACTGGTAAATATTTTCTGTGGCGGTAATTTCGCGGCCATTTATACCCACAATATAATTGCCTGTTTCCACTTTCAGACCGGGTTCTTGTAAAGGGCTTGAGAGTTCTGGGTTCCAGCTTTCGGTGGTATAAATTCGTGTGATTTTCCAGCGGTTGTTATCAGCCACAAAATCGGCGCCTAACAAACCCACCGGGTTTTCGTCGGTTTTCGGATAATCGCCGCCAAACACAAAACTGTGGCCCACCGAAAGTTCGCCGTTTACCTGGTCGAGAATGTAGGTGAGGTCGGCGCGGTGTTTAATGTATGGTACCAGCGGCGAGTAGCGTTTGTACACATCGTCCCAGTCGCGGCCGTGCATATTCGGGTCGTAAAAATAGTCGCGTTCGTAGCGCCATGCTTCGTCGAACATCTGTTTCCACTCTTCGCTTCTGTCGAGTTTCATTTTCAGGTTTACACTGAGGTTTTCACCGTCTTTGCCTGACGGTTTTCCAGTGTCCATAATTTTCCATGAACCACCAAAACGGGCAAGCATTTTTTTGCCGTCAGCCGAAACGCTGATTTGACTTGCCCCCGACACAAACTCTTCGGCTTTGCGTTTTTCGAGCGTAAATTTGTGTAAAGTTAAACCAGGCGAATTGGGCATACTTTCGCCAACAAAAAACGATTCTTTTGGTCCTGCAATCAGCAACCTGTAGCTGCGTGCGGGCATCGCTGTGGCGAGCGTTCTTGTATCAATTCCTTCAAAATCAATTTTTACCGAATCCTTTTTTGCCTCGGTTTTTGCATCGCCTTCTTTTTTGTCAGCGTCTTTTTTGTCTGTTTCTTTTTTCTTATCGTCGGTTTTGGTTTTTTCGTCCTTTGCTTTTTCGTCAGCTTTTGCCTCATCCTTTGGTTTTTCTTCTTCGTCGCTTTTCAGTTTAAACGGTGAGTCGTCCTTTTTCTGAAGGTTCACAATATAAACAGAATAGTTGGGGTCGGCAGTGATGGAGCTTGTGTTTGCCCAGCCCGAACCCAGCGCCAAGTCGGTGCCTGCGAGAAAATAGAGGTGTTTCATACCTGCATCCCACGCGGGTGAAAATGCATCGGCCAGTTCGTTGGTAACCGGTTTTACCGAATTATCGTCGAGTGACCAAATCATAATTTTTCTGAAATTGTTTGACCCTGATTTTGCATACGCCAGCCAGCGCGAATCGGGCGACCACGTGAGTCCCATTCCGCCGCGTTCGAGGTTGTTGCCGCCCACATCGATGGTTTTTATTTTTTCGGCTTCAATATCGAGCACACGAATCCTCACATCGTCGTCGGTAAAAGCAATGTATTTTCCGTCGGGCGACCAAACCGGTTCCCAACCTAATTTCGACTCGCCAATTGAAATGTTTTTCGGTGGGGTGAGTCCGTCCTGAGCGCCAATCATAATCGAATATCCTTTACCACCAGCATCAGAAAACCAGGCTACTTTATCGCCTTTTGGTGACCAGATGGGGGAGCGGTCGGCAACACCCGAGGTGTTGGTGAGGTTGCGGGTATTTCCGTTTTCAACAGGTACGGTGAAGATTTCGCCTCGGGCTTCCATAATTGCCCTTTTACCGGTAGCCGATAATGAAACAGAACTGGCTCGCTGACTTACATCGGTCCATTGCACTTCGGCCCACGGAAAATCGCCTGTAATTGAAATGGAAAGTTGTGTTGTTTTGCCACTGGAAATATCCATCGTATTCAAAAAGCCTTCGCGCTCAAAAACCAGCTGGTTTTTATTGCCCGCCAGCCATTTTACATCAGCTCCTTTAAATTTTGTTTCCTGTTTCAGTTCTTTCGAAACCGTGTTGTACGACCAGATATTCATTGTCCAGTCGCGGTCGGAGAGAAAATAAACCTTGTCGCCCAGCCAAACCGGGTTGATGTCAAAGGTTTTTTCATTGGGAATCAGTTCTTCCGACATGTCGGCAAGATTGAGGATTACCAGCGGGGTATTCTGTCCGCCGCGGTAATTGCGCCATTCCACATCCCAGCGCGAAACTCTGTCGATGGCAATTTTTTTACCGTCGGGCGAAAACGAACCGCTGTTTCCCCACTGTTTTGTCAACAGTTTTTCCGGTCCGCCGTTTTTCGAAACTGTCCACAGCCGTTTGAACCCGCTGGGAGCAGTTTCCCTTGGCGAAGCAAACAAAACCTGTTCGCCGTCGGTTGACCAGCCACAAACCGTTGCTCCGGCCGGGTACCAGGTTAACCGGGTGGGTGTGCCGCCTTCAACAGGCACTGTATAAACCGCGTTAGTTCCCGAGCGGTTCGAGGTAAAAGCAATGGTTTTGCCGTCGGGCGAAAAAACCGGGTTGCTTTCAACCGCGCCCGTACTTGTTAAACGGGTTGTGATGTTGTTTTCGAGGTTGGTGACCCAAACATCGGCGCCGTAAGTAAAGGCTACTTTGTTGCCACTAATCGTGGGTTGCCGCAACAGCCGTGTTTCCTGTGCAAACAGCGTGCTGGTTGCGAGTAACAAAAGAATAAATACTGATTTCTTCATATTGTTTGATTTTAAATGAATATGCAAAACGATTGACGCACAATTCTGTTAAATGGTACAGTTTTGATGATAAAAATTACAACAGTTCAGGGAAAAGAACAATACGGGTGACGAAATGTTTGGCAGGGCTGTGGATTACAAAACAGATTGCTTCACTGTTCAACTATTGGCATTAGACAGGATTCTGTGTTTCATATAAGAACAATTATTTGTTTTATATTAAAACATTTTTTTTCTTTGTTTTAAAATAACAAAGAAATATACAAATGAATAGTAAGCTATCTCAAAAGGAAATAGGTCAAAGAATAGCCGAGCTTCGAAAAATGAAGAGCATTTCACAGGAAGGACTGGCAAAAAGAATCAAAATTTCCAGACCTTCTTTAGCTCAGATTGAGCTGGGTAACAGATGTGTCGATATTATGGAGCTACAAAATTTATCAACTGTATTGGGCTTTTCATTAGATGAATTCATGTCAAAAGATTTCACTCCCGATAGCTATCGGGATAGCGAGGATGTTGAAGGGATGGTTGAAACCAAAACTCTAAAGGTTTATGAACGTATTTCCGTCCCTGTGTTACAGATTAATAAATTTAAGAATGTGCTGTTGTATATTCTCGAACGATGCGCGGGTAAACCCAATGTAGGAGAAACTGTACTATATAAGTTACTCTATTTCTCGGATTACAATTATTACGAATTGTATGAAGAGCATTTAACAGGGGCAAAATATCGCAAATTGCCTTTTGGCCCAGTCCCACAAAAATTAGATACAATAATTAATCAAATGATTGATGCCAGGCAATTGCAAAGAGTAAAAACTGAATATCACGGATATCCTCAAACGCGGTATCTTCCTTTAATAAAAGCTGATTTAACTGAATTAAAGGCAAGCGAAAAGGAAATCATCGACAGGGTTATTGAACAAATGAGCGACTGGTCTGCATCGGCAATCAGCAATTATTCTCATAAAGATATGCCCTGGCTGGCTTCAAAAGAAGGTGAAGAAATAAACTATGAATTGGCTTTTTACAGGGAAGCTCCTTACTCTGTAAGAAACTACGGAAACGAAATTGAAGAACAATGACCTTTGATGAACTTGCTGAATATCAAAAAGATTTGAAAAGTCTTTTGAAGAAATACAGAACTCTGAATGATGATATTGATGTGGTGAGAAAAGTTTTGGAAGTATTTCCGGTTGAAAGGCCGCCATTCAGTTTTCGGATTGATAATTTAGGGTTGGAAACGTGTATCATAAAAGTTAAAAAGATAGCATGTAAAGCACTTAAAGGTCGTGGTGTAAACTCAGGTTTACGGTTGATTTATGCCCACTTTGAAAAAGAACAAAAAATAACCTTTATCGAACTGTATCATAAGAACGACAAGGAAAATGAGGATAGAGATAGAATTATAAACAATTTTAAATAGCCTCAACCTGTTACTGAAATCTTGCAATCATTAACAATTGGAATGTTAATATTTAACAGAATTGAATTTATCTTGTTGTTGATTGATGCGAATAGATAACTTTCCATTCATTATCAATCTTTTCATATACAAACGACCACTGAAAATCAGCAGCAATCACTCTGCCATCATTAAGATTGGCTTTTGCCACTCCTGAAGCTGTCATCAGAACTATTTTGTCTGACAGCACGGTAATCTTTTTTTCTTTGATGGAAATATCCTGATGACTAATACCCTGAGCATTGTTTTTCACATCTTCAATTAATGAAGAATAGCGGGCATAATACTTCCCATTGGTAATAAATCCGGCTTCGCGTGTATCGTGAACACCAGAGCTCAATTTGTTAAATTCAAGATTTTCAGCCAGTACTATCATTTTTTGAAACACCGAGTCAACCTGGTTTTTTATTTGTTCTGTTTGCCTGTTGGAAAGCGTTTGACCTTCTGCTTGTGTAACAAATCCAAACGACAGCAGGAATAAAATCGAAATGATGGTTAGTTTATTCATGGTATTATGGTTTAAAAATTTGAAGTTAAAAATACTAATGTTTTTTTTTGTGTGCTAAAAGATGAAATCGTGCAGCAGCGGGGGAAAGTGTTTTAAAATTTTGTTTTATTCTCTATTCTAATAATCACATTTTTCAATTCATCTGGTATTTCTGATTTCGTCAATTCTTGAGCTAATTTGTTTGAATTTAATGATACATTATAATCGTCATTCGTCCAATTACTTATTTTTTTAATTAATGATTTTCCAGAGACTATTGAAAATTTATTAACCCATAAGATTTCTAATTCTTTTTGGGCTTTTTTCCTAGCTGTACTCGGCTCAATATATTTTCCAGTCCTTCTCGACTCAATATGAATTTTGTCCGTTAATAAATCAAGGTAATCCTCTTTTAGAGTTTCAGCAAGTGTTTCAATTTTTGATTTTATTTTTTCAATGTCAATTTCATCCTTTAATTCTCTATCAATAATCCTTTTAATTGCAGAAGGTACAATTAAATAATTCTCAATTTCTTTTCTTTCCCAAATTTTGAGATTTATACCATTTTTTTGGGCTTCATCTAATCTGCTATCAATTTCTTCCATTGTATGATAATCTGAATCAAGTATACAATAAATGATTATACTTTCCTCACCAGCATTTTTCAACATTAGTTTTGAGCCAATCGCTCTGCTCCAGCCACCCCAACCGCCAATAGATAAATGAGGAATAGCATCTAAAGGCTCTGAGCTATTATTGAATAAAGTATTTTGAATTCGTTTTAAAATATCTATATCCTTTCCCTCTACTATAAGCATTTTATTTGCAGACCAAAGTCGAGCTAAAGCAACATTGTGAATGCTACCCATATTTAGTAAAACTTTTTGAACAGCATTAAAATCAGAAGCAAATACGGATTTTTCTTTTTTCTTATCGATTATCAAAATATTTTCAGCTTCGACTTCTGACATTATCTCAACAGAATGTGTTGCTACGATTACTTGTAAATATTCATTTTTTAAATAACGAATTAATTTTCTTTGCAAATCCGCATGCATGTATACGTCAGGTTCATCAAGTATTACAGTCGAATTCTTAGTGCATCTTGCGAGAAACCAGATTGTCTGCAACCACATTTGTAGTCCATGTCCCATTAATCCAATTTCAGTATTAAAAACTCCCTCTTGGATTAAAAGGTAAGGATTCTGTTCAGTAAACCTATTTCCCTGGTTATATTCATATAGTTGTATACCATCCCAGGTTAATTCGACGATTTCTTTAAAACTCTCATAGTAAGAATGAAAATAACCCAATTGATTTCTAAAGTGCCTTGATGATGTTGAAGAATCTACATTTAACCTTACATAATCCTCCATTAAGACTTTTTCATCTTCTAAAAGTGGGCTAATTTGAGGTAAAATATTTAATACAGGCAAATCAAGCTCTCTTATTTTATCCTGTTTACATATTTTATCATTCTCGTCAAATAGAACTGCATGGAATTGTTTTTCTCCAGCAAAATAGATAACAATTTTAGTGTTGTTATTAAATTCAGCGGTAATAATTGCTGGAGGGTCACCATAAGAATGAAAAATATTTTTGTATGAGAAATCAATTTTAGCTAAAGACGGACTAACTCCTGAATTAATTCGTGGAATTTTAAGCCAATCTGGAACATATCTATAGGGTGCTGTTTTGTATCTTTTCGTAACAAGGGAAACAAGTCTTAATGCCTCGATTAAAGTAGTCTTCCCAGCATTGTTCTTACCCACAACAATATTTAAATCTCTAAACTCAATTTCATGCTCTTGATAACCTCTATAATTTTCAATTTTTAGTCTTTTTATCATCTTGAAAGGTGTTTTTTCAATATAGGGTGCAACTATTTAATTTTCCAAACATATTAAGTGTTTTTTTACCTGATTTCTTTGTACAGTAATGTGAAACAGCAGCGCAACCCAATTCCTTGCCCGGGAAATATGTTTCTTTTGATTTTTTTCGTATCACAGTTCATGTCAGGTTAATTTTCTTCGAAGATAGCAAAATGCAGAATAATTGATGTTTATAGATAAGTGGAAATTTAATGTTCTTTTTGGGCTGCCAGCAATTGAGTTATTTGGTTTTAATTTTTCAGAATTTGTTCTATTGCCTCAATAAACTGCTGTGAAACAGGAAACAGCCGAAGTACGGTTTCTTCGTCATAATCGTAGAAATCGTTATAATCCCCTTTGTGTCTTTTCTCCGAAAGTTCAGTAAAATGTTTTGCCAAATCTCGGTCTATTTTTCCAGTTTTAACGAAGTACTCGCCAAATTTCTGACGGACCCCTGAGTGACTCGAAACTTCAATCTGGTCTTTAGCCAATAAAGCGCTCACAGCATAAAAACAGGCATAATACATTCTGTTGATAGCTGTATTCCAGAATTTATTTTCAATATGAGTCTGAACTTCCCGAATTGTCTCTTTTGCACGCTCAATCCTGTAATTTATGTAATCGTCAGTTGTATAACTTGTCATAACAACACTCCTTCCTTCATTACATTGTGATAGAAAGGTGTGACCTTATATTTTGAATTCCATTCTTTCTCGGTGTAAATCATCGGGCTGATTACCTCGCCAGTGTCGAATTCAAGGTCGTAAAGCGGATATGTAATTTCTCTCTCTGTATCGGCTGAGATAAAATCTTTGTTCAGCAGAATCAGTAAATCCCAATCAGAATCATCCCTGGCTGTGCCACGTGACCGTGAACCATACAGATAGATTTTTGCAGAAGGTTCTTTCTTCCTGATAACCTTCTTTATCTGATTTAATATTCTGGCTTCCGAGATTTTCATCATCCAAATATAAACAAAAAAGCCGCCCTTTTTGCAAAGAGCGGCTTTTGGTAAAATATCGGAATCGGTTATTTCCTGTAGATTTTTTTGTATCCGTAAATGGCGCTTGCACCCAGTTCTTCCTCGATGCGGAGCAACTGGTTGTATTTGGCCATCCTGTCGGAGCGGCTCAGTGAGCCGGTTTTAATCTGACCGGCGTTTGTAGCCACGGCAATGTCGGCAATGGTTGAATCTTCGGTTTCGCCCGAGCGGTGCGAAGTTACCGAAGTGTAGCCTGCGCGGTGCGCCATTTCAATGGCATCCAAAGTTTCGGTAAGCGTACCAATCTGGTTTACTTTAATCAGAATTGAATTGCAAGCACCCATTTCTATACCTTTTTGCAGGTACTCAATGTTGGTTACAAAGTTATCGTCGCCAACGAGCTGGATTTTGTCACCAATTTTTTTGGTGAGCATTACCCAACCATCCCAGTCACCTTCAGCGCAACCATCTTCAATCGAGTCAATCGGGTATTTTTCAACCAATTGTGCGAGGTAATCAATTTGTTCTTCACGGGTTCTTTTAGCGCCGTTTGCGCCTTCGAATTTTGCATAATTGTAAATGCCATCTTCAAAGAATTCAGAAGCAGCACAGTCGAGTGCGATAGAAACATCGCCGCCGTCTTTGGCTGTTCCGGGTTTGTAACCTGCTTTTTTAATGGCTTCGATAATGCTGTTCAGTGCATCTTCGGTACCAGCGAGGGTTGGAGCAAAACCACCTTCGTCACCCACAGCTGTGCTGAGGCCACGGTCGTGGAAGATTTTTTTCAGTGAGTGGAAAACTTCGGCACCCATGCGTAATCCTTCGCGGAATGAAGTTGCGCCAATCGGGCGAATCATAAATTCCTGAAAAGCGATGGGAGCATCAGAGTGCGAACCACCGTTGATGATGTTCATCATCGGCACGGGCAGTGTTTTTGCATTTGCGCCGCCAATGTAGCGGTACAGCGGAAGTTCTGAATAATCGGCAGCAGCTTTTGCAACGGCTAACGAAACTCCCAACATAGCGTTGGCACCCAGTTTCGATTTGGTTTTTGTACCGTCCATTTCCAACAGTTTGCTGTCGATGGCAACCTGGTCGGTTGCATCCATGCCAATAATTTCTTTGGCTATAATTTCGTTTACATTTTCAACGGCTTTTAAAACGCCTTTTCCAAGGTAACGGCCTTTGTCGCCATCACGGAGTTCGAGCGCTTCGTTTTCGCCTGTTGATGCTCCTGACGGAACAGCGGCACGGCCAAATGCGCCACTTTCGAGTAACACTTCAACTTCGATAGTCGGGTTCCCGCGTGAATCGAGAATTTCTCTTGCTTTTACATCGCTAATAAACATGGTAAGTTGTTTTTATTGTTTAACTTCTTTTTTTTGAATGATTCAGAAAATCAAGACTTTAATACATTTTGTAAAAAGCCGCTCAAAGATAGTAAATTGTTCGTTCCCGGGATTTGATTGTTGTAGTTGCACGATGTGATTTTATGAAAGGTTAACTTAGTTTAATGCGTGAATGCATGAATGAGGAAATGAGTGAGTGAGTGAGTGAGTGAGTGAGTGAGTGAGTGAGTGAGTGAGTGAGTGAGTGAGTGAGGAAATTTCGATTAACGAATGAAGATTAACGATTTTTGATTGCAGAATGCGAAAAGACTATGTGTTCTATGTGCCTATGTGGTTATAAAAAGGCAGCCATTTGAAAAAGTAAAATCGTACCCCGAAGCGTCGGGGGTAAATCTGTAAATCGTAAATTGATTTCACTTGTATTTTTCGCCGCGTTCGTAGCGCAGCACATCGGTTTCCTGAAAAGTAACAAGCCCGCCTTTTTTGCTGAGGTCCATAATTTCGTTCAGCCTCGGCACAAAAGCATCCAGCTTTTCGATGTTGTCCACAATTTCGATAATGACTGGTAAATCGCCCGACAGCGCAAAAATCTTCATGGTATGCATCGAATGGCTTGCGCCAAACGACATGATTCCCTTGGTAACAGTGGCTCCGGCTAATCCGGCTTTCCGCGCTTCGAAAACAATTTCCTCAAACAACGGACGGCCATGTACTTTGTCTGTTTCGCCTGAGTAAATTCTGAGGATTCCGGTTTTTTCTGAAATGTTCATTGTAGTTGAATTAAGTTGTGGAAATGTTTTGTTGTCATATTTACTCACCCCCTGCCCCCTCAAGGGGGTAATTGTTTAAGACTTATCCTGCTCATGTTTGAAGCGATTTTCCCCTTGAGGGGATAAAGGGGTGATGCTTTTAACTAAAATCATTTAATATTTTAAAAAACTGATTTGACCAAAATTATTCCGAGGTAAACGGCAATAACACCCAAAATCAGGTTCCCACCCACATTCAGCAGCAACTGGTTCCAGGTATGTTCTTTAATCATATTAAAATTATTAAATGCAAATGCCGAAAAAGTGGTGAACCCCCCACAAATCCCCACCGACATAAACAACCGCCATTCGGCATTCATTATTTGTTTTTCGGCCAATGCAAAAACAATCCCGATGAGAAAACTACCGGCAATGTTGGCAATTAAAGTACCCAACGGAAAAGTGCTGCTCATTCCTTTTTCAACAAAAACCTGGAGCAGGTAACGCATTACACTGCCAATAAATCCGCCGGCGCCTACTAATAAAACGGTTCGAAGCATTTTCAGTATTTAGATTTTTAGTATTGAGTAATGAGATTCAAGTCAATCTGCTAATTTTAGAACTTCAAAATTAATAAAAATGAAGATACGGTTTCTGGTAGTTTTGGCATTCGCTGCAATTGTTTTCACGGGCAACACGCAAACGGTATTTCAGGATGAACTAAAAACGTTGCTCCAAAAACCTGAATACAGGAATGCCACAGTGGGGATTGTGGTTGCCGATGCAAAAACCGGTGAGCGGCTTTTCGAACTGAACCCCGGCCAGTTGATGATTCCGGCTTCGACATTGAAAATTATCACGACTGCCACTGCACTCGAAATGTTGGGTGCTGACTTCCGTTTCGAAACAAAAACCGGGTTTACCGGGGCGATTGACGAAACCGGCACTTTAAACGGCAACCTTGTAATTGTTAGCGGTGGCGACCCAACTTTGGGTTCAGCCTGGTTTAACACAAATGAATGCAGAAACTGGTTTTTAAAAGATTGGGTTGAGCACATAAAACTTTCTGGTATAAAAGAGATTAACGGAAATGTGGTTTTGGATGGGTCACTTTACCACATTGAAGAGGTGCCGCCCACCTGGGTTTGGGGCGATATTGGCAATTATTACGGAGCCAATGCCAACGCTTTTACTGTGTACGACAACCTGTTTACCATCACTTTTAAGTCGGGCAAAACAGGAGAAAAAACAGAAATCATTAAAACTGAACCTGAAATCAATGATTTGGAAATTGACAATCATGTTGTGGCATCGGAAATCAACAGCGACCAGGCGTATGTTTTTGGCAGCCCGATGGACAACAAGCGCATTATCAGGGGAACAATTCCTAAAGAAAAGGAGGCCTTTTCGATAAAAGCTGCCATACCCAATCCTGCCGCTCTGCTGAGAGTTGAATTGCTGGGTGTGTTAAAAGCTGAAGGAATCAAAGTCGGCGGAACTGTGATGCAGGATTCAGTGGAAAATGTGAAAATCATTCATGTGCATCAGTCGCCAACATTAGCCGAAATCGCAAAAACAGTAAACCACGAAAGTGTGAACCTTTTTGCCGAGCATCTTTTACTCCAGCTTTCGGCTGAAAAAACAGGTGTCGGGAGCCGTGAAAAATCGATAGAACTTGTGCAGCAGTTCTGGAACGAAAAGGGTTTAGACGCTGGTTCAATATTTATGGAAGATGGCAGCGGACTGTCGCATTTTAATGCAATAACGCCGGCTTTTCTTACATCGGTTTTAGTCGATATGAAAAACGGCAGAAACGGTGCTTCTTTTGTCGAAACATTTCCAAATGCCGGAGAAGGAACATTGTCGTCGTTCAGCACCCAAAAATTTCCCGGAAATACACTCAGCGCCAAAAGCGGCTCCATGACAAGGGTGCGCTGTTATGCCGGATATCTGAAAACAAGTTCAGGAAAAGAAGTTGCGTTTGCTATCCTGTTTAACCACTTTTCGGGTAGCCAGTCAAAGCTGAGAGCCGAGATAGAAAAGATACTTTCTGTACTATAATTTATAATAGGATAAATTTATCTTAATTTTATTCTGCTGATATTCAGTGATTAGCATGATAATTTAGTTGAATAATTGTATCAAGTCAACGATTGGTTCTGTTTTGCTATTGACTTGTAATTTTTTATGTTGTAACTTGTTCGACATAACCATTAGCTCAGAGTGAATCGTTTGTAAGATTCAATTGTACACCAGAGAAGACGCTTTCGTCATTATTTTTTGAAGTTGTTCGGGAATTTCCAAGGGAAGAAAATCAGGTTGTGATAGAACCAAATTTTGGTTGTATGGCTTTTGTATTGACCTTTTTTCAGAAAAAGAGGTGATGTAATTAACTGTTGAACAGAAATAAGGAATATGATTTTTGAAACTTTGCAGATTATTAAAGAACAACTTGAAGCGTACCTGGCTACAGTCGGACTGGGCAAAATTGTGATTCTCGACAATATTGCACTCTGGCAATCGGGCAGTGACGATGCAACCCGGTTGGAAGGAAAAGTGGTGTTGACACTCCTTAAAATGGACGAGGAAACCACACTTAAAAATGTTCCGAATTACCAGATTCGTGACGGAAAAACCGAGTATCGCAACCCGCCCGTCAATCTCAATCTGTATTTATTGGTTAGCGCTAATTGCGAAACGTACGATAAATCGCTGCGAAGTATTTCAAAAACGATCCAGTTTTTTCAAGGCAAAAAAGTATTTACAAGCACAAACACGGTTTACAACCGCAACAATGTTTCGTTCGATGTGCTGGAGCAGTTCAGGTTTGTGCTCGATTTGTACACACCCACATTTGATGAACTTAACAATGTGTGGGGAATGCTGGGTGGCCGGCAGTTGCCATCGGTAATTTATCGAATTCAACTGATCCAGATTGAACAGGATAAGATACAATCGGCAGCAGAAGTTATCACACACATCGGTGGCGAACTCAAACACATATAATTATGACATTTTCAGTTCAATATAAATCACTCTTTGCTGTGCAAATTTTGCACAATTACTTTTTAAATAAAGGAGAGCAGCTTTATGCTGAAATGAACCAGACCGATAAACAAAAACAACTTGCACTCTACAACATCTCGCAATTTTTACGAATAGAGCCCACCGGCGAAACAGTTGTGAAATTAAACGGTTACGGTTTGGTTTTTAAGTCCGATACAACCGGTTTTAAAGTGTGGTGTAAAGTTGAAAATGATGGTGTTACGCCTGTAATTGCGATTGATGACAACACCTGTTTTACCTTTTTACTGAAAATTGCCGACAGAAGGTTCTATAATTTCACTTCACTGAAAATGGAAAACGCAGGGAAATTGTATTACCTGTCGAACCTGAAACCAGCGGGTGCTCCACCTGCTTTTCCATTAATAAAAACTGCCGGTGCAAACACAAAAACCGATGAGAGCTGGATATTAAGTACAGAATTACAAAATGCTGAACTCAAGAAACTTACTACTTCGAAAAAAACTGATTTGCTGGCTCTGGTGCGCCTTTATATAAAAGGCGATAACAGTAATTTATACATAACAAATGCAACGGGTAAGTTAAAGGACCCAACCCCTGTTTTTGAAATATTACTGGATAACCGTAAAAGCTTCTGGCGCTATATTTTTAAAACCAATCAGGTGGTAAAACCTGCTAACAATGTAAAAAAAGAAGACGGCAACGCAAAAATACTCATCACAAAAACCGAACAACCACTAACCGAAAGGGGCTTCGTTTCGGTTGAACTAGGGACTGCTGAACTCCCGAACCCGGGGATTGATAATATCATCCCTGATACTGCTGCAAATAAATATTACTCTGAAATATATATGTAAACTTAATTTAAAAGATTATGGCAACAACGTACAAAACACCAGGCGTTTACATCGAGGAAATATCCATATTTCCTCCCTCGGTGGCGCAAGTAGAAACTGCTATTCCTGCCTTTATTGGCTATACTGAATCGGCCGTTGTCGATGGAACGGATTATCATGTCGAAAAAATTGTGAATCCGATAAAAATCGGGTCGTTGCCTGAATATGAGTACTTTTTCGGAGGAGCGCCAAAACCCACTTCTGTTGAGGTTGTGCTGAATGGCGATAACTCGGTTAAATCGGCTAAAGTGAATGGGGTCAACTTGCTGTACGACTCGGTACGCATGTTTTATATTAATGGTGGCGGGGATTGCTACATTGTTTCGGTTGGAAAATACAATACATCAGTCGCAGGTGTGAAAAAACAGGATTTGATAGATGGTTTGGCAAAACTCGAAAAGGAAGATTTGCCAACGCTGCTGGTTATTCCTGAATCGGTGCATTTATCGGTTGCCGAAGCCGGTGAAGTACATTCGGCTATGCTTGCTCAGAGTGCCAAACTGCAAGACCGCTTTGCCGTGCTCGATATTGTGAAAGGCGACACCGAAGCCACACCAACCAGCGACCCTGTGGCCGATTTCAGAAACAATGTGGGAATGAACAACCTGAAATATGGAGCTACCTATTACCCCTGGCTGAAAACAACTTTGCCATTTAATGTGGATTACAATGCTGTTGTAGCTGGTTCGTACTCAAAAAGCGGAATTGCAATTGCTGATATTAAAACGCTGTTTAACAGCGCAATAGTCGCCGCTATTAAAAATATCGACGATGATATTGCCTTGCAGACAACGCTCGTCACACCAACTTTCGGAATTGTAGCCACAAGGCCCGATTTGATTACTGAAGCCGCGAAAATTTACGCATTTTTCAAAGCCTTTTATTCACTTACCCTGAAAGACACCGATGTCACAAATGAGAATTCGGCTAAAAATATTTTAAACAGGTACACAGCACCAACCGCTGAATTTACCGGGTTGCTTAAAACGCTGTATGATTATAATTTTTTCAGCAAAGCAGGCAACAATACAACGGTAACTCTGCCGGCAGCATGGAGTGATTTACTGGTTCCTGATACTTTTGCCGCCGATTTTCCCACGCTGACTTTTGCCGCCCCTACAACCGGTGCAAACAATATTTACACAGCAACAAAAACCGCTGAAACAGCAGCTCCCTATTTTGCTGCTTTGCTTGGTAAACTTGCAGCAGTTGTTGCAAAATATTTTACCGAACTGAAAGCAGTGAGGGAAAAACGTACTGAAACACTTTTTGATATTGACCCGGTTTACAAAGCAATTGCAACTGCAATTGGTAAGCAGAGTGTTGTTTTGCCGCCAAGTGGCGCTATTGTTGGTTTGTATGCAGCTGTTGATAAAAGCCGTGGAGTATGGAAATCACCGGCAAATATTTCAATTTCAGCCGTAAAAGGGCCGACTGTAAATGTTACCAATAACGACCAGGAAAGTTTGAATATTGATACAGAGGCTGGCAAATCGGTGAATGCAATTCGGTCATTCACCGGGAAAGGCACCCTGATTTGGGGAGCACGCACACTTGCCGGTAACGACAATGAATGGCGCTACATTCCGGTTCGCAGATTTTTTAATATGGTTGAAGAGTCGGTAAAAAAAGCTACTTCGCGCTTTGTATTTGAACCCAACGACGCCAATACCTGGGTAAAGGTGCGGGGAATGATTGAAAATTTTCTGGTTTTACAATGGAGAGCCGGCGCACTTGCTGGTGCTAAACCCGACGAAGCCTTTTTTGTCCGCGTTGGTCTTGGCCAAACCATGACAGCCCAGGATATTCTCAACGGTTATATGCACGTTGAGATTGGTATGGCCGCAGTTCGCCCTGCCGAATTTATTATCCTGAAATTCTCGCATAAGCTGCAGCAATCGTAAGTAAATAATTAAAAAATAAATAGTTATGGCAACAAATTATCCATTGGTAAAATTTCACTTCAGGGTTGAATGGGGTGGAGCCCGGATTGGTTTTACCGAAGTTACCGGTCTCGATGTTGAGACAGAAGTGGTGGAATATCGCGAGGGTTCAAGCCCTGAATATTCGAAAATAAAAATGCCGGGGATGCAGAAATTCGGCAACCTCACACTCAAACGTGGCACGTTTGCGTCGGATAAGGATTATTTTAACTGGTGGAATACAGTTAAACTGAATACCATTGAGCGGCGCGACATGACCATCAGTTTGCTCAATGAAAATCACGAACCTTCAGTTACCTGGAAAGTAAAAAATGCATGGCCAACCAAAGTGCAGTCAACCGATTTAAAATCGGATGGGAACGAAGTAGCTATTGAAACGATAGAAGTTGTACACGAAGGTTTAACTGTTGAATTTGCCTGATTATGGGAAATTACTATCCTCCGCTGGGTTTTCATTTTAAGGTTGAATTCGATAATTTCCCTGGAGAATATCAGTTTCAATCTGTTTCGGGTTTATCTGCTGAACTCGAAATCGAAGAAATTCCGGAGGGTGGAGAAAACAGGTTCAAACATAAACTACCTGTAAGGTCGCGTTATCAGAAGTTAATACTTAAAAGGGGGCTCATTGCCGATTCGGCGCTGGCAAAATGGTGCCGCGAGGCATTGGAGGATTTGAATATAAAACCAACCAATATTACAATCAGCCTGCTGAACGAAAAACATGAGCCCCTTACTTCATGGAACGTAGTACATGCTTACCCGGTAAAATGGTCGGTTGTCGATTTCAATGCCGAGGAAAGCAGAATTGTGATTGAATCGCTCGAATTGGTGTACAACTACTTTAATATTCAGTAAAATGCCTATCGAAATTAAAGAATTGCATATCAAAATAAATGTCGATGAATCGTCGGGCAGCACTGCCCCAGAACCCGGAACAGGAACCGACAGGGAAAAAATTATTGAGGCTTGTGTGGAACAGGTAATGGAATTGTTGGCAAGAAAGGAGGAACGATAACATGAGCGGAGAATTGATTAAACTTAAAATTAAAGCATACAGCGATGAACGGTTCTCGGAAGAAATCTCTGAAGGGGAATTCAAATCTCTGTTGAATCCTGATAAATACACATTCAATTATAAAATCGAACAAAATAACAATCAGGCTTCCGGTACCAGTTCATCCGCTGTCCGCTTTAATAAAATTCCGCCCGAAAATCTCGACCTCGAATTTGTTTTCGACCGCACAGGCGTTGTTGTTGATTATGGTTCGCCATCCACCGATGCCGATGATAAAGTATATAAAGATGAGGGCAACGGAATTATCGACGATATCGAGAAATTCAAACGCGTTGTTTTCGATTACAACGGCGATAAACACCGCCCGAATTATCTTGTCATTTCGTGGGGAACGCTGCTTTTTAAGGGTACACTCACCGAAATGAACATTACCTACAAACTATTCAAATCCGATGGTTTACCACTTCGCGCATCTGTTCGGGCAAAATTCAAAGGTTTTGTTGAAGATAATTTACGTGTTGCACGCGAAAACAACAGCTCGCCCGATTTAACGCATGTTCGCATGGTAAAAGAAGGCGATAATCTACCACTAATGACTTACCGGATTTATGGCGACCCGAAATATTACCTCGAAGTAGCCAAAGCCAATGGAATTGCCAACTTCAGAAAACTGAAAGCCGGACAAATGATTGTTTTTCCACCAATCGAAAAAACCTGATACAATGCCAGAACAACGTCTGATAAATACTGCACGGTCGGCCGACCTGGTTACCACAAAGGTGATAATTAACGGCGCCGAACTTTCGCGTACAATCGATATATTGAGCATTGTGGTTGAAAAGGAAATCAACCGCATTCCATCGGCACGCCTTGTAATTACTGATGGCGACCCCGCAACGCAGGATTTTTCAGTGAGTAATCAGGAACTTTTTGTGCCTGGTAATGAAATTGAAATTTCGGCGGGCTATCATTTCGAGGAAGAAGTGATTTTTAAAGGAATCATTATAAAACAAAACCTGAAAATCAGAACCGACCATTCACTTTTAATAGTTGAATGTAAGGATGTTTTGGTAAAACTTACCGTTGGCCGCAAAAGCAAATATTTCACCGAAATGAAAGACAGTGAAATAATTGAAGAGATTATTTCGGATTATGGCATTGATAAGGAGATTGAACCCACAGATGTGCAACGCAAAGAATTAGTTCAGTTTAATGTTACCGATTGGGATTTTTGTATTATGCGTGCCCAGGTGAACGGCAAAGTTTGCATTGCAAACGATGGAAAACTCATTGTAAAAAGTCCCGGATACGATGGCGATGAAGTGGAAACTGTTGCGTTTGGTGCCACTTTACTCGATTTTGATGCCGAAATGGATGCCCGTACACAACTTTCAGGAGTTACAGGTTACAGCTGGGATTATGCAGCACAGGAATTGGTTGAGGTTGAAGCCGCAGCTCCTTCCGTTAATCTGAATGGAAATATCCCGTCCGGCGACATGGCTTCGGTAATGAATGCCGGAAATATTGCTTTGCGCAGCGGTGGGGCTACCCCGGCTGATGAACTGCAACAGTGGGTTGATGCAAAAGCATTGTTCAGCCAACTGGCGAAAGTCCGTGGCAGGGTTAAGTTTCAGGGAATACCGGCTGTTAAGCCCGATACGGTTTTAAAAATTGAAGGCGTTGGCGACAGGTTTAACGGGAAAGTTTATGTTTCGGGTGTGCGCCACCAGATTACAGAAGGAAACTGGACGGTTGATGCACAGTTTGGCGTTGAACCACGATGGTTTACTGAAACTGTAAATATCAGCGATTTGCCGGCTGCCGGTTTAAATGCGGCAATAAATGGTTTGCAAACGGGTGTTGTAACCCAGTTGGAAAGCGACCCCGATGGTGAAGACCGTATTCTGGTAAAACTCCCGGTGGTTGATAACGAAGTTCTGGGAACCTGGGCAAGGGTTTCAACGCTTGATGCCGGCGAAAATCGTGGTTCATTTTTCAGACCCGAAATTGGTGACGAAGTAATCGTAGGTTTTATCAACGCAAACCCAAACGATGCAGTTGTACTCGGAATGCTGAACAGCAGCGCAAAACCAGCTCCGCTTCCTGCGTCAGATGATAATCATGAAAAAGGTTTTTTTACCCGCAGCGAAATGAAACTGGTTTTTAACGACGACAAAAAATCGGTAATACTCGAAACTCCTGCCGGTAAAAAAATAAGTGTTGACGAAGATGCCGGGGTAATTCAGCTTGAAGATGAAAACCAGAATAAATTCACCCTGAACTCTGATGGAATAACCATCGAGAGTGGCTCTGATGTGATAATTAAAGCTAACGGAGATGTAAAAATTGAAGGAGTAAATATTGAAATAAAAGCAAGTGCACAACTGAAGGCAGAAGGGTCGGTAGGAGCCGAATTGTCATCGGGCGCTTCAACAACTGTGAAAGGTTCAATAGTTCAGATTAATTAAAATGGGAGCAGCAGCAAGAGTGGGAGATATGCATACCTGTACGATGGTTACAGGCACAGTGCCACATGTGGGTGGCCCGGTATTGCCTGCCGGTTGCCCAACAGTAATAATTGGAGGTTGATTATGGAAAACACAAATTCATTTTTGGGAAGGGGCTGGGCTTTTCCGCCGGCATTTAACCGGCAGACGCGCTCGGTGGAACTGGTGGAGGATGAAGCCGATATTCTGAACAGCCTCGAAATATTGCTTTCAACACGGCGAAATGAAAGGATAATGTTGCCCGGATATGGATGCAACCCCGACGAATTGTTGTTTAAACCACTCGACCTGGCACTTAAAACCTATCTGGCCGACCAGATTAAAACTGCCATTCTGTATCACGAACCCAGAATTGATGTTATCCGTGTGACGCTGGAAGAATCGCGAATGCAGGATGGCGTGGTGCTGATAAAAGTTGAATTTATGGTTCGAAAAACAAACTCAAGAAAAAATATGGTTTATCCATTTTATAAAAACGAAGGCAACGAATTGTAAATAGTTGATTTAAGTAAAATGAATGAATTAATGACCTATATTTTATTATCACCCCTGAATCCCCTCAAGGGGAGAATAGCTTTTGATAATAGCAGAACTAAATTAGTTACAATTACCCCCTTGAGGGGGCAGGGGGTGAGAAATAGCGACAACATATGAGCCGTTGTGGAAAAGAAATATTAATAAACAGGGAAGGTTCGGATAAACACCGGCGGTTTCCGGAAGCGCTCAGCCCTGATTCGGTGAAACTTAACGATTTCGGGTTGAAGGACTGGATGCAGTTTGCCGTGCGGTTTGCAGAGAAAGTCAACTTTTTCGAAACTACAAGTTCCGAAATTCCATCGGGCAACTGGGCCGACTTTTTTATTGCCGACAACGAAATAAACGAGTTCCTGAAATCGGTTTCCACCGGCAACAAAATTCCGCCACAACTTGCTCTTTTTGTAAGTTTTGTGGGATTGCTGGAGTTCACACAAAAACGTTTTAACCTGCTCACCAAACGGCATTTGGATTTTTATTATGAGCAGGTTTTACAAACCAAAAAGTTGGAGGCCACACCCGACGCTGTTCACCTGGTTTTTGAACTGGCAAAAAATTTCGTAAGCGAAAAAGTAGCAGCCGGAACTCCTGTTGAAGCAGGAAAAGACACCAGTGGTAAAAAGCTGATATACAAAACTACGGAAGAGATTATTGTCAATAAAGCCCGGGTGGCTGAATTAAAAACTGTATATCATCAACCCGGTCTCAATTGTATTAAAGCTGATTGTACAGCCGGAGAACCTAAAAAACCTGACGGCGGTAAAATGGATTTACCAGCAAAATGGTGGCCATTTGGTTATATAAACGATGCTGATTTTGCCGAATTACCTGCTGCAAAAATTGGTTTTTCCATTGCCTCAAAACTACTCGAAATGAGTACCGGAAACCGTACGGTATTGATTTCAGTTCAATTCGATGAACCCATAAATCCTGTTGATGTAAAGATACTTACAGAAAATCTGGAAATCAGCTGTACGGGAGAAAAAGGCTGGACAGTACCGCTGAAAGCTCTTCCTGAAACACTGAATGAATCGGGCAAAACAATATTTACCACAGGTGTTAAAAGTAAAGAGACGAAACTCGATATCACATTTCTGATTCCTACAGATGAAAAAGCGATAGTTGCATTTAATCCCAAAATTCACAAAGGAAACTATCAATCCGGATTGCCTGTTTGCAGGGTACTCATCGATACCGGAAAACCCGATGGATATCAGTTGTTTGCCAACCTGGCATCGCGTAAACTTGTAAATATTGTTGTAACCACCGATGTGAGTGGAATAAAAGATTTTTCATTGGCAAACGACCAGGGAAAACTGGACAGTACCAAACCGTTTTATCCATTCGGAACTTTACCTGTACGAAATGCAAATTTCAACCTGAACCACCCTGAGATTTTCAGCAAACCCTGGAAAACTTTGAATTTTAATATCGACTGGAAAAATACACCGTCAAAAATCAATGGAAGTAAACGAGATTCGTTTGCCGACCTGTATTTGCAATACCGCAAGAGCTACCAGCACGATGCAAAAGCCGAAACCTATCTGGCGCTGAGCAGCGGTGTAACCGACCTGATTGTGGAAAATAATGCACATTTTAATGCATCGTTATCAGTCTGTAACAAAGGGAAATGGCAGGTGAGTAAACTGGAACTGGTTTTGTTTAACTGGAAAAACGATAAATTCAGCACCAGCGAAAAAGTTGTGAATAACAGCAATTACTCGCCAGATGCTGAAACTGTAATCAGGTTGACCTCAAACAAATCGTTTTATCATGAATTGTATCCCCGGATTTATGCACTGGCTCTCAGTTGTAACGATAAAAAAGTACCGTTACCCAACGAACCATACACACCGCTTGCCGAAAATATTTTGATAAGCTATACGGCTGAACAGCAATTGTTTTCCATAGGTTCGCCTGCAAGCGAATCAGAATCACTTTGTGTATATCATGAGCATCCGTTTGGGCAATCGAATCTTGCACTTCAAAATATAAAATCAGCCGGACTTGTTCCTGAATATAAAACCGGCGGGCAATTGTACATCGGCATTTCCGATGTGTTGCCACGACAGCAGATTTCGTTGCTGATTCAACTTTTTGAAGGCAGCGAGAATCCTGAAGTTGAAAGTTTCGGATC
The DNA here is from genome assembly GCA_050179035.1 of Draconibacterium sp. GTDB lineage: Bacteria > Bacteroidota > Bacteroidia > Bacteroidales > Prolixibacteraceae > Draconibacterium. The sequence goes on along the minus strand of JBFXFM010000012.1, from coordinate 36,768 downwards.
TAACGAAAAAATTGAGTGGAGTGTACTTTGCAACAACCATTGGAAAGTACTTGGACCAGAGTCGGTGATTTGTGACCAAACCGGAAATTTCCTGCAATCAGGACTTGTAAAAATTGCCCTGCCAGCCGAAGCAACTGCTTTAAATACGCTGCTGCCAACTGGGTTAATCTGGTTGAAAGTCTCAATGCAAAAGACATACAATGCTGTTTGTAAGGTAATTGGTATAAATGCACAAGCAGTTCAGGCTCGGTTTGAAAACAACAATAACGATTTATCACATTTGCTTTCGGGATTAAAGGAGAACTCGGTTTCGAAACTGGCAGGTAAAGTGCCGGGCATAAAAGGTTTATCGCAACCATACAGTTCGTTTGGCGGAAAAGCGGGTGAAGATGAAACAGCTTATTATCAGCGGGTAAGTGAACGTTTGAGGCATAAAAACCGCGCAATTACTTTGTGGGATTACGAACACCTGGTTCTTCAGCATTTTCCTGAAATCTATAAGGTAAAATGTTTAAACCACACAAAACCAGGAATTGTAAACGATTCAGCAACAATAAGTTTTCTCTCGCCCGGCAATGTGCTGGTTGTGGTAATCCCAGATATTCAGAACAAAAACGTATTCGATATTTTTGAGCCTCGTTTAAGTCAATCAAAACTGAATGAAATAGAGTCGTTTATCAATAAATACAATTCGCTGCATGTAAGCGCGCGGGTAATCAATCCGGGTTATGAAAAAGTCATTGTGAGCCTGAAAGTTAAATTCAGACCGGGCTTTGACGAAATTTATTACCAGCAGGTTTTGAATGACGATATCGTGAAAATGCTTTCACCCTGGGCATTCGACAAAACTGCGGGTTTAAAATTTGGCATCACGTTGCATCGCAGTGCAGTGATAAACTACATCGAAAAGCTTGAATATGTTGATTATATCGAAGATTTGGTTTTAAGTAAAGGAACCGCAAATAACCTGGTGAATGTGGCACCGGAAAACCCGGTATCCATATTAGTGTCGGCAAAAAAGCACAATATATCACTGGTTAAGGTGAAATAAACAGCATTTGATTATGGCAGAAAGCAGTGGATATACTTCGATACCAAAAAAGGTGGAAACAGGTGATGACCTTGATTATACCTTTTTGCGAAAAGCCGGGCTGAAGCATTTAGAGCAGCTTTCCGGTGGTTTGTGGACTGATTTTAACAGTCACGACCCCGGCGTAACCATTCTCGAAATGCTCTGTTATGCCATTACCGATTTGGGTGCGCGTATAAATATGCCCATCGAAAATTTACTTGCTTCTGAAAATGAAGAAGATAACCCTGTAAATCGTCAGTTTTTCACTGCCACGCAGATATTTCCGACGAAACCGGTTACTGAATCAGATTATCGAAAATTATTTATCGATATTGAAGGAGTTAAAAACTGTTGGTTACAACCTTTTGAAAAACAAGTATTTGTAGATTGTAAAAACGATAAAATTGCCTACGCAACCGATAAATTGAAAAAAGTGACAGACAGTTTTAACCTGCAGGGACTTTATACAATAATCGTTGATTTTGATGAGCCGGATGAATCATTCTTTCCGACCGATGCCGAAAAAAACAACGAATACAACCGGATTGCCGGCGAAATCACAAAACTTTATCATGCCAACCGCAATTTATGCGAAGATTTGGTGGAGGTAAAAAAGGTGGAACAGCACCCGATAATGGTTTGTGCTGCTTTTGAAGTAAAACCCGAAGCTAATGAAGAGTTAATTCATGCACAGGTTTTAAGAACAATCGACAATTATTTTTCGCCGCAGATAAAGTTTTATTCACTGCAGCAAATGATGGAGAAAGGTTATTTCACCGACCAGATTTTTGAAGGTCCGTTGCTTGGCAGTGGTTTCATCGACGAAACTGAACTCGAAAACGCCCGTTTGCGCGAAGAAGTCAGACTTTCGGATTTGGTTCAGGAAATCATGAAAATCGATGGAATAACTGCCATCAGAGACATTTCGATTCAGGATGGAAATAAGGATAATCCAGAAACAGGTACCTGGCTCATTCCAATTGAAAAAGGGAAAAAACCATTCAGGTCGTTCGACAGCGCTTTCAGCTATTATAAGGGAGTTCTGCCTGTAAACATCAATAAATCAAAAGTTGAGGAATACCTCGATGCGTTCAGAGATAACGAAAAAGCCGAAAAAGAGAAGGCAAAAACAGATATGATTCCCGAAATTCCTGAAGGAATTTACACTGGAACTTCTGAAACAACTACAATACAAAATGATTTTCCGGAAAATTATGGAATCGGGCGCGCCGGACTTCCGCCGTGGGCCGATGAAGCGCGAAAGGCAAAAGCAAAGCAACTGAAAGGATATTTGCTGTTTTTCGACCAGGTACTTGTGAACTATTTTGCGCATCTGGGCAAAGTAAAAGATTTGCTTTCGGTGAATCAAAAACTGAAAACAACCTGGTTTGCGCAGGCTGTGAACGATATTGCGGGTTTTGATGAATTGGTGAACGATTACAGCAATGATGCTGAAAATCTTACCGGTTCACTTTTTTCACACATTAAAAACAACGATGAAAGAAAGATTCAGATACTCGACCATTTGATTTCGCGGTTCGCTGAAAAATTCAGCGATTATGCATTTCTGATGAAGCAACTTTACGGGAAATATGCCACTACTGCTGCAATTGAGGCCCGTGAAAGATTTCTTTCGGAATATGGCGATATTTACGAAAACGGCAAATTACTGAACCGTGGAATTGGCAACTGGCGGGGGAGTGCGTTTAACTATTTTATGCAGACAGCCGAAAATTTGTGGGATACATCAAATGTTTCGGGTATCGAAAAACGAATTGCGTTGCTTGCCGGTATAAAAAATTATAACCGTCGTAATCTGTCGGTCTCGTTTGCCGAATTTTACAGTCTGACCGATGCTGATAATGAGAAGGTGTTTCGTTGGCGAATTCGCAACCATTCAGGACAGATTATTCTTTCGGCCACGCAGAATTACAAATCAATCCGTGTGGCGCAAAACGAACTCAACCTTGTGGTGCTTAAAATTTTGGAAACCACTGTGGATGAAATTGAAAAAGCCTTTGAAAACGAAGTGACTGATGAAACTGAAATCGGAAATTTTGAAATTCAGCAATCGGAATCAGGGAAATTTTCATTTGATGTGATTAACCGCGATGCTGACTCTGACAGTGTGAACCGGATTATTGCGCGACAATTTTTGTACTTTGATACAACGGATGAGTTAAAAAAATCGATAATACAACTAATCGGTTTTCTGGCCGGGGAGTTTACCGAAGAAGGGATGTTTGTGGTTGAACACATCCTGCTCAGGCCCGATGTGACAAAAACCGACATTCCGTTAAACCAGTTTATGCCCGTGTGCACCGACGACTGCATGAGTTGTCATCCGGTTGACCCATATTCGTTTCGGGTAACTGTGGTTTTACCCGGCTGGACTTACAGGTTTTCAAATCCCGATTTCAGAAAATTTATGGAAGAACTCATCAGAAGCGAAATGCCGGCACACATTCTGGCGCGGATTTGCTGGATTGGCAACCGTTTAACCAATGACCCTGACCCCGAAAACGAAATGGTAAAGTTTGAAGCGCTTTACAAAGATTTTCTGCTGGCGAAAACAAATTCAGGCCAGCAACAAAACAGTACAAAACTTAAGGCTTTTATCAATATACTAAGCGAACTCAACTCAATTTATCCGACTGGCCGTTTGCTCGATTGCGATGAAGAATCGGATGATGTGGAAGGCAGAATAATACTGGGAAGTACAAAACTCGGAAACCTTTAAAATGGAGAATGAAATGGAATCAAAATTAAAAAACATCAGCACAAGTTACCATACATTTGAAGATAACCAGATTCTAACGGCAAAACAACTTAACGAGGTTCCTGATTTTTTTGAAGACCAGGACCGGCTGACACGGATTAGCCTGACAGGAACTGGGATTGTTTGCGGTTTCGAAATCAAACTGAATGTAAGTGACGGAAAAACAACTGTTTCAGTAACACAGGGAACTGGTGTTACAACCGATGGTGACTTGATTAAACTTACTGAAAGCAAAGCAAAATCAGTGTTTAAATCCATTGATTTTGAAGCGGTTGAATTTACCCATTTCAAAAAGTTTGAGGACAAACAGGCGGCCTATTCGTTTTTCAGAAAGAAAGACGGCGATGCATTGAGTTCGACTGAAAAAGTGATGGATTTGTGGGAACTGTTACCAGGGAAAACCGATGAGGCTGACCTTTTAAAGGCGCTTCCTGATATTCAGAATAAAGTTGCGTTGCTCTATCTTGAATCGTATGCTAAAACCGCCGATTTATGTACTGCCACCGACTGCGACAACCAAGGAACCGAACAGGTTTCGAACCTGAGAGTGCTGCTGGTTTCAGAAACCGATGCAAAGCTGATTGCCGGTGCTGTTGATACGGTTTTTAACAAACACAACATTTTCGAAACGTACCTTTCACTGCCTCAGGTTGCAGTGAAACGGCCTGTGCTTTCTGGACAAAATGTTACATCGCTGAACCTGATTAAAAATATTTATTTCGATGCCATAAAAAACAGCAACACCATTGTGAGCCTGAAAACCGGGCTTGATAAAATATTTCAGTGGTTCGGCCAACCGGTTATTTCAGCTCAGATTGACACACTTTTCGATTTTAAAACCGATACAATTCCGGTTGATTTTCAATACAGGTATGATATTTTAAAAGATTTATGCGATAGTTACAATGAAATTCGGGAATTGCTTCTGCACATTAATGTGCAGTGTTCGCCCAATATTCAGGCTTTTCCAAAACATTTGCTTTTGGGTTTTGTGGTGAATAAAAAGTCGTTCCCCGAATTACGCCACCGGTTTTATCATTCTCCGGCTTATGAACAGGCTTGCAATAATTTACAAAGAGTAAAGAGTTTGCTTGAACGGGTAAAGATTCAGGTGAACGGTTTTATGAAAATCAGTGTTGGCAACGAAGTGAAAATCATTCCTTCGCTTCAAGCTGGTAAATCAGGGTGCAAAGCAATCCCATTTTATTATAATCCGGGTACTGAAATACGAAAGTACTGGAATTTCGACCTGACCAGCAATCTTGTGCCCGAAACAAATGCAGGTTACAGATTTGCAGCCTTGAATAACAATTTGATGTTCGAATCGAAACCATTTGATTTTTATCGCATTGAGGGTCATCAGGGGAAAGATTATGCAACAATTGTTGGTTCAATAACGCAACAAATAAAGGCCAGCGGGCTTGACATCGGATTTTTGCATTATAATCTTGATGCTGAAGCGCAGAGATTTCAGGGTTTGGTAAATGATGCTCCGTCGGTTGAACATTTAAGTGGTGTGCCCAAAGGCGGAACATTTATTTTGGTTGGGGTGAACAATAAAGTTGTTGCCGATTTTTGTCTTTCGTACCGCGTACAAAAAGACGCCGATTTTTATTGTTGCCGCATCAGGGAGTGTTCTTATCCATGGATTAGCACGTTGAAATACCTGAATAATTTGTCGAGAGGATTAAAAGGAACTGTGAGCAGGAAAATTGCGGTGCGCCGGAATTATGTACTTCAGATTCTCGATTACCGGATTAACGATACACCACTTGTAAATGGAATTATTACGCTGAGCATTCCGATGAAACAAATTCTGCAACGCAGGATGCACGCGGTTACCGACGCCCTGAACAAAAGATTTACAGAGGGCGTGGTTTTCGATTTTAACGAAAGCCAGAAACGCATTTTAATCACGCATGGTTTAAACGATAAATTTTTGATTCGTTTCAGGGATGTGACACAAAAAACCGATTCGCCGGTATATGAACTGAACAGCACAGGAATGCTGAAAGATAATAAGGCGCTCAGAAGCAATGTTATGATTTGCCGCGAAATAATCAGGTACAACAGTGGATTTTACAAAAAGCTGCATACCGAATTTGCCCCTGTAAACAAAGACGACGATTTTGGAACCTTCGATAATAAATGGGCCGAATGGGAAAAACTTGTAAAAGCGCTGAAAAAGAAATATCCGGCCAGGGTGGTGCGCACCATCAATGAGTTACCTTCTGATATATTAAAACTTACCGGCGAGGTTAAATCAAAGTTGATAAAAGCTGCGCAAAACGACAATTTGCGTGTGATGCTGGATGGCGATTGGGTAAACGGTGCCTGGGTTGATAATGCCATGCTCGATTATTATAAACGAAACAGGCAGGCCTCAACCGACCCGATTGTGCAGTTTATTAACCTGCGCAAGTTTTTACACAGTGAAACAGGGGTTACAAAACTTTCGGTTTACATTACCAACATGCCTTATTCAGCCATCTTCGACGGAGTGATTGCTGAGTTTGCAAAATCTGTTGATTTTTATTTTACAGTTCCGGCCGGAAAATTTGCAAAGGTATTATGAGTACGAGGGAGATAAAAAAAGTACCACCCGGTGTTTCAGCACTTGCCGTGCTAATCAGGTGGTACTCTCATGGGGCAAAACCAATCTTCAAACTTATTATGAACTTACTGTTTTACTGTTGTCAAAGAGAGAAACTCTGCTACTGTCAACCTTAACTCATCATTTCAACTTTTGCCTGTCAATCTTAACTCAGCCCAGTAATACATCTCTGCATCTTGAGTTACAAATGTATGACAATCATTAATACAAGTCAATAGCCTGAAATGTTAAAAATGCTGAATGAAAACTGCTCATAATCATATTATTGAAAAGGTGTTTGTTGAAATTAATACAAAAAGCTCCGAGAAAGCGGGTTTAATAAAAAACGATATCAGCGGTTTTTTAAACAACAGGCTTTTCCCGCAGCTTGAAATCCTTTTTGATGAACTTGAAACTGATGATAAAATACTTCGCATTGGTAGTTTACAGGTTAAAATTTCAGCAGATGTTCAGCAAATTAATGAAGCAGTTATTCCCGAAGTTGTACGGAAAATTGGAAGTGGTTTAAAACAAGCTACCGAAGAAATTGGCGGACAATCAGAAACGGAAGGTTTTGTTACTGATGATATTGAATTTGGTGAATCGCAACTGGTTGGAAACGATTATAATGATGAACTGATATTTTTAAATTTTATACAATCGGGCACTCTACCCTGGTATGCCGGAAAGGAGAAATTGGAAGATATTCTTGCTGATGGAAACTGGTTCCGGTTGGTTGCTAATCAATACTTTTGTAAAAAGCTGCGACGATTATTAGTCGATAATAAAACAAATCTGCTGAGGTTTGTAAAGCAAATTCCATTGAATAATATTCTTGCATACGTTTTTCGTTTGTTTCCGGAATTTAAATCTGCTGAGAATCTAATTCAATTAATTCATAATCAGCTTTCAGCAAAAGAACAGGCTGTTTTCTTAAGCGCAATACTTCAACTCATTTTTGAAATTGAAAATCAAAAAAAGCGCGAGATAGTTGCAGATGAGTTCTTAAGTGCTGTCGGAAAATTTATTCGAAAACATAAGGTTGAAAGCATCTCCGGGGAGGAAATTATTTCTGAAGCTTTTATTCAAAGCGAATTTATTCGGTTGACAACCCTTGGAAAATATAAAAAGAAAATAGAATTGTCAGTTGAAAAGAAAAAAGACCGCAGTGTTGAAATTGTTGCCGATGAGGTAGATAAAGATAAATCCTCCGAAGAAAAAATCAAAAATGAATCGTTGCATATTAATAATGCAGGTCTTGTTTTGTTGCACCCGTTTTTAAAAACATTTTTTATTACAACCGGAATCGCTGACCCGTCGGGGAAAATCGGAAACGAAAATCTTGATTTGGCTGTTCAGGCACTGCATTTTATTGCAACCGGCCACGAATCGGTTTACGAAGCAAACCTGATTTTCGAGAAATTTTTATGTGGTTTGCCTGTTCATCATCCTGTAATCAAGGAAAGTTTACTCACCAGCGAAATAAGAACTGAAGCCGAAGAAATGCTGAAAGCGGTTATTGCGAACTGGGCCGCATTAAAAAATACTTCTCCAGACGGTCTGCGTGAAGCGTTTATACAGCGTGATGGAATTTTGCAGAAAACGGATAAAGGATTTAAACTGACTGTCGAAACTAAAACTTTAGATATTCTGCTGGACAAGCTACCCTGGGGTTTTGGTATAATAAATTGGTATTTAATTGATAAACTGATTTTTGTGGAGTGGCAATTATGAGAGAATTAAACAGACAACAAGGAAATACAACGAGCTCTTCAACCCCGTTTTTTTCGACAGATAGCTCAACTTCTTTTTTTGGTGGCAGAACCGAAACAGAGAGTAGTACAGTAACAGAAACAGAGCAATCGACAACAACAACCGATGAAACATGTTCTGAAGAAACCACACGGCAGATTCAGGAGTTCCTGAGTCACGGAATTTATGGACCGGAATCAATGACACCAAGTGATACCGGGGTGGGAGGTTTTGAAGCATATTATGATCCTGATGCTGAAATGCTCAATGTAAATGTGAGGGGAAAAACACGGTTTGTAAATGGTCTTACAGCGAATGGGACCACAGTAACATCTCACGAAACTGACCTTTCCCGGCTTGCCCGGCTCCTCACGTTTATTGGCGATGAAACATTAACAAACAACATTGTCAATAATTATTATACATGGAATGATGCACAAAAAAATGTTGCCAGAGATAACCTGAGAAACAGGATTAGCGAAACAATGGGCTTGTGGATGGAACCCGGATTTATGTTTCATGTCGATGAGCCATGCTGGGAAAATATTTTCTCGAATGTGAACATCAATATCGATGTACAAGACGAAGGCGCTGCAGAATACAACGGACGAAACAATAGCACAAATGATCATCTGCAGGTAACTTTGGTTAAAAACCCGGAACGAAATGAAATGGGAACGGTGAGTTCACAAATTTCACAGGTAGCAGAAAGAGTTGGTAACGAAAGGATGCAGTGTATTGATACAGAAGCCCGTTTAACAACCGGGGCAAGTATGGGCTCAAACCGAAACCGGGGTACAGATGTTACCGATCCATATAATTCTGAAATGACACTTTCAAACCAATCGCTCGAAAATACACCTACCGAACTCAATAATCTTAATTTTTCCATGTTACGTACTTCAGTACTTTTTGACAATGACCAGTCAACTCTCGACAGTACCGATCGGGCCGTTATCGATCAGTTTATCACCAATTTCAGAGAAGCTGATGCGAATGAATCGAATAGCAGGGTAAGGCTGATTGGACACGCTTCGAGACCCGGATCAACAGATTACAACAGACGTTTGGTAAACGAAAGGATTAACTCAGTGATGAATTATTTACGGGAAAGGAACTTTCCGAATATCGAAACAAGGGTGGATGAACCTGAAAACAGGTCGGATGAAATTGCCGAAAGTTTGCCGGATACGGATAACAATGCCAGGGTTTTAAGGAGGGTTGAGATTGTTGTAGGCGAAGGCGAACTTCAAAATACAGTGGCACACGAGTTTGGTCATGTTTTTGGTTTGGTTGATGAGTATGTGACTGAGGGAACTTCTTTTTCGGGCACGGGAACAGCAGCCGGCACTGAAGTTGCACATAGCGATATGTCAGAAGCAATAGGGGCAGGAGAGGCCCTGTCAGAAAATAGTGATAATATGATGTCGATGGGTAATGAGGTTAGAGCACAACATTATGGACCGTTTGGATGGGCATTGCATCGTTTGACCGGGAAAAACTGGAAAATTTAATAACCTTTAAACTTTTTATTATGAATGAAATATTTAAAATGAAAACAGGATTGCCCGAAGATAAAAAAAGTGCGATCCCGATTCTTGAACAATATCTTTTGGCAGCATTTCAGGGCAACAGCAATGGAACTTTGATTTTTGATGATGGCGCGATTTATATCACAACCCGAATATCGGGACCCGAAAATTACCAATGGACTTATTTTACACGGTTGAAACCGGAAGGCATTGATTTGCTGAAGAAAACAATAATTGAAGAGTTTTTTAAAACCGAAGTTGAAATAAATCATGGAGGTACTTCGGGAAACCAGTTGCTTTGGAAGTCGGCCTTGGATAACGTGAAACATGAAGTTGCCATTGGTTCAGGTTCTTATGATTCACTACCTCCTGTTTTCAGAAAAATTGATAACCTGATTAACGATTTCATGGTTAAAATGAACGAAAAGCAAACACTGAATAATTAACCGGAATGATAAAACCTGAACTGATTGAATTTTTAAAGCGTGTGATTTCAGATCGTTTTGAAACCGAAAAGCAAAACAAAAAAACTGCTTTGGCAGTTTTCCCGGTTTTAAAACCCCGCGAATCAGTTTTATCTGATTTTATCATTGATAATAGACTGGATTCCAATGAAACCGTTGTTTTGCTTTTATCGATTGTACCACATATTTTACCCGACTTTCTGAACAAGATCGTTTTTTTGCATTTTCCCAACGGTGGCGATTTTGCTGAATTCGGTGGAGTAAAAGGTAAAAACCACCGGGGCGTATTACCAACCGGCGAGACTGTTTTGTATATTCTGGCAGGAAATGATCTGGAAAAGCGAATCGAAGTTTCAAGGCTCTTTGATGAGGATCATTTGTTTGCACAGAAAAATATTCTTTACCTCGACGCGGTTGAGCGCGGAGAACCGCGAATGAGCGGAAAACTTGTGCTTGAAGACGATTATATTGACCTTTTTACAACCGGCATAATTTCGAAGCCTCGGCTTAGCGCTGATTTTCCGGCTGAGAGAATTGCCACGGGACTTGAGTGGACTGACCTTGTTTTGCAGGAAAAAACACTTGAAAGCATTCATGAAATTGAAATCTGGCTGAAACACAACGAAAAACTTTTAAACGACTGGAACCTGAAACACAAGATTAAACCCGGGTTTCGTGTATTGTTTTATGGTCCTCCCGGAACAGGTAAAACAATGACGGCCTGTTTGTTGGGGAAATACACAAGGCGCGATGTTTACCGGATCGATCTTTCAACTGTAGTTTCGAAATACATTGGCGAAACCGAAAAAAACCTCTCTAAACTTTTTGATAAGGCAGCCAACAAAGATTGGATTCTTTTTTTTGACGAAGCCGATGCCATTTTTGGCAAACGCACCGGCGTTCGCGATGCCCACGACAAATATGCCAACCAGGAAGTATCGTATTTGCTTCAACGTATCGAAAGTCATGCCGGGCTTGTAATTCTGGCTTCGAACATGAAAGGCAATATCGATCCGGCATTTACCCGGCGTTTTAATTCAATCATTGAGTTTGATAATCCGGGAATAAATGAGCGTTTGCGTTTGTGGCAAAATTATATTCCCGAAGGTAAAACCGACAAAACGGTTAATATTAAAGAAATTGCGCAGAAATACGAAATCACCGGAGCAAACATTGTAAATGCGCTTCATTTTGCAGGTCTCCGCACATTTGAAAAAAGATCAACGGCAATTTCACCCGACGACCTGATGGAAGGCATTGAAAAGGAATACCAGAAAGAGGGTAAAATTTTTCTGAAACCTGAAATATTGAAGTTTAAATCTAAAAGATAAAGCGATGAGAAACAGGAACATCAACGGAGTTATCGGTCTCACTTCTGTTTTGTTGTGGATACTGGTTTTTTTGCCGGGATTGACCATCAACTCCCAGCCGTACCGTGAGCAGATTTTACAGGGTAATGTAACCATACACAGTTTTCTGACAGTAATGCTGACTTATACCATTTCGAATGTGGCCTTACTTTGCTGTCTGGCCGGAGTAATTGGCGCTGCAACCCGGCGAATAACCGCAAAGCCGGCAGAACAAAGAAAGCTGGATGAGAAACCGGTTTTTAATGCAGTTTTTACAGGTGTCACCCGTGGTTTTTCAGTTTATTTATTGCTTCTGGCCGGTGTTTATGCGGCCACTCCCGATCCGTTTTCGGCTCCTACACCCGAACAGTATGTGCGAATGGCCGGCACAATTTCGTTAATGGCTTTCACCGTAAATTATGAACCCGATCTTTTTCAGACAATTGTTGGAATTGCAGCTTCGAAGGGTAAATTGGCCGGAAAGTCAGTTCCCCAGGAGAAACCTTAAATTGCGTTACTAATTTTTCGCTACGTTATCAATTTTGGCCAGCTCCTTTTCTATTACTGGTACAATAAACAGCGATGTCTTTTCAGCCCCTGTATCGTTAAAATGCATCGGGTCTTTCCAATTAGCAGGGTTGTTTATAATGGTGTCGGGCAAACTGATAACCGGGGCAAGCGTTTCGTAAAACTTCATGTTTAATGGCACTTTCAAATTTGAACCTGATTCGGGCAGGTAAAAAAACAATACCCTGCACTTGTGCTGGTTTGCAAGCTGTACAATTTTCGTGAAATAGTGTTTTGAGTAGTTTCTTTCTATCGTTTTGATAAGTTCAGGCTTTGGTCGGTTTAACTTATTTTGCCATGCTCTTTTGTTTGATTCCATTTCATCAGGATTGGCCAATTGATCGGAATGTAAATATCCGAAATTGGAGGTGTTATCAGGAGTAAAATAAGTTTCGCGCATCAATTTGAATTTGAAAAACTCAAATCTCACAATCAAACCATTCCATAACGACTTAAAATAACGCTGGTTAAAAAACACGAAAGAACCAAAAAGATCATTTGATTCAGCCAGAAATGGAAATACAGGATGGCTTTTCCTGGGTTCGTCTTCAGCAATCTCGATAAAAAGGATTTTTGGCTTTTTATGTTTCAGAATGTCTTTTAGCATTATATATTGCACATCTCTGCCGCCACGGCAATATCCGAGATTTGCCACTGTAATTGGGTAATCTGAATTGCTATTTAATTCATTCTCTATTAGTTCATCCATTATTCCACAGGCAAAATGTGATGCCCCTGAAAAAGCAATATCGATACTTTTCTGATTTTCAAATGCACGGTAGTAAATCCAGCTGGCTATGTTACTACATTCACCTTTTACAAACTGATAACTGAATTTTTTATTTACAGGAACTGTGAAAAGCAGGATTATTCCGATAAATACAGGAACCAGGAAAACAGCAATATTTCGTGCAAATTTTTTCATCAAAACTGAAAATAAATAAATTGGGGAGCTGAATTTAAAACACCGAAAAGCAAAATGGCAATGAGTATTATATAATAAAAACTCCAGCGCATCACCCGCGGAATTTTGTCAATTGTTGCAGGCAAATCTTTGTTATTGATTAAAATTTCGGCCAAAATGAAAAACGGAAAAACAAATATCAGCATCCGGCCCGGTTCTGTATATTTTCCCGCGTTTATCAAAAGCGACTTAATTGTATTTGAGCCTGCCTCATGTAGATTTAAAATGGAATACACTATATTTTTTGCCTGGTTCCAATTTTCGGCACGGAAAAAAATCCAGCAAAAATTTACAAATAAATAGGTTGTAATTAAGCCAATAAAACGGGTTAATTTTTTGCCAGTCTTGCTTACCGGCGATATAACTGATTCTATAACATACAGAAAACCATGTAGAAATCCCCAGATTACAAATGTAATGTTTGCCCCATGCCACAGTCCTGAAAGTGTGAAAGTGACTAAAATATTAAAATGCTTCCTGAAATTGCCATTTCTGTTGCCACCAAGCGGAATATAGACATAATCGCGAAACCATGTTGAAAGCGAAATGTGCCAGCGATGCCAGAAATCGCGGATAGATAAAGCAAAATAGGGTGTTCTGAAATTGGTCATCAGTTCGATGCCAAACAAACGCGCGGTTCCGATGGCAATATCAGAATATCCCGAGAAATCGCAGTAAATCTGAAAACCGAAAAGAATCGTGGCAATTACTAATGCCGTTCCGTTAAAAGTTTCGGGAGCCTGGTAAACTGTATTGACGATTTGGGCTGCCTGGTCGGCAATAACCACTTTTTTAAACAATCCCCACAAAATCAGTTTTAGTCCTGAACTTGCCTGATTGTAGCTAAACTCAAATCTTTTTTCGAATTGTGGAATCAATCGGCTGGCCCGCTCAATTGGACCTGCCACAAGTTGAGGGAAAAACGAAACAAAGGTGAAAAATGTAACAAGCGATTTTGTCGGTTGAAGTTGTCGCCGGTAAATATCAATTGTATAACTCAGCGTTTGAAAGGTGTAAAAACTGATGCCAACCGGCAAAATTATCCTGATCAGGTTTGACCGGTTTTCGGTTATACCAAACAAATCGATGAATGTATCAACAAAAAAATTAAAGTATTTAAACACAAAAAGCATCCCCAGGTTAACAATCAGACTGATTGCAAGTAATCCTTTTCGTCTCCTGACTGAATCAGTTTCCGATAATTTCAACCCAATAATATAGTCGGTAATTGAACTGATAACAATGAGAAAAAGAAAACGCCAGTCCCACCACCCATAAAAAATATAACTTGCTGATAATAAAATAATATTGCCTGATTTGACAGAGCTTTTTGAAGCTTTCAGGTAAACTAAAAAGGTAACAACCAGGAATAAAAAAAATGTGACTGAGTTAAATACCATCGGGTTTAATTTCGTTACCAAGGTAAATTTGTTCAACAGAAGTTGAAATCAACCAAACTAAAAACAACTAACAATTAAATGTTAATATAAAATCTTCAGTAACTATTTGATTTTTTATCAAAAAAGTATTTTCTTTGCACTCCGTTTAAAGAACGTGTTTATTTTGATCATCAAGAAATTATAAAACAATGTCACGAGTTTGTCAAATAACAGGTAAAAAAGCAATGGGTGGAAATAATGTTTCGCACTCAAAAAGAAGGACTAAAAGAAAGTTTGATGTAAACCTGTTTAAAAAGAAATTTTATTTGCCCAGCGAAGATCGTTGGGTTAGTTTAACAATTTCGGCTGCCGGTATTCGCACCATTAATAAAAATGGACTGGAAGCTGCATTGAAAAACGCAAAGGAAAAAGGTTTTGTTGAACTGAATTAAAGATTTACAAAAATGGCTAAGAAAAGTAAAGGGAACAGAATACAGGTGATTATGGAGTGTACCGAGCACAAAACCAGTGGCGTGCCGGGAACTTCGAGGTATATTACTACCAAGAACAGAAAAAATACCACCGAACGTTTGGAATTGAAAAAATACAATCCCATCCTGAAAAAAGTAACAGTACATAAAGAAATTAAATAGGATTAAGTCATGGCAAAGAAAACGGTTGCGACTCTGCAAAAAGCTGGCGGTAAAGCATATGCCAAGGTTGTTAAAATGACCAAATCGCCTAAAACTGGCGCTTACACTTTTAAGGAAGAAATTATTCCGACCGACGACGTAACAAATTATTTTAAATAATAATTCGTTATTACAGGAAAATGGTTCTGTAGAACAGAAAAAGCTTTCATCGTGGGTGAAAGCTTTTTTTGTTTTTCAGGCATCCGGCCTGGTGAAAGTTAAAATGTATTATTTTGGCAGTTGAAAATTAATGGATTATGGGATTGTTTGGTTTTTTCGATAAAAGCAAAAAGGAGAATCTTGACGAGGGTTTGGCCAAAACCAAGGAAAGTGTTTTTAAAAAACTCAGCAGGGCCGTTGTTGGTAAATCGAAGGTTGACGATGAAGTGCTCGACAATCTGGAGGAAATTCTTATTTCGTCGGATGTTGGCGTTGAAACTACACTGAAAATTATCAATCGGATTGAGAGCCGTGTTTCGCGCGACAAATATCTTGGAGTGAGTGAACTGAATAATTTGTTAAAAGAAGAAATCACTGCGCTTCTCGAAGAAAGCAATAATCCCGATTTTTCTGATTTTGACCTGCCCGAAAGTAACGAACCGTATGTAATTATGGTTGTCGGGGTAAACGGTGTGGGTAAAACAACAACCATCGGAAAGCTGGCTTACAATTTCAAAAAAGCAGGTAAATCGGTGGTGCTTGGCGCTGCAGATACTTTCAGGGCTGCTGCCATCGAACAGCTCGAAATCTGGGCTAAACGAGTCGATGTTCCGATTGTAAAACAAAAAATGGGCGCCGATCCGGCATCTGTTGCTTTCGATACTATTGCTTCTGCTAAGGCTTCAAATGCCGATGTGGTAATTATCGATACGGCAGGCAGGTTACACAACAAGGTTAACCTGATGAACGAGCTTTCGAAAATTAAAAAAGTGATGCAGAAGATTATCCCCGATGCCCCGCATGAGGTTTTACTTGTGCTCGATGGCTCAACCGGCCAAAATGCCTTTGAGCAAGCCAAACATTTTACTGCTGCCACCGAAGTAACCGCGCTGGCTTTAACCAAACTCGACGGAACTGCCAAGGGTGGTGTTGTAATCGGGATTTCAGATCAATTTAAAATACCTGTAAAATATATCGGGATTGGCGAAAAAATGGAACATCTGCAGATTTTTCGCCGTCGCGAATTTGTCGATTCGCTGTTCTCCTGATTTATAGCGCTGTTATTACTTGCTTGCTTGCGTTTCATTCGCAGCCTCAGGCTTTTTCCGGAATTTTTCAGCTAATGCTATAATTGGCAATTGACCACCATTGTCGGTCAAATTAATAGTGGCTGCTACTACAAGTTGTTCATCAGGATAAACAATAAGTGCAGCACCGCCCCCTGTAATTCCTGCTGCCCGCCCATAAAATGTTGCTCCGTTGTTATCAGTCATATAAATCCATCCGTTGTTCAATGTGGTTTCCTTTTCATCAAATAAAACAACCGGTTTAAAAAGCTCTGCTTTTACGGCTTCGCTGATGATTTTCGATTGCAGAATTGAATTACCAAAAGTTGCAAGATCTTCTGCATTCGACAACAACCCTTCAGCTGCTGCACGATACCTTAAATCGCGGGCAGGAGCATTTATCATCTGAGCTACAAAATTGAGGTCAAAAAAATCGGTTCTGTTTTTAATAACGGCAAACGGGTTGTCGATTACCGTGTTATTAAGGTGAAGTGTATCAGTGATATATTCTTTTAGCAATTGAGAATATGTTTTGCCAGTTACTTTTTCCATTAAAACTCCCAAAAGGTTGTAGTTAAACATACTTTGTTCCTGCCTCAATCCCGGAAAATAAAGCAGTGAATCATTTTTAAATTGATCAATACCTTGCTTTAGAGTTATATTCATTCCGCGTGATTCGTCTTCCGCAGCATTGGGTTGCCTGATGCCTGAAGTGTGGTACGAAAGCGTTACAACCGGCAGTCGATATTGTTTTTCCGGAAAATCGGGTAAATAGAACTGTACTGTGGAATCAGGGTGTAGTTTACCTTCAGCAACAAGCATTTGGAAAAGAACTCCGGTAAAGCACTCGGTAACTTTACCAATTCTGAATTTTGTATTTCGTGTGGCTGCTACTTCAAGCTCTTGCGATGCATAACCCAATCCTTCAGAATAAATCAGTTTTCCATCTTTAAATACAGCAAATGAACCACCGGGAATATTGGCTGTCATCATGTAGTTCATGGCTTCTTTCCTGAATTCTCTGATTTCTTTGATGTATTTTCTGTCGTATTCGATATCGGGATTGGACTTTTTGCAACCCGAAAAAAGAATAATTATTGAAAGCGTAAACAGAATGCAAAATCCATTTTTCATAAAAGCACAGTTATTAATTGTTGCGCAAAAATAAATTTTTCATGGTAATTCAAAAATCAGAAAAAACTGAAAAATCGGTTGAAGAAATGGTATGAAAGCCGGAAGTTGTCTGAACTTTTTTGAGAAATAACCCAGCGTTGATTACAAATGCGTGATGTTTTTGCGGCTGAGCAAACTGTTAAAGGCTATTTTATAACTGCTGCTTACCGGAATGAGTTTATCCCTTATTTTAATGGCATTGTTTTCAATATAGTCGATTTTATCGATGGCTACAATGTATGATTTGTGTACGCGTATAAACTTTTGCGGGTCGAGCAAATCCTGAATTGTTTTGAAATTAATCAGTGTCATAAATTTGCTGTCTTCGGTGTGAACCTGAAGGTAATCGCGCATTCCTTCGATGTACAGAATTTTGTTAAAGTACATCTTTATTGTTTTGTTCCCCGACTTAATAAAGGTATAATCTGGTTTTTCGGGTTGCAAAGCAGTTGTTTCAATCCGTGCCGGACGGTTTTGTACCTGTGCGTCTTTCAAAAAACGCGCATAAACTTTTTCAACAGCTTTTACAAAACGCTCAAACGGAATTGGTTTTAAAAGGTAATCCATCACATCCAGTTCGTATGCTTTTAACGCATATTCGTCGAATGCCGTTGTCAGAATTACATAAGGCGGGTCTTTGATGGTTTCCAGCAATTGAATGCCGGTGAATTCATCCATCTGAATATCCAGGAAAATAAGGTCGATGTGGTTTTCGCGTAAAAACGAAAAAGTGGAGAGTGCATTATCAAAGGTACCCATCAGGTTGAGATAATCGATTTTTTCGGCATATCGCTGTATTTTTTTAAGCGCAAGCACTTCGTCGTCAACTGCAATACAATTCATCTTCATAGTACCGGAATTTTCAGATATACTTCAAATTTATCCATATTGCTGTTAATATCAAAAATGTAATCTTCTCCATACAACAGTTTTAAACGCTTCTCCACATTTTTTAGTCCGTTGCCCGAACCAGCATCAGGCAACCTGAAATCGTTCCGCTTTACAAAGTTGGAAGTTTTCAGCTCAATTTTATCCGAAAAAACGTTGAAATCGATGTTAATTCCCGGAGCGGCTACCTGTTTGTTACAATGTTTAATTGTATTCTCGATGAGCGCGATAAACAGCAACGGCGGAACCTGTTTGCCATTAAAGTCGCCTGAATAATTAAATTTGAGAAAATCAGGATTTTCAAAACTCAGTCGTGCCAGTTCGAGGTAATCTTTAATATAGTCAAGTTCATTTTGCAAAAGTGCTTTTTCCTCGTTTGATTCTTTCAGCATGTAACGCATAATTTTCGATAGCAGAAAAATGGAGTTTGATGCTTTTTCCTTGTCTTCGTAAATCAGCGAATCAATGTTATTCAGTACGTTAAACAGAAAATGCGGATTAATCTGTGACCTGAGTACGCCAAGTTCAGAACGAACATTTCGTTTTTCGAGTTCCGATTGTTTTATCTGGATTTGGTTTGAATAACTATACAATTTAAGTGCCGAGGCTGTGCCAATAATCATAAAGCTGCTGACCAGCCAGTTAAAAAGCTCAACTACAAAACTACTTTTTACAGTCCAGAATCCCAGCGCAGGTTGTACAGTGTACATAATGAAATGAGAAACCAGAATATTGCATCCGATGGCACAAATCAGGCCCAGTACAAATAAAACAAACTGTTGTTTTTTCAGAACAAACCGGGGAATGAGAAATTCGATAACAAAATAAACTGTGATGATATCAAAAGGAATATACATCAGGTTTACAAAAGCATCTCTTTCAAAACCAAACGATGCAATGCGCGGCGCTGTGTAGAAGGCAAAAATAAAGAGCCAGAAGAGGGAATGATTGAGCCATCTGTATTTAAAAATCTTCATTGTTTTATCACCGGTGCATTATGATTGCAATGGTACAGTAATAAAACGAATTAAATACTGATTTTCTGTCAACTCTAGCAGAAATTCTGCTATAAAATGCTGAACAGCAATTAAGTCAGTTTGCAGATTGAATCATGCTGTTTGCAGATTAATGCGTGTCGTTGACCTGTTTTTAATACCCCGAAATGGTAAGTTTAACCATTACACTTTCAAATTTTGTTCCTGTAAAACCTGTAAACACGCCAAGGTTCCCGAGAAAGAAAATACTATTTAAACTGTATCCGGCCTCCCAGTAGCTTTGAACCGAAGGTGTGGCAAGGTAGTTCAAATGGAAGCTTTCGCTCCATGTGTTTGTATTTATCAGTGAAAGGTAACGAAGTAAAATGTACTCGGTACGTATTTCACCACCCAGGTTGATGTAACTTTTATTTGTACTGAGCTCATAATCGTTTACATTCTGAAATGATTGTGTGAAAAAGTTCAGCAGAAATGGTATTTCGTTAGTTCTAAAGTGCCTGAACTGTGAGAAATGCATTTGCCGCTGATTGAAAAAATATCCGGCGTTGGCATGTAAATCGATTCCCGCCGATGGCGAAATATTGGCTTGCTGATGGTAGCTGAAATCGATGGAACTAAAATCGGAAACCGAAGAAAAAACGTTTTTTACACCCTGATGATACTGTAGTCCGATGTTATAAAAATCTTTCATAAAAATAAATGGAGACTCTTCAATCCAGGGTCTGCGCTGGCGTTTGTAATAATTAAGTCCAACCATGTACGAAAAGCTTTTCTGTTCCGCCAGTTCTTTACTTTCAGCTGTCATGTTACCCGGAATATTGGGTTTGAAACCGGTAATTTCTGAAAACAAATAATCTGCTTTGTTTTCGAGCGGAACGAAATGGTTGTAATCGGCTGATGCGTTTACTGTTAGGTGATTGGTTGCTCTGTGCGAAAGTTGCAGTTTTACAAACGAAGTTTCGTACAACTTCATGTAGTTTTCGGCAAAAAACCAACTGCTGGCCGCATTTAAAATAGGTATGATTCCGGGAGGTGAAGTTTTAAAATCATGACTTTCTTTACCTAATCCAAGCGAAACTGTTCCGCGTTTCCAGAAAAGGTCGCGGCTTGTGGTAATCACCGAGCCATACAAAGCATTTCGGTTAAAAGCATACCCTATTTCAGGTGTAATGTGCAGCTGTTTACCCGAGTCGAGTTTAAAATCAATCTCGAAATGTTGCCTGAATTTGTACCCGTCAACACTGTTGAAATCAAAGTTCTTTATTGACAGTAACCCGTCGTAACTCAGCCTTATGGCCGAATCTTTTGCCAGATCCCAGTCTCCGAATACTAATTTTGAGAATGCAGTTTTTTTCCTTACAGGTTTAACAGTTTTTGTTGAGTCGTTTTTGCTTAACTTCATCTGCATCAGCGAGTCTGTTATGGCGTAACTGGCCATTTCGGCCGGGGTGAGCGGAATCGCACGAATCGTATCCCAAAACTGGTAATTGTTAGTCAGCGTGTCTTTTATCTCTTCAACTTTATAATTTGTCCTGAAAACATCGTTCAAAACTGTGTCTTTGTATTGCTCCTTTAAAATCTGGCGATTGAGTCTGGCTGTTTTTTTTACTTCGCGGTTGGTAAGTTCTTCCTTTTCCTGGAGTGCAGCTGCTTCTGCCCTCAGTTTCTTCTCTTTTTCGCCCGGAACCCGTGTTTTTGTGGCAACAGGTTTTTCGGGGCCGGGCTGAATTTCGCCAAAATTGTTTTCTTCAACCACTTTGTATTTGAGCGCAACACCGTAATAAAACTGGCCTTTTAAACCCAACATCGAAACATTGCCATCAATATTGTCCGAAACCGGCAGCCAGTTTCCGTTTCCCAAATCTTCAAACTGTTGTTTTATGCGATAATTAAAAAACTCAAACTGGCCTTTAAAGTCGAGATTATAAATGCACCACAATTTGTCAACAATATAAATATAGCCATCAACCAATTCATCGCTTTTCCGGTTAGGCGTTACTTTAATTTTAAATACATCATGTTTACCAACGGTGATGTACCCTTCGTACCTGAATTTATAATGTTTAAGCGCAAGCGACGAAAGTGGCGAAATTACATTGTTCGGGCGTTCGTCGTAAAAACTCGACGACATCAGTTCCATCACCGGCGGTTCGTCGAGTCCTGTGAGCGAAGTTTTTTTGCTGATTACTTTTTGCTCGTATTTATTTGGATAGGTAAAGGCGATTTTGTTTTGTGATTCAATTACATAGGTTACATTTTCCTTTACAAGCTCCTTCAGCTTCCGGCCATCGATTTCAATTTTGTTTTTGTAAACCGACGGAATGCTGCTAAAGAAAAAGTTGGCTTTAATGTACATATCGGCTTCGTAATGCCTTATTTTTTGCCTGTAATACGGGGCTTTGGCAATGGCTTTTCGAATGATAAACCAGGCCGGGTCTTCTTTTCCCGGAAATACTTTTACTTCTTTTAGCTCGAATGTCTGACTTTTGAGTTTTATGTTCAGGTTAATACTGTCGGAGTTTACATTTACTTCCAGCAATTCCTGGATGTAACCCATCGACCTGACGGTAAAATGGTAATTCCCTTTTTCAAGCTGAATGCGGTAATTGCCATCGGGGTTTGAAATAGTTCCTTCGCGGGTTTCGGCCACAAAAATAGTGGCATACGGAATCGGTTCGTTTTTTTCGCCTGTGATTTTCCCGGTTACCACCTGGGCTTTTAAGCTGGTGGTGAATGCTGCTGTACACAGCATCAGTAAAACAATGTGCAATTGTTTCAATAACATAGAATTGTTTCTGTTTTCTGAAGAATACTGTAATTACAATTAAACAAACGTGTTTGTTTAACATGTATTACCTCAAAATTAGGGCGATTTTTTGAAAATGCAACTGAATGTCGTTTCGTTTAAGGGTTTTTAAGAATTCGGCTGTATTAAAAAAAATTAGTTATGTTGAAAAGCTTTCACACGCGAAACAATAAAAGTAATTCCCAACCCAAAAATTCCGATTACGGCAAACGAATACCGCAAACTAAGAGCTTCGGCAATATATCCAATCAAAGGCGGCCCCATCAGAAATCCCAGAAAGCTGACGCTTGAAACTGTAGCCAGCGCAATTCCGGGCGGAATTCGCGTTTGTTTACCGGCAGTGCTGTAAACCGTTGGTACAATGCTCGAAACTCCAAGTCCAACCAGCATAAAACCAATGGTACTGGCTACCAGCGATGGAAATATCACAGCGGTAAATAGTCCGCCTGAAATTACTACTCCGCTGATTTGTAACATCCTTTTCCGACCGATTTTTGAAATGATACGGTCAGCCAGAAAACGCCCGGTTGCCATCATTATCATAAATGAGGTGTATCCCAGAATTACCAGAGAAGCCGGCGCGTTTACCACATCCTTGAAATACAACCCGCTCCAGTCGAACATGGCTCCTTCGCTGGCCATGCTGCAAAAACCGATAATACCCAATTGCACCAAGGCCGAATCGGGCTTTCCGAAAAACCTGCGTCGCTGAGGAATTACATTTACATCAGAATTGCTTCGAACCAGAAAAGGATAATTGAAGGCTATTATTCCCCAAACCAGCAGAACAACAAGTGTAAAATGTTGAAAAGGGGTAAGCTCCAGGTTAATCAGGGCAAGTCCGATTAATGCACCGGTAAATCCGGCCAAACTCCATCCTCCATGAAATGAGGCCATTATCGGTCGGCCATACAACCGCTCTGCAGCAATTCCCTGGGTATTAATAGCAATGTTGTTCATGTTGCCAAACAGACCGAACATAAAAAGCACTATTGCCAGTTGCCAACCCGATTGCACCATTCCGATTGTAATCAGTGTGAGCGTATAGGCCGGAATGGCAAATAAAATTACTTTTTCGCTGCCAAAACGGGTAACCAGTTTCCCTGAAAAAGGCATCATCAGAAATTGCCCGACCGGAAGCGCAAAAAGAATACTTCCAAACATGGCATCGTTGAGTTCCAGCGCTGTTTTAATATCCGGAATGCGGCTTGCCCACGACGAAAAACAAATTCCCATGCTGAAGTAGGTAAGCGAAACTGCCCACCGAATCCGTTTTTTATTTAAGGCAGGTTTATTTAATATGTCAGTTGATAATGCTGAATCAGTCATGTTCGTGTAGAAATTACCGGCAAAGGTATTAAATCACATTCACCGGAGGTAAAAGTTACACAAACATCACAAATCATTAAAGTTTTGTAAATACTGACTTCAGATTTCCGAGAACTCCCTGACTGATTGATAATAACTTCTGCCGCTGGTAATTTTACTCTGGTCGTAATCGTCCAGGATGAAAATAAACCTGTTGTTAAAGTGTTTGCGGATTTCCTTTACAAGGTTTTTATTGACAAGATATGCCTTGTGAACCCGGATAAAACTGGCAGGTAATTTTTCTTCAATTTGTTTCAGGCTTGTGTCTAAAATGTACGATTTTGAATGTTTGGTAACTACAGAAACATATTTTTCGTCGGCTTTAAAATACGAAACCTCGTCGAGCCGCACAAAAATTACCCTGTCGCCAACTTTTACCGGCAAAGTCGTCGCCTCTGCTTTCTTACTGAAGTTAGGCAACTGCTGAATGAGTTTTTGCAGATTCATTTCTGAACTGCTGCCGTTAAATTGCCCCAGTTTTTCAACTGTTTTTGCAAACCTCTCTTTTGTAATTGGTTTTACAAGATAATCAATACAATACGCATTGAATGCCTGCAACGCATATTCATCAAAAGCGGTGCAAAAAATTACTTTTGGCTGGTAGTCGAGTTGTTTTAACACTTCAAATCCATCCAACCCAGGCATTTGAATATCCAGAAATAAAAGGTCGGGTTTCAACAGCCTGATTTTTTCCACTGCCTCTTTTCCATTTTCAGCTTCACCAACAATTTCGAACTCGGTTTGGTAATCTGAAATCAGTTTTTGCAGCCGCACCCGCGCAAGCGGTTCGTCGTCAATTATCATCGATTTAAAAGGCGTGTTCATCCTTAAAACTGGTTTTTAATGGTTATTCTGAAATGCTTGTTGTCTCCGTTTTCCCAGTAAATGGATGCCTGTTTTCCGTATAAAATTTCGAGTTTGTCGTTCAGGTTTTGTAAACCATAGCCACTCACCGGTTCGTCCGGAAAATCGGGTCCGTTGTCAAAAATAGCAATTACCAAATCGTTTTCAAGCTGTTTAACTTCAATTGCAATCCTTCCGGTTTCTGTTATTTTCGAAAGTCCATGTTTAACAGCGTTTTCAGCCAGTGGTTGAATTAAAAACTTCGGAATAAGTTTTTCCTTGGCCGCTTCATCAACAGTTATTGTGTAGTTCAATTTTTCAGCAAACCTTGTCTTTTCAATTTCAAGGTATTTTTTTACCATTTCCAGTTCTTCTTCAACCTTCACAAAGGTTTTGTTTTCCTTGTTAATCGAATACCTGAAAAGTTCGGAAAGCGCCAAAGCCATATTTTCAGTCTTGTCTGGATTAATATGCGCCAGACTTGCAATCGAATTTAATGAGTTGTATAAAAAGTGAGGGTTGATTCTGGAATGCAGAGCATTTAATTCAGCCTGGTTTTTCAGCTCTTTCATTTTAGCTAATTCCACATCTTTCTGGTTGACGATGCTTTGCATTTTGTATTCAATGAAATTGTACAAAACCCTTAAAAATGCGATAATAGAATAGTTAAATATCATCGATGGATTAACGAGTTGTGAATAATCCATGCTTGCAGATTGGGCGGATAAGTTAAAATAGAGAAATGGTAACGATAAGAAAAAGTAACAAAAAAAGATGGAAAAGAAAGTACTGAAAAGAACGAAAACTTGCTGATAGAAAAAATTGTCTATTCTTTTTAAAAACAGATGTTCGAGAAGAAGCATCATGAATATTGAAACAATTCCGACCACCAGTACTTCCATTGCTTGTGCAACCAATAAAACCCACATGTTTGATACTAACCTGAAAGGAATAGTATCAGGCAAAGTTAGAATCAGATACGAAGCGAGAATCCAAAGCAATACCTGAAATCCCCTGATTAAATAGTTTAAAAATGTTCTGTTTCGTTTATTTTTCTTTCCAGATAAAAGATATAAAAAACCAGCAATGACTAAAACGATACTCAATGCCCTGGACAACCTTTTTATCCATGGTTCAAACCGTAAATTAAAATAGTAGAGAAAGCCAAACTTTTTAACCGTATTTTCTTTCAGAAGTTTATAAAAATCTTTTGAATACAACTTTCGTAAGAGGTCCTTGTCGATAGCATTAAGTGGCATTATCTCAGGGAAACGTTGGTCGTAAATACCTCCGTAGAGAGTAGTTTGAAATTGGTTTTCAAATATTCGGGTCAGATACCGATAAACATAATACTGAATTTCTTTTTCGATTTTTTCAACAGAAGTTTCATCTTTATAACTAAACGATAATTCGGTATAATAAATTTTAGTTCCATTTAGGCGATAGTTTGTTGTCCAATTAATTCCACTGCCGGCGGAAAGAAAATTAATGACAAAATTGCCATCCTCATTAACCAGTCTTACATCTACAATTTCAATAATGTCTTTTAACTCACTGACAATGTTTTGCATAACAATGGAATCATCCTTTGTAACTTCTCCTTTTAACTGAAACCGGATATCTTCCTCAAATCGATATGCTTTTGAATTTTCTCCACTGAATAATCGTTCACGAATGACATTCCAGGTTGTTTCTTCAATTGAATTTGTTTCCTGTGCATGAAGAATATTTATTCCTGAAAGAAATAAAATGAGTGTGAATAACAACTGTTTCATAAAGTCTGATTTTGGTTTTTGTTGTAAATAAACAGTGTTAAAATTTGATTTTCAAGGTTTTTCCGACGAAGTGCTGAATTTGAGGATTATTCTGCATGTTTTGAATGTACTCATTCAAACTAACAGTATTAAAATCGCTAAATAGGTTGACCTTTCAGAAAGATTTGAGTATTCAATTTTGATAATCTATAATTATCACTTAACCACAAATTTTCAGGTTATTATATTATCCTGACTATAATTTATTTAAGCGTGTTTATCGCTCCCTTTAAATGGGTAAAGTTTAATTTTTCATTTCAGCCGTTACCTCAGTTGTTCATCTCCATTTTCCGGAATTTCGTTTTCAATTCCTTTCATCCCGAATAACATATTAATGCCTACAGCGGCTGTAAATCTGTAAGCATTTTTATAATTGAAAGCCTGGATGATATTATCGGTAACCATAAAAAGGTCGGTGCCCGGTAAAAACCGTAGCCGTAGCCCGATTCCCAGGTTGTCGAATTTGTATGCTGCAGTATAACTTGCCGAAGTTGAAAGCCATTTCCCAACATAACCATTCAGCGAAATTGTGGCCGACGGAGTATAATTATTTTTGTAAAAAGTGTTGTTTACCACAATGCCATAATTCCATTTTGGTGAGAATTGATGCATTGCCCCGACAAAAATTTTGGTTGGAATTGCAAATTTTGTCTTATCCAGTTTCTTTACATTGATGTATTCTTCATCGCCCTTCACTTCGTAATTATTTGACTTGAAAACGGAGGAACCGATGTTTATTATGCTTCCCGAAAACATCCAGTTTTCATATTGGTAAGTTGCCCCAAGATCGACTGACAGACTTTTGTTTGTAAATAAATCGCCAAATCCAGTCTCTTCTTCCCATCCTTCTGGAAATATGCTAAATCCTTCATCCAGGTCAACATCACCCTGATCAACAAATTCAGGGTCCATCTCAGTAAACATTCCCAGTAAAAATTTACCCGAAACCGATTGCTTATAGTCATCTTCTCCATCAGAAATGTCTGGTTCCACCCTGTAAGTCAGGTTAGTGGTTTCCATGGCAAAGTTGTTGAAATTAATTTTCGGGCTGATTCCGAGCGTAAGATTTTCGGTTACTTTATACGAATAAGTTGCCCCAATACTCATGTAATTAGCCGTAATCATGCTGATGTTGTTTATTTCTACCGGGAAATTATCTCCCGGAATTTCATCCAAATCTGTAAAAAGATACATAATATCGGTTGGCGAATTGTTTACTAAATAACTGTTCCCATCCACCGAAAATGAAAGAAAACTTTTATCACTGATTCTGAATCCCATCGATAGTAAACTGATTCTTGTCTCTGCCAAAAGCCTGGTTTTGTCGCCTAATGATTTTAAGTATTTATCGGCATCAAAACCCTGGTTTGAAATATTGTCTCCAAAATCTGTCAGTTCATTAAAATTGAAGGCCGAATTATATACCTGAGCTGAAACTCCGCTTAGTGCCGGCATCCCCAGGTATGAATCGACATCGGGAAAAAACGCCGGATTATAAATCATGCTTTGCGGCAGGTGGTCCATAAAATACAGCGTATTTTGAGCACGAAGCGAAAAGGGGAGAAACAACACGCAAAAGAATAGATAGCGATACATGGTTCTGGTTTTTTAAGTTGTTTAAAAATAGTTATTTGATTGAATAACTTCACATCGACTAATCTTTTTTTTATGGCTTATTTGCATTAAAACCAATGGCTTATGAAAATGAATTTTATAAGTTTCATTTATTCATATTTCTTCATCAAATTGTTATAAAATTTGAGCAACTGTTTTTTTGTCCGACTTAAAAAAGTTTGTAAATTGCAGCACAGTTCAGCACAGTTGAATGCGAGAATGCGAAAATGCATGAATGTTTGAGTGATTAACAATTAACTATTTTGATTTATAAACGAAAACAATACGGTATTCATAAGAATTCATTGGTAGTGATTTTCAAAATCCATAATCCGGAATCGGGAATCAAGTATCCAGAATCCAATATCAAGTATCCAGTAAAAATCTCAATACTAAAAAGATGGCAAACAGAAACATTGGCCGGCTTCCGAAAGTCGGTATTCGCCCGGTAATCGACGGGCGCGAAAGAGGAGTGCGTGAGTCACTCGAAGTACAAACCATGAATATGGCAAAAGCCGCTGCCAAACTCATCGAAGAAAATCTTCGTTTTCCCGGAGGCGAAAAAATTGAGTGTGTAATTGCCGACACTACCATTGGCGGTGTTGCTGAAGCAGCCCTGTGTGCCGATAAATTTGAACGCGAAGGAGTGTGGGTTTCGCTCACAGTTACTCCGGCGTGGTGTTACGGAACCGAAGTAATGGATTCGCATCCGCTGATGCCAAAAGCTGTTTGGGGTTTTAACGGAACCGAACGTCCGGGAGCGGTTTATCTTGCAGCAGCGCTGGCCGGATACACTCAGAAAGGATTGCCCGCATTTGGAATTTATTGCCGCGATGTGCAGGATGCCGGCGACCAGAATATCCCAGCCGATGTGCAGGAAAAAATTCTCCGTTTTGTGAAGGCAGCACTGGCAGTGGCGCAGATGAAAGGCAAATCTTACCTCTCGTTGGGTTACACTTCCATGGGAATTGCCGGTTCGATGGTGAACCCCGATTTCTTCCAGGATTATCTGGGAATGCGCACCGAATTTGTGGACATGACCGAAGTAAAACGCCGTATCGACGAAGGAATTTTCGACAAAGCAGAATATGAAAAAGCGCTTGCCTGGACAAAGGAAAACTGCAAGGAAGGGCCCGATTTTAACAGTCCTGAAACCCAGAGCAGCCGCGAACGCAAAGACTGGGAATGGGAGATTGTGGTAAAAATGACTTTGATTTTCCGCGACCTGATGATTGGCAACCCGAAGCTGAAAGAAGCCGGTTTTGGCGAAGAAGCACACGGAAGAAATGCGATTGCCGGTGGTTTCCAGGGACAACGCCAATGGACGGATTATTATCCGAATGGTGATTTTGCAGAAGCGATGCTTTGCTCCTCGTTCGACTGGAACGGTATTCGCGAAGCATTTGTTTTTGCTACCGAAAACGACAGTCTGAACGCAGTGCCGATGCTTTTTGGCCACCTGCTGACAAACACCGCACAGATTTTCTCGGATGTACGCACCTACTGGAGCCCGGAAGCCGTGAAACGTGTAACCGGTGTTGAATTAGACGGTCTTGCAAAAGACGGTTTTATTCACCTGATTAACTCAGGACCAACGACTTTGGATGCCACGGCGCAGCAACGCGACAAAGACGGCAATCCTGCCATGAAACCTTTCTGGGAAATTACAGAAGAGGAAGCGCAGCGCTGTCTCGATAATACACAGTGGTGCCCGGGTGACAAAGGATATTTCCGCGGTGGTGGTTATTCAAGTCTTTTCCGCACGGCCGGACAAATGCCGGTGACCATGTCTCGCGTAAATCTTGTAAAAGGTCTGGGACCGGTGCTGCAGATTGCCGAAGGTTACACCATTGAACTGGAAGATGCGGTGCACAATGTGCTTGACCGCCGCACCAATCCATCGTGGCCTACCACCTGGTTTGTCCCACGTACTACCGGAAAAGGTGCATTCAAAGATGTTTATTCGGTAATGGCCAACTGGGGAGCCAATCACGGTGCTATCAGTTTTGGTCACATTGGTGCCGACCTGATTACGCTGGCCTCACTGTTGCGGATTCCGGTTTGCATGCACAATGTTGACGAGGATAAAATCTTCCGTCCGAGTGCGTGGAATGCATTTGGCGAAGACAAAGAAGGAGCTGATTACCGCGCCTGTGCCAACTTTGGCCCGGTTTACAGATAGTTTTCTGTTGTCATTTCGACGAGTTCGCGAGGAGAAATCTTTTTCTTAGGAATGGATTTCTCCCCCGAAACCTCGGGGTCGAAATGACATTCAAAACAGAATATGATTAACCCCGGCCTTAAGGCTGGGGTTAATTAACCAACAATCATCAAGGGCTTTAGCCCACACCAATTCTAAAAACCTGACTTTATGAGAAAACATTTCAACCTTTATTTTTCAGGTTTGATTTTGTTCAGCCTGATTTTTTCCTGCACTTCAAACCAAAAATCAAAACCAACAGAAACCATGAAAACATTCGAGAAAGGCACTTACGGGTACGACCTGCAGTTTCTGCAAAAACATAAAAAACCGCTTGAATTGAAAAATAGGGATGCCAGAATATTGATTTCACCTGAATACCAGGGACGTGTAATGACAAGCACCGCCAACGGTGATACAGGTAAAAGTTATGGCTGGATAAATCACGATTTGATTGCTTCGGGAGAAGAAAAGCAACACATCAACGCGGTGGGTGGCGAGGAGCGTTTCTGGCTGGGCCCCGAAGGTGGCCAGTTCTCCATTTATTTCAAACCAGGTGCAAAATTCGATTTCGAAAACTGGCAAACGCCGACTTGTATTGATACCGATACTTTTGATGTCGTTAACGCAAACGACACGGTAGCTGAATTCACCAAACAGGTGAAAATCAACAATTACAGCAATTTTACTTTTGATTTTTATATCAATAGAAAAATCAGTCTTTTGAACGTTTCGCAGATTAAATCAGAGTTGAACCTGAACTTTCCGGAAGGCGTAAAATGCGTTGGTTACCAAACTGTAAACAGTCTGACCAACACTGGTACCGGAGCATGGAAAAAGGAAACAGGTTTGCTTTCCATCTGGCTTTTGGGGATGTTTATCCCTTCGGATGAGGTGACGCTGGTAATTCCGTACAAAAAAGAGGCTGTCTCGGATTACATCGTAAAAGACGATTATTTTGGAAAAATTCCGGCTGACCGGTTGGTAGTAAAAGATGGTTTTGCATTTTTGAAAGGCGATGGCAAACAGCGCGGAAAAATTGGAATTCCACCGCAGCGTGTTGCGCCAGTGATGGGAAGTTACGATGCAGCCAACAAAATGCTGACCATTGTAAAATGCCAGGTTTTTGAAGGTGTTACCGATTATGTGAATTCAGCGTGGGAACTGCAGCAATTTCCCTTTAAAGGCGATGCAGTAAATGCCTACAACGACGGACCGGTTGCAGACGGCACACAAATGGGGCCTTTTTACGAACTCGAAAGTTCGTCGCCCGCTTTAGCATTGCAACCGGGCGAAAAAGCAACATACAAACAGAGTACCTTTCATTTTGAAGGAACTGAAGAAGAATTGAATGCTGTTTGTCGGCAGGTTTTGGGAGTTTCGATTGAAGAAATAAAAGCTGTATTTTAAGCTTTTTTACACCGTGGCTTTAGCCCGGTGATAATAAAATGATAGAGATAAATGGCTTTAGCCTTTAAAAGCTAAATTAAAGGCTAAAGCCAGTGTCAATCATAATCCCAAAACCAAGCTGAAGCATGGTTTAAAAAAATGGATGAATGTCTGATTTTCAGTTAAATATTGATTCAACGCGTGGCCAGACCAAGTTACAGCAACTTGTGCACTCCATTACAGAGGCAGTCAGCAATGGCACCCTGAAAACCGGCGATGTATTGCCATCGGTAAACCAGTTAAGCAGCGAATCTGGCTTTTCGCGCGACACAGTTTTTAAGGCATACAACCTCCTGAAAAAGCAGGGAACCATTGAGTCGGCCCCGCAAAAAGGCTATTTTGTTGCCTCCGACAATCCGCGTGTATTTATGTTGCTCGACGATTTCAGCGCTTTTAAAGAGCAGTTGTACAACGCTTTCCGCGATAACCTGCCGGCTTCGTATTCAGTCGATTTGTGGTTTCATCACTACAACCAGGCAAATTTCAAACAGCTTATTCAGAACAGTAAGGGCCGTTACAGCATGTATCTGGTAATGAATATCGATAACAAAGGCGTTGACCAGGCCCTTAAAAAAATCGACCCTAAAAAATTACTGTTGCTTGACATGGGTAAACCCGGAAAAACCGACAATTATCTTTTGCAGGATTTTGAAAAGGCTGTGGAAGATTGTTTAACCGAGGGTTGGCCTGCACTGCAACGTTACAACGAATTCATTCTGATTTTCTCACCCACCAAAACCCCGCATCCGGCCGATACGGTTACTGCTTTCAGGAAGTTCTGCAAATCGCGCAAAATGAAGCACAGGGTTGTCGAAAAATTTTCGACAGATGAAATGAAACCGGGTCAGGCTTATCTGGCAATAAAGGACAGTGATTTGGTTGAAATCATAAAAACGGCAACATTAAAAGGATTCAGGTTGGGGAGCGAAATCGGTGTTATTTCGTACAACGACACACCCATGAAAGAAATTGTGGATGGTGGAATAACAGTGATCTCCACCGATTTCAGAAAAATGGGTGCACTGGCCGCTGAATTTGTAAAAACCCGGCAACCGCTCGCAGAAGTTCTGCCAACCCGGTTAATTCTTCGGAACACACTTTGATTTCACAACCGGCATCGGGTTCGGCGGATTCTCTGCCCGAAAGTCGGGCGGGCGGTTCGGCGGATTTTAAAAATACGCGGTTCGGAAACCGCGTCACCCTAATTTTATTACATTCGCTACAATTTTATAAATCTGAACCAATGAAAAAACTATTCAATCTCGTATTTATTATTTTGATTTCAATTCAAATGATACAGGCACAATCCATGTTTAAATCCTATTCCGGTCAGGATATTGGTAATCCGAAACTGAAAGGCAGTTTTCAATTCGATGAAAAATTGCAGAAATTTACAGTTACCGGTGCCGGTTACAACCTCTGGTTTGCCCGCGATGAATTTTATTTTGTGTCGCAACCTGTTGAAGGCGATTTTATCATTTCCACCAGCCTGAAACTGGTTGGAGCCGGTGTTGACCCGCATCGTAAGATGGGTTTGATGATTCGCGAATCGGGTGCTGAAAATGCTGTTTATGCCGATGCCGCTGTTCACGGCGACGGACTTACCTCTTTGCAATATCGCGAAAAAACTGGTGAAAATACATTAGAAAAAGCCGCTGAGAAAAAAGATATTCCCGATTTTGTTCAACTCGAAAGAAAAGGAGATGAAATCATTTTCAGAGCATCAAAAAACGGAGCTATTTTAACTGAAATTGCGCGAGTTGAACTGGCTTTGGGTGAAAAGGTTTTGGCTGGAATTTTTGTTGGTTCTCATAATGTGGATGTGCTTGAAAAAGCTGAATTCTGGAATGTACG
Organism: Draconibacterium sp.; assembly: GCA_050179035.1. Classification (GTDB taxonomy): domain Bacteria; phylum Bacteroidota; class Bacteroidia; order Bacteroidales; family Prolixibacteraceae; genus Draconibacterium. The sequence goes on along the minus strand of JBFXFM010000012.1, from coordinate 3,395 downwards.
TATCGAAAAACCTGCAGCGGAAGGAGTTGACGGTTACCAGAAACAATCGCCGAGCCGCCTTGAAATTCTGAATGTGGAAACCGGAATGCGTGAAGTGATTTACGAAACTGACACCCACATCGAAGCGCCCAACTGGTCGCGTGATGGCAAATTTTTAATTTACAATTCAGCAGGAAAACTGTACAAATTCGACCTGAAAAAACGGGTTCCGGAATTGATAAACACAGGTGAAGTTGTTGCCAATAACAACGACCACGGCATTTCTTTCGATGGCAAAATGTTGGCCATCAGCAGCAGTGCGCCGGTTGGCGACAAAAATGCTTCTGTAGTTTTTACTGTACCTGTAAAAGGCGGAACGCCAAAAAGGATTACTGAAAAAGGCCCGTCGTACTGGCATGGCTGGTCGCCCGATGGAAAATGGCTCAGCTACTGTGCCGAACGAAATGGTGTTTATGATGTGTATAAAATTCCGGCTGAAGGAGGAACAGAAATTCAGTTGACAACTGCCGAAGGCCTTGACGACGGACCTGAATATTCGCCCGATGGAAAATACATTTATTTCAATTCCACCCGCACCGGAATGATGCAAATATGGCGCATGAAGCCCGATGGTACGGAACAGGAACAGGTTACTTTTGATAATTTTCAGAACTGGTTTGCCCACCTTTCGCCTGATGGCAAACAGTTTATCATGATTTCATATCCGAGCGAAGTTCCGGCTACATCGCATCCGCACAACCAGCGTGTAATGTTGCGCACCATGCCAATTGATGGGAAAGAAATCAAAGTGGCTGCATTTTTATACGGCGGTCAGGGAACCATCAACGTGCCATCGTGGAGCCCCGATTCGAAAAAGGTGGCGTTTGTTTCATACACTTATTGAGAATTACGGGAACAATCGTTGCTCAAATTTGGCTCTCTTTACTTTTTTTAGTTTTTTGCACAAAAAAATCAATCATGATAAAAAGAATAACCTTTTTAGTCACTTTGTTGCTTGTTATTAATGTCAATCTGTTGGCAAAAGAAGGAATGTGGATTCCCATTTTCCTTGAAAAATACAATCTGGCAGAGATGCAACAAATGGGTTTTAGGCTCACAGCAAAAGATATATACGATGTAAATAACGCCAGCATGAAAGATGCTGTAGTGATTTTTGGTGGAGGCTGTACCGGCGAACTGATTTCGGGCGACGGTCTGCTGATTACAAATCATCATTGCGGATTGGGACAAGTGCAACGTCACAGCTCGGTGGAACACGATTATCTCACCAACGGTTTCTGGGCAATGAACAGGGGAGAAGAGCTCTCAAACCCCGGACTGACGGTCAGTTTTCTCGAATACATGGAGGATGTGACTGATAAAGTGCTTAACGGAACTGCCAGTCTTTCGCCGGAAGAAACCGCTGAAAAGGTTCAGGAAAACATAGCTGCCATCAGAAAAGAAGCTGAAAAAGATGGAAAATTCAGTGTACAGGTGAAGCCGCTTTTTTATGGTAATCAATATTTTATGTATGTACACAAAGTGTATCGCGATGTTCGTTTGGTAGGTGCTCCGCCGTCGGCAATCGGTAAATTTGGCGGCGATACTGATAACTGGGTTTGGCCGCGTCACACGGGCGATTTTACCATCTTCAGGGTTTATGCGGGCAAAGACAACGAACCAGCTGATTATTCGCCGGAAAATGTTCCGATGAAATCCAAAAGATTCTTTCCGGTATCGATAAAAGGTGTTCAACCGGGCGATTTTACAATGGTTTTCGGAAATCCGGGAAGCACAATGCAGTACATTCCTTCGCACGAAGTCAGTATTATTCAGCTTCAGCGCGACCCAGACAGGGTAAGAATCCGTGATAAAAAACTCGAAATTATCGGCGCTGATATGGAAAAGGACAGCAAAGTGCGAATTCAATACACATCGAAATATCAGGGCATCAGTAATGCATGGAAAAAATGGCAGGGCGAAATCAAAGGGCTGCAGCGAATGAATGCCGTTCAAAAGAAAAAGGATTTTGAAAAAGAGTTTAAAGATTGGGCTGTAAAAAACGGAGTTTGGGAAGATGAATACAAAACTGTTTTTGCCAATTTCGACACACTTTATGCAACGTACAAACCCTATATTAAAGCAGCAGATATTTATAATGAGACTGTTAACAGCGGAATTGAGTTATTTACGCTGGCCGGATTGGCAAACAACCTGTTGAATGCCATCGAAAATAAGCAACCCGAAAAGGCAGAAACAGCACGTAATTCGATAAAACGTATGCTCCCCGGTTTTTATAAAAACTACAACCAACCTACCGACGAAAAACTGTTTGTAACGCTTTTGCCCATTTTAATGAATGATGTTGACGCTCAGTTTTTGCCGGCCGGCCTTGTAAACGAAACCAAAAAATACGATGAGGATGAACTTGTGAATAAAATTTACAGGAAATCGCCATTGACAGATTCGTTGTATTGGAAAAAAATGCTTGATAAAGACGGCGACAAATGGGTGTTGAAATTGCGGAAAGACCCGCTTTTCAGCTGGTATAACCGCCTGAAATTTAAATACAACACTGATATTGTACCAGTGGTAACAGCCACAAATACCGATATTACGGCCAATATGAAAATTTATATGGCGGGTATTATGGAAATGAAAAAAGACCAGGCGCTGTATGCCGATGCCAACATGACTTTGCGTGTTTCGTATGGCAAAGTGGAAGGTTACCAACCCGCTGACGGGGTGTATTATAAGCACTTTACGACTCTGAAAGGAATCATTGAAAAAGACAATCCGGCAATTTATGATTACGATGTACCCGACCGTTTGAAAGAACTTTATAAAAAGAAAGATTTTGGAAAATATGAGGTTGATGGCACTGTACCTGTTTGTTTTATAGCCTCGAACCACACCACCGGTGGAAACTCAGGCAGCCCTGTTGTTAACGGTAATGGCGAATTGATTGGCATCAACTTCGACCGCGTTTGGGAGGGTACCATGAGCGACATTATGTTCGACCCCGAAGTTTGCCGCAATATTTCACTTGACATGCGTTTTGTGCTTTTTATCATCGACAAATATGCGGGTGCTGGTTATTTGATTGATGAGATGAAGGTTGTGGAATAGTCCACATTTTCCGATTAATCATTTTCATTGTCTGAAATACCTGGATTATTGAATTGACTTTTTCAGAATTGTCTGGTTGTTCAAATAATTTTGCTTATTGATTTAAGTTGACATAAATTTGGTAAAAACTATTAATTATGGTTTAAATGTTAATTTAAAAACACTAGTGTCCACTAAAAATTAAAGCATAATTGAACATGTCCATTTTCGGTGATATCATCAGCTTGTTGTACTCTTTCGAAAAGTTCCCAGAGGGGAGTTTTGTCGAAAAGCGACATGCTGAGAAT
>JBFXFM010000011.1:0-96506 GCA_050179035.1 Draconibacterium sp. | reverse complement strand
CATCAGGAAACTTGGCCTGAAAATCAAAAATCGTTAGGCTTTGAAATTGTTGCTCCATACTCTAATTATTGAATGGCTTGAATTTACTCATTTTTGCGTTATTGTCAAAATGCCTAATTCAATTAATTAAATTCAACCAAGTTTTTTTTTGAGCAGATTCATGTCGTTACTTACTTTTTCATTTATCACTTTTGAATATATCTGGGTGGTCCTGATACTTTTGTGACCAAGCATCGAACTTATTGATTCAATTGGAACTCCATTAGCCAATGTAATAGTGGTAGCAAAAGTATGACGGGCTATGTGGAATGTCAAATTTTTGTCAATTGATGCTAAATCAGCAATTTCTTTTAGATAGGCATTCATTTTTTGATTACTAAATACCGGAAAAATATGATTATCAGTCTTTTTATTCGAATACGAACTATATTTCTCAATTAAATCATGGGCTTTAGGTAACAGCGGAATATTTGATTGGTTTTTAGTTTTCGTGCGCTCTGTAAGTATCCATAAATCTCCATCAATTCCTAATCGAATATTGTTTCTTGTGAGATTTGCAACATCAACAAATGCAAGTCCGGAGTAACAGGCAAAAATGAAAACATCCTTCACAATTTCCAGTCTTGTAAAAGATAACTTAAGGTCTTCTAATCTTTGCAATTCTTCTTTTGTAATGAAGTCCCTTTTTACTTCAATTATTTTAGATTTAAATTTTTGAAATGGATCTTTTTCAAGCCATTCATTTTTCACCGCCAGATTTATAATCTTTCTCAGGTTTTTTAAATATTTAACTGTTGTGTTATGGTTGCATTTTCTGACAATTTTAAAATAATGCTCAAAATCGGAAATAAATGAATATTTAATATTCTGTAATGCAATATCATCAACCTGATATTGGTATTTTAAAAATGATTTAACATGTTGAATTGTAGTTGTATATCTTTTTATTGTTGCATCTGCGTAAGATGTTCCCGAGAGTTCTTTTATTTGTTGATTATGGTACTCAAATATCTGTATCAATGTTTTTTGTTTTTCAGTTAAACCCAAAAATCTTGATTTAATATTTCTGGCTGAAATATGCTCTCCATTCTTTACCATTTCCGTGTGGTGCTCATAAATATTACTTTTGATAATATCTAAAAATTTATTCAGCTGTACATTTCCTTTCTTCTTGCCAATTGCTTTGTTTGACTTTCCATCCCAATCATCGGGATCAATAAATCTACCTGTTGCTATTTCAGCTCGTTCGTTTTCTACTGTAATTCGCACATAAATTGGCACTTCCTTGTCCGAATTAGCCCTGTTTTTTCTAATGAGAAAATTTACACTTAAGGTTGAAAAACTATTCATAAAAAGTAAGTTTTGTAAAAATCTGTTGCTATAATATTTTACTAGAAAATGATTGTTCACCTAATAGTTCACCAATAATACAAAAAATACACAAAAAATTATAAAGTTTAATATTATTTAATTCGTTTTAATTCAGTTTATTATGAGAGTATTGGTGAACAAACTTGAAATTGTATTTTCTCAAAATATAATTTAATCATTTGAGATACATATTTATTTATAAAATTCAGATAAACAGTTATATATGCTTGATTTTGGTGAACACAGATTCTATTTGATTTTGTTCACTTCAGTGTTCACCAATCTTTTGACTTTGTTTGATTTATTTTGATGTTTGAAGAAACAAAAAAAGCTGTAAATCAGTGTATTTACAGCCTTTTGATTGTCGTTGATTTCGTAGTTTGTGGAGCTGGCGGGAGTCGAACCCGCGTCCAAACGAGGAAGCCACAAGCTTTCTACATGCTTATCCCCAGACTTGGTTTTCGTGTAAACACCGGATCAGGGCCACCAAAGTTTACCTTATCTCCTTTATTTTTGTTAAAGCGCCAGAGCCTCGCTTAAACTAGCTTCGATTTACTTGCACCGCCTGATCGGACCGCTTCAAAGCATTAGCATCCGGGCGATGTCTCGTCCCAATACCTTGTATCGGGATGAAGGTAACTTACTTGATTCGGTTACGCAGCAAGAGCGTAGTTATTTTCGCCAATTATTGTTTCGGTCATTATTTTAAAGGTCAACAACCAAAACCTGCATGCTTACCTGCCTCTTCTACCCGCTGTCAAAACCAATCAGCCCCGGAAAAGGAGCGACAAAAATAGTAATTTTTCGGGCCAAAACTAACCAACCCGAAATCAAATGTTTTAATGATTATTTACTTCACTTTTTTATTGCTTCAATATTTAGCTGGTTTTCAATTAATTTCGATTGTGGTGTATATAAAAAGTCAAGTTCTTTCTCGTAATGCTCATTTATTTTTCCACGCACCATTTTCAACTGTGCATTAAGCATTTTGTTTTCAGCCGAAAATGCCTCAGGTAATACTGCCACTGTGGTCGGAAGCCATCTTTCGGGGAACATTCCCTCGTGTTTGCCACCCTTTTTAAATTGGTTGATATCGTCCTGAATCATTTTTAATGCTTCGGTAGCCGCTGAATCGCTTCCTTTTTCAATACCACGGCTTTTTAACTCGCGGTTAATGGCTTCCATATCAGGAACTACCATTCCAACCGTGTATGGATTTTGGTTATTATGCAGCATCACCTGCTGGATGGATGGGCACAATTCAACCATCGCTTCTTCTATTCCTTCAGGACTGTATTTTTCGCCGTCATTCCCGATAAGTAAACTTTTAAAACGCCCGAGTACAATAAGAAATCCATCATTATCAATATATCCCATGTCGCCGGTATGCAGCCAGTTCTCGATTATAGTATCGGCAGTAGCCACGGGATTATTCCAGTACCCAAGCATCACATTGTCGCCTTTGATACAGATTTCCCCCTTATCACCTTGTTTCAACTCATTCCCATCAGCATCCAGAATTTTTATCTCCATCATTTTTACCGGTTTACCCGATGAACCAAACTTAATACAGTCGGGTGTATTTGAGGATATTACAGGCGATGCTTCGGTTAATCCGTAACCCTGGCAAATCGGCATTCCGATGGCATAAAAAAAGCGCTGTAAATCGGAATCGAGCAGTGCGCCACCACCTATAAAAAACTGTAATTTGCCTCCAAATCCATCCCTGATTTTGCTAAAGAGTATTTTGTCAAAAATCAGTACAAGCGGTTTCAGTAAAAAACGTAACCCTCTTCCTTTATTAAATCCGTTACCATTGTAATTGTAGGCTACTTTCATTGCAAACTGAAAGAGTTTGTTTGTTGTTTCGCCTTTGGCTTTAATTCCGGCTTCAATATTTTTTCTGAAAGCTTTTGAATAGGCCGGAACGCTCATCATCAGCGTGGGCTGGATTTCTTTGATATTTTTGGGTATGTTTTTTAATGTTTCGAGCGGAGTGTTGCCTATTTCGACCGAAGCCACACTTGCACCCTTGTACATAAAAACATACAAACAAGTGGTGTGTGCAAAAGCATGATCCCAGGGTAAAATTGCAAGCGTTTTCCAATGGGTTTGCAATTCGAGTAACCCGTTCGATTGAAGCACATTGGCTGCATAATTCAATTGAGTGAGCATAATTCCTTTCGGGTCGGCAGTTGTACCCGATGTGTATGAAATGTTTACCACATCGTTGGGCTGAATCTGTTTCCAGATGGCATCAAATCCGCTGGCGTCTGTCTCGCGAAGTTCTTTACCGCGGCCAATCAATTCAGTGTAAATTACATCCTGCGGGCCCGGGTTTTCTTTTCCATCGATATAAACCACATATTTCAGTTCAGTCAATTCACCTCTGATTTCTTCTATTTTTGAAGCCTGTTGTTTCGAGACAAATAATACTGTAGTTCCGCTGTGTTTCAGCCTGAACGACAATTCGTTTGTTTCGAGCCTGATGGAAAGCGGAACATTGATTCCGCCTGAATAAATAATTCCCAGTTCGCTGATAATCCAGTCGTTTCTCCCGTCGGATAACAGGGCAGCACGATCACCTTTTTTAAATCCCAAATCAACAAGCCCGGCAGCTAAATACAGTACCTGCTGGCGCGTTTCTGTGTAAGTAGTGCCTTTGTATTCCCCATTTTTCTTTTCCCACAGATAAATGTTGTAAGGATATTTTGCAACTGCTGTTTCAAAAAGTTCGATTATTGTTTTCATATTCAATTTTAGTTAGGCCATTAAAAGTAAAAAAAAATGGGGATAAGCAATACACAGTGTAAAAACCAGCGCTGATGAAATATTTTACACAATTAATTTAGTCAAGAGCCTTCGATTATTTCAATCTCCATCGGAGTTAACCCGTAAAGTTGGTAAACAAGTTGATTAATCCGGTTATCGGTATAATCTGTTTTTGCTTTTAACTGGTCTCTTTTATCGGGTAGTTTTGCGTTTTTTAAATCTTCTTGAAGCTTAATAAGTTGTTCAACATACACTCCGATTTCAGAACCTGTTTTGTTATTCATCTCCGGCACAGGAAATTCCAGTATATCACGAATCATGATTTGCGGGAAAGTATCGTTATCGTTGATTTGAAATTTTTTACGAAAGTACCATCCAATAAGTGATGAATTTAATAAACCAGTGAGAGAAGTGTATGAAACCGAATTGTCGGTTATTTTGAGCACAAACAAAAGCGTGTTGCAATATGAAGTAAATGGGATATAAGTTGCAATAAGCGTTTTGCCGGTTATTTTGCGGATTAGAATTTTTTCACCGACAAAATTTTCCGGGTTTCTGGCAGCAGCCAACCACTTTCCATAGCGAATCCAATTATTGTTTTTCCATAGAAGTTGATAACGACCAATATGTTTGCCGTCGTAAAAAGGTTGCCAATCAATTGACTGTTGTTTTTCAGAAGTAAAGGGTTTTGTATCTCTGATTATTTCTGATTGAGGAGGATTTCCTTTTCCGACTTCATAAGCTTTAATTCCTGAAAATATTTCGGCTATATCAGAAATCTTCTTTTTTCCACTTTCCAGTTTTGCAATTAAATCGGTTTCGAATTGGTTTGACTGAAGATTAAAGGAGCTCTGAGCGTGCCACACGGAAGTATTAATTTCGAAATACCTGTCGGGTTCGGCAATTCTGAGTATCGATCTTTTTTTATCGAATACTTTAATTGAAACATCATTTCCGTGGTGTGTTTCAATGTACTGCTGTTTCTGCAACAATAATATAATTGTATCGACTGTTGCTCCCGGGAATACGTTCGATGGCAATAAAACAACTTCATTCAGATTTGAATTCTGTAGAATATATTTTCGGGATGATGCCGTAAAGCCCAGATTTAAAAGTGTATCGGGAATGATAAACCCCAGTTCTCCTCCTCTTTTTAAAAGCTTTAACCCTTTTTCGATAAAAAGCAGGTAGCTTTCGCCACGCCATACCGAAGTTTTAAAAATACTTTTAAAGTAAGCTGATTCCTGTTCAGAGAAGGTTGCGCCATAAGGCGGATTGCCAATAACTATGTCAAAACCCCCTGAATTATAAGTCGATACATTATCGTTGACGGTATCAAGTTTTACGGCAAGTTTAGTTGCATATTCCATTGCTTTACTTGCATGATGTTTTGCTTTTTGTGCAAGTTCCTTCAGCTCCTCGTTCTCAGTTTTTTCTTTAGTACTTTTAAAAACCAGAGGGAAAGCTTTTTGCCAATTAAAAGGTTTTACTTTTCTTTCGTTTCCAAAATCAATTGCTGAATCGTAATAATCGGTATCTACTAAACTGTTCCCGCTTTTTACATTATTGTCGAGTGTGGGCAGAATACGTTCGTGCCAAAGTTTTTGCTGCTGTTCTATGGTGGTTTCGTTTTCGCCTTCCAAACATTTCAGCAGCAGACTTAGTTTGGTTACCTCCACAGCATTCATGTCAATATCAACACCATAAATGTTGTTGAGCAATATTCTTTTCTTTTCGGCAACAGTAAGGTTTCCCTGCGGGGTGACCGGACTGTCTTTTTTTCCGATCCGCGAACCATTTTCAGTGTAATAGTTTTTATGGTAATCAAGCAAAAACTGGTAAGCGCCAATCAGAAAACTGCCACTGCCACAGGCCGGGTCGCATATTTTTAATTCTGAAATCTGTTTTGGGGTTTTGCCTTCAATCAGTTTACCAACCGTATTTTTTACAATGTAATCAACAATATATTGTGGTGTATAATAAACTCCGCCCGCTTTTCTTACTTCTGGCTTTTCTTCAATCTTAGCGCGGTGTGCATCATCAATCTTTATTTGTTTTCCTAAAAACTGTTCGTAAGCACTTCCCATAATCTCAACCGAAATCACCGAAAATTCGTAGGGACTTTCTGGGTAGTACATTTCATTCACAATGGTTTTAATCACCTTGTTGTCGATTTGCAATTTTTCGGAAATCACATCTTTTTTGAAGTCGAACAACCCTGAGTTGTATTTTTCATCGGCTTTTTTAAAGTTCCAGAACAGGTTCTGATAAGCATCGTTTTTTATACTGACAGCGTTTTTGAGTTGACCGTAAGGTTCAACTCCGCGGTCTTCAGCAATCCTCAAAAAAATCAACCTGTCGATTGTTAATTGTACAACAAAATTAATTTCGTCTTCATCGAGCTCCTTATTCCTTAAACTGATTGTGGTTGCCAGGTAAGTCCGCCATTTGTCAAGCGATTCAAGAAAATCGTTATCAACAGTAGCCGTACCTTTTTTAACTGTATCGGTTCGAACGTATTTGTCGAAACTGCCTTTTAGCACCCTTTCTTTTGAAAAGGTATCCCACAGGTAATCAAACTCATCCAGATAATCTTTGAATTTGATATATTTTATGCGGGCAACGCTTGTTTTATCAAAAGGAAGGGGTTTTTTAGTACAATCATAAACTGCAAATTCTTCAAAATCTGTCACAATGCTTACCGGCAATTTTGCACTCCAGCCATATCTGCGAACCTGGTAAGCCACTGAAATATCGTCTTTAACAACCACGCTTGGCTTTTTTGCCTCCACAAAAAACAACCATTTTCCGCCTGCTAACCTGAATGAATAATCGGGAGCTTTTGTCGCTTTGCCTATTTTAACCCTGTCTTCGTGAATTACTTCACGGTATGCTTCAGCATTTCCCAGCGAATTATCAACATCCCAACCCAGCGCTTTAAAAAATGGGTCGATAAAATCCCTTCGGGTAAGAGTTTCATTATAATCGGCTTGCTTGTAGGAATCGTATTGTTCATCAAACCGCATTACCAATTCCTGAATTTTTAAGTATGCTTGCTCTTTGGTTGCCATAATTTTATGGAAAACTCAAATTTAGTTATCTTATTAAAAAAACGCGTTACATTTTCTGGTAAAACATAACGCGTTTTTTTATGTGGCACAAAAGCACGGATAAACAGTTCTTTGTTTACTCAGTTACAAACTTGTAAATGGTTTTCTGGTAGTATTTTTCACCTGGGTTAAGCAGGGTGGTGGGGAAGTGGGGTTGGTTTACCGAATCGGGGTAATGTTGTGTTTCGAGTGCAATGCCAGAGAAACGCCCGAATTTTTTCTCCCCATCAATTATCAGTTCAGGAATCCAGTAGCCGGTGTAAACCTGCATTCCGGGCTGGGTGGTATAAACTTCAACTTTACGGCCACTGGCTGCTTCGCTAATGTAGCCCGTGTATTTCATTTCGCCGGTTTCGTTGCCAAGTACAAAGTTGTCGTCGTAACCCATTGGCATTTTGTCGATTTGATGATTGATTTTTTGTGGAGTTGTAAAATCGAAAGGAGTTCCGTCCACTGCAATAATTTTACCGGTTGGAATCTGGTCGGTCATTTCTGTAATCTGCGTGGCTGTTAAAAACATCTCATGTTTCAATATGTCTTCTTTTCCGGCGGTAAGATTGAAATAAGTGTGGTTGGTCAGGTTCACTACAGTGGTTTTATCAGTTTCAGCATGGTATTCAATTCCCAGCTCATTTCTATTGTTCAAAGTGTAAATACAGGTAACCGTGAGATTTCCAGGGTAGTTTTCCTCTCCATCTGCACTCAGGTATGTTAGTTTCAAACCAACTGTGTTTTCGTTTTCAAAAGTTTCGGCGGTGAACAGTCTTTTATCGAAACCAGTTGGTCCGCCATGCAAATGATTGGGGCCATTATTAATGGCCATTTGATACACTTTTCCATCAATTTCGAATTGACCTTTGGCAATCCGATTTCCGAAACGTCCGATAATCGAACCGAAGTAGGGATAACTGCCCAGGTATTCGTCGCTCAGGTAAGTTTCAAGCCTATTAAAACCGCAAGCCACATTTGCACTTTTCCCATTTTTATCAGGCATTTCAATAGCCGTGATAATTGCACCGTAATTGGTGATTTTAACCGTTACAACATTATTAGTGAGAGTGAAGAGCGAAACTTCGCCGCCATCTTTCAATTTACCGAAAGGTTGTTTTTCAATTTTCATATCAGTTTGTATGTTTAATTTTTTTTAAACTTCAAAAATGCAAAAAATGTGAATGATACTGGTAGGAACTGGTAGTGTTTTTAAACATGAAACAGCATATTGATATATTCTTATTTTTGCAGTTCATTCAACTGAGATGGCTAAACGAATTATTCAAATCGATCCGAAATCCTCGTTACCCAAATACCGGCAGATTATCAATTCAGTACTTTTGGGTATCGAACGGAAAACATTGAAAAAAGGAGATAAAGTACCTTCAATTAACCAGATTTGTGCCGATTTTGGATTAAGCCGCGACACAGTGATGCTGGCTTTCAGCGAACTTAAAACAAAAAAGATTTTGCATAGCCAACCCGGCAAAGGCTATTACATTTTAACTACCGAAATCCAGCCGGAGGAAAATATTTTTGTGCTTTTTGACGAGCTGAACACCTTTAAAGAAGATTTATATAACTCGTTGTTGTTCAATTTGAAAGGAAAGGCAAATGTGGACATTTACTTTCATCATTTTAATTATAAGGTGTTTAAAAATTTGATAAACGATAGTATCGGAAATTTTACATCGTATGTAATTATGCCGGCTACATTTGAAAACAGCAATATTCTGCTTTCGAAAATACCCCGCGAACGAATTTTTATTCTCGATCGTCTGAAACCTGATTTAAAGGCATATCCGGTTGTTTATCAGGATTTTGAAAACGATTTTTACGATGCGCTCACTGATGGATACGAACTTCTCAAAAAATACAGGAAACTGATTTTTGTGAATCAGGGCGCCAAAGAACCCCAGGATCGGGTGAAGGGGTTCGAACGATTTTGCAGCCAGCACAACATTAATCACCAGGTGGTTAGATCGGTTGAAGGGCTACGCCCTGAATTATATGAGGCTTACTTTTTTACTTCAGATCGCGATATGGTTGAGATGGTGAAAAAGGCAAAGGAATACAAATTTAAACTGGGTAAAAAGTTCGGAATTGTTTCGTTTAACGATACCATGCTGAAAGAGGTGGTTGGAGGTGGGATAACCACAATTTCAACTGATTTTTCAGAAATGGGCAAAACACTGGCTGATATGGTTTTAACCAGGAAGAACAGCCAGGTGAGGAATCCGGCTAAACTAATTGTAAGAAACAGCCTGTGAAATGTGGATATTTTTTGCCGGTTGGCGGTGGGACTGGAAGTTTAAAAACTATATTTGTACCTACTGGTACCTACCGGTTGATGATGTTATAAATATTGACATCAAATAATACCTGATTGATAAAAAAATTAAACCAATAAAAAGATTATGGCGAAAATTAATAGTTTGATTGAAAAAATTAATGGTGGAAAAAATCCGCTGTTTCAGGAATTGTACGGTAATAATGCAGTTGTGTTAAAATCGGAAGCAGAACGATATGCAACCCTGATGAGTGATTTTACAAAGACTTTTGGTGCTGACGATGTGGAACTGTTCAGCTCTCCGGGGCGAACTGAGATTGGCGGTAACCATACCGATCATAATTATGGTCGTGTGCTGGCCGGTGCGGTTAATCTCGATAATATTGCAGTTGCGGCAAAAAACGGAACAAATACAATTCGCATCAAATCGACCGGTTATCCCGAGTTTCAGGTTGAGCTTACCGATTTTCAACCCAGGGAATCAGAATTTTATACTTCGGTTTCGCTGGTGAAAGGTATTGCAGCCAAAATGAAACAGAATGGTTACAATGTGGGTGGTTTTAATGCCTGTATCGATGGCCGGGTTCCAAAAGGTTCAGGACTAAGTTCTTCAGCTTCATTCGAAGTTTTAATCGGCGCTATTTTTAACGAGCTTTTCAACGATGGAAAAATGAGCGCTGTTGAAAATGCAATTATTGGACAGTGGAGCGAAAACAACTACTTTGGTAAACCATGTGGCCTGATGGATCAGACAGCCTGTTCGGTAGGCGGTTTGATTACCATCGATTTTAAAGACCCGGCCAATCCCATTGTAAAAGAAGTTGATTTCGATTTTGTTTCAACCGGATTTTCGTTGGTGATTACAGATGTTGGCGGAGGTCATGACGATGCCGCTTCACAAGCTGAGTACGCGTCGTTGCCCACCGAAATGAAGGCTGTTGCAGCACAGCTTGGTGCTAAAGTTTTAAGAGAAGTTACTTTGGAACAAATTGTTGAAAAAATTCCTGCAATGCGCGAAAAAACTGGCGACAGGGCTATTTTAAGAGCGTATCATTTTCAGGGCGATAATCAACGCGTTGTTGAGCAGGTGGCGGCACTCGAACAAAACGATTTTCAGGCTTTTCTGAAAATGGTTGTTGAATCGGGCTACAGCTCGTACATGTACAACCAGAATATTTTTGATGTGGTACACAAAGATGAACAAGTTGTTTCGCTTGCACTTGCATTAAGCGAAATGGTGTTGAAAGGTTCGGGTGCATGGCGCGTTCATGGCGGTGGTTTCGGAGGTACAATTCAGGCATTTGTTCCGCAGGAAAAACTTGCTGAATATGTAAAAACACTTGAACATGTTTATGGCGAGGGTAAATGCCACAAACTGTTTATCAGGGGCAAAGGATCGATTAAACTCGAGTTATAATGTTAAAACCAATATTTTTTTACTTTTACGTTCATAAGCCAGAAAAAAGACCAATTATGAATAAATTAGAAAAAACTAAATAATTAATATCAAAAACTATTTAAATCTATTATCATGAATCAAAAAAAGAGTTATGCTTTGCCGATTTTTATGATGATCCTGCTTTTTGGGATGATCGCATTTGTTACCAATCTGGCTGCACCAATGGGTGTTGTGTTAAAATCTCAGTTTGGAGCCAGTAACTTTCTGGGGATGTTAGGTAACGCTGCAAACTTTATTGCTTACGCAGTTATGGGAATTCCCGGAGGTCTTCTTCTACAAAGAATTGGATATAAAAAGACTGCACTAATTGCAATTGCAGTTGGATTTATTGGAGTAGGAATTCAGTTTCTTTCCGGTCATGTTAGTCAGGAAAGTGCATTTGCAGTTTATCTTTTGGGAGCATTTGTAGCTGGTTTTTCAATGACATTGTTAAATACAGTTGTAAATCCAATGCTTAATACCTTGGGTGGTGGTGGAAATAAAGGTAACCAGTTGATTCAGGTTGGAGGTTCTTTCAACTCTGTTATGGCAACTATTACACCTGCTTTTGTTGGCGTGTTAATTGGTGAAGCAACCAAAGCACAAATTACCGATATATTTCCTGTAATGTACATCGCAATGGGAATTTTTGCGTTGGTTTTCTTTGTTTTGCTTGGCGTTAAAATTCCTGAACCAAGTATTGAATATGCTAAAGAACCATTAAAAGATTTAATGTCGGGGGCAATGAAGTTCCGTCATTTTATTTTAGGTGCAATAGGAATTTTTGTTTATGTAGGAGTTGAAGTTGGCGTTCCAGGAACAATGATTTTCTGGCTTTCTGATGTTCCTGAAATTGGTCCAACCGTTGCCGGATTTGTTGCCGGGACCTACTGGTTACTCATGTTGGCAGGCAGGTTGATTGGTGCTTCAATCGGAGGTAAAGTTTCAAGTAAGACCATGTTATCAGTAGCTTCATTTGTTGGTTTGGTATTGGTTCTTGCAGCAATTTTGTTTCCAACTTCAACCATGGTAGAAATACCTGTTATGCAAAGAACTGCTACAGGAATGCTTTCATTTGGATTGGCAAAAGTGCCAATTAATGCAATGTTTTTGGTATTGGTAGGTTTGTGTACTTCAATTATGTGGGGAGGTATTTTCAACCTGGCTGTTGAAGGATTAGGCAAATATCTGGCTGCTGCTTCAGGTATTTTTATGACATTGGTTTGTGGTGGAGGTCTCTTACCGTTACTTCAAAACTGGATTGCCGATGTTGCCGGATTTATCCCAAGTTATTGGGTTATGTTTGGAGGTTTGGCATACTTGTTATTCTACGCTTTAATTGGCAGTAAAGTAACCAAACGAGCTGATGAAAAACTAAAAGTTTAATTCATATTTGTATCTGTTTTACAGATATTTTTATGAATCAATCCGGTATTATAAAAGCCATTCGTTTAGCAGCGGATGGCTTTTTTTCAAAAGAGTAATGAAAAAGCTGTTTTTACAAAGAGATAAATTAAAATTACAAATGCGTTTTCAAAATAAAATGTATTTTTAACGCTTTTAAAGCAAACCGGATTAAAACCAAGGAAAGCGAATAGATATATTATAATCTTAAACTAAATTAATAACAACGTTTTATGAACTGGAATTCAAACGAATTTATTTGGCTCGATTGGGTAATAATTGTGATTGGAATTTTGGCTATCGGATGGGCAGTATGGCGTTCCATACAAAAACACAATCGATTGCAACAAGGTGCCGACAGTGAAGATTACCTGTTTGGTAAAGGGGAACCATGGTACATTATTGGTGCAGCTATATTTGCGGCAAATATCGGCTCCGAACATCTTGTTGGGCTTGCCGGAACTGGTGCAAAGTCTGGTGTCGCCATGGCGCATTGGGAAATGCACGGCTGGATGATCCTTATTCTGGGATGGCTTTTTGTGCCGTTTTATCAATTGATGAGCACTAAATTAGGCAAAATCATCACAATGCCCGATTTTCTCAAAGCCCGCTATACTCCTCGCACTGGTTCGTGGCTGTCAATCATAACCCTTATCGCATACGTACTGACCAAAGTGAGTGTCACAGCTTTTACAGGAGGTATATTTATGGAAAGTCTTCTTGGTTTACCTTTCTGGTACGGAGCTATTGGTTTGATAATATTGACAGGTATATTTACTGTATTGGGTGGAATGAAGGGTGTGATGACCTTGTCGGCAATTCAAACCCCGATACTTATTATTGGTTCATTTCTGGTACTTTTCTTAGGGCTGGCCGCACTTGGAGGCGGAAGTGTTATTGATGGCTGGACTGCGATGATAGACTACACAAAAACACTAAACGTAGGCGCAGATGGTGTTGCATATGGAACAGCCCATTTGTTCCAGTTTGATACGGGTAATCCGTTGTATGACGAATATCCGGGTGTTTGGGTGTTTTTGGGAGCATCAATTATTGGTCTTTGGTATTGGGCTACCGACCAGCACATTGTTCAGCGTGTACTCGGACAACGTAAAGGCGAACCCAGCGACGAAGTGATGAAACGCGCGCGCAGGGGCACGATTGCTGCCGGATATTTTAAATTATTACCAGTATTTATGTTCCTGATTCCGGGTATGGTTGCTGCAGCATTGGCTGCCCGTCCCGACAGTGGCTTCACTTTAGATAATCCTGATATGGCATTTGGTTCAATGGTTAAGTTTGTTTTGCCTGCAGGTGTGAAAGGTATTGTTACTATTGGATTTATATCAGCATTGGTTGCTTCTTTAGCCGCATTCTTTAATTCGTGTGCCACGCTTTATACTGAGGATTTTTACAAACCAATGTTCAAAGGCAAAACAGAGGCAAGGTATGTTCTCGTAGGCAGAATTGCTACAGTAGTTGTGGTAATCGCTGGTATTATCTGGATACCTATTATGATGAAACTGGGTAGTCTATATTCTTATCTTCAAGGTATTCAATCTTTACTTGCTCCGGCAATGGTTGCAGTATTTGTAATGGGGATTTTCTCAAAAAGAATTACACCAAAAGCTGGCGAGGCCGGTATGATAGTAGGCTTTATCATTGGTATGATACGCTTGCTCACAAATATATTAACTGATACCGGTAAAGACGTTATGACAGGTGGATTTTGGGAATCAACAACATGGTTTTGGCAAACCAACTGGCTTATCTTTGAAGTTTGGCTACTTGTATTCATTATGCTGATGATGGTTATAGTTTCTTTTTTCACTCCGAAACCTACTGCTCAGCAAGTTGATGCAATAACTTTTGATGGAAATTACAGAGCGCTCATAAGCAAAAGTTGGAATAAGTGGGATGTAATTGCATCAGGAGGTGTAGTACTGGCGTGTGTTCTGTTCTATGTTTATTTCTGGTAACAGAATCTGTTGATAAAACAAGAAAATAGCTGTCAGCAATGGCAGCTATTTTTTTATATTCGGGGAAACAAAACTAAACATGTACGATATCATTGGCGATGTTCACGGTTATGCCTCATTGTTGAAAAAGTTGTTTTTGCAGCTGGGTTACCAGAAAACCGAAAATGGCTACTGGCATCCGAACCGAAAAGCAATTTTTGTTGGTGACTTTGTAAATCGCGGACCAGAAATCCGCAAAACAATCCGCATTGTTCGTAAAATGGTTGAAAATGGAAATGCCTTTGCCATTTTAGGTAATCATGAAATTTATGCGATTACCTATTATTTGAAAGAAAAAGACGGCTCGCTGGTAGTTAAAACGAAAAACAAGAATTTCCTTGCATTACACAAAACCATCAGCGAATTTACCGGTTTTGCCGACGAATGGAAAGATCATCTTAACTGGATGTTGGATTTACCACTCTATCTCGATTTGGGTAAAATACGAATCGTTCATGCCTGTTGGTCGGAGATAGCAATCGATTGGTTAACAAGTGCTGAAGAATCGGGAAAATCAAGGAAGGATATATTCAAAAAGGTTCACAAAAAGCCAAAATCAAAAACTGCCCGGAATATTTTATTGTTGACAAAAGGAGTTGATTTTAAGATGCCTGGAAATCTGAAAATTATCAGTAATAAAGGAATTTCTCCACAATCGTTCAGGTTACGCTGGTGGGAAAATCCCGATGGAAAAACATTTGAGGAAATGTCGTTCGAAAGTAAATTTTCGTTGCCCGAATATGAAATTCCCAAACATGTCGCCCCGGTTTTGTCTCCGTATCCAGAAACTTCACCTCCTGTTTTTTTCGGGCATTATTGCCGTCATAACGGACCATATATTATTAAACCAAATATTTGTTGTGTCGATTCGTGTGTTGCCGGCAGTAAAACACTCACTGCCTATTGCTGGAATGGAGAACAAGAGCTGAATCCTGAAAATCTTGTACATATCAGGAAGTAAAAATATATTGTATTTATTTCTAAAATGCTGTAAATTAGTACTATAAATCTATTTTTAAAAATTATTACATCGGTATTGCAGTAAAAAAAAGAAAGTATATATTTGCAACACCTTTTGAAAAAGGAAATTCATTGAAATGATGATTAAAAAAAATGGTGCGGTAGTTCAGTTTGGTTAGAATATCGGCCTGTCACGCCGAGGGTCGCGGGTTCGAGTCCCGTCCGCACCGCATTTTTTTAAGAGTCTTCACCATAATTTTGGTGCGGTAGTTCAGTTTGGTTAGAATATCGGCCTGTCACGCCGAGGGTCGCGGGTTCGAGTCCCGTCCGCACCGCAAAAAGCAGTTCAGAAATGAGCTGCTTTTCGCATTTTATGAAATTTACAGTTTATATATTGCAAAGCCAGCAGGATGGTTCTTTCTATATTGGTTACACCACCGATTTAGATAGACGACTGTTTGAGCACAATTCAGGGAAATCCAATCACACATCGGGAAAGATGCCTTGGGAAGTTGTTTATTCAGAAAAGTTTGAGACCAAAACAGCAGCTATAAAAAGGGAGAAATTTTTCAAGAATCAGCGGAATCGTGCGTTTTATGAGAAGTTGATTCGCGAATACAAAACCCGATAAACACACTTTATTTTTACTGACCTTCAAAAGATTTGCTGAAAGCAGACAGTAGCGGAGGTGATATTTTTCAGTTTGGTTCGAATATCGGCCTGTCATCCCGAGTACTCGGGACGGGTTCGAGTCCCGTCCGCACCGCAAAAAAAGCGACTCAGTTATGAGTTGCTTTTTTATTAGTAGGTTGAGCAGGTGACTTTAGTTGACCTGCTCAGTAAAATTCTGGAATTTCTTACTCAAAAACTAATATTCACCTGCTGAACTTAAAGTCAGCAGGTGAATGAAACTATCCTAATGTCGCTACCAGCACCGCTTTTATTGTATGTAATCGATTTTCTGCCTGATCGAAAACAATAGAAGCTTCGCTCTCAAAAACTTCTTCTGTTACCTCCATCGCATCAATTCCGAATTTCTGAAATATTTCTTCTCCAACTTTGGTTTCACGGTTGTGAAATGCCGGCAAACAATGCAGAAATTTTACGGCAGGATTTCCAGTCAACTTCATCGTTGATGAATTGATTTGGTAGGGCAAAAGCAGTTTAATCCTTTCTTCCCAAACGCTGGCTGGTTCACCCATCGAAACCCACACATCGGTATACAGAAAATCGCAGCCTTTAACAGCGTCTGCAACCGATTCGGTTACCATAATTTTAGCGCCGGTTTGTAGGGCAATTTCATTACATTCATTTTGTAATTCTATCGAAGGCTGACAGGCTGCGGGTGCTGCAGCCCTGAAATCAATGCCCAGTTTTGCAGCGCCAACCATCAGCGAATTTCCCATATTATTTCTTGCATCGCCTAAATAACAGAATTTAATTTGTGAAAGTGGTTTATCACTATGTTCTTTTATGGTTAAAAAATCAGCCAAAATTTGTGTCGGGTGAAATTCATCGGTTAAACCATTCCAAACCGGAACCCCGGCGTATTTGGCTAACTCTTCCACAATTGCCTGCCCGAAACCACGGTATTCTATGCCATCGTACATTCGCCCCAAAACACGGGCCGTGTCTTTCATCGATTCTTTTTGCCCGATTTGCGAACCCGACGGACCAAGATAGGTAACATTGGCTCCCTGGTCGAAAGCTGCAACCTCAAAAGCGCAACGCGTGCGGGTTGAAGCCTTTTCGAAAATCAGTGCTATGTTTTTGCCAATCAAATGTTTTTTCTCTGTTCCATCTTTTTTTGCTTTTTTAAGTTGAAGCGATAGCTCAAGCAAATATTCAATTTCAACGGGCGTGAAATCGAGTAGTTTTAAAAAGTTGCGGTTTTTTAAATTGATAGTCATATATTTTTATTTAAAGTTTAAAGCGCAAGTTATGAGTATTCTTATCTGTTCTTCATTCATTCATTATCGCATTCATGCATTTTTCAATTCTCATACTCCATCGTAATTTTTGAGCCATATGATTTGTCTTCCAGTTTTTTTGCCTCCGTAATTACACTCTTTTTCCCTCCTTTTTCGATGAATCGCAAACATGCCCTGATTTTTGGCTCCATAGTTCCTTCGGCAAAAGTGCCTGCTTCAAGGTATTTTACAGTGTCGTTATAATTCAGGAACTCAAGTTTTTCCTGTGTCGGTTTCCCAAAATCTTTGTAAATAAACGAAACATCAGTAAGTACATAAAATTCGTCGGCATTGATATTTGTGGCCAATAAACCCGAAGCCATATCTTTATCGATTACGGCATCCAGCGTTCTTACATCGCCGTTTTCGTCAAAATACACAGGTATTCCGCCGCCACCGGCAGCAATCACAATATTCCCCTTTTCAACAAGTAGTTGAATGGTTTCCCTGTTAATAATTTCGATTGGAACGGGAGAGGGGACCACTCTTTGAAAACCGTTGATTTGTTTAGCCGAAGGTTTGAAAATCCAGTTGTGTTCGCGGGTCATTCTTTCGGCTTCGACCTTATCGTAAACCCGGCCAATCCGCTTCGACGGATTTTGAAAGGCAGGATCATTTTTGTCCACTTCAACAAGCGTAACCATGGTGATGACGTTTTTTTTGATTCCATGTTTATTCAACATGTTTCGCATCATCCGTTCAATCATATACCCAATTCCGCCCTGCGAATCAGCAACACAAATATCGAGCGGCATTGCCGGAATATTGTAGATTTGTTGCCCGGCATCATTACGCATCAGAATATTTCCAACCTGTGGACCGTTTCCATGGGTAATCACCAGCTCGTAACCTTCTTTAATCAGGTAAATCAGGTTTTCAAGCGTTTCGGTCGAATTCAGTTCCTGTTGTTCAATTGTGCCTTCCTCATTTCCCCTGAGAATTGCATTTCCGCCAAGTGCAATAACAGCCAGTTTTTTCATAGTTCAATTGCTCGTTTTATTGTCTGAAAATCACTTATTCGCTATTAAAAAATATTTCGATTTTAGTAATCTCCTGATGATTTCTGTTCATCAGGATTGCCACAAACTTAAAGATAAGCCATTACTTAAAATCTGTTGTTTTATCAGTTTTTACTGGTTGTTTGAGACATTAATTTGGTCTGGAAAACAATCGTTTACACCAGTTTGTAATTAAAATATCGTTGCGGGTAATTCTTTGTAAGCGGCACATAAATTTTATTAACATGTAAGTATTAAAAGGTTTCTGTTCTGTTACAATTTATAAACCACAGGCAAACATTTTTTACTTAAATTTGCAACCATATTTTGCAAAACAGTTAGTAAATGGCATCGAAAAGCAAAAAGCCTGCTGAATCAAATCAAAAAACCAAAGAGAAAAAAGCGCCCTTCTTTTTGAATGAAAAGTTCAGGTTTATCATAGGGTTAATCATCTTTGTAATAGCAATTTATTTGCTTATTGCCTTTATTTCGTTTTTGTTTTATGGTGCAGCTGATCAAAGCAAACTCGACCTGAATTTCAAAGAACTGATGTTGGACAGGGAAATTAAGGTGCTGAATAAGGCCGGAAAAGCCGGTGCATATATTTCTGAATTAATTATCAACAAAGGTTTCGGACTTGCATCGTTTTTACTGGTGTATATGGTTGGTGTTACCGGTCTCAGAATCATCAGCCGTAACCTGATTCGTTTTAGAAAGAATCTGATTTATAGTCTTATTTTGCTGGTTTGGTTGTCAATGGCTTTAGGTTTGATATTAACCAAACACGAAGATGGTTCGTTTATTTATTATGGCGGAAGATATGGTTATATCATGTGTACATGGCTTGGTGCGCTCATTGGTAAAATCGGACTCTTTTTTCTGCTTGCTGTTTCAGGAATTACGCTGGTAATCATTCGTTTTGAGAATTCATATTCATGGTTTAAAGCCCGTTTAACACCAAAACCGAGTGTTAAAAAAGAAACTGAAAATGATACTGTTCAGCCTGAAAAGGGCAGGGAAGTTGTTTTTGAGGATAAAACGATTTCGAAAGTGATTGAACACGACGATGTGGTTAAGGCCATTTTCGGGCCTGATGATGAAGAGGATCAGAACGAAATTGATATGGAAATTGAACGCGAGGTTTTTATTCCAAAACCTGCTGTGACCCACGCTGTGGTTGAAGAAGATATTGCTGAACATGTAAAACCCGATGACGATGGTGAAGATTATTATGAAGAAGGAATGGAAGAATATGATCCGAAACTCGATCTTTCAACTTTTAAATTTCCAACACTTGAATTGCTTGAAGACCACAAATCGGGAAATGCAGAAGTTACTAACGAAGAGCTGATTTCGAACAAAAACAAAATTGTTGAAACGCTCAGGCATTACAAAATTGAGATTACCAAAATCAGGGCAACCATCGGGCCAACCATCACTTTGTACGAAATTGTTCCGGCTCCGGGAATCAGAATTGCAAAAATAAAGAATCTCGAAGATGATATTGCACTAAGTCTTTCTGCTTTGGGAATCAGGATTATAGCTCCAATTCCTGGCCGGGGAACAATTGGTATTGAAGTTCCGAATCAAAATCCGGAGGTCGTTTCAATGCGTTCGATAATCAGTTCGAAAAAATTTCAGGAATCGACTGCAGAATTGCCAATCGCACTTGGAAAAACAATTTCGAACGAAACATTTATGTTCGACCTTGCCAAAATGCCACACATTCTTGTAGCCGGAGCCACAGGTCAGGGTAAATCGGTTGGGGTGAATGTTATTATTACCTCATTGTTATATAAAAAACATCCGGCCGAGCTGAAATTTGTTTTCATCGACCCTAAAAAGGTGGAACTCAACCTGTATTCTATCATCGAAAAACATTATCTGGCCAAATTGCCGAACGAGGAAGAACCGGTAATCACAAACATTCAGAAAGTTAAGAATACGCTGAATTCCATAAACATTGAAATGGACAGCCGTTACGATCTGCTGAAAAAAGCGCACGCGCGTAACGTAAAAGAATATAACAAAAAATTTACAAGCCGCCGGTTGAACCCGATGAAAGGACACAAATTTATGCCTTACATTGTGGTGATTATCGACGAGTTTGCCGACCTGATTATGACGGCAGGCAAGGAAATAGAATTGCCGATTGCCCGTATTGCACAGTTGGCCAGGGCTGTTGGTATTCATATGATTATTGCCACACAGCGACCTTCGGTTACAATTATAACTGGTGTAATTAAAGCCAACTTTCCGGCCCGAATTGCTTTTAAAGTGGCTTCGATGATTGACTCACGAACCATTCTCGATCAGCCGGGCGCGAACCAGTTAATTGGAAAAGGCGACATGTTAATCTCGGCCAATAGCGATATAACCCGTGTTCAGTGTGCTTTTGTTGATACGCCTGAAGTGGAGAAAATTTGTTCGTTTATTGCTGAACAACGTGGTTATCCCACCGCTTTCATGTTACCGGAGTACAGCGACGAAGAAGACGGAATGCCGGGCGATGTTGACTTAAATAATACGGATGAAATGTTCGAAGATGTTGCCCGATTGGTTGTGATGAACCAAATTGGTTCAACATCAATGATTCAGCGGAAATTCTCGATCGGGTATAACCGGGCCGGCAGAATTATGGATCAGCTTGAAGCCGCAGGAATTGTTGGACCAAGCGAAGGAAGTAAAGCCCGACAGGTGCTCATTCAGGATGAATACAGTTTGGAACAATTGTTGAATAATTTCAGATAAAAATAAATAAATGAAAAAGTTACTTTTTTTAATAGCCGTGGTGTTGATTGCTAATATTTTGAATGCCCAAACCGATGCCAAAGCAAAACAAATTCTCGATCAGACCAGTCAGAAAACAAGGTCGTTCAACACAATTTCTGCCGATTTTACATTTTCGATGCAGAATGCTCAGTTGAAAGAAACTAATAATGGTTCGATTAAACTGAAAGGCAATAAATATGTGGTTGAAATACCCGGTGCCGGCTTAAAGGTATTTGCCGATGGTAAAACCAGCTGGACTTATATGAAAAATGGCAACCAGGTAACTATTTCTACAATTGACGAAAGCAGCAGCGAATTGATGGACCCATCAACTGTTTTTACCATTTACGAAAAAGGGTTTAAATCGAAATTTATTGCCGAAAAAACAGTTGAAGGAAAACCGGTTTACCAAATTGAGCTTTATCCTGATAAAACGGAGTTCGAGGTTTCGAAAATCACCATCGAGATCAATAAATCAACTTCAATGATTCAGTCGGCCCTTTTATCCGGTACCGATGGAAACACTTATTCTATTAAAGTGAATAAATTTGAATCGAACAAAGATTTTCCGGATGCGGATTTTATATTTGATGCAAAGAAATTCCCGGGCGTTGAAGTAATTGATTTAAGATAGATCATCACGTTTTAATTATAACATCCCGAATAAAACGGTAAATTTTATTCGGGATATTTTTTTTGTCCGGATTTGATATTCGGAATTAATATTGCCGCGAAATTTATAAAACGCATTTTTGAATATGGAATTTTAGCCAATCCGGGTCTGATGAAATATCTTACCCACAAACCGAAATGTTAAAAAGCGGCATTGAATCGTAATCCGATTCAATTGGCATCACTTTTTTAGTTTGGCCAATTTGGCTTCCTCTATTTTCGAAAAGATATTCTTAGCGGTTGAAACCTCTATAAAAGAGGCGCCGGCTTCGTCCCCAAACCTGCCACCAACATAAATGAGCAAGTCTTCGTCTTTTATTTCTTTATCTTCAAGCAGCGACAATACAGCCGCTTTCTGAATCTGCATTTTATTTTTCTTCATCGGCAGGTACGAGGGAAATATACCAAATGATAATGCAAGTTCACGTACAACCCTGTGCGAATGACATTTGGCATAAACCGGTGTAAACGACCGGTATGCAGCCATGTAACGTGCTGTTTTACCAGTGGTTGTTGAGGTAATTACCATACAGTTATCAAGTTCTTTTGATGCCCTGATGGCCGAGTGAGCTAAATAGGCCGGAATCTCATTATTTACCGGTGGAATGATTACATCATATCTTTTGTCACGGTCGGGCTCAACTTCTTTGGCAATTCTCACCATGGTTTGTATTGCTTCAACCGGATATTTTCCGTAAGCAGTTTCACCACTTAGCATGATTGCATCAGTTCGTGAATAAATGGCACCGGCTACATCGCTCACTTCGGCGCGTGTTGGCCGCGGATGCTCAATCATGCTGTGCAGCATTTGGGTAGCCACAATCACTGGTTTTTTTTGCAAAATTGCTTTTCTGATGAGGTTGCGCTGAACGGTTGGAATCTGCTCGGCCGGAATTTCAATGCCCAAATCACCGCGGGCGACCATTATTCCGTATGCTTCTTCCAGAATTTCGGTTATATTATTTACACCTTCAAGGTTCTCAATTTTTGCAATAATTTTTATCTGACTACCAGCACTATCCAGAATTTTCTGCACTTCCTGAACATCTTTGCGGTTTCTTACAAATGAATGTGCTATAAAATCGAGGTCGTTTTCTATGGCAAAAGCAATAAACTCCTTGTCTTTGTCAGAAATTGAAGGAAGTTTAATCTTTATTCCAGGTATATTTATGCTTTTATTGTTTTTTATGGTTCCGCTGTTTTCAACACGGCAATGCAGGTATTTAGGATATTTTTTAATCACAACAACTTTAATATCGCCATCGTCGATTAAAATGTTATCGCCTTCGTTTAAATCATGAATAAAGTTTTTGTAACTCACGCAAATATTTTCAAGACCAACTTTAACAGCATCCATTTCACACGAGAAAGTCACTTCCTGTCCCTGTTCAACATATGTTTCCTTTTGCGTTTTTGCGGTTCTTATTTCAGGGCCTTTAGTATCAATCATAATCGCAATTTTAGGCGAAACGGCTCTGATGTTCTGAATCAGCTTTTTACCACCTTCCTGCGAAATATGAGCAGTATTTATGCGGGCTACATTCATCCCGGCTTTGAATAACGATTCAACAAAAGGTATATCACAACGTTGGTCTGAGATTGTAGCAACAATTTTCGTCTGTCTCATTTTATAATGTTTTAATCAGGCTGAAAACCTGAAAGTTCAATTTTGTTGCAAAGTTAATAAACAATACTCCTTCAAACTGAAACGGATGTTCCCTGACTTGAAATCTTAATATTAGCTTTTCAGAAAACTTTGAACGGCGAGCCTGTACGAATCGAGACCAAAACCCATTATACAACCTCTGCAAACCGGGCCAATCAACGATTTGTGCCTGAAATCCTCGCGGGTAAGCGTGTTCGAAATATGTACCTCAACAACCGGGGTTTTTATACCCGAAATAGCGTCGCGTATGGCTACAGAAGTGTGCGTATATGCGCCTGCATTCATAATTATTCCATCAGCATAAAAACCGTATTCATGAATTTTATTCACCAGTTCTCCTTCAATATTCGATTGAAAGTAGATAAATTCAATCTCGCTGAATTGTATTTTCAAACCGTCAAAATAGCTTTCGAAGCTTTCATTTCCATAAATACTGGTTTCACGCTTTCCCAATAAATTGAGATTTGGTCCGTTAATAATTATAATTTTCATATTTTTTGTTATGCTTTTAAAATTATTGTACTTCTTTAAAATTTTGATTAGCAGTTTTATAATTGCTACCGGTTTTCTCAGATATCGGTATTTTTTATTTTTATGGTAACTTTACACGTTTGTTTAACGTAATGTATCCAAATCAATGCTAAGTTAATAGGAAATTGATTAGGAAATTAATTCAATAATAATTTAAAACGATAGGTTATGAATTGGGAGGAAGGAAAAAAAGGTTATGAGAATTACCTGAGACTGGAAAAATCGCTTTCACAAAATTCAGTGTCAGCGTACATTAATGATATCAATAAGCTTATCAATTATCTTGATAAGCATTACAGTAAAGTAACGCCAGTTAAAGTGAAGCTTGAGCATTTGAAAGAATTTATTGCCTGGCTCAATGAAAAGGAAATCAGTCCAAGGACACAAGCCAGGACAATTTCGGGGATTAAATCATTTTATAAATACCTGATGGTGGAGGGAAAAGTAACCACAGATCCGACATCTTTGCTTGAATCGCCGAAGATCGGCAGAAAATTACCTGACGTACTTTCGATTGAAGAAATCGACCACCTGATTGACGGTGTTGATTTGGATAAATCGGAGGGCCAGCGGAATAAAGCAATGCTTGAAACCCTTTACAGTTGTGGTCTCAGGGTGAGTGAACTTGTAAGCCTAAAAATTACAAATCTGTATTTCGACCAGGGATTCATCAGGGTAGAAGGAAAAGGGAACAAAGAACGATTGGTGCCGGTTAGTAGTAAAGCAATTGAAGAAGTTGAACGCTATATGAGTGGTTACCGCAAACGGCTTAATGTGGCAAAGGACAGTGAAAATATTCTTTTCCTGAATCGGCGCGGACAAAAACTCAGCAGGGTAATGGTATTTACAATTATAAAAGGCCTGGCAAAGAAAACAGGATTACAGAAAAGTATCAGCCCGCATACTTTCCGACATTCATTTGCCACCCATTTAATTAATGGTGGAGCCGATTTAAGAGCTGTTCAGGAAATGCTTGGGCACGAGTCTATTTTAACCACCGAGATTTATACTCATCTCGACAGGGAATATCTTAAAAGTACCATTCAGCAGTTTCATCCGCGGTCATAGTATATTATTCCTGAGTTAATAAAACTCGCTCTGCATCACAAGAACTGGCAGTTTGTAAAAGCTGCCAGTTCTTTGTTTTCTCAGCCACTGTGAAGAAATCATTAAGTGAGTAATTATATTTGATTAAAGTCAATAAACGGTTTTTTACTTAAAAAAAGCAGTCACGTTTGCTGTTCCATTAAATCTATATAGTTGTTTCAGAGCTTATTGTATTTGTTTAGATTGGGTTGTAAAATTGTGCGATGACATTTTAGTGTGTATTTTTGTTTATGAGCATTGTTAAGGAATAGTTTAATGCAACATACTGATGTTATTCAACACCCCCGAATGAGTTTAAAAAATTTATATTTGCCAAGATTCAAAAAAGAATTATTTAATACAATAGCTTGATTTATAACAAATTGAAAAATTTTATGACTACTAACAAAAAATTACAGGCATGGGTTGAAGAATGGGCGCAACTTTGTCAGCCCGATAAAGTTTATTGGTGTGATGGATCGGAAGAAGAAAACCAGCGTTTGTTAGACGAAATGGTGGCTTCTGGCGCTGCAGTAAAACTGAATGAAGAAAAACAACCCGGAAGTTACTCTTTTAATAGCGACCCTTCGGATGTGGCAAGGGTTGAAAACCGGACATTTATTTGTACATCAACAAAAGAAGAAGCCGGACATACCAACAACTGGATGGACCCAAAAGAAATGAAAGACATTTTGAGGAAGAAGTTTGCTGGTTGTATGAAAGGCCGTACCATGTACATTATTCCTTTCAGTATGGGCCCACTGGGTTCCGACATTGCAAAGATTGGTGTTGAAATTACTGATTCAGCTTATGTTGTCACCAACATGCGAATTATGACTCGAATGGGAAATCCGGTTCTTGATGTTTTAGGTGATGGTGATTTCATTCCTTGTGTTCATTCAGTAGGCGCTCCATTGGCAGAAGGACAAAAAGATGTTGCCTGGCCATGTGCTTCAAATATTGATGACAAATATATTAGTCATTTTCCCGAAACACAGGAAATCTGGTCATTCGGTTCAGGATATGGTGGCAATGCATTGCTCGGAAAAAAATGTCTCGCACTTCGTATTGCATCTTACACAGCAAAGCAGGAAGGCTGGTTAGCCGAACACATGCTTATCATGGGTATCACTAACCCGAAAGGAGAGAAAAAATACATTGCTGCCGCGTTCCCAAGTGCATGCGGTAAAACCAATCTCGCAATGTTAATCCCAACTATTCCGGGATGGAAAGTTGAAACTGTTGGTGACGATATTGCATGGATGAAATTTGGAGCCGATGGCCGTTTGTACGCTATCAATCCTGAAGCTGGTTTCTTTGGCGTTGCTCCAATGACATCGATGGAAACAAACCCGAATGCAATGCTTTCGGCAAAATCAAATACAATTTTTACCAACGTTGGTTTAACTCCCGATGGCGATATCTGGTGGGAAGGCATTGGAACCGAATGCCCGGCAGGAACTATTAACTGGAAAAACAAAGTTCATGATCCGGCTTCAGGCGAACCTGTTGCTCATCCGAATGCACGTTTTACAGCACCTGCAGGTCAATGTCCGGCAATTGATGCTGACTGGGAAAATCCGGCTGGCGTGCCAATTTCTGCATTTTTGTTTGGTGGTCGCCGTCCTTCTACAGTTCCGTTGGTTTACCAGGCCCGCAACTGGAATCACGGTGTATTTATGGGCTCAATTGTAGGTTCTGAAGTTACTGCTGCTGCTATCGGTTTAAAAGCCGGTGTTCGCCGCGACCCGTTTGCCATGTTGCCATTCTGTGGTTACAACATGGGCGATTATTTTGGCCATTGGGTAAACATTGGTAAAAATGCTCCTGATAAAACAAAGCTTCCAAAGATCTTTAATGTAAACTGGTTCCGTAAAGATGAGAATGGAAAATGGTTGTGGCCGGGATATGGCGAAAACATGCGCGTACTTGAGTGGATTTTTGATGCCTGCGACAATACAGTTGAAACTGTTGATACTCCGATTGGATTTGTGCCAAAGAAAGAAGATATTGATATAAAAGGGATTGAAAATGTGGCTGCAAATCTTGATGAATTGTTAAGCGTAAATGCTGAAAAATGGCTCGATGAATGCGAATTAATCGAAGAACATTACGCAAACTTTGGTACACATCTTCCAAAGGAATTAGCCGAAGAATTTGTTGCTCTGAAAAACCGTTTGAAATAAAATAGTTTAAAATGTTGATAGAAAGGCTGTCCGAAAGGATGGCCTTTCTTGTTTTGTACTCTTGTATTTGAATTATTTTGATAACTGATTTAATACAGAATCAATTTTTACCACCTTTTCTTCAGAAAATCCCTGCTCAAAAAGTAGCAATGTTCTGTTGTGAATAATGATATTAGTAGGTAATAATTCAGGATAGCGACCTTTTTTTAAATCAAGTTTTGGATTCAACTGAAAAAGATAATTCATCAGTCGTTTGTTTTCGTATAGCGGAAAATATAGTGGTTCGTTTTTTTGCAATTCCAGCCACTCAGAAACTTTCTTTTCAGTTTCGTCGGTTACTGAAATAAATAGAATGCTCTCATTTTCATATTTATCTACCAGTTGATTGAGAAGAGGAATCTCTTTTTGACAAGGCCCACACCACGTTGCCCACAAATTAATCACCAACGTTTGAGCATCTGCTTCGTCATTTAATAATTCATCGCGTTTTAATTCTTCACGAATTGGGTCATCAATATTTTCCAGATTACTGTAAAAACGGTAAGTTTTCCATTGGATGATTTTGTTATTCAAAATAAGAGCAGCAATAAAAACAGTTGCAGCAATTAACGGATATTTGATTTTCATACAAACATTCTTTTTTGAATTGAAAAATGAAGCCCAAACAAAAAGAGCAGAGAATAGGCCGAAATAACTATTGTTTGCGGTGTATCAAGCAGATTTTCCGAAATTATTTGTTTGAATGCCTGAAGAGGGAAGATTTCTCCTGCATTGGATTCCAGCTTACGTTGTATAAAATTCACAAGCCAACCCTCAAGCAGCCAATAAACCAAAACAGGAAGCGCCAGTACAGGATTTGGGCGTAAAAATGCAACTGTTAATGCAATAAATCCGGTGGCTGAAAGAAAGAGAAACTGCGAGAATATTGCGTTGTAATCTGAATTCAATAGAAGTTGCAGCGGATTTGTTTCATAAAAGAAACTAAGAAATGCATAACAAATAAAATAAAGCAGCAAAAACAAGAATGCATAAAAACATACCTGAAGGAGGCTGTAAATAAATAACTTGTGTCGTGCCCAACCCATAACCAGCAACATTTTGTAGTATCCAGTATTTACAAGGTGATTCGTCCGCTGAAGCATCCAGAAAATAAAGAACAACGCCGGTAATGTTGCCTGGCTTGCCCTGATGGAGATAAATTCGGCAAGCGTCGCACCTGCCAGTTGTTTCTGTTCTGCTCCAACCCAATAATCGACAAATGCCATAAAAAGAAGCGCCAATAGTAAAATAGCCGCAGGCAGAACCTGTTTTTTGCTTTTTAAAAGTTTTATTTCGATAGTTATCATTTCCCGTTTTTTAGAAGATTGAAAATAGTTTCTTTGAAATTGGTTGAATCGCGCTGGACCGTACCTGCTAATTTTCCTTCCTTCAGAACAAAACAAGAATTGGATGGCACACTGATTTCGTTTAGAAGATGGGTTGAAAGTAAAATGGTTTTTCCCTGTTCTGTTAAATCCAGTATAATTTCATTCAGTAGTTTTATCCCCAGTGGGTCGAGACCATTAAATGGTTCGTCCCACAACAAAAAATCAGGTTTTCCCGGCATCGATAAAGCAAGGCTCAATCGCTTTTTCATACCTGTTGAAAGTGCCTTAAATGGCTTATCTCCTGCAATCCCAATATCCCAAAGTTGTATAAGCCGGGTGGTTTCTTCAGCAGAAACATGTTTCACTTTTTGAACAATCTCAGCGATTTCACTCACCGTCAGTGAAGGTTCTGTAATAAAAGGCTCTGTTGATATGCCAAATTGTTTCCGGCGCAAATCAGCATCAGTTGAGTTATTAAAACTAATATTTCCTTCGTCGGGATTAATTAGCCCGGCTATTATATTGAAAAGCGTGGTTTTCCCGGAACTGTTGTCGCCAACAAACAAGTACAGTCCGGGTTTTCGAATTTCGAGACTGAACTTGTTAATGGCTGTGAAATTCCCGAATTTTTTGGTGAGATTATTTATTTTCAACATGGTTCGATGAGTTTTCTTCAAATTGAATATCCAGCGATTTTTCCCATTTCATTTCTTTTATAAATTTTTCTTCCAAAGGGTTTTGTTTTAAAACATTATAATTCTTCCAGAACCCCGCATTGTAGGGATAGTTTTTTCGATATGAATTTTCATCGCGTGCCAGTTTTTCACGATATTTTATTTTATCAAATTCTTTTCGGTCTGTTTGAATTTGAGTAACAAGCAAAATCTCCTCAGCCCATTGCAAAGTTTTAATCTTTAAATCTTCCAGGTCCCCATTGACGTTTTCAAATTCAACAAATGAACCATTTGGTGCTGTTACACCAGAAATGTATTTTAAATAGTATTTACCATTTATCTTTTGATAGCAAATCTCATTTGGCGTTTTACTTCTTAGGTTGTTTTCCAATTTTTTCTGGAGAGATTTTGTATGAGGCCAACTCTTTCTTTCAATTTTTAAAATAGCAAAATCCCTTACATCGATATAGAAATATCCACCGCTTTTCCCATGTATTTCGTGTTCTGTTACCCTTTTTCCATCGGGTAGCATAGCATTCCATATATATTTGATTTTATATACTTTAACCGAATCTAACCATACAAGACCTTCAAACTCATATTTAAAATCCATGTATTCAGTTAAAGGTTTAGACCACCAGTCCTCTTTATAATATCTCACCATATTTTTATTGTAACATTGATGAATGATATTTTTATGCCCCCAGAATTTTTCAAAATATTCATACTTTTTAGGCAGAGGGATAAGATAATTTGAGCTTTTCCTGATTTCCTGCAATTCTATTTTGGTTGAAGTGTGGGTGTTGTCAATTCCTTTATCTTCAATCAGTAATGCTGCCTCAATAAGTTGCGATGCCTTGCCATTGCTGAAATTTGTATTTCTGTAAAACGCTTCCATTTGAATGGTTGAGCGGTGGTAATTTCGTTTGATGTTTTTTACTGCTTTTTTTACAATATCAACGGCTTGTGTTCCCAGAGGAAGCACATAAATATCTCCCAATAAATAGGGTTTGGGATTCATTCTGATTAGCAGATTTTCATTATCGGTGTTTGGGATTTCCAGTTTTTGTGTTTCGTAGCCAAGAAATGAAAATTGAACCATACTTCCGGCAAATCTTCCCTGAATTTGGAAATCAAATTCTCCTTCGGTATTTGTAATGGTTCCCCTGCCGGCACTTTCAACCAGAATGTTTGCATACGGCAGAAGTTCACCGGTTTTATCATCAATAACTTTTCCTTTCAGATTCAGATAGAAAGGTGCTTTCGAGGCAACAATCAAGTGCGTTTCCGTTTTGGTAATTTTCAGGTTAGCCTGTTCCTGTAATTCTGAAATACAACTGTCAGCATTAAAACTGAACTGAAAATCAGTACTGTCAGAAAGTGATACCAGGTCAGAACTATAACTGAGTTCCAGTTTTAGATCCGAAGCAAGGTTTTCCAGAATTTGCAGATAAGTGCTTTGCTGCAATGATTGACTGTAGCAGGAAATTGCAGTAAAAAACAATAAAATCAAAATTGTGATTGGTTTTCTCATGGCTTAATTTCAAAGTTATTTCCCTCCTTTTGGTATGAAAGGTTGAGGGTAAGACAAATTGTTTTGACGATTTCTTCAGCATCTGAAGTATTGAATTGTCCGGAATATTTGATATCACTAAAATTTTCGTCGGCTAAAGCAATTCTTATATTGAAATGATTTTCAACGGTTTTTAAAACTTCTGAGAGTGGCAAGTTTGAAAATGTAAGTTTGCCGGAAAGCCAGGTATTACTGTTTTGCTCGTGAGTTATTTGTTTGCTCAATTTATTGTTTTCCCTGTTCCAAATCCCGATTTCATTTTGGGTTAG
This sequence comes from Draconibacterium sp., assembly GCA_050179035.1. Lineage (GTDB taxonomy): Bacteria > Bacteroidota > Bacteroidia > Bacteroidales > Prolixibacteraceae > Draconibacterium. The sequence goes on along the minus strand of JBFXFM010000011.1, from coordinate 65,388 downwards.
TAATATTTCTTTTGTCATAAACAAACCGGCTTTCAATGCAACTTTACCTTCATCAACAATAACTTTTTCTGTATTTGGCTGGCTTGCATCTACCAGAAATTTAGTTCCAAGTACTTCAATATGTGAGTGATTTGTTTTTATAAGGAAAGGCTTTTCAGCGTTTTTGGTAATTTCGAAATAGCCTTTTCCTGTCAGTTGAACCTCTCTTTTATTTTCTTTAAATGTTTCAGGGAATTTCAAACTGGCGTTTTCCGCCAGAATTACCTTCGAACTGTCGGGCAGAAAAATTGTGCGATTTTGTGATGCAGTGATTTCCTGCCAATTCGCAGTTGAATTTGTTTGTAAAATAATTTGGGTAGCTAAAATCAAGATAATGATTGCTGCTGCTGCCCGCCAAACCATTCGAATGTTTTTCCTTGTATTTATTTGTTGATGAACCTTTACAAGTGCTTTTATTTCATCTGTGGCAAAATCAATATTCAGTTTTCCACTGACTGTGTAAGTTTTTCGAAGTTCTTCAAATGTCTTTTGGTTTTCAGCCGACTCTGAAAACCATTCATCTAATTCTTTCTGTTCTTTTTCAGAAATTTTGCCTTCAAAAGATTGGATAATTTGATGTATTGGAATTTGTTTCATCGTTTTTCTGCAATGAACCTTGCCGAAAATGAATCCCCTAAGAAACGATTCAATTTTTTTATGAAAGATAAATAAGCAGGGTAGCAGGTAGAAGGTGAAGATATGGTTTTAATTCTTCACGTAATTTTGAAACCGCAATAGCAATTTGGTTTTCAACGGTTTTTGCTGAGATTTCCAAATATTCGGCAATTTCTTTTTGTGTGAGGCCTTCCATTTTATTGAGAATAAAAATCTGGCGGCATTTTTCGGGGAGTTTTTCAACCGCTTTATGCAAATGTGGAAGGAAGAATGAATAATCATCAGTTTCTTCAGTATTCAATCTGAAATTTCTGACATATTCTGAAACATGGTTTGCATGAATCGTTTTGTGTCGCAACATTTTCATCGACTCAAAATAGACCGATTTAAACAAAAATGCTTTTGGATTATCAGGAGTTGTAAGATTTTTCCGGTTTTCCCAGAGCCGAACAAACATTTTCTGAACTGCCTCTTCAGCCTCATCACCATCGTTTAAAAAAGTACAGGCAAAGCCACATAAACTCTTATAGTAACTGAGGAATAACAGGTCGAATGCTTTTTTGTCGCCTGATTTAATTTGATGAAAAAGTTCAGAAGTGCTCAATGTATTTTGAAATAAAAACAAAAATGGAGAATGAACTTAATTTTTCCAATCTAAGCAATAATTTCTTTTAACGCACTTTCAATATCCGGGTACCTGAACTCAAATCCCGCAGAAATCAGATTTTCAGGTATTACGCACGGAATATCGGTCAGCAACAAGGCTGCTTCGCCCAAAACCAATTTCAAAACAAATTCAGGGATTGCAAAAATTGCAGGCCGGTTAAGCGTTTTTGCAAGTGCTTTGGTAAAATCACGGTTCGAAATCTGTTGTGGCGCAACAAGGTTATAAATACCGCTTGCTGAATCATTTTCAGTGACCCACAAAAATGCTCCGGCCACATCGGCATCGTGAATAAACGGAAAAGGCTGTTTCCCGTTACCGATTTTTGCACCCAGCCCCAGTTGAAATGGTAAAAGCAGGTTGGTAATTGTTTTTGCTTTTTTTCCAATCACGAGTCCTATTCGGAGAATCGTTCGGTTAATTTCATCAGGTAAATCTTCCGACGCTTTTTCCCATTGCTGAACCACTTTCCCCACAAAACCTTTATCAAAACTCTGGCTATTCTCATTGTGGTTTTCAAATGCTTTATAAATGCCAATTGCCGAAGCCTGAATAAATTTTTTCGGGCGGGCATCAGGGTTTAGTTTTTTGATTGCTTTTACAAGGTTTTGTGTTGTTACAACCCGACTTTCTGTAATAATAAGCTTGTTTTTTGTATTCCATCGGGTAAGAATGGGAGAGCCGGCAAGGTGTATGATAACATCTGCATTTGAAAGTTTATCTTTCAGTAAATCAACATCGCCATACAGCGCATTCCGGCTAATTGCAGTAACAATGTGTCCGCGTGCTGAGAGCTCTTTTGTGATTACACTCCCGAGATACCCCGACTGCCCGGTGATTTTTATATTCATTTTTGCTAAATTTTTTTGAATAAGATAAAAAACTATAATCAGTCAAATGTTTTTTATCCTCTTTTTGCCCTTTCCCATTTTACTGATTGATTGCCTTTCAGATATCGGTTAAAGCCCAGAAATACAGACAAATTCATGATAAAAAAGTAATATGGAACAAATAAGGCTTTCACTTTAATACTCCGGTTCTCAAGAAACCAGCCGGTTAAAGCTGCCACATAAAACACTATTTGTCCATAAAACAAGAGTGTGTAGATATTTGAAGTATGAAATTCTGCATTCATAGCCAGAATTAAGTTGATTGGAATTATAAGTAGCAGAAGCAGTGGGGTTAAAGTCCAGCGCAAAACCCTGTGCGAAATGTACTGAAACGACAATGTTCCATATTTGAAGATGTTCAATAGCGAACGTAATCTAATCACCGACTGAATTCCTCCTGCGGAAATGCGGATTTTTCGTTTTAATTCTTCCTTAACATTTGCCGATGCAGTTTCAATGGCATAAGCATTTGGATTATATTGAATTGTGTAACCCGCCATTGCAACCCGTAACGAAATTATAAAATCGTCGAGTAAAGTATCTTTTTCCACTTCCTGCCAAAGTTCGGTTCTGATGGCAAACAATTCGCCAGCTGCACCAACCACCGAATAAAGCTCGGCATCCCATTTTTTCAGTGTCGATTCGTATTTCCAGTAAAGTCCTTCGCCAGCGCCGGCTGCAGCATCGGTGTCTTTGCTGTAAATCCGTTTTTCGCCCGAAACGCAACCCACTTTTGGATCGGCGAAAAGATTAACAATTTCGCGGATTGATTCTTTCCCAAGGTTCGTATTTCCATCGGAGAAGATTACGATTGGAGTTTTTACAAACTGCATCCCGCGGTTCATTGCACCGATTTTACCACCACGTTCATCGAGGTGATAAACTTCAACACCTACGTACTTTCTTAGCAAATCTGGTGTTCCGTCGTTTGAGCCATCGGTTACCCAAACATGTTTTACTTTTTCGCGTGGATAATTCAGGCTGAATGAGTTCTTGATTTTTTCATCAACGTAGTCTTTTTCGTTGTACGCAGCCACAAAAAGGGTTACTTCGGGTTCGAAATCTTTCTTGTCATCTTTTTTCTTCGATAACCCTAAAATGCGGCGCAGTTTAATTATCGCAAACAACAAAATTCCATATCCAAGATACGAGTAGAAAATGATAAACAGGAACACCCAGAACAAAATTTCCAATGTCTTCATATTTAAATTTTGAATGGTTTAATCTTTCAATGATTTATTGAATGATCTTCCCAGAAATAACATCCGGGTTAATCCAAATCTGTCGAGTACAAACTCGATAACAATCGGTACAAAAAGTCCGAGCAGAAGCGAAGCGAAGAAAACAATTGTTGTATTGTGTATTCCTATGGCGTTGAGTATAATACGCCCGCCTGACGTGCCAAATGAATGAAACAGAAAAATAGTGTATGCAAAATTCCCCATCCATACGAGCCACATAAATTTAAAATGAATTCTCAGGCAGACAATTACGCCGGTAACGCCAATAATAAGTCCTAATCCGGAACTGGAAGAAAGTTTTAAGTCGATAATTCCATACCAGATAAGCTGCTGAATTATCAGGCCCACAATAAGAACTACTGAAATGACCGCCACAAAATAACGGTTGCTGAACTGTGCTTTGAAGTTTTTAATCCCCACGCCAATCAGAAAGAATGGCAGCAGATAAATTGCACCTTTAAATCCAAAATAGTTTGGAAACGATTCGGGAATGAGCATATTGCGTGTGATCAGCAAAATAAGGCTTAACAGAAAAACCACAAGCCACTTGCTAAAAGTCTGTGCAAGGTTGTACGAGTCGATTACCGAAACCACCAGAAATACAATAAACAGTGACTGCAAGTACCAGTAAAACGTATATGGGAAAATAGCAATTCGCCAAATGTCTTTCAGATCATATGAAAAATTGGTACCTGGAATAATTGATTGAACAATGTAATATGTTCCACCAACAAATATTAATGGGATCAGTATTCTTCTGATTTTTTTGATGGTAAAATCGCCAAGGTTATCTAATCGTGCGGGCCGGAGTGCATAAACCCATCCCGAAATTACCGTGAACAATGGCATTCGTAAATATTGAAAAGTGAAATAAAGATGTCTTAAAAACGAATCATCGGGAACCTTCATTCCACCGTCTGATTTTGATCCGATAACATGCCCCATTACCACAAGAATTATGGCAATCCCCCTGAGCGTTTCTACCGATAGATCTTTGTTTGCTTTTGCAGTCATTTTTTTGCTGGTTAATTTGTTTTCAAAAAATTATCTGACTTTTTCCCACAATCCTGTTTCGTGGTTGTATTGTTTTATCACCCGGGCCGGATTGCCCACTGCCACCGAAAATGGCGGAATGTCTCTTGTAACAACGCTTCCGGCGCCTACCTGACTACGTTTGCCGATTCTGATTCCGGCCACAACAACTGAATTCGCCCCGATATGCGCCTCTTCTTCAATAATTGTTGGGCGAATATCAAGTGGTTGCTGACTCGAGTTTTTACTCCCGTCGGCAAATCCATGGTTAAACCCTGCTACAAAAACATGCTGTCCGAGACCTGACCCGTTGCCCATAGTTACCGGCCCAATTATCACCGAACCTATTCCCACTCTTACGCGGTCGCCCAGAATTACATCTCCTGAGCCGTTGTTAACTGTGCAGAAATCTTCTATCGTGGTTAAAGCGCCAATCTCAAACCTGTTCCACGGAAATACGTCAATCCGGCTGCGGCGCCTGATAACTGCACCTTTGCCTTTTTTATGTTTCAGCGGATTCAGAAACCAGCGCACCCACCATCTGGGGCGTGGATTCCGTTTTGGAGCGATGGCCCACAATACAAATTTTTTTAATTCAGGGTTCTTTTTAATCTTTTCAGTGATTCCCATGATTTATAAGTTTTTGAAGTATTTCTCCAAATTCATCTGCTTTCTGGTCCCACGAGTTTGACTTTGCAAATTCAATCCGTTCCTGAATTTTAACTGCTGAATCGTTATTCAGTTCCCATTCAATTTTCAGGGCGAAATCTTCCTGATCTTCGGAAACGCTTACCAAACCCGTAAATTCGGGTAAATCGGCAAAGGGTGTCATAACAATAGGCACTCCCACGGCAAAATACTCGTTTATCTTCAGCGGATAAATGTTTTTGTTTATCTCGTTTACAAGGTAAGGAATTATGCCGGCATCGCAACCGGCAAGTAATTCGGGCACTTCTGAAGGATCGACTGCCGGTTTGAAACGTACATTGTCATATTTTTCGAGCCGTTGTTTAATTTGCTGATTTCTCAGGTTACCAGTAAATTCAAAATCAATATTTTTCAATTTGTTAACAGCGTATTCAACCGTATCGATATCGAACCTGTGATCGAGACTGCCGATATAACCTACTTTTTTACGCTGATTGCCTGTTTGTGGTGCTTTTTTTGCAAAAGTGTTAAAAGCCAAAAAATCGACACCATTTTTAACAACAAAACTATTGGGGTTCATCGTTAATTTCTGACTGTTTAAATAATCAGATGTGGTAATAATTGCATCAACCGATTTTGAAAATAATTCATCAACCTGAAAAATCCTTTTCCCGTGTCTTCTAGTTCCAATTCCATCGTAACAGTAGTAAACATTTAGTTTTTCGTTGAGTTTACCAATTATAGGCAAGCCATAAAACGGATTGTACGCTGTAATAACAATTGGATTTTGAATGCCCAGTTTTCGCAGGACTTTTTTAATCTGCTTCTGGTAAACAGCAATATTCATTTTGAAAAAGAAACTGAAAACAGTGTCGTTCTTAATAAAATCGACAGGCAAAACAGGCGGAACAACAAGATGATATATTTCGCTTTGCTTGTCGGTTTTTATGATATTAAGCCGATTTTCCAAACCTAACATTCTTTTTACAGGGCTTTCTTGTTTTCCAAGTGCAGCATATATCAGGTCTTTAACCGTAAAAGGGTATTCAACAAAAATCACCCTGTTGTACCGGGCCAGTCTCGACACAATCTGAACTGTTGATTTTGTGTATTCTCCAAACCATGTTGTGTTCGAGATGCATACAATGTCCTCGCCTTTAATCATTTTTTCTGCCGTTTAATTTCGTTATACACCTCGTTGTACAAACCGAGATACTGTTTTGCCATGTTTTCCCATGAGAATTTGGCGGCTTGCTCAATTCCACTGATTTTAAGGTCGGCCCGTAAATCCTTATCAGTAACTAATTTTACGATTGCATTTTTAATTTCATCCGGATGGTACGGGTCAACAATCAGCGCTGCATTTCCTGCAATTTCAGGCATCGACGAAGTGTTTGAGGTAATAACCGGCACTCCGCAGGCCATTCCTTCCAGAATTGGAATTCCAAAACTTTCGCGGAGCGATGGATAAAGAAATACTTCGCACTGATTAATAATTGCCGGAAGATCTGTATTAACCACATAACCTGTCAGCTGAATGTCGCTTCTTATTTCAGGGTGACCGATGTCGGAAAGAATTGCCTGTAAGACTGTCTCGTCGAAATCGAGCATCACGAGTTTGTATTTTACATCGCTTCCTGCATTAAATTCTGCAAAAGCTTTCAAAACGTTGGGTGTATTCTTTTTAGGGTCGGTATTCCCCAGAAAGAACAGAAATCTGTCGGGGAGGTTATATTTATTTTTAGCCGAGTCGAGAATTGTTTTGTCAGTAATTTCTTTAAAATGTGTTCCCACACCGTTATAAATTGCAACAAGGTTGTTACCCAAACCCATAAAATTTTTGATTCTCTCTTTTTCGAAATTTGAAACAGTAACAACACGTTTACTTTTTCTTACAACGGGAGGTACCACCCAGCGGCGGTACATATTTCCCAGTTTCTGATACCAGGTTCCACCCTTTTTTAAAATACTTACGCTTTCAAGATAAATTATATCATGCAAAATAACAATCAACGGAACTGCCGACCAGATGGGGCCAGTATTGCTTGTACACTGCAGAATATCACATCCTTCGGCTTTGGCTGCTTTTGGCAAAGCAATTTGTTCCCAAATAGGATAGGGTCCACCTTTAAGTTCAACAATTTTGAAATTTGGCGCCTGTGGAATGCAAGTGTTGTCTTCATCAGGTTTAACAAAAACAACATATTCATTTTCGTGATCGGTCTGCTGAAGATTTTTTATCAGTTCCAGCGCCACCATGTCCATACCATGTTTGTTCCGGCGATAAAGCCGCTGACCTTCAATTCCAATTTTCATAATTGTCTGATTTTAATTTGGTTTGGTGTTGATTTCTGTTGTTCCGTGTTCGGTATGAATAAATTTTTTATTGGCTCCTTTTAGTTTGAAAAGTGACAAAAACATAAGAATGAAAGCCTTTGGCAACGAAAGCACTGCCGACAAGGATTTTTTGTTGTAGAATTTCACAGGCAAACTAAAAATAAAAGCCAGCAATGTGATTGCAAATACAATTGCCCAGCTGATGAATGTAACAGCCGGAAAGACAACATCAGGAAGTAAAAGAAAAAATATTCCATAAATGCCTGTCAGAATTGTGACAAGCCCGATGAGCAGAATACGCGGAGGCGAAACCATTTGGTAAACTTTGTCGAAAAAATCGAGGTTTCCTTTAAAAAACAGATGAAACAATCCGGGAAAGAAATATCGTCCAAAATAGATGAACTGTGCTGAAAGCCAGCGTTTTCGCTGTTTTTCAAATACTTCTGGCTTTTGAACCTTTTCATCAAAAACTATCGCATCGTGCAGGTACTCAATTTTGTGTCCGTCTTTTAATAATTTAAGTTCCAATTCTTTATCGAACCCGCCAATTGCCTTTACATTGGCCATTGTACTTTTAAAAAAATTGTAATCGAAAGCCATTCCGGAACCAATTAGTGCTGAAGAAAAACCAAGCACACGATGACCTTTTCTGAAAATATGGTTATTGATTTCTTCGCTCATGGCATCGAGAACGGCAAACGAAGTGTTTGTGTTTTTTGCAACCCGGTGTCCCTGAACTACCAAATACCCATTCTCAAAAGCCTGGTTGATTTTCGAAATAAAATCATTTTCCATCACATTATCAGCATCGAGTACGAGAGCAACATCATAATCGTTGGCTAATTGGTTCATTGCCTGGTTGAGTGCTTTCGATTTTGTACTAACATCGAAACTTACCTCAACTAATTTAACAGGCATGTTTTTTAAAATGGCAATTGTTTCGGGTTTGAAAGAGTCAGCAATTATCACCACATCAAATTTTTCAGCAGGATAATCCTGTTTCAATGCTTCTGTTGCCACTTCCAGAATTACAGCATCTTCTTTGTATCCCGGAATCATAACGGCAAATTTTCTTAACCGCGGATTTGAAGTTATTTTTTGCCCGTAAGGGAACAAACCCGCCAAAGCAAAAACAAACACATAAATGGCAGCTATCCCGAAATAAGTAATCAGGACGATTTCGATGATATTTACAAAGATTCGAAGTATTTCCATAAGTTTTAATTTTTATAACTGAGGATTTGATTTCAGATTTCGATAATGGGTCAGGTTCCAGAAAACTCCCCGCCAGTAAGCCGACAAATGTTTGAACCTGCCTTTCAGCAGAAAAACAACCGAATTTTTGGGAAGCGAAACAAATGTTTGAAAAAGCATACTTGTCAGAAACGAAAGTCCTGAGAAATTTCTTCGTGCAAATAAAATTCGGTTGCGGGTAATAAAGTAGGTTTTAAACGGGCTGTCTTTCCCTGTCGAAACCGACTCTTTGTGTAAAATGTATGAGGCTGGCTGATAAAAAATTTTGTAACCGGCCTTTTTAATTTTCTCAGCCCAATCATGTTCTTCATAATAAAGAAAATACACTTCTGTCATCATTCCAATTTCTTTAATCACTTTGCGTGGAACCATCATGGCTGCACCGTGAATTGAAGCGGTTTCCATTAAATTATTGACTTCGGGCCCGTCATTTTTGTGGTAGCCCAATCCTTTGTTCCGTATTGTGTAACGATTCATCTCCGAAAAACCTGCATATTGCACAATCTCAGGGTTCCAGTGAAATTTTATTTTTGGGCTTACCATTCCAATTTGTTCATCATTTTCCAAAAGGTTTACCAAAGGTTCAAGAAAACCGGGAGGCACCTCAGTATCGTTATTGATGAACAACAGATATTTACCTTTAGAGGCTTTTACACCCAGATTATTTCCGCCGGCAAATCCAAGATTTTTCTTGCTGATAATCAGTTCTATTTCAGGAAATTTATCCTTTATCATCTGTGGATTGTCGTTCGGCGATGAATTGTCAACAACAATGATTTCGACAGAAGGATAAGTAATCTTTCTCAATGAAGCGAGTAAATCCATGGTTACCGCACTTTGGTTGTAATTAACGGTAATAATGGAAACCAGCGGATATTTCTGCTCCGAATTATTCATCTTAAGTTATTTTTCTAATGTTGTGAATACTGAAGTTTAACGTTCGTGTCGTTGTTTTCGGTCTCGTATTTTCTGGCCAAAAACAGAAAAGCCATGCTCGAATAAATTATCAGCCCGGTAGGCATCTGACCCAAAACCCCGTTCCCATAAGATGCTACCATTATTCCGAACAAACCGGAAACCAGTGCACTCATTTTTGCTTTGTTCCATGGGTCATTCAGTTTAAACATTATTACATACGAACTTTTGAATATGATATAAAACAAAATAAACAAATGCAGGCTTAGCCCGATTATACCCTGTTCGGCCCAAATCATTACATACCAACTGTCGGTTGGGGTTTTTGCCAGAAATGTATTGGGAGAGAATCGTTTGCCCCAGTTGCCAGCCGAGCCGATTCCACCTCCGAAAGGTCTGTCTGCCATATAAGATTTAAGTTTTCTCTGATTTTCGAGCCTTACCAGCAATGATTTGTCCTGCGGATTAAATGCTGTCCTCATTCGGTTAATGGTATAATTGTTATTTCCTATTGTGGTAAAAACAAAAAAACTGATGACAAGAATACCTGCAAGGCCGCCGGCAATAATGACTTTGAGATTTTTTTGAAGAAAAATATACAAGGCAAAACCCATAATCGGAACAGCAATAGCGCCTCGTGTACCCGAAATCATTAATCCGTAAATAGCCAATAACCCTGCAACAGCATAAAAAATCCTTAGCTTTTTTGATTTTTTCAGATTGAGAGCGAGAATCAGGAAAACAACACCCGAGTGCCCTTGTGCTGCTCCAAACTGTCCGGCATCAGAAAAGAAAGAAAAAATACGGAGCCTCCCAAACAAAACATGTGTTAAATCACCACCTCCGTCGAGCCAGGCTTGTTCCCAAGGATCGGGGCCAATAAACTTTTGCATTAAACCTTTTAAAGTACCCAGAATTGAGAGTACAGCCCATAATTTGAAAAAAACTTCAAGATCGGCTTTCTTGTTAAAAGTTATAAAAATAAGCGGAACCATTAACAGCATATAAAGTGCAACTCCCCGCATTGCGTAAAACCAAGCCGCTCTGCTCACAGCTTCAGGATTTACAAGTTGGAATAATGCATAAGCAAACCAAACTGATGCCAACAGCACAAGATCGTTTTTTGCGTTCTCCCAGGGTATTTTGTTTACATACGATTTAAAAATTATGGCTAAGTAGATTAGCACAATGTGCGCATCGACTGATAAACCCAAAGGAATACCTTTTATGTAACGCATTGAACCTAATACGAAGAAATTCAGAATATAGAGTCCAATGATACCTACGCGGGGGGTTTTAAAAACAAAGTAGATATAAGTAATCAGAAATGGCAGAACCATCAGTGCGAGGCCAATCACCATTCCTCCCCGGGCAACTGCAAACCCTGAAAGAACCACTGCCGAAAGAATCGAAAAAAATACCGCAGGTTGGTTTGTTAGGCTGTTTCTGTATTTCCCGGTAAAATAATAACTCATTTTCCTTTTTGTTCATTATTACCTAAAGCGCTACTCAGAAATGCAAGAGCATCCTTTTTCTTTTCTTCCAGTATCAGGTTTACTTTTTCAAAATCGATTGGTTTGTTTAGTAGTTCGGTCAAGTCAGTTTTATTGTCGGTAATAAGCCTTTCTTCAAGACCAAACGTTTTAAGAAGTGCGTAAAAACGGGCCATTCCGCGTTTTATATTTCCAACTGCAATAAATGGTTTATTAAAGATGATTGCGAATACAGTGCCATGGAATGAATCTGTAATTACAAACTGTGCATCCATAAAACCTTTTATCCAATGGGTTACAGGAGGAACAATGCAATCGTTGACTCTGTTTTTTCCCACTTCCCTGAAAAAATGCAAAGGCATTACAGAAACTGTTTCAAGCGACAGCGCTTCGGAAATTTTTTTTATCAGTTCTTTTTTATCAGGTGATTTATCGAGTACATAGGTAACCAGTTTTTTACTGAAATCGGGTGCATCGTATTTTTCAACAAGCTGTCTGTATTCACTTGCTGATACAAGCAGAGTAGGGTCGATAACTTGTATAGCATCAATTTCAAGGTGATTTTTGCAAAGATTCACCCCTGAAAATTCCCTGACAGAAACTGCATCGAAATTTTTTGCAAGCTGACTGCAATTTTTTGTCTGGGTAGCAGAAAACTCCCAGTTGTCAACACCAAAAGATGCTGCGTAAGCCACACGTTTTAAATCACTTTGGCCAGTAGTAAAACCCAGAAAGTGATTTACCAAATCAGGCGCGTATTTGGGTCTCCAAACCTGGTCGCTGCCCACAATAAAAGCTTCAAAACTATATTGTTTTAAATTCCTGAATTCATTTTCTGACTTTAGTGTATGAGTAACCTGAATATTTTCTTTAATAAACCGGTTTGTATTTTGCCAGATTATCTGCAACTCCGGCTGTGTTGGCCAGGTTCTTAAAATAACATTATTACCAGAAATCCGTCTGATGATTCTTTTTCCAAGCGAAAGTATCTTCATTTTTAATGGCATTGGGTCAGAGTACCGGCTGATTGTCAGCACCTCGTGTCCCATTTTTCTGAGGGTGTGTTGCAATGCAAAATTTTGCAAAATGCCACCATAATTGGCATTAAAAGGCAATGTAATAATCCCTGTTTTCATTTTCTTAGTACTTTATGAATTACCTTTTGCAATGGATTCATTAATAGTTGCTTTTCGTATTCATTCATCGATGTAAACCAGAAAACAGGCAAATAAACAGCAGAAAATAAAACTATTCCTAATGCCAGTTCTAGCGCATTATTCAGTTCAATTAACCTGAGAATTACGAATGTTGCGGCCCCGATTATTATTGGTGATATTGCCATTTTCCCGATTTCTTTCCAGAATTTTGGAATATCGATTTTTTGTTTTTTATAATAATAGATGTTCATGGCAATGATTTGACCGAGCACCAGAGCAGTGCTGATAGCAACAGCGCTACCAATACCGCCGTATTTTTTTACTAACAAAAGTTGCAGAACCACACTTAACAAAGCGATAAAAATGTACAGTACCGATCTGAATTTAAACTGGTTACGTGCCATAAGTATTGTTAGACCGATATTCTGAATTAACGGAACCGTAAGCGGAACGAAAAACAACAGCGTAATATAATAGGTTTCAGAATAATCGGGGCCGGCCCATAGAACAATAAACTGGTGCCCGAAAAGGATAAAACCAGTTAGAACAAAAGACATGATAATAAACTGAATACGTCCGGTTTTTATGAAAAGGTCAGAAATTTCTCTGTATGAATGTTCTTTGGTTGTCATGGCAGTGATTTTTGGCAGAAAGACTCCGGGAATAGCCGTTGAAAACGACATGTACATTTGTTCGAGCTGAATTGCAACTGCAAAAACTGCCACAGCCGCAGTTCCGATAACGGCGCCTAAAATAATTTGCCCTGAACTCCAGTACAACCTGTCAACCAGTGCCCCAAGGAAAATGTAAAACGAATACCCGGCAAGCTCTTTAAAAAGCCCCCAGTTAAATTCTCTGAAATAGATTTTTATTTTAAGCCTGATTTTACAATACCAAAGATTCAGAAGCAGTGTTATTAAATTAAGTACAGTTATTAAAACAACCATTCCGATAGCTCTGTAACCCATTTCAAGTAAAACAATCATTACAACCGTATTCAAAACTATGCGGGCAATTTTTATCACTCTTTGAAATATAAAATTTTCGTAGGCAGTAATTATCGACCCAAAAATGCTGAGCGGGAAAGTAAAAGCAAGGTTAAATATCATGAGCAACATCATGATGTGAATTTTCCGGAGTTCATCAGCAGTAAGGGCTTTACTGTATATCAGGTCAATATTGAAATAAAGTATTGCACCCAGTACTACAGTTATAATACTGATTATTGAATATAGGGAAATGAACATTCCGAACATCGAATATAATTCGCCTGTTTTACCTTCGGCCCTGAATTTGGCAGTATAGCGGATAATGGTATTTCCGAAACCCAGGTCAAGTATAGTTAAATAGGCTATTACTGAAGCAATAAGCGAGTACAAGCCATATTCGCTTTGCCCCATCATTCGTAGCATATAAGGCGTATAAACTAATCCTACAAGGTTAGTCAAAGCCAGAATGATATAAGAAAGTCCAGCACCTGCTTTTAACTGATTAACTTTCATAAAAGAGCATTTATATTTCAAAAACCATAAAAATTCTGTAATGGATTTTATTCCCGATGGTACTTTTGATTTAATGGTACAGAATTTCTTTCTGTTTAAATCCGATTATTTACTAACCAAAAACAGTTGTGAAAAACCTTTTTGCAAACCGCCTGACAAATGTCTTTTTACCAGGCAATTCTCCCAAAACATTTTCAAGTTCATTAATATTTATGTTGTTTAAAACCATAACAAGTTTGTCCTGTCCGGCATTTTCAATCAGGTTACTTACTGAGAGATTATCAGCATTTATCCAAGGTCTGTCGGCACGTGTGACTAAAATTAGGTTATCAGCTTTTTTTAATAGTTTATGAGGTATTGCATGATGGATAACGCCCGGGATTTCAATGAAAACAAAATCGAAATTCTCCAAATTTTCTTCACCAGAACCGGAGTAAAGATTACTGAACTCATCGATGATTGGGAAAGTACTGTCAATTGTGTAAGTTCTTATTTCAGAATTTATTGCATTATGGTATGAGTTATGTGACAAACCCAAAACTTTATACCCAAACTCCTTTAATTTTTCTGATATTCCGGATATCGCGTAAGATTTTCCTTCACCATCGTAATTACTCAAAACAATACTGATGAAGGGTCGTGATTTAAGATTAAATAAATAAGACGACATTTTCTGCGCCGTAATAGCAAATGCCCTTGAGCTAACATATTTAAAATCAATTTGTTTTTTTCTGTGTTTTAAATCAGGAATAACAGAAATAACTTTCAAACCGGAATATTCGGATGCTCGTTTCATTGTTCTGATATTCGGGTTTAGAAACTCAATCGCAGTAATAAAAAACAGCGGAATCAGAAAGCCAAGAATTAAAGCTATCAACAGCAGATATTTTCTTTTACTGGGTTCTGTTTTAACCGGGTAAAAGGGTTCTGACGAAACCTTCAGATTTGAATTAAGTTCAATATTTTGCTGTTTCAGTTTTGCAAGTCCTAAACTGTGCAGAATGCTCAAATATTCACGTTCGGCTACATTTATTTTTCTTTCCAGTCTTTTCATATTTGCTCCTAAAGGCGCATATTGTCTGAATAGGTTAATGTATTCATTCTGCTGTTGTTCAGCAACAAGTAATTCAGCATTTGAGCTTTCAAAATCAATTACCTTTACGAGCCACTCATTTAAAACCGAATTAGAGGGCAATCCTTCAGTGCTGTTATCCATAAAATAATGCTGGCTGACAAGTTCTTTCATCTCTTCCTGCAAATTATAAGCCTGCATTTGAAGTTCTCCAATCTCCTTGATTAATTGGTCCTCAATATCTGTATTAAGCTGTGATTCATATGTTTTCATTGCAATCTGCAGTTTAACATCAGAAAGCTTCTGTCTAAGACTAGTAATTTCGCGGCTGTTAATAATTTTTTTATCGTGAGCAGTTAACTTGTTTTCCAAAATCCCGAGAACCGATTTTGCGCCGGCATTTTTCATTTTAATATCGAGGTATAACAGATTGAACCGTTCTTTTTCTGATGTTATGTGCTCGGTTTGCTCATAATAGTTGATTATGTTATTTGTTTTATTGAAATCAAGTAACTCGCTTTCTGCATTGTCGAGTTTCTCTTGCGCAATATCTAACTGTGCCTGAAAATAACGAACAACGGCATCGGACTGGTTAACTTTAATATCAGAATAATTGCGGATAAATACCTCGTTGAAATATTTTAAAGTGTAAAAACATATTCCGGGATCATCGCTGGAATAAGAAAGCTCAATCAGATCGCTGGATTGAATGCGGATAACTTTAAATTTTCCAAGAATTTTTTGAGAACTGTAATGTGGATGGTTAAAATGGATGAGTTCATAAATAAAATTGGTGTGGTTCCTGTTTTTGTATTCCAGTAGGTTTTTGTAGGTTTCGTTTTCATCGTTTTTAACAGCCATATTTTTTACTTCCGCTGGCACAATTGTCATAAGTTTTTTATACGAATCAGCTGAAATAACCTCCTCACGTGATTTTTCAAGGCTCAAATGCAAAGCGAGTAACCTTAACCCGACTTCCTCGGCTGTTGTCTGCGATTCAATAATATTGATGAGGTTATCAAAGGCTGCGCGCGAGCCAAATAAATCGAGTTTTGATTCTTCAAGTGAAACAAAAGATGATCCTGTTGCAATTCCTGTATAAACCGTAGTTTTTGAAACATAAGTTTTTTGTTCGTTACGGGTAAGGTAATAAACTATTGCAAAAAGTATCAAAGGTGAAGCAATAAGTATCAGCCAGTTTTTAATATATAACCGTATAAAATGTATGATATTCACCTTAATTAGTTTTTAATTTGATTTTAACACCAACTGTTTCCTGTAATATTTGCAACGCAGTAATAAACTCAATTTTCGATTCTTCAAGCCCTGCAGAAGCCCTTGATGAAATATCATGCAGTCGTGAATATTCTGAAACATCGATCAGCCTGTTTTCAAAATCTTTTTCAGCCCTCAGCATCTGCACCCTGTAAATTTCAACATCACCCGTATTAATAATCATTTTTTTATGGGCTTTAACCACATTATAATATTGAACTATTACTAATTGCCGGAGATCTTTCACTGTTTGTTCTTTCTTCAACCTGAGTTTTTCTGCTTCTTCTCGTGCAATTTGCACATTATTGTTTTCGGCAAAGCCTGAAAGTGGGATTTTGAATAATACGCCAAAGGTATAACGCATTTGTTCAGTTGTATTAGTTTGAGAATCAACAATTCCAAGGTCTTCTACTATTAAAAGATTGTCAAATAATCCATATTTAACACTTGCTTCAAACCCAAGATAATCCATCCATTCCCTTTTTTCGAGCTTCACTTTCAACTCCTGAATGATAATTTCGGAATCGTACATTTTCAAAAGGGGCGAATATAATTCGGCTGAATCTTGTAAAACTCTTAATGGAGGCAGCACTTCTGTAATATCGTTTTCAGCAAGTGTTTTCCCAATTATATCGTTACCGGTTTGCGCACCAGCTTTTGCTGTGGTAAGAATAAATCCGATTAATATGTATGTAAGCAGTCTGCTCATATGTCTTAAACATTTTCCTTTTGAAATACCGCCGGAATGGTTCGTAAAATAATCCAAATATCTTTCCAGAACGAAAACCTGCTGTTGGCAATCTCCACATATTTGTTGTCGAGCTGTTTTCGTTCTTCGGGCGACATTTTCGATGATTTTCCACGGGCCTCAACCTGCCATAAACCTGTAATACCTGCCGGACCGTTAAATCGGTCAGTCCATTCATCTGTTGTTAAGAGTTCAGCTTCGTAAAGTGGCAACGGCCTGTTTCCCACAATAGACATATCGCCTTTGATAACATTTATCAGTTGTGGCAACTCATCAATGCTTAACTTTCTTATTATTTTACCAACTTTGGTGATACGTGGGTCGTTGTCGAATTTCACAAAGGCGCTTTCCTGTTTGTTCTTTTGCTTCTGAATATGCCGCCTTTCGTCAATTACCATGTCGTCACCATATAAAATGGTTCCTTCAGTGTCGCTTTTTTCTATTTCAGTATTTGCCTTAATTTCAGTTTTTTGTTTTGGTTGATCTTCTTTTTTATACTGATTCAGGTGCTCGAATTCTTTGAGCCGTTTGTCTGCATCGGGGTACATTGAACGCAGTTTCAGAAAGTTAAATATTCGGTATCCGGTTCCAACACGTTTCGATATGTAATAAACTTTTCCTTTTGATTCGAGCCTGATGGCAACAATAAAAATCAGCAACAACGGTGAAAAAACAAGCAATGCAAAACCTGCAACAGTAATATCGAAAGCTCGTTTAAAAAGCGGGGTTTTATAAATACCTTTTTCGGTTGTATTAGCATCTTTGTGTATCAGCAACATTTGCTGTTTAAGTACTTTCAGAAATTTAATTCGGTTGTACAATATCTCAACATCAACAGGTTTTACATATAAGTCGCCAATTTTTTGTTTTAGCGCCTGCTGAATCAATTCATTTGTTTTGGCGTTGGTAAGCACCAGATAAGGGATATCGTTGTTCTGATCGAAACTTGCCACTACTATTTGATGATAATCGAGCCCGTTAATTCCCGGAAGTTCCTGTTCACAAACAATACCATCAACAGTTCCATTTGTTTTGAACCACTCTGATGCCTGAAGCGGATTTTTAAAATGATTGAAAATAAACAAATCGGATTTTGACAAAAAACCTTCAATTATTTTATTGTCGCTTCCAATATAAACCAGATTCAGTTTTGATTCCTTGTCGGTTTTCATACGGAAGTAGTTTATCGTTGAAGAATACGCTCAATTCTGATTAAAAGTTCTTCAGGATTAAAGGGCTTTACAAGGTAGTCCTCTGCGCCCATCTTTAAACATTTTATACGGTCGGCACTACTGTCTTTACTACTCAGCACCACAACTGGTATATCTCTGAAAAAACCGCTTTCTTTTACTCTTTGAATAAACTCAATGCCATCCATATTTGGCATTTGTAAATCAGTGATAATTAAATCTGGTATATTTCCGGCATGTAGCCAGGTTAGCGCTTGCAGCCCGTCTTCCTGCGTGGAAACTTCGTAAGTTTTGCTTAAAATCTGAACAATAATTTTGCTGATTGATGGTTTGTCGTCAATAATTAAAATTTTTTTCATGATGATCTAATGTAGGTTTTAGTAATCGGATATAAACAAAAATAAGTAATATTTTTAGAATCAGAACCATAAATGGATTTCTCTATAAAAATTTTCAATGCTCTGTCCTTTAACATATTCATGGATGAAAAAAAACGGTTGCATAAATCAATGCAATCACTTCACTTATAACTGACCGTACGCCATTACTTGTTTTCCACCATTTATTTATATTATAACCTTTATCTTTTATTGCAACCACGCCTATCTCGAAATTATTTCCCAGTGCTTTCTGAAACAGGTATTGACTCCTTTTTGCATGACATCCAACGGAAAGGATATCAATTTTTGTGGTTTGAATTTTTTGTTCCTCGAACCATTTTTTCAGATATAGGCCCGAAGTATAGGTTCGATCTTTTAATACCTGTTGCCCTTTTATCAAAATTAACTTAGTGGAGTCAAAATCAAGGGCAATAAACGTTGAGTAGGTAATCTCAGCCATTGTTTTCTTCCCTGTAATATAGTGTCCCGAAGGAAGTCGGCCACCCATTACAACTATTGCCTTATATTTGTTTTGGTCGAAAATTGTTATTGCCTGTTCAATGGCATAGTCGGGCAACTGGCCATCTAAAACAAGAAATTCGCCATTTACAGGATTGCTTTTGCTTAAGTACAACGGGAAACGGGTAAACAATACATAGAAAATAGCAAGCGAAAAAAACAGCATCAGAATTTTTGCCGGCCAGGTTAAACAGATGCACTCCTTTTTTTCAAAAATTCTGATGCTGAATTTCATTTCATCCTTTGTTAACTTCTTTAAGCGCTTTTTCGATACGGCCAATATAGTTGTCTATTTCACCTGGCGACTCAAACCCCACGATCATCATGTCAACACAACCAAGCCCAAGCACAAACCGCAGCGAATCGTCAATTTTCTGGCTGTCGTTTTTCAGTTTGCCATCGCCAACTAATTTCATACCGATAATTCCTTTTCCGGCTTGATGTAATTGTTGAATCACTTCAACCACTTCTTTCGGATCGGGCTTATCCATTGCCATTCCGTAAGGATTTATT
The DNA here is from genome assembly GCA_050179035.1 of Draconibacterium sp. Taxonomy (GTDB): domain Bacteria; phylum Bacteroidota; class Bacteroidia; order Bacteroidales; family Prolixibacteraceae; genus Draconibacterium. Next base: position 45,904 of record JBFXFM010000011.1, on the reverse strand, counting down.
CGAACATGAATAACATCGACCCACGGACTTTTCACTGCATCTTTCATTGCATCAAGCGAATGTACCGATACACCGTGCGCTTTAATAATTCCCTTCGCTTTAAGATTTTCAAGAATATCCATCTGCTTTTTCTGATTCACTGTCCAGTTGGGGTCTTCCATACAGTGAATCTGTACAAGGTCGATATAATCAGTATTAAGTTCTTTTCTGAAGCGATCAACCACCACGTTCGCATCTGGACGTTCAGGCTCAGGTATTCCACCGCTGCGAACCCAGATTTTTGAAGTGATTGTAATCTTTTCACGGTCCATTTCCGGCAGCGCTTCCGAAAGCAACCCGTGTGTTCCGTAAGTATCGGCGCAATCAAAATTCCTTACCCCTTTGTGATATGCGTGAATGAGCATGTTCACACTTTTTTCTTTATCCTGCCTTGTAAGAAACGATGTGCGACTACCTCCATGAACGCCGGTGCCAACGCCTAAAAGAGTGGTTTCAATCCCCGATTTCCCCAGTTTTACCATCTGCAACGGGTTATTCCCTGCAAACCGTCCGGGATTTCCGGCTAACAACGGGTTTGAAAACATGAGGTGTGCAGTGCCAAAGCCTATAGCACCTAAAAATTTTCTGCGATTCATACTTATTGTTGTCATACAATTTAATTGGTTAAAGTTTGAACGTCATAAATTTATTGAAATCTTTCAATTATAGTTATTGCATTACAGATTTCGCTGGTTAATTTTGAATGTTTGACAGTACATCATATTAATAACAAAAGTTGCAGAATTGAATTCATAAAATTTGGTAGCACAACCAATGATTTATTACTTTACCGGGCAATAGAGATTTTGGCCTTGCAACCAAAATGAGCAGAATCTTTAATTTACAAATTAAAGTGCAATGTTTAGGAAATCAAGAGTAATCTGGAATTTGAATTATAAACGAAATCTGAACAGGTTGATAGCCTGGCGTATTTCAACAATTTCTGACCGTAGCTTTATTTATTTTTTGAGTCTTATTGTTGGCTTATTCAGTGGCCTAGCAGCTATAATTTTGAAAAGACTGGTTTATTTTGTTGCCGAAATATTAACCGACTGGTTTGATATTGACGGTATTAGTTACTGGTACCTTGTTTATCCACTCATCGGAATAACCCTTACAGTGCTGTTTGTGAGGTATATTGTAAAAGATAATATCGGTCATGGGGTTTCAAAAATTTTGTACTCAATTTCGAGCCAAAGCAGCCGTATAAAACCACATAATAGCTGGACTTCGATGGTCGCCAGTTCATTAACTATCGGGTTTGGTGGTTCGGTTGGAGCTGAAGCTCCGATTGTGTTAACCGGGGCTTCAATCGGGTCAAACCTGGCCCGGCTTTTTAAACTGAATTATAAGTATATAACATTAATGCTGGGCTGTGGTGTGGCAGGGGCGATATCGGGCATTTTTAATGCCCCGATTGCCGGCATAATTTTTACCCTCGAAGTATTGATGCTCGACCTTTCAATGGCTTATCTCATTCCACTGCTCATCTCATCAATTACTGCAAATATATTGTCATATTTGTTTATGGCCCATACTGAGGCTATTCGTTACCAGCATGTTAATCCGTTTCAGATCGAGAACCTCGGATATTACATTTTGCTTGGTATTTTTACAGGGTTGCTTGCTTTTTATTTTACCCGAATGACCTTGTATCTCGAAAAACTATTTTCTTTTATAAAGCATTGGGGTATCAGGTTAATTATTGGCGGGGTTATTCTTGGCGTATTAATTTTTCTATTTCCCCCTCTTTGGGGCGAGGGTTACACAAGTATAACAACCATTTTCGATGGCAGGGGCGCTGATTTGCTCAATGTTTCGTTGTTTTTTGCATTCAAGGATGATGCCTATAGTGTTCTTTTAGTTTTAGGCCTTATTTTAATTTTTAAGGTTTTTGCCATGACAGCAACTACCGGCTCAGGTGGAATTGGGGGAATTTTTGCCCCCACCTTGTTTATGGGTGCTATTGCCGGATATTTTCTTGTTACACTCTTTAATACATTATTTAAATTAGGATTACCAGAAGATAATTTTTCGCTGGCCGGAATGGCCGGAATGATGGCTGCTGTTATGCACGCACCACTGACTGCGATTTTTCTTACAGCCGAGATTACCGGTGGATATGGACTTTTGATTCCGTTGCTGGTTACTTCAACTGTGGCATACCTAACTATTATGCAGTTTGAACCTCATTCCATTTATACCAAACGTTTGGCGCAACGCGGCGAATTAATCACACATCACAAAGACAAGGCTGTTTTGCATTTGATGCAGGCCAAAAAACTCATCGAAACAGACTTTGAGATTCTTGCCCCGGATGCAACATTGGGTGATTTGGTTCAGGCAATCTCACATTCAAACCGTAATCTTTTTCCCGTAGTTGACGAAGCTGGAATTTTGATGGGAATGGTAAAACTCTCTGACGTAAGGGGAATTATTTTCGAACCCGATCTTTATACAAAAGTATTGGTTAAAGATTTGATGTACATGCCTGAATATTTTATAGCGCCCACCGACAATATGGAGGATGTGGCGGAGAAATTTGAAACTTCGGGCCGTTACAACCTGGCCGTGATTGATGACGGAAAATACCTTGGATTTATTTCAAGGGCCAGCGTATTCTCGAAATACCGTAAAACGTTACAGGATTTTTCTAACGAATAGTAAAAATATATTTTATGGATACGAGGCGTTCGTTTATTAAAAAAAGTGCGGTTCTGATTCCGGCAATCTCAGTAGCTAACAGCGTATTTTCCAAAGAAGTGATGCAGGAAAAACAGATTCCGGTTGTAATTTCAACATGGAATCATGGATTACCAGCCAATGAAGCTGCATGGCAGATTCTTGAAAAAGGAGGTTGGTCGCTTGATGCAGTAGAGGCCGGAGTGCGGGTTCCGGAAGCCGATCCTAAAGTGATTACTGTCGGATACGGTGGAATCCCGGATGCCAGTGGAAAAGTAACGCTTGATGCCTGTATTATGGACGAAAAAGGCAGGGCAGGCAGTGTGACTTTTCTTGAATCGATAAAACACCCGGTTTCGGTGGCACGGTTGGTAATGGAAAAAACACAGCATGTAATGCTCAGTGGCAATGGAGCGTTAAAATTTGCATTGCAAAATGGATTTAAAAAAGAAAACCTGCTGACCCCGAAAATGAAAGCCGAATGGAAAAAATGGAAAAAAGAAAAGAAAGCTTTCAGTTCGAAAATAAATATTGAAAATCAGCTTGAAGATAACCACGATACCATTGGTATGCTTGCCATCGATGAAAAGGGAAGAATCTCGGGGGCATGTACCACCAGCGGAATGGGTTTTAAATTGCATGGCAGGGTGGGAGACTCGCCAATTATCGGTGCCGGTTTGTTTATTGATGGTGAAGTTGGAGGTGCGGTAGCTACTGGTTCAGGCGAGTTGGTAATGAAAACGCTGGGTTCATTTTTGGTGGTTGAACTGATGCGAAACGGAAAATCGCCGGCAGAGGCCTGCGAAGAAGCAGTGAGGAGAATTGCACGGAAAATACCTGATTATCAAAATCATCAGGTCGGTTTTATTGCGCTTAGTAAGGATGGAAAATATGGCTCTTTCTGTATTCAGCCTGGATTTAATTTTGCATTGAAAACCCACTCAGAAACAAAACTCGTTGATGTTGAAGCCTGGATGAAAACATTGTAAAAAAAAGCTGTTTGTCAACCAACAAACAGCTTTTTTAAGTTTCTTTTAAGACGGTTTACCAACGGTTCCCGCCACCATCACGGCTTCCACCTTCGCGGCGACCACTACCACCACGGTCATCACGACGCGGGTAGCCACCACCGCCACGGTTGTCATCACGACGTTGATAGCCACCGCCACCACCGCCTCGGCTCTGGAAACCGCCGCTTTTATATCCACCACGTGAACCACCGGCACTACTGCGCGGACGTTCTTCGCGGGCATTGGCTTCCTTAACAACAATTTCTTTTCCACCAACCTCGGTTTCATTTAAAGCTGCTATAGCTGCTTTTCCTTCTTCATCGTTTGCCATTTCAACAAATCCATAACCTTTTGAGTTACCGGTTTCTTTGTCGATAATAACTTTAGCCGAAGTTACTTCTCCGAAAGCGGAGAAAATTTCCTGTAAGTCTTCACCGGTTGTCGATGGACTTAATTTTGCAACAAATAAATTCATAAAAAATAAACAATAATGAATAAATAATAAATATAAGCAGAAGTTGTTTCTGATGTTCAGTTGATTTGATTTGCTCAAAATTCTCAGCAGGTTAAATCTCTAACAGTAAAACAATTAAACTTCTTTATGCAAATTAAAACACTATTTGCCATATTAAATACATTTCAACCCGTTTTTTTTCGATTTTTATTCTTCAAAATCCATTTATTTATTTTCGCCTGTTTTTTAACTGTTTTATTTTTGTAAAGGCAAATATAATCAAGCAGTTGACGAAAATAATGCTTAATACCCAAGACGCTGTGAAATGATTTGTTTGTTCCGCAGAATATTTACCACTGCATCCACAATTTCATCGTCTTCGAGTGTGGCATAGTTAAAAATTACATCAAAATCATTATTCTCAGCTTTTCTGCCAATAATTTTTTCGATAAACGAGTCACGTTTCGAATCCATTTGTTTGATGTACTCTTCTGCTTTGGCTTTGCTGAATTCGTTGATTTGCATAACACGGTTAATACGCCATTCGGTTGGAGCTTCGAGCCTTACATTGAGTTTGTTGGGAACATTCTTCAGAATAACTCCGGCCGAACGACCTACAATTATTTTTCGTCCCTCAAAAGCAAGCCGGCAAATCACACCTTTTAATATTCGTATCAGATTTTCGTCCGAAATGTCGTAAATCGTTTCTTCAGAAAAAGCACGGGCTACTTCGTTCAACATAGCAATAGCCTGGTCTTTATCATCGTAATGTCCTTCTTCTATTTCACTAATCATTTCTTTTACAACTTTTGCAAACACTTTTTTATCAACCCACTCCCAGTCGGCATCAGTTTTTGTTTCGGCCATATAACTGTATCCGGTTAATATTTTCGAAAGTTTTATGGCAAGGCGTTGAGCCGAGCAACCAGCCTGTCTTGAAATGGTCACAACCGGACCCGGAAAATCTCCGGTTTCGAGATTATAACATGAAAATGTGCTCAGATAGCTTTTTACCAGTTTTTCCATTGTATCGAATTTTTAAGTGTACAATTTATATTCCCGAAATTACAATCTATTATGATAGGATTTAGCAGAACAGGTTCTCCAAAATCAATTATTTTTGATGTTATTCAACATGATTTTAAAAAGCAAAACGAATAACTTAATGAAACCAGCAATAAAAACAGCAATCACCTCTTTTGGTATGTCGGGTCAGGTTTTTCATGGCCCCTTTTTAAAAACCAATCCGGGTTACGATGTAATATCAGTTTTGGAGCGGTCGAAAACGCTTTCGCGAAAATTGTTTCCCCAAGCCGCTATTGTTGACGATTATAATAAAATATTGGAAAGCCCTGATATTGAACTTGTAATTGTAAATACCCCTGACAAGTTACATTTCGAAATGGCAGCAGCAGCGCTGACGGCGGGAAAGCACGTGGTTGTTGAAAAGCCAGTAACACTTAAAAGTTGGGAAGCAGAGCAATTGGTACAACTTTCAAACAGAACGGGAAAGATTTTAGCTGTATTTCAGAACCGTCGATGGGATGGTGATTTTCTGACAGTTCAGAAAATTCTGAATGAGGGGAAATTGGGTCGGATAATCGAGTTTGAATCGCATTACGATAGGTACAGAACACAGATAACACCCGGAACCTGGAAAGAAGAGGGCGATGAATATGCAGGTGTTTTATACAATCTGGGTTCACACATGGTCGATCAAGCTTATGTTTTATTTGGAAAACCAACAGCAGTTACAGCTCATCTAAAAATTGTACGAACTGGTGGAGCAGTTTCCGATTATTATGATATCAGGCTTGAATACAGAAAATTTACCGCCATCTTAAAGTGCAGCTATCTTGTTAAAGAACCCGGGCCAAGGTATATTATTCATGGCGAAATGGGTTCGTTTTTCAAATTTGGTATCGATCCGCAGGAAGAAATACTGAAAGCCGGAAATTTACCTGAAGGAGAGGAGTGGGGCAGGGAACTTCCCGAATTCTGGGGAATGTTACATTTTGATGAAAACGGAAATTCCTTTTCAATGAAAGTGCCCACAATTCAGGGTAATTATCATCATTTTTATAATAACCTGTTCGATTCCATCAGAAACGGAAGTGAACTTCTGGTTCAACCCGAAGAAACCATCGAGGTTTTGAAAATTCTGGAATCCTGTATTAAAAGCAACCGCGAAAAAAGAACAATTATGCTCTAATCTTTTGTTTTTATATCTCTCATTTTAAGATTAAATCCGAGAGGAGTATAAGCTGGTATTTCAGAATAGCCACCAGAGCCATATCCCAATTCTGATGGAATGATAAAATCTGCTTCGGCTCCTTTATTCAAAAGAGAAATGGCCTCATCAAATCCCGAAATCAGTGCCTGATCTTTATAGACAAATTCCCATATACTATCGTTATAATAATAGTACGATGCGTCGAAGATGCTGCCACTAAGAAAAAAACCAGTATAAATAATGCTCACAGTATCACCCGCTTTTGGATATTCGCCTTCTCCTGTTTTATTCATCACATAATATGAACCCAAAGCTGTTGTATCAACATTGTACCCTTTAGTTGTCAGATTTGTGAGGACTTCATTTATTTCCTGTTGTTCAATGGCAGCGGTTCTTTCAGTTCCGTCGTCGGTATTTAAACAGGAAATAAATACAAGGGGAAAAATTAAAATCATTGTTGCAAATGCAGTCTTTCTGAATGTTTTAGTCATGACAATTTCAATTATTTTAAAGTTGCTAAAATATAAAAATACTAAATTCTGATGCCATCTCTGTCAACGCATCAGGCATCTCAAAATTAATACAGATAAAGATGAAATAACCCTCAAACGGGTTGCCTGCATTTTTAGTTTTTTTAATGTTTCTCTCTTATTTAAAACCCGATTAAATGCACTAAATTTAATCAACTTAAAAAATTAGGGTTATGAGTTCTGGGAAAGTAGTATTAGGCGTTTTGGCTGGCTTAGCCGCCGGTGCCATTTTGGGTATTCTTTTTGCTCCGGACTCGGGCGTAAATACCCGTAAAAAAATTGTTCGTAAAAGCGAAGAATACATCGACGATTTGAAGGACAAATTCAACGAATTCGTCGATCATGTGGCCGACAAGGTTGAAAAAGCCAAAGAAGAGGTGAAAGAAGAAACAGCCTGAAAATGGCTGGGCTTGGCATTTGCAGGTAATTTTAAATTAATCAGTTTGAAATTACCTGTATTTGTTTTTCTTACGACTGGGGAAGTTATAATTTTTGGGTTCGATATTTAAAGCACAATTAATAAAATACGATGGAAGAAAAATATAAAATGTTGGAGGAGTTGTTGGCCAGTGCCGAAACTTATGGAAAAACCAATGTTGAACTGATTAAGCTGAAAACAGTTGATAAAGTGGCCGATGGAGCATCGTCGATGGTTGCGTGGGCTGCTGTGGTGATTGCACTGGTTTTGTTTTTTATTACACTCAATTTTGGCATAGCCTTATTGGTTGGCGAATTAGTGGGTAAACCTTATCTCGGGTTTTTAATTGTTGCTGCATTTTACGGTGTAGCCGGATTAATTCTGTATCTGTTTAAAGACAAGTGGATTAAGAAGCCGCTGAATAATTCGATGATTAATAATATGTTGAATTAACCTGACTATTATGGAAACTTACACAGTTGAATCGCTTCGCGAAAAAATAAAGGAACTGCAAATACGTCAGGCGGATGAAGGCAAAATACTGAAAGCTCAGCTTGCAACAACTTACGATAATTTAAAACCCATCAATATTGTAAAATCAATTGTGAACGATGTATTCGAATCGAAAACCCTGCGCGAAGAGTTTGTGAATACTACAGCAGGTTATCTTACGGGATTGATCACAAAAAAACTGATTGTTGGCACTTCAAAAAATCCGGTACTCAAACTGTTTGGGCTTGGTATTCAATTGGCGATGACTACGTTGATGTCGAAGAATTATGCTGAAGTGAAAGAAATACTTGCGCAATTAGCTGGCTCGGTATTTACAAAAATGCAGGAAGATTTCCTGTTTAAAAACGATCAGACTGAAAATGAACAACCTGGCTAACCCTCAATTTAGCCGGGTTTCGTTGTTAACTTCCGAAATCCCCACACCAGCATAATTACAAGCAAAACAGTTAACGAAACTGTGGTTAAAGAACTTTTCAAAATTGAAAACAGGTTGGATACCTGAACTAAATTATTTGTTATTTCAGGATAGCTGTTCAAGATAGAAATGATTGTGAAATTTTCCGCATAATCAAAAAATCCGGCAATTAAAGGCAGGTAACAAACAAAAAACCAACTGCTGTCATGTTTCCCAAGCTTTTTCAGGAACCACGATATAATCAGGCAGTTGCTGATTGCAAAAAAGAAAGGGAAAACCATATCAACAGGCAACTGGCGGAAAAGATAATAATGCCGGCCGGTGTCACCCAAAGCTTCCATTAGCTTTTCAACATAGGTCAAATTATAACCCGTTGGCATCATGTCGAGGATTTTGACACCATTTGTTATTTTGTGCAAATGCGGAATGGTTCCGAGAAGCATCAGAAAATAAAGACTGCTGCTTATGATAAAGAACAGCAGTACAGTTTTCCCGGAAACATTTTTAATAATTGTTTTGAACATTCAGTCCGATTTAAAACAAAACCTGTAAGTATCTCAGAAGATAACCGACAGGTTTTGTTGTTAAAATATTACTTCATCAGTTTCATCTGTAAGTAGGTGTAAATAAGTGCATACATCTGTGCGCGCTGTTCGTTGGTTGAAGCACCCGCATGACCACCTTCTGTATTTTCGAAATAGAAAACCTTGTAACCCAGTTCATCCATTTTTGCCACAGCTTTACGTGCATGTCCCGGATGAACTCGGTCGTCGCGGGTTGATGTGGTAAAGAAAACCTCGGGGTATTTCATGCCGGGTTTTATGTTCTGGTAAGGTGAATATTTGCTGATGTATTCCCACTCTTCAGGAATATCGGGGTTTCCGTATTCAGCCATCCAACTGGCTCCGGCTAAAAGTTTATTGTAGCGTTTCATGTCGAGTAGCGGAACTGTACAAACTACAGCGCCATACAAATCAGGCCGTTGTGTGTATGCCACGCCAACAAGCAACCCTCCATTGCTACCACCAAAAATGCCAAGTTTTTTTGCCGAAGTGATTTTTTTCTCAATCAGACTTTCAGCAACCGAATGAAAATCATCGTAAACCCGCTGGCGGTTTTCTTTCAATCCCGCCTGGTGCCATTTCGGGCCGAACTCACCACCCCCACGGATATTGGCCAGCACATATACACCGCCATTTTCGAGCCAGGCAGTTCCGGTTACGGCGTTGTACGACGGCAGCATCGGAACTTCAAATCCACCATAAGCATACAAAAGGGTGGGGTTGTTGCCATTGTATTTTATCTCTTTCGAACTCACCACGAAATACGGGATTTTTGTTCCGTCCTTCGAAACCGATTCAAACTGCTGAACCATGTATTTGTCGGTTGGAAAAAAGGATGGCAGCGATTTCACTTTTTTTATTTCACCCGTTGCGGCATCACCAAAATACAGCGTTGATGGTTCAAGAAAATTGGTAAAGTAGAAGAAATATTTGTCGCTGTTTTCGTCAGCTGCACTGGGTGTGATGTTGCCTAATTCTGGAGCGTTTATTTTTTCCTTTTTCCAGTTTTTGTCAAATGTAAATTTGTACAACTCGCTTTTTACATTGTTCAGCATATAAACCAGTAACACATTTTTGGTTTGAGAAACCGCTGTAACACTTGAGCGTTCGTCGGGTACAACAACCAGCGAAAGATTCATTTTTCCTGCAATCAGGTCGTTGTAATCAACACTTACCACCGATCCCTGTTTTATTATTTTACCATTGATGTCCCAATCCGATTTCAGTTGAAGAATCACCTGTTCGTTGAAAATGGTTGTCAGTTCAATGTCATCAGGGAGATTCAGTTTAATCAATTTCCCATTCTCAATAAAATAGTTTGTTCCCGTATAAAACGATGTGCGTTGCGAAATCATCTGGTAGGTTTTCTTTTCGGTTTGGCTTGTTGCGCCCCAAACTCCCATATCCGCTTCTGCTCCTTCAAAAACCAGCTGGGCATCCTTTAAATTGGTTCCACGTTTCCATATTTTTACCTGTTTCGGGTAGCCCGAAGTTGTCATTCCGGCGCCAAAATCGGTGGAAACCATTAGCGTGTTCTCATCAATCCAGCTTGCGCCGCCTTTGGCTTCAGGTAATTCTAAACCACCTTCAATAAACGATTTCGATTCAACATCGAACTCTTTTACAATTACCGCATCGCCACCACCTTTTGAGAGACTCACCAGAAATTTTTCGTATTTCGGATACAGACCGGTTGCTCCTTTAAAAACCCATTTTACGCCGTCTTTTTCAGAAAGCTTATCAAGGTCGATAAGTGTTTCCCAATTATTCTGCCCTTCGGTATATGCTTTTATCGGAATCCTGCGCCAAATACCGCGCTGATTGGTTTTGTCCTGCCAGAAATTATAAACAAACCCGCCAAAAATTGCCGGGTCGGCAATCCGTTCTTCCGAGTTATAAATTTCAAGATTCTTGTTGTACACCGCCTCATAACCAGGTTGTCCCTTAATCGTTTCGAGCGATTTTTTATTTCATCCTTCAACCCATTCAAGTGCTTTGGGGTTTTCAACTTCTTCGAGCCAGAGGTATTTGTCTTCCTGTGCAAATGTTGTCATTGATATTAACGAAATGATGATTAACAAAGTAATTGTATTTGCTTTCATATTATTGGTGTTAATTATTGATTGTCGAAATTATAAATATTTTGTCATTCTGTTTTGATATTTCATGTTACAGGATTAAGTTTAGCTTTTCTAAATTACAAACATCAATTTCATCCGATTATGAAGATTCTATCATTAGTTTTTGTTCAGATTTGTCTGTTTATTTCTTTCTCAATTACAGTTTCGGCCCAGCAATGGATTAAAGATATGCCGGGTTACGACAGGTATAAAACCATTGCATCGCAGGTACGAACCTCGGTAAAACCCGGGCAGGTAAGTGTAAAATGGGCCGACGATGGTAAATCGTTTACCTACAACCTGGATGGCAAAAAAATGCAGTTCGATTTGAAAAAGAAAAAAGCTGTGGTTTTGGGCGATGCCGAAAAAGAAGAATCGCCGATGATGCGCTACCGCCGGATGTACGGAAACCGCCCCGAACGCGGCCGGCAATTTACATTTGCCGATGCACCCGATGGAAAAAGCAAAGCTATTTATCGTAACGGAAACGTTTTCATTACCGGGATGAACGGCGAAAATGAATTGGCTGTAACCACCAGTGGTGATGAAAATAAACGCATAAAATTCGGTTCGGCAACCTGGGTTTATGGCGAGGAACTGGCGCAAACCACCGCGATGTGGTGGTCGCCCGACAGCAAAAAACTGGCATTTTATTCGTTCGACCTCACCAAAGTACGCGATTACTATCTTCAATATAAACAAACTGAAATTTACGATTCGCTTGAAGTTGAACCCTATACAAAAGTGGGGGCCGTCAACCCTGAAGTTGGTTTGATGATTTATGACGTTGAATCGAAAAAAACAGTGCAGGTGGATGTTCGCGATGGAAAACCTTTCAGCGATGATGTTTTAGGACATTATGTGTACGATATTCAATGGGCGCCCGACGGAACGGAACTATTGTTTCATCGCACCAATCGCAAACAAAATAGTATGGAATGGACAGCTGCCAATCCCGAAACCGGGAAATGCAGGGTTGTAGTTCACGAAGAGTGGCTGCCCAGCTACACTACAAATTCGCCTGAATTTCAGTTTTTAAGCGATAACAAACGTTTTATCTGGACTTCGGAAAATACAGGTTTTAAAAACTATAAACTATACGATTTGAGTGGAAAACTGCTTGCCACACTTACCAATCATCCGTTTGAAGTGGCCGGAATTGTTAAGGTTGACGAGAAAGCCGGATATTTGTATTACATGGCCCGCAGTGGCGAAAACCATGCAAAATTGCAGTTGCATAAAGTAAAACTCGATGGCACCGGCGATGTCAGGCTTACCGACCCGACATTCAATCACAATGTTGAAATTTCGCCTGATGGGAAATATATTGTGGATGTGGCACAAACGCATGATATTCCGCCATTTACACAATTGCTTGATGCAAAAGGAATGGTTGTGGCAAAGCTTGCTGAAAGCGACACGACCAAATTTAACGAACTTGGATTGAAGAAAGTGGAAGCTTTTACATTTACCTCTGTCGATGGCAAAACTCAATTACATGGTTTGCTGCATTTTCCGTCCAATTTCGAACCGAATAAAAAATACCCGTTGTTGGTGAGCAATTACGGCGGCCCCGAAACCAATGAGTTTCGCGAAACATTTGTTTACCCGAATTCGCTTACCGAATATGGTTTTCTTATCGCATCAATTGATGGCAGAAACGTGGGTGGAAAAGGGAAGGTGATAATGGACCAAATTTATGGTAAGCTCGGTTATGCCGAAATGGAAGACTTTGCCGAAGGGGTGAAATCGTTGTACAACCGGCCTTATTTCGATAAAACCCGGGTTGGAATTTTTGGAACTTCGTTTGGCGGAACAACCTCGGCAATGTGTTTGTTGCGTTTTCCCGATATTTTTCAGGCTGCTGTGGCCAACTCGGGTGTTACCGACTGGCGTAACTACGACAACATTTACACCGAACGGTATATGAACCTGCTTTCCGAAAACCTGGCTGGTTATGAACTCACCAGCGTGATGAAATACGCACCTGAGTTGAAAGGCAAACTGATGATTTATTATGGAACAGCCGATAATAATGTGCATCCTTCGAACTCGCTGCAACTGATTAACGCTTTGCAAAAAGCCGGAAAAAGTTTCGAGGTTCAGGTTGGTCCCGACCGCGGCCACACTGCTGTTTCAACCGACAGGATGATGGAGTTTTTTATACAGAATCTTATTTTGGATTAGGGGAACCTTAGCTATTCCAAAGTTTAATACTTTGGAATAGCTAAGGTTTAAAGTTTAATCAACACGAACATATTTCTGAATAACGCAATTGCTTTTATCGTAATAAAAACTGTCGTCGCACGGATAAATCTGAATCACAGTATCTCCTTTAATTTCGAGATGAAGTTTTAAAGTTATGCCCCGGAAGTTTGGTGAAACATGATGTTCAATATTTTCTGTATAAGCATTACCCGATAATTCGTATGTTCCTCCACCAAAAGAACTGGATACCTGCGTTCCGATGGTGCTGCTGTTAACAAACATAAAATACTTGTCGGACCAGGTTTTTAGCCCATTGTTTTTGTCATTATTAATAGTAATTGTGCTTTCTCCATTTCTGACGATTTCCTCACTTAGAATTTTAAAGGTTCCGTTTAGTTTTGTTTTCTCAGTTTTAAAACCAAGTAAAAAGATTGCTGTAAAAACAAGAATGATTGTTTTGAGATTCATAAGATATTGTTTTTTAATGTGTTTTGAATAGCAAATATAAAAAACGGGTATGGAAATCTGAAAGAAATTTGTATGTTAAATAACATGTAAAATACATTTGAGGAAAGTTGAAAACAGTTTTAAATTGTGTGTTGAAATAAACAGTTCCGGTTTAACGTTTTTCATCAGTACGATATTAAACCAATTGAATAATCGGTTGTTTAATCAGAAAAACTAAGACAAATTGAATTCATAATCTTTAAACTTCTTTAAGATGAAAAAATTTTTGTTGATTTTAATGCTTGCCCCTTTTATTTTGTGGGGACAAGAAAAAGCCGATTCGGTAAATTACTGGAAACGCAGCGGGGTTTTCAACGCCAATTTTTCACAGGTTTCGCTTACCAATTGGGCAGCCGGGGGAGAAAGTTCCATGTCGGGTGTGTTTTTATTAAACTACCAGGCCAACTATAAAAAAGACAGTCTTTCGTGGGATAACTACCTTGATTTTGGATATGGTTTTCTGAAAAACAACAACGATGATTTGCGAAAATCAACCGACAGGATTGAACTGAACTCAAAAGTAGGCTACAATACTGCCGGAAATTGGAATTATGCCGGGTTTGTTAGCTTTAAATCACAGTTTGCACCTGGTTACAACTACCCCCGAACCGATGGTGATTCGCCCATTTCAAAATTTTTAGCTCCGGCATATATGAATGTGGCACTCGGTATGGATTACAAAAATGATTACCTCTCTTTGTTTATCTCACCGGCAACCGGCAAGTTCACCATTGTAACCGACGATGCATTATCGGCACTCGGAAGTTTTGGCGTTGATGCCGGCAAAAACTTTAGGAGTGAAATGGGGGGCAGCATCAGGTTGGGAATCAAGAAAGAAGTGGTGAAAAACGTGACTTTGCAAACCAAACTCGACCTGTTCAGTAACTATTTTCATAACCCGGAAAACATTGATGTTGACTGGAATTTTATGCTCAATATGAAAGTTAACGAATGGCTTTCGGCAAATCTGCTGACGCAATTGATTTACGACGATGATGTTAAAATTCTTGATTCGGATACCGGCAAAAGTGCGCCAATGGTGCAGTTTATGGAAATGTTCGGGGTTGGGCTGTCGTTTAAGTTTTAAAGTCTGATGTTCCTTGTTCAGAGTTCAAAAGGGAAAAGCGGTGAGGTAAGATATAAAATTACAAACCGCTTTTCCTTTTTTATTCCAAACTTCAGGCCACCAACATGTCCACATCATCGGCTGAAGCGGTGAAAACCATTTTTGCCGAATCAACTCGTACCTCTGCAAAACTAAACGCTTTTCGGGCTGCCCGCACCAACAACCCAATTACAAATTTGATGGCAATGTGTTCGGCAGCCTCCGGCAGATAAGGAATATCAATTTTTTCGTTGGCCAGCCGTGTCAACCTCCTCACAAGCCTTTTCGCTTCTTTTTCATCGATTCCTTTATCTGGACTACGCACCAAATCGTAAAATTCGTTAGGCAAATGATCATACAAAAAAGTATCAATCATAAGAATGATTTTTACAAGAATCTTTTCTTCTCCGGTTTCATCGATAATCGGAACGTTAATTTTCCCGTTCAGCCTTTTGGCCATATCGATTATCTCTTCCTGTGTCATTTTATTCCTCTTTTCAGGAACAGCATAAAAATCCTTCAGAATTACCTTGAATTCCTCTGTGGTTAAATCGGCTAATTTCGACATGATACAATAATTTTTAAAAGATTAAATTTTATTTACTATTCACTATTTACCATTTACATTGATCTTTTCTCACCTTCCTCATTCTCCTTTTCCCACAATAACTCAATAACCCAATAACTCAATAACCAATTTACCATTCAAGCCTGCATCAGCGATTCAAGCAAATCGCGGGTTTCGGCGTTGTAAATTCCGTTTATGGCAAGATTCGGTTTCCGGGTTTGCAGTTCTTTTACACCTTTTTCGGTTTTCTCGCCAAAATCGCCATCAGAGGTTCCCACATTTATGGACAGCAATTTTAGTGCATCCTGCAGGGCAACCACAGCGGGGCCCGAACTTCCGCGTTTTAGTTCCGGGTCGGGGATTACAAGGCTTTTTGAGTTGGACAAACGCTGGTACGAGAGTACATTTTCGATGCGATACGCCGACACCGAAACCCTGTTTCCCTGGTTGCCACCAATACAATACACCCGTTTTTTGTCGAACGAAACGCCAAGGTAAATCCCCACATGGCCTTTCCACGACTGCGGACTTTCGCGCCAGAAGACCACCACATCACCCGGTTCCGGAACCGTAACTTTAGTACCTACATTGAGCCACGAGCGGGCGTTGGCTTTCCCTGATTTTTGAAGACCTGCTTTGTGTGCAACCCAATTTACAAATGTGCTGCACCAGGCAACTTCGTCGGTTGTAACCCCTGCAATTCCGGTTTCTTTGGCATATTTCAAAACTTCCGGATTGTGCTGATTTCCCACAATTTCCTCTGTTCCTAACTCCTCAAAAGCAATTTTTAATAGTTGTTCCATAATATGATTATTTTGATGTTAATGATTGAAAAAAGTCTGAAGACCGGAGTCAGGAGTCCGAAGACCGGAGAAGAAAATGAGATTGATGGAGACTGATAGAGATTGATTGTGATTCATTACTATTTCATTTCAGTCTGTTTTCCTCATTCCTCACTCACTCAATTACTCACTCACCCAAAACCTCAATTCCTCACTCACTCCTTCACCCCCAAAAATCTCTTCGGATTTGTTCCTGCAATCAGTTTGAAATCTTCGCCAAAAGCAGCTTTAAAGTCGTCAAAATATTGCTGCATGGTTGGTCCGAAAAACTGTGTCAGAAAGTAATCGGAACCATACAAAATTTTCGATTTTTCATAGTCATTCAGCTTGTCGAAAAAGTTGTGTTTGAAATTTTTCAGATTTTCTTTTATGCTGAAATTCAGTTCGTTGTTTTGAGGATTTTTAAGCAGCGTACCCACCGAAAAACAGGACAGATCGGTGTAGGCATTCGGATAAGCAGGGTTGCTGATCAGATCAAAAATCGCTTTTGACCAGTTGTCGATGATTCCGGCAGCATAAATAATATTCCACA
Source organism: Draconibacterium sp. (assembly GCA_050179035.1). Lineage (GTDB taxonomy): Bacteria > Bacteroidota > Bacteroidia > Bacteroidales > Prolixibacteraceae > Draconibacterium. The sequence continues at coordinate 29,165 of JBFXFM010000011.1, read as the reverse complement.
CTTCACCCCGCTCGTGTATGGTTAAATTGTCCTTTAGCTGCATGTACCTTCCTTTTTTCTGAAAAGCTGCTCTCACAATGGTTTTCTGTTCAGCAGAAATATGCTGAATACGATCTTCGAAAATCACCGTTTCAATATTGGTGTCGATTATTTTGTAATTGATGTAATCCATTATCTCTCCACCACCGCCAAAATGGGCAAAGTTGATGGTGAGCGCCGGGAATTTTTGCAACACCTTTTCCCACAATTTAGGGTGGTTCAGGTAACGGGCGCGTTCCTTAATTGCGTCCGCCGCTTTCAGACTGAAAAAGTCGTAATGAAATTTTACTACCTCATTCATGGGGGTTACCACATTGTGGTTGTAAACATCGCCGCGAACCCGCAGGAATTTCGAGAAACACGCAAAACCTGAATTCGAATTGTGCACAGTGATTGGAATATTGTTCTCGATACAAAATTCATAAACGCCTTTTTGCTTTGAATTACCCATCAATATCGGGTCGGTGGGCGAAAAACCGGCGGGCGTGTAAAGTTTGATACCTGCAAACCTGGCATCGGGCATTAACAGCTTGTCTTCCAGCAGCGCAATCATATTGGCCTGTCCCGAATATTCACGCCGTGGATCGACACTGAAAAAAGGACGGATATTTTTGTTTTTCTCCGCCAGATATTCAAGTTCAGCAACCTGCTGTTCGTAGTTTCCATCGTCGAAAATCTCCATTTCCTTTGCCGATTTTCGCTCAATGCTTTTGTGAAACTCTTTTATATCGGCATGAATCTGGTCGATGGCTTTTTGCAGTTCATCGTTTTTGAATTTCTTTTTTGCAAGCGCTTTTACAACCGGCATTAGTTTCGAAATCAGCCAGAGGATACGTTTTATGCGTTGCCGGTAGCGTTTGTTGGCTTTTTCGTCCTGGTCGTTGTCGTCGGCAAAAGTAAGGTCAAACATCAGCGGTGTAACCACTACCTCGTCGTTATAAACCTTGTTCAGCACATCAAAAACCTTTTCGCTTGTATCTTCCGAAACCTCGTTCAGCGTTCGGTTTATCCCATCGATTTTGTATTTCAGGTCTTCGGCCGAAATACCTTTTTCGAGCATATCCTTTATAGCCAGTACCGATTGTACAATGTTGAAAAGTTTTCGGATAACCACATTTTTATTGAAGATGTGGCAATGGATGTCGTAGTATTTTTCCATATCGTTTGTTTTGTGATTGATTTTGAGGTTACAAGGTACAACAAAAGAATAATGTGAATCAAGAGCTTATCGTTATTTAGAATGAGCGGAAAACAACCGGATTTCAAAGCAGATTTCATAAACTGCGTTCGAGAGAATAAATCTGCTCTTTCCGCCTGCGTTACAATAGAAATTTCTATTTTCGGAAAGCATTCAGTTTTGCCAAACCAAAATACCGTTAAAATGAGAAACCGGGTAATCATAACACTTTTCGCTATTTCAGTTTTGATGAATTTTTCCGTTTGGGCACAGCCCGCCGATTGGCCTGTTTCCACCGAAAACTCAAAACCATGGACGCGCTGGTGGTGGATGGATAACGCTGTGGATAAGGAGAACATCAATCGTGAGTTGCATGAAATGGCAAAAGCCGGAATTGGCGGTGTTGAAATTACCTCCATTTACGGGGTGAATGGTGAGGAAGCCAGGGCAATTCCATTTTTGTCGCAGGGATTTGCTGATATTCTGAATTTTACCATCGACGAGGCGCATCAACTCGGCATGGGTGTTGACCTGCCTTCTGGCAGCGGCTGGCGGAATGGCGGACCTTTTGTGCCAGAAGAAAAAGGATTGTGGTCGATGAAATTGGAGAAAACAGAACTCAAGACCGGAGAACAGTGGAAACTGCCTGTCGATATCGGGATTGTGGAAGCAGCCTCTTTTGTTTCGGCTGATAAAAAAGTACAGATTCTGGATGCTGGGAAACCGTTCGTTGCCACAGAAAGCGGAACTGTTTATCTGGCAATTCGCAGGCAAAACGGCGACCTTGTTAAACGCCCGTCAAAAGGAGGAGAGGGCAGGGCCATAGATACTTTTAACGAAGATATTACCAATTGGTATTTAGCCGAATTCTGGGAAAAACTGGGAATTTCTGAAGGAAAAGTCCGTTGTTTTTTTCACGATTCTTTTGAATACACCGGCGATTTTACAACCAAATTTACTTCCGAATTCAAAAAACGGCGCGGCTACGATTTGGATGAATACCTGTATGTTATTGCTGGCGACTGCAATGACAAGGAACTGGAAGCCCGGGTAAAATCAGATTATCGCGAAACACTGGCCGACCTTGTGCTTGAATCTTTTATTCAACCCATGACTTTGTGGGCCAACAGCCACAAAAGCCTGAACCGCAATCAGGCGCACGGCTCACCCGGCAACATCCTCGATTTGTATGCCGCCAGCGACATCCCCGAAACCGAAATTTTCCGTACTGTTGAACCAGGAAGTGCTGATGTTTTTGTCAACAAATTTGCCTCGTCGGCTGCCCATATCACCGGCAAAAAGCTGGTTTCGTCTGAAAGTTTTACCTGGCTCAACGAGCATTGGACTGTAACGACATCAGACATGGTGCGCGCCACCAACCGTTTTTTTCTCGCAGGCATCAATCACATGTTTTTCCATGGAACCTGTTATTCGCCGGCCGATGTTGAATGGCCCGGCTGGCTTTTTTATGCCTCCACGCAGATTAACAACCGTAATCCGCTTTGGCCCGAATTGCCTGCACTGTTCAGTTACATCGCGCGTTCGCAGGCAATTCTTCAACATGCAAAACCCGAAAGCGATTTGCTGATTTACTGGCCTTATTACGATGTGGCTGCCATGGATGGAAAGCTGTTTAACCACATCGGTGTGAACCACGAAGCCGGCTGGTTTGTAGGGCATCCGATTTCCCGGATTTCAAAAGAATTGATGAATGCCGGATACACATTCGATTATATTTCTGATAAACTACTGGCAAAGTGTAAACTGCTGAATGGTGAAATTGTCACTGAAGGAAATGCAGTTTACAAAGCCATTGTGGTTCCTGAAACCGAATATATTCCGCTCGAAACCCTTGAAAAATTGCTGGCTTTGCAGGCTCAGGGTTGTAAAGTTTATTTTGATGGAAAATTGCCAGAAAAAGTCCCCGGTGCCTTCAATTTTGGTGAACGCGAGAAAAAACTGGCCGATTTAAACCGAAAAATTCAGACTGAAAAATGGGTGGGAAATGTTACTGGAAAATTAGTTGACAATGGAATTTCCGGTGAAAAATCATTGGCTGAAAATGGTTTGTATTACCTGAAAATGAAGCTGAACGACGAGTATTGGTATCTTATTTTTAACACTACCACTGGAGTAAAAGAGGCTTGGGTTGAATTGCAGGAAAAAGCAACTGCGTATGTTTTATACGATGCCATGACAGGAAATATCCGCGCTCCGCAATTAAAGGGAAATCAAATCAGGTTACAGCTTGAACCCGAGCAAACAATTTTTATAAGATGTGCCAGCGAAGCGGTACAGGCACCTGCTTATTTTTATGCCGAAAAGGAAACCGGGCCAGGTCATGCAGTCTCGCTCTGGCGCATCTCATTTTTAAACGGCGGACCTGCCTACCCGGGAAATATTCAAACCGACGAGTTGATTTCGTGGACTAAAATGGGCGACATGGAAACCCGCCGTTTTGCAGGAACCGTGCGCTACCAAACCGAATTTCACTGGGAAAAAGATGCTAAAACAGCTTTGCTCGACCTTGGCGTGGTAAAAGATTGTGCGCATGTAAAACTCAACGGGAAGGATTTCGGAACCCTGTTGGGCCCAACGTTTACAGTGGTGGTTGACAATCTTGTTCAAGGAAAAAACACGCTGCAGATTGATGTTACAAACGTGGCTGCCAACCGTATTCGCGATCTTGATATCAACAAAATTGAATGGCGGAAATTTAAAGACATCAACTTTGTAAACATCGACTACAAACCTTTTGATGCCTCTGGTTGGGAAATCAGGGATGCCGGGTTGTTGGGGTCGGTTCAGGTGAGGTAGTGTTGTAACCAAAGTTGCTAAGCAGGATCAATATTTTATTTTGCAGCAGCCCCTTAAACCGAAATATCAAGAAAGTATTTCTCAGGATTTACTGCATCCAAATACACATCAATGGAATTTCTGCCAGCAATATTCTTTACAGGTCTCATAGGTTTCGTATGGTATGTTTGTATTTTCTGATTGTGGTGGTTAAATATTTTTTAATCGATAACTTGAATCCTATTTTCGTTTTGATAAGCTTTATGATAACAATAATTACCAGTGGGCAATGTATCGCTCTCTATTCAACATATCAAACAAGTATCAGTAATTTTTCAGATTAAAAGATTAAGCCAGATGAATTATCAACTCGCGATTTAACCAAATGGTTCTATGTTTTGTGTAAAAAGAAAGCTGGTGGTTTATGCCACCAGCTTTCTAATTTTTACCTGGACTTATGTCGAATTATTTGATAATTCTCCATAAATAAAATTTAATATCCCGGATTTTGAGTTAACTCAGGATTTGCATCAATCGCAGTTCTTGGAATAGGAAACAATAGATATTTTGGATCTGACTGTTTTTTCCACCCCGGGATTTCTTTTAAGAAGGTTCCGAACCTGATCATGTCCTGTCGGGTTGATGATTCCCAGGCAAGCTCAAAACGGCGTTCAGCATAAATATCGTCTAATGTAACTGTTGACTTTAACTTTGAATCATCGCCAGGGAATGCCCGTTTCCTTAATTCGTTTACCAATCTTGTCGCTTCGGAATTATTTTCTCCCAAACGAACCAAGGCTTCTGCTTTCATAAGATAAACGTCTGCTAACCTGAATATAGCCACATCGTTTTCCATGTCGCCGTTTAACCCGTTTTCAAAATCCCATTTGCTGCAGCGGACACCATCTTCCTGTTCTGTTTGCCCCCATCCGTCGGCATCAATGTTATACTTGTAAGTTATGTCAATGGTATGTATCAACTCTCTGCCATGAGCAGTGATCAGAATTTTTCCATCCAGCCCATACATAGGTCCGGAGAGAAAAGACCAGGCTAATCTTTTGTCTTCCAGGTCGAAAGCGCGGACATATTCGGGCATCGCGCTGATACCATTCCAAGTACCCACTTTAAGATTTAATGGAATCGGGTCAAGATAATGCAGCGTTCTTTTGTGAATATGATTGCCTCCGTCGCTTGTGCTGAAAACAATTGGAAAAATAATTTCTTTTGAGTTTTGATTTTGTACTGCAAAACTTGCTTTAAAGTTTGGTTCAATAATATACGGGAGTTTTAAAACCTCATCACAGGCACTTACGCATTCAGCCCATTTAGCGCCACCATCGGGATTCCAAACCAATGCATTTAAATACATTTTTGCCAGAATTGTATTAACAACCCCTTTCGTGATTTTACCATAACTCGAAGCAGTTACATCGTCCCTGACTTTATCTTTTATTGCTTCAAGTTCGCTGATTACAAAGGCATAGACTTCCTTTCTGGATTTTGTTTTTGGCTTGCTTGTGTCTTTAAAGTCAGTAACAATTGGCACATTTCCATAGTAGTCGATTAACATATAGTACCAGAAAGCCCTTACTCCGCGAACTTCTGCTAAAATGCTTTCCTTATCTTCAATTGCATCATTTTCTTCAATCATCGAATAAATTTTATTGCAGGTTGAAATTGCATTCATTGCTGAATTGTATGAACCTGTAACAAGGCTGGTTCCTTGTGTCCACGAGTGTAGTCTTAGTTCTTTAAACTGTCCGCCATCCCACCAGTCGCCACCTTTTCTGGTTGGTGTAATTGCCATATCAGCTGAGCATTCGCTTAACAGAAAGAAGTTACTTGGGAACAGACTTTTCATTGTTCTGTACATAGGGGCTATCAGCGAATTAATTTCGCTTGACTTTGCACCGTATTCGTCAACTGGAAGTTTATCATAAACTTCTTCATCAAGATTTGTGCAGCTTTGGTGAACAAATACCAGTGAGAGAGCTAAGATAAATGATAGTATTTTTAATTTTTTCATGATTCAAAAATTTAAAGGTTAGAAACTGATGTTTACGCCCATTGATACAGTGCGTGATTTTGGATAATATTCACGTCCTTCGACACCTGGATCAAGTCCTGCCATCTCAACTTCGGGGTCTAATCCGGTGTAATTTGTAAGTGTGAACAAATTCTGTCCGGTCAGGTATAACCTGATTTTATTTATTCCCTTAAGTCTTGAAACATCAAAACTGTAACCGATACTGGCATTATCCAAACGCAGGAATGAGCCTTTCTCAATGTAGTAGCTGTTATATACAGGGCTGGTTTTCAGTCCTATGGTTAAAGCTTCTTCAAGTACGTTTGCTCCCGGTAACCATTGGGTTGTTGCATACGACATTTTTGAGAAATTTAATAAATCGTTTCCGTAAACACCGCGGAAAAAGAAATTCAGATCCCATCTGTTCCAGGTGATGTTATTGGACCATCCGTAAGTAAATTTTGGCTGAGCCGAACCAATATAAGTTCTGTCTTCATCGCTCAATCCTTCTTTTCCGTCAATCATATCATCGTAAATATATTGACCGTTTTCATCAATGCCTTTACAAAGCCATCCGTAAAATGTTCCCACTTCTTTTCCTTCTTCAACGATGTGGGTGGAGTTGGATGAACCTCCGCGAACCCATGCTGAACCGGTTTTAATGGCGCTTGTGGCAAAATCGTCGTTTGAGAGTGATTTGATGAGATTCTTGTTATGAGCAAAGTTTAAAGAAGAAGTCCAGCGAATACTGTTTTTTCTGATAATATCGCCTGACAACAGAACTTCAAAGCCCTTGTTTGACATTGAGCCTACATTTGCCAACATTGTTGAATATAAGTAGGGAGGTACCGGAACTGAATAGTTGTACAAAAGGTCTTTTGTTTGCTTGTCGTAGAATTCAACTGTTCCGTTAATCCTGCTATCTGCAAAACTGAAGTCAACACCAATGTTGAGCATCGATGTTTCTTCCCATTTTAAGTCGGGGTTGGCATTCTGACTGATTTGATACGCGGTATACCATTTCCCGTTGTCGTAATACTGACCTGATGCTCCATAAAGCTGAAGTGATTTGTAAGGATCAATTCCATCCTGGTTACCTGAAATCCCATATCCGGCTCTGAGCTTCAGTTCATCAATAAATGTCATGTCATCAAGGAATGACTCTTCATCAATTCGCCATGCAGCCGAAACTGATGGAAACATTGCCCATTTATGGTTATTCCCGAATTTCGATGAGCCATCTTCCCTTAACGATACCGTAAAAATGTATTTATCAAGTAAACTGTAATTTGCCCTGGCGAAGAATGAAATCAGTTTATTCATGTTAGCACCCGACCAAACATCTCCTGTGCGAAGGTTTTCACCTGCACCCAAATTATTGTATAAAAAGAAATCGGTGGCAAACTGGCGATTCTGAGCTCCTGAGTTTTGGTAATAATTGTCTTCGTAAGAATAACCGCCCAACAGGTTTATTGATTGATTGTTAAATTGCTTTTTGTAATTAAACGTCAATTCCAAAAGATTTTTATCACTTGTCCAGTTGGTACGCTGAGCAAATCCCAAATCGTTGCGACCTCGCTCGGTCTGTGAATTGTAATATAAACTATAATCGTTGGATGAGCGTTGTTTCAGTAAGTTGATTCCCGCTGTGAAGCCTTCGAATACTGATAATTCGGCTTTGATGTTGCCAAAATAGATACTACTCTTGTTTTGTTGTTTATTGTATTCGATATTACGCACCGGATTGCCCTGATCGTATTCCTGTGAATCGAACCATGTGCCATCGGCATTCTTAATCGGAGCAACAGGAATCATGTTATAAGCCAGTACAAAGTTGCGTGTATCTGTTGGTGAATTATTCATACTTGTAACCGAAGCGGTAAATGTTAAATCCAATCTGTCGTTTAAAGCTTTTTGATTAAAAGTAACACGTGCATTGAATCGTTCTAAGCTATTGTCTTTAACCACACCTTCCTGTTGCAGGTAATTTAATGAGCCACGATATGAACTGCTTTTTCCCCCACCTGACATGGAAATGCTATGATTCTGGCTTTTCCCGGTTCGCATAATTTCATCAAACCAATCGGTATCTGCGCCAAGGTCCAATCCGCTTGTGTTGATGCTATTCGCCGAGGCGTAGTTTCTCCATTCGGTTGCAGTTAAAACATCAGGGACATTAGTTACAGTGCTGATTGCTGCATAACCATCATATTCAACCAAACTGAAATCTTTTTTGCCTTTTTTTGTTGTAACAAGAATAACTCCACTTGCCGAACGTGAACCGTAGATTGCTGCTGCTGAAGCATCTTTTAAAACACTGATGGATTCAATATCATGGGGTGCAACCGAAGAAAGGCTCATTCCCGGAACGCCGTCAATTACAATAAATGGCTGACTGCTTCCTGTTAAAGAGGAGGTTCCGCGAAGTCTGATAGTTTGATCGCGGGTTACATCGCCACTACCCTGTGTAATTGTGAGACCGGCCACTTTTCCCTTTAACAGGTCGGCTGCGTTTTGTGTTAACCCTTTATTGAAACTTTTTTCAGCAATATTTGCAACTGAACCTGAAATTTCTCGGCGCGATTGTGTACCGTAACCAATTGCAATAACCTCTTGCAGACCAATGGTTTCTTCCTCCATCTGAATATTTATTACAGATTGGTTGCCAACCACAACTTCCTGAAACTTCATGCCTACAAATGAAAACAACAGTACAGCATTTTCAGGAACATTGGGAAGTGAATATTCACCAGATGTGTTTGTAACGGTTCCGATTGTGGTACCTTTTACAACTACCGTTACACCTGGAAGCGGTTCATTTTTTGTATCGGTTACTTTTCCGGTTACGATTCTTTGCTGAGCGAATAATTTCACGTCCCCATTGTCGGGTGTCAACACAATGTAACGGTCTTTTATCAGAAAATCTACATTTCCGTTGTCAAAAACATTCGTTAAAATTTCGTTGACTTTTGCATTTTTTGATTCAATTTCCACTTTGCGTGTTACATCAATAAGCTCGCTGTTGTAGAGGAAATAGAATTCACTCTGATTCTCAATCTCAGTTAATACTTCTATGATTGTGGCATCTTTCAGGTTTAGGCTTAGTAGCGTTGTTTGCGAATAGCTGCCTGTGGCAAGTACCTGAAAGGCACTGATTAATACAATGATTACTGCATTTCGCATAATGATTAGTTTTTTTCGGTGCCCGTCGTAAAACGAACATACTTGTTCTACAATTTTTTTCATAAGTTTAAAAGTTTTTATTTAACAAATTTTTAAGCCGGTTTCCGGCTGTCTCAGGGAGGAAATGTTGCAAGCGCTTCCTCCTTTTTTTGTTTGTTTGTCAGTGTTTCATAGGCAAATGTTTTTTTGAGATTGTTACTGTTGATTGAATTGCAATATTTGTTTGTTTGTTGATTTTTCCGGGATTATATTTAATTTTTATTGCTGGCGAACTCAGCTCGAGTAATTCGAGCACACGATAAAGCGGTTCGTTTTCGAAAGTGGTTGTAAAACGGTATTTATTGATTTCTGAATCAGCAATAATTACTTTTACTCCGTACCAGCGTTCAAGCGTTTTTGCTACTTCTGGCATTGTTGTTTCGTCGAATATGATTACATTTTTTACCCACGAAACATGTTTGGTCAAATCTTTATTTTTCAGTTTTACTTTACCGGTTGTTTTGTTCATCGAAAGAAAATCGTTGGGTTTCATTGTTGCCGATGCTTTTATATCAATGCCTGTAATTCCGGTAAATTCAACACTTCCTTCTGTTAATGCCACTTCAAGGGTTTCCTCTTCAGGATATGATTTTATATTGAATTGAGTACCTAATGCTTTTATTACAGCACCTGTTGTAGTTACCACAAAGGGCGATTCTTCATTTTTGGCCACTTTCAGAAATCCTTCTCCTGATAACTCAATCTGCCGCGTTTCTCTTACAAAAGGGATTCCGTATTTGATTTTACTTTCCGCATTCAGCCAAAGATCAGTGCCATCGGGTAAAACAATATGTGAGCGCATACCAGCCGGACTTTGTATTTCGTGCCAGGTTATTTTACTTTCGGTTTTATTTAATGTATGCTGTTTTGTAAAAAACAAACTCCAGATGGTGAATGCCAGTAAAGGCAACGTTAATACAGCTGCAAATCGTGTTACTGTTAAATAAATCCGGAATTTTTTTGATTGAGAATCTATGCGATTGTCAACTTTTTTGAAAGCGCTGTTAACATCAACCTTTTTTATCTCGTCAATCAGTATTCCGGCTTCCAGTTTTTTTTGTTCTGCCGAAAGTTGATTTCTGAATTCAAGAAATTCTTCAATCTTCCGGTCTGTATTTTTTATTTGTTTGTTTTTGTTCATATTCTTAAAGTAAAAGTATGAAGTACTTTTCAGGCACCATACATTCATTATACAATTCAGAAGTTGAAAACACGTATAAAGTTTGTAATTTTTTTATGGGTGTTGTGAACCAGAAGTTGCAATAGTGCAATAACTAAAACAGCATAAGTAAAAACTTATATTCCTTTAAATCATCACGAAGAATTTTTAGTGCGTTTGAAATTTGCGTCTCAACAGTGCGTTTTGAAATTTCGAATTGGGTTGCAATTTCATCGTTCGAAAAACCTTTAAACCTGCTCATCATAAAAACCTCGCGTGTTCGTGCAGGCAGTTTCTCCAAAGTTGCAGAAATTTTTTGCTGAAACTCTGATTCAACAAACATGTCAGGCTGAAAAAGAATATCCTTTTCCACAATTTCTTTAAGCTGGTTCAGTGTTTTTTCCCTGATTTGCTCTTTTTTAAGATAATTGAAAGCCCTGTTTTTTACCGATACAAAAAAGTAGCTTTTCAGCGTGTTTGATTGCCGGATACGCTTTCTGGAAGTCCAGATGTTTACAAAAAAGTCCTGAACAATTTCTTCCGCCTCATCGCGATCCGAAATAATGTGCGTAACAAAAACTACAAGTCCCGGATAATAAAAGCGAAATAATAGTTCAAAAGCTGTTTGGTCTCCATTGATCAACCTTTGAATCAGGGTTTCCTCGTCAATCTCTTTTATTAAAGACATTTTGTAAAAATAGAAAAAAATCACAGACGTTTATTATGAAAATCATGTTTTCAATACATTCTGAAATTTGTTATGTTGGTTAACTTTTGCGAATAAATCTGTTAGTTAACCTAATCAACAAAAGCCTTTATTTTACCAATGCTGTAAAACAATTTGAAAGAACAATTTAAAGGGTATTTTTTTAATCTCACCTTCATTTAACACTAATCAGGCTTTGGTTTTAGCTTATGCAGAAGTAGTTCATCTAAAGTATTTGACTTTAATTATAAATATTTATATTACTGATTATTAGTGGTTTTATTTCAATTTATCAGACTTGTTTTCCACAATTTACTTACATAAATCAAAAACCCAACAAATGCCAACACTGTGATACCGCCACCGATGGTGTAGGCAATTTCGCGGGAGAGCGAAAATCCTTCGGGAGCAAAAAGCAGGTAGGTGGAAGTTACGGCTGTCATAAACAGCGCGGGAATAAGAGTTATCCAGTAAAACGAACGTTTCTGTGCCAGGTAAACTGTAATGGTCCAAAGCACAATTACCGCCAGCGTTTGGTTTGACCACGCAAAGTAGCGCCAGATGATACTGAAATCGACCTGAGTAAGTAATAACCCAACAGCAAAAAGCGGTATGCTTACAAACAACCTGTTTTTAATGGGGCCTTGTTCGTATTTCAGAAAGTCGGCTACAATGAGCCGTGCACTGCGGAATGCCGTATCGCCCGAGGTGATGGGCGCAGCCACCACACCCAACAGCGCCAGTGCACCACCAAATTTACCGAGTAGTGAGTTGGAGATTTCGTTTACAATAAAGGCCGCATTGCCACCATGTTCGTTCATCATGGCGTTCAGTTGCGGTACACCACCATAAAAACTCATTCCGATAGCAGCCCAGATTAATGCTACAACTCCTTCGGCTACCATTGCACCATAAAACACATTACGGCCCAGCTTTTCGTTGGTAATGCAGCGTGCCATCAGCGGCGACTGTGTGGCATGAAAACCCGAAATAGCGCCACAAGCCACGGTAATAAACAGCATCGGGAAAATAGGGAATTTACCGGCATCGGTATGAAGGTTTTTCAGGTTGTCGAGCGAAAGTTCGGGCATTTGATAACCCTTTATAAATAATGCAGTGATAAGTCCCACAGCCATAAATAACAATGCAAAACCAAAAACCGGGTATATTTTGCCAATAATTTTATCGATGGGTAACATGGTAGCCAGCGCGTAATAAATAAACACAATTACCGCCCAGAAAGTCATCGTTGCCCAGTCGGGAGTGAGTGTGGCCAGAATTTTGGCTGGACCCATTATAAAAACTGCGCCCACAAGTATCATTAATATCACTGTGAATCCACGCATAAACTGCCTGGTGCGGTTGCCCAGGTAAATTCCCACAATTTCGGTAATGCTGAGGCCTTTGTGATGAATTGAAAGCATCCCCGAGAAAAAATCGTGAACGGCGCCTGCAAAGACTGTCCCCAAAACAATCCAGAGAAAAACAACAGGTCCCCACATTGCACCGGCCACCGCACCGAAAATGGGTCCAAGACCGGCAATATTCAGAAACTGAATCAGAAATATTCTCCACCAGGGCATGGGAACATAATCAACACCGTCGGTCATGGTAAGCGCCGGTGTTTTGCGGTTGCCATCCACATCGGCAAAACGCTCGATAAATTTCGAATAAAAAAGAAAACCGAGAATTAAGACGGCCAGTCCTGAAAAAAAAGTAATCATAGGTTGAAGTATTGGTCTGTTAAATTAGAACTTTTTACTTTCACTGAAATCAGTAGCTTTTGAAAAAAGATTTTAACGCAGAGAACGCGAAGAATACGCAAAGCTCGCAATGAAATTCTTTTCGGGTTTTGCGTCCTTAATTTGGGTCATTTGCGTTAAAACATTATTCATTTTTCCAGGTTAAAACCTGTTTTCTGGCTTCCAGTGTTGTTTTCAATTCATAGTAATCCACATCCTGAACCGCAATATTTTTGTCGATGGCAATACAGGCTGCAGCCATTGCCGACTGTCCCAGAATCATAAATACCGGTTCCATTCGGATGGAGCCGTACGCAATATGGCTTGACGATACACAAACCGGAACCAGCAGGTTGGTGCACTCTTCTTTTTTAGGAACGATGGAACCGTAAGCAATGGAGTAGGGTTTAGGCGCATGAACTCCAATATCGCCTTCGTTTTGCACAAATCCTTCGGGGGTTACATACCGCTGCACATTGTGCGAATCCATGGCATAAGAACCCATCCCGACTGGTTTGGGTACTTCGCGTTTCAGCAACACATCGTTTTCAGTAGTCACATAATCGCCAATCATGCGGCGGGCTTCGCGTACATAAATCTGGTGCGGCCAGTTACCGTTGTCGGTAAACTCATCTTTTGCCAGTCCCCAGGTTGCCATTTTTGTGCGAATGTCCTCCGGTACACGCGGGTCATTGGCTACAAACCAGAGCAATCCTGCCTGGTAATTTTGATGCTCTTTCAGGATTTCCTGCCTGCGTTCGTAGCTGGCTTCGGGGTAATCGTAGTTCATCCCAATATTATCGCTGCTGAATGCGCCGTGGTTGTTGGTGTCGGTTTTCCAGTTGGGAATATCGTCGAATTTTTCAAACCAGTCCTTGCGACCGGTGGCAAAATCGCGAACCAGCAACTCGTATTGTGTCGAATCGTAGTTTTCGGGTTTTGGAAATGGCACCCTGTTGTCAGGGTGGTTTGTCATGCACATCCTGTAGCAATAGGCCTGAATTTTATTGTCGGCAGCGCCATATCCGCCGGGCGGTTCAGGAGAAATTCGCGGGAGTAGTCCGCTGGTGCTGTCGCCCTCAATTTTGTACGGTGAGATATTTGATTTAAAATGGTGTCCGTGTTGAAAAACGCCGGTTTGCACTCCGTTCCATTGTTCGTTGTATTGAGCGGTGCTTTCGCGGCCCACATGATAACTCACCCCGGCAGCGGCCATCAGGTCGCCTTCGTAAGTAGCATCGATAAAAATTTTACCACTGAAAGTTTTGCCCGAAAGCGTGGCAAATGAAACGATTTTTCCGTCAGAAACCACCGTTCCCGAATCGCGGTTCAACCATTCGTCGCGCAAAACTGTGATGTTATTTTCGGCAACATATTCTTCGAAAATCTTTTCAGCCACGTGGGGTTCAAAAATCCACATGGTGCGGTTTTCGCCGTCCATCGCAACAGTTCCCTGTCCTTTATTCCCATATTCGCTGTGTTTTTGCCAGACCCAGGCCGCAGAGTCGTTGTAATGATTATACACGCGGTGGTAAAAATCGCGCGAAAGCCCGCCAATCACTGACTTGTTTCCTGTGTCGGTGTATCCAAGACCACCGGCTGTCAGTCCGCCCAAATGTTTATCGGGCGAAACGATTATCACTGTTTTTCCGGTTTGAACTGCCTCAACCGCAGCAATCACAGCAGCAGATGTTCCGCCATAAATAATAATGTCGGCAGAATAAAAATTATCCTGTTTTTGTTTTGAGGAACAGCCTGCAATAATTAAAACAATTGCCAGGATGGTAATAAACTGTAGTTTCATTAGATTTTTATTGGTTTTTGAATAGATAGCTGATGCTTGATTTTTGCAAGTTTAATCCTATTTGTAAATTTTTGTATTCCAGGCAACAGCATGAATAATCCCATTGCGGTTACCCAGAGAAACATCGTCCATCGAAATTACCATTTTTTCGTAGTTATCCTTTATTGTTTCAAGATTTCCAAATTCGCGTTTTACAACATCTTCACCGGTAATTAAATAACATACCTGAATATATCGGGTTATACCGTTTTTAACGGCCACAAAATCCACTTCCCTGTTTTGGTCTGAACCAGTAAAAACTGTGTAGCCGTTTCGTCTCAATTCCAGAAATACAAAGTTTTCGAGAAGATAACCCAGTCCGGGTTCAAAGCTAGAAAAGAGATAATTTCGGAAAGCGAGGTCGTTTAAATAGTATTTTTTTACCCCCGACAAGATTTTCTTTCCTTTCATATCGAAGCGGGGTACCTCGTGTATTACATAAGTTTGTTTGAGAAATTCGATATAGTTTGATAATGTATTAAAGTTGGTAGCCACTTGTGCATTTTTCAGATAATTAACCAAATTAGGCAATGAAACCGGATTGGCAATATTTTGCACCAGATACGCAAAAAGCGATTCGAGTAAGCCAACATCTTTAATTTTGTGTCGCATTACGATATCTTTCAAAACAATTGTATTTTTCAAATCCTGAACATAATGAACCCTGGTTTCGGTCATTGGCAGATTAAAAAGTTCGGGCATTGAACCACTTGTCAGATATCCGAGGAATGCAGATTTATCCTGATTTTTCCCGGTTGTTAAACAATATTCTGCAAACGAAAATGGAAATATTTCAAAAGAAATATACCTTCCTGAAAGCAGGCTTGAAAGTTCTCCGGATAAAATTGAAGCATTTGAACCTGAAATGATGATTTCATATTCCTTGGTATAATCCTGTGAATACGAATTTATTACAGTTTCCCATTTATTAATCAAATGAACTTCATCGAAAAACAGATATACTTTGCCTTCTGGTTTCAATTCTGTCAGGTAAAGTTTTATGCACTCATTTAAATCATTGCTGTTTCTGATAAATTCGAAACCCGCAAATTCCTTATTGATATACAAAATATTATTTGGATGAACTCCTTCACTTTGGAGGTGAAATATGAGTTGACGCATCAAAAAGCTTTTGCCTGAACGGCGCTGACCTGTAAGTACTTTAATAAGTCTGTTTCCCAAAAAGTATTTCAATTTCTGCAGGTATTCTGTTCTGCTTAAACCCAGTTCGATTTTTTGATTGTTCCAGAAATTATATTTCTTAAGTGTGCTTAAAAATTCTTTCATTTATGTGATTAAATTTAATTGTACTTAAATAAGGCAAATAAAAGTATAAAAAAATTAAGTGCACTTCAATTTATTCTTGTTTTTAACAATATTTTCTATCAGTCATTTAAACATTATAGAATTATAGCATTCATGCATTCCTTCATTCACGCATTTTTTACCCCGTAGTTCCCATTGCATTGGCAATGGCATTTACCGAAATCAATAATTGGTTCAGCAGTTCGTTTTTTTCTTCCTGATTTTTATTGCTACTGCCTCTCCACCTTTTTAAGTTTTCGATTTGGTTTTTGTGCAGAATATCAAGCGCTTCAGCACGCAGGGCAGTTGAATAAAAATGGTTTTTTCGTCGTTCCTGCATAGGCCGGCCCAATAACTCCTGCATTAACCGACGTGTTTTTTCAAGCTCGTTTAAAAGCAAATTCAGAATTGTATTTCTTACCCCGGGATTTTCTACAAGTTCAGCATATTTTTTCATGATTTCCTCGTCGGTACTGGCCAGGCTTGTGTCGATGTTGGTGAGTACGTAACGCACAAACTGGCTGCTGCGAATCAGTTCTTTTAACTTGTTGTATTTTTCGGGATGTTCGTTTCGCATTTTCTCAAGCGTTGAACCCACGCCGTACCAGCTTGTGATGTGGTAACGCGACTGCCCCCAGCTGAAAACCCACGGAATGGCGCGTAAATCGGCGAATGTGCGTTTGCCTGTGCGCCGTGCCGGACGCGAACCGATTTTACTCTCCTCAATTACATCGATGGGAGTAGCTTGCTGGTAAAATTCAAGAAAATGTTCGTTTTGAAGTAATTGCACGTAGAATTTGTAGCTTTCACTTCCGAGATATTCAAGGATTCCGGCCACTTCACTTTCGTTTTGCTGTTCTTTTTTGTGCAGCAGCGTGTTCATTGTAGCGCTGGCTAACATCAGTTCGAGGTTGTAAGCCGCATTTATTTTATTGGCAAATTTCTTTTCTATGGTTTCGCCTTGCTCGGTTATTTTGAGTTTTCCGGTAAGCGTGCCCTGTGGCAGCGACTGCATAAACCAGTGCACCGGTCCGGCACCGCGGCTGATTGAACCTCCTTTTCCGTGGAAAAACTTAATCTGAATACCATATTTTTTCCCCACTTCAGTAATCTCTTTCTGCGCTTTGTACAAATACCAGGTGCTGGCCAGAATTCCGCCATCCTTGTTGCTGTCGCTGTACCCAATCATCACCTCCTGAATTTTGTGTTGCCGGTTTCGCTCCTTCCGTTGGTACTCCAAACTGTTTTGCACTTCGGGCAGACTGAAATATTCATCCATAATTGCAGGGCTGGCAATTAAATCGCCAATGGTTTCGAACAATGGAACCACGTGCAATTTCATCATCAGTGTTTTTTCGAACAATGTGAGGCCGGCTTCGCGCGCCAGAATATAAACAGTGAGTAAGTCGGCAGCGTTGCGGGTCATGCTCACAATCAGTGAACCAATCGCCCGGGAAGAGCAATTGATGATGTGGTTTTGTAAAACGTCGAAACACTCAAGCACACTTTTCGATTCCTCGGGCAAACTGCCCCGTTCGCGGATAAATGGCCGGTTCGATTTCAATTCATCGTGAATGATTTTTACTTTTTCGATGGCTGAAAAATCTTCAGCACTGTTTTTTACAGCTTTCGATTCGCTGATAATCTGAAATAATGCTTTTTCATAATAAGTGCTGTTTTGCCTGATATCGAGTTCGGCTAAATGAAAGCCAAACGTGCGAACCATTTGAATGGCGTTATTTACGGCATGGTTGGCCAGCGCCGGAACTCCGTGCTGTTTCAGCGCTTTTTTAAGGCATTCCAAATCGCCGGTTAATTGTTCAGAATGCTGGTAACTGCCTTTTTTATCGATAAGTTCAAACGACTGTGCTTTTCCCATATTTACCGGAAGCTTGTCGATGAGCAGCAATACAAAAAGTTTAAATGCTTCGTTCCGGTTGGCCGTTACATGCGCTTTTGATTCGCTTCCCAGTTCAGCAATCATTTCCTTTAAACGCTCCGAAATTTGTTCGGGTAATTGTTGAATATCGCAGTAGAAACTAAGGTTTTCGGCTAATTTGTACAGCTCGTTCTTTAAAACAAGAAAAGCGTGAAGCCGAAGTTTTAACAGTGCGTTTTGGGTAACTTCAGCAGTCACCAGCGGGTGTCCGTCGCGATCACCGCCAATCCAGGTGCCAAAACGCAACTGTGGAAAATTGTTGGTTTCAACTAATTTTGAACTGTCGAACCCGGAAAACTCCCAGGCCTGAATAAGTCTCCGGTTTAACAGGCTGATGATTTCAGGGAAAACATTTACGAAGTAGTGTATTACGTTGTCGAGTTCGGTTTCCACCTTCGGTTTTTCCATATAATATTCATCGGTAAACCAGATGGAGGTGAGCACGCGTTTTATCTCGTTGCGATTTTCCTCCATTTCATAAGAGCTGTACATCGAATTCTCGCGCTGCACCAACAAAAGGTATAGTTCGCGGTATTTTTTCAGAATTACCGGACGTTTGGCTTCGGTGGGGTGGGCAGTTAAAACGGGCTGAACATCAATTTCACTAAAAATCTCAGCAATCTGTTTTTCATTAAACCCGTTCTCTTTCAAAATTTCAAGGCTTTTTGCCCACAATCCGTTAATTGAAGTGAGCGTATTTTTCTCTTCATTTTTTCTTCGGTTTTGCACAGCCCCATTGGTTTCGGCCAGGTTCAGCAACTGAAAACATACCGAATACAGGTGAAAATGTTTCTGGTTGAATTCAATTCCTGAGTAATCAAATGGTGCTGAAATCCAGGGAATGCAGTTGGCCAATTCTGGTTCATTATTTTCTGTCAGCACATCCTTAAAACAATTCAAAAGAAATTCGAGGTCGAAATAAGGTTTTCCGAGTTGTATTTTCAATGTATCGAGTTGAGCCATTTTTTTTGAAGTTTAATTAATTCTCAGGATGAAAAACATGCAAAGCTGAATATACATTAACTTAATTAATTGTTTTTAAAATGGATAACGTTTTTTCAATGTGTTGGTTCACTTGTGTTTGCGAATTGAAAATGTAAATCACTCTCCCTGATTTATCGATTACATAAGTCACCCGGCCGGGTAAAATGCCAAACAAATTGGTGGGTACCCCAAACTGTTTTCTGATTTTGTTGCCTTCGTCGCTTAATAATGTATAGGTAAGCCGGTGTTTTTCTTCAAATTTTTTGTGACTTTCAACCGATTGTCCGCTGATGCCGATAACTACCGCGTTTGCGTCGGCAAAATCCTGAAACTGGTCGCGAAACGAACACGCCTGCGCGGTACAGCCCGGACTATCATCTTTTGGGTAGAAAAAAAGTACTACATTTTTACCTGCTGTTTGCGCCTTCAGGTCAAAGAGTTCGCCGTTTTGGTCTTTGAGAACAATTGCGGGAATGTTATCGCCAATTTTTATTTCCATACTGTTATTATTTGTTGTTTTTTCAGTTACTGAATACACTGTAAAAAAAAGTAAGTACACCACGAGATAAGCTCTGTAGAAGTTACGGATGCGGATGTAATTTGCATTTTCAGGGTAAATATTTCCAAAAATTGCTTTTATTTCTTTTGTAAAAAGGGGTTTAATATTAATTTTCCAATCGGTGGTTTGATACACAATTTTTCTGAACCGGCTGCGATATATGGTGAGTGGTAAACCCCAGATAATAAAAAGGATAAGCCAGATATTCATGATTGTGATTTTATTCTTTTTGGAAACCAGGGCAGAAATGAATTGGTTTTTTTGATGTAATCTTCAAAACCGGGTTTTGTATTTTTCATGGTTCGTTCGAGCAACGAAACACCCGAAACTTTAACAATCAGCCAGGTCATTAAAACCGAACTTAAAACCGGAAGAGAACAACCGGAAGCAATACTTAAAACTGCAAAACCCCACCAAACAGCGGCATCACCAAAATAGTTAGGATGGCGGGTGTATTTCCAGAATCCGGTGGTTAAAAGTTTGCCTTTATTAGCCGGATTGGCTTTAAAAAGCGCCAGTTGCCAGTCGCCGCCAGCCTCGAAAACCAGCCCAATAATCCAAACCAGAAGTGCAATAAAATCAATTACTCCGAATGGTTTTTCGGTGTAAAACGAAATTGCCAGCAGCGGTGCTGAAATCAGCCACAAGAGAAATCCCTGTAACAAAAACACCTGGAAATAGCTGAACCACCAGTACCGCTTTTCTCCATAATGCCGGCGAAACTCCTGGTAACGATAATCTTCGGGTTTGCCCATATTCCGGGCCATGATATGAATGGAAAGCCGCAATCCCCAAATAGTTACGAGAAGAACTGCCAGAATTTTCCGTGTTGAATAATCGGGTGTAACGATGAAATAAAACACGCCAACCAATACAAAACCTGCGCCCCAAAAAATATCAACAATACTGGCATTTTTAAGCATCACACTGATTCCCCAAACAATGGTGAAAAACACCACAATCAAAAAAAGTCCCTGTAAATAAACCTGATAAAATTCCATTGCAATGTTCAATTTTTGTCTGCAACAGATTAAACAATCGAATGATTGTTTGGTTGCAAATCAGAAACAAGTGCAATAAAGTTAACGGGAAGTAAATGTAGAAATCATTATTCAAATTGTACCTTGCCAAAAAATTCAGGCTGGTGATAATCCGGTTTTTCGGTTTTCACGGGGTTCCAGGTTACAAAATGGGGTTCGGCAGTTGAATCTCCACACTTGTAAAAATTGGCTTTTGCCGAAGTATTATGCAATGAATTAATATTGTGGAAAGCAAAACAGCTAACCGGAATTCGTATCATCATTTCCCAGGTGAAATCCCCCGATTTGGCCTCAAAAGGCAGGTTGCCTAATGTCGATTCAATTTCAATACATTCCACAATTTCGGGTAAAACACGGGTGCGGTTGCCCCGGCCCGGAGCAAACGACAGGTGACGCGTTCCAATACAACTAAACTCAAAATTGTAGTAGTTTTTATCGTCGAAAGCAATAAAAAACTCCACGCAACTGTCTTTGTAAACATCGCCATTGGTGCGGGTTTCCATAGCACGGATGTGTTTTTCGGCTACATAAAATTTCAGCCAGATTTCGGTTTCTGTGTGCCCGATTCTTAAAGCAACCTGCGGTTTATAGCCGAATTCAGGCCAGTTCAGCACATCAACTAAATGGATAACTGTCTGGGTTTCCAAAAAGTGCGCAGCTTCGGCCAATGTAGTGCTTTTGGCCGTTTTCAGTTTTTTAATCAACAATGTTTTCATCCTTCAATATTAATTAAAAACCTTTCAACAGCGAAAACAAAAATAACGCCGGCAACTTGCAGAATGCTTTGTATATTTGAGGTTTTTTCGGATTGAAGAGAACAGAATGAAATCGATTGGAAATATTTTTTGAAAGTTAATTGATAACCAATTGTGGCTGAAGTTGAATTTATAATAGCATTAACAGAACATCGGGTTTTCGGGAATATTTTTGTGCCTTATCTGATAGAGCGCGAGGAGCAGTTTTACAGGGTGAAGCGACATGTAAAACCCCGCGAATTTAAAACCGAAACCGATTACCCGTTTAAACCCTGGGAAAAAGAGCTGGTTGAAATAATCGACCGTTTCAGCGACGAAAAACTGATGCGAAAATTCTCGCGCGAAAAAAGCGCCAAAGATTTTTATGCCTCGCTGCAGCCTGCCTATTTTCAGAAACATATTTTGCCGTTTATCGAGCAGTGCATGTACCGTGCAGCTGCTATTCTCATGCTCAGCCCGGTACGGCTGATTAACAAGGACGCAAAATATGCAAACCTTTACGACGAAGACGAAATTGTCGTTCAACCCTTGTTTGCCAATCCCGTTTTTTATTTTGAACGTACCGAAACAGAAACACGCTACCGGCTGAAAATTTTTCTCGAAAACCGCGAAATTCCGCTGCTGAACCGGCAGACACGGGTGATTACCAACGAACCGTGCATGTTGGTGCAACAAGGAAAACTGTATATTTTTGAAAAACTGAATGCCAAACGGTTAGCTCCATTTTTTGAAAAAGAGGAAGTAACCGTTTCAAGACAAATAGAAGATAAATACTACCCGGGTTTTGTGCTGAATACCATCCGCGATTTTAAGGTTCATGCCAGAGGATTTACCATAACAGAGGAAATAGCACGCCGGAAAGCCGTACTGAGCTTCGAAATGAATCTGAAATATGAACCTTGCCTTGTCCTTTATTTTCAATATGGCGACGAAAAATTTATTGCCGATGCCAACAGAACTGTTTCGGTTCAGGTGAAAAAGCATGATGGTACCTGGCATTTCAATAAGGTGAACCGTGATTTTGATTGGGAAGAGCAAGTAAAGCAGCAGCTTTTGAATGTTGGATTGAAATCAACGGAAGGTTATTACACGCTCCCATCAATTGATTTATTGGAAACCGGAAGCGCGGTTTATGCGATGGTTGGCTGGATTAACAAAAACGGGGAGAAACTTAGCCTGAACGATATTTCCATCGTTCAGGACAAACTCAATAAAAAATATTTTACCGGACCCTGTAACCTCAACTTAAAAACCATTACCAGTGGCGACTGGTTTGATATTCATGCCAGTGTGCAGTTTGGCGAATTCATTATTCCGTTTATCAAACTGAGGAGGCACATTCTGAATGGCATCCGTGAGTTTGTTTTGCCAAATGGGGAAACAGCCGTGCTACCCGAAGAGTGGTTTGCCCGTTTTCAGGGCTTAATTCCGCTGGCCCGTTTTAAAGGCGATAACCTGCAATTTGAAAAACATCACTTCTTACTTTTGAAAACGTTGCTGGAAGGTCAGGTAAAATTGGCCATTGAAAAGCTGATGGAGCAGAAAAATCAGGAAAAACCAGGTTTACCAGCTGGATTAAATGCCAGTTTGCGCAAATACCAGGAGGAGGGGTTCAGGTGGATGGCGGGTTTATACGAAAATGGCTTTGGCGGTTGCTTAGCCGACGATATGGGTCTGGGAAAAACATTACAAACACTAACTCTTCTATTAAAACTGAAACGGGCTAAAACTGAAATTGTGATTCCGTCAGCCGGACGAAACGGTCAGCTCGATTTGTTTGCACACGCGCCGGCAGCAAGCGAAGAGCAACCTGCCAGCCTTGTTGTTTTGCCCACTTCGCTTGTGCATAACTGGGCCAACGAAATCAGGAAATTCACTCCCGCGCTCAATGTTTTTCTTTACACCGGTATGCAGCGAAAAAAGGCCATCGACCTGAAAAAACTGGCTTCGTATTACGATGTGATTATCACTACCTACGGAACCATGCGAAACGACATCGTCGAAATCAGCAAAGTGGGTTTCTTTTATGTAATTCTCGACGAAAGCCAGTTTGTGAAAAATCCTTCGTCGAAAACCTACAAATCAGTGATGCAGTTGCAGGCACAGCATCGGCTTGTGTTAACCGGAACACCCATCGAGAATTCACTTTCTGATTTGTGGGCGCAGATGAATTTCCTGAACCCCGGATTGCTCGGCAACCTCGCTTATTTTCAAAAGGCATTTATTGTTCCCATCGAAAAACACAGCGACCCTGAACAGCAGAAAACCCTGCAAATGATGATTAGCCCGTATATTTTGCGAAGGAAAAAGGAAGAAGTTGCCCGCGAACTTCCGCCACTTACCGAGCATGTTGTTTATTGCGCAATGGCCCCCGAACAGGAAAAAATGTATGAAGAGGAAAAATCGGTAATTCGCAATGCCATTCTCGAAAACATTGAAAAAGAGGGAGTCCGTAAATCGTCGTTTGTGGTTTTGCAGGGATTGACAAAACTGCGGCAACTGGCCAACCACCCGTCGCTGCTTGACAGTGATTCGGAGGAAGTTTCAGGCAAGTTTGAACAACTGCTTTCGATGCTCAGCGACCTTGTTGCCGAGAAGCACAAAGTGCTTATTTTTTCGTCGTTTGTAACGCATCTGAAATTAATTGAGGAACGGCTGAAACAGCAAAACTGGCGTTACAGTCTGCTTACAGGAAAAACTACCGACCGCGAATCGGTGATCAGCCAGTTTCAGAAAGACCCGCAGAATTTTATTTTTCTGATTTCGCTGAAAGCAGGCGGGGTAGGGCTCAATCTCACTGCTGCCGAATATGTTTTCATTACCGACCCGTGGTGGAACCCGGCTTCCGAAAACCAGGCCATCGCTCGTGCGCATCGCATCGGGCAGCAAAAAAATGTGTTTGTCTATAGGTTTATCACCGAAAATTCAATCGAAGAAAAAATACAGGCACTGAAAGAACGCAAAAGTGCGTTGGCTGATAAGTTTGTGAACTCTAACGACCCATTTGGAGAAATTACACGCGAAGAAATTGTGGAGTTATTGACTTAGTACAGAATTTAATTCAATTATAATTAATCTTTGAAAATCTCTTTTCAAACCCTGAATCTCGTGTCTTTTAGCTCCTTAGATTAGTAAAAAATTGGAAAAAAAGTTATGAAACTATTCTTTTGATTTAAAATAATTAAATTTAAAAGTTTTCGCAGAGCTTGTACATAAGGTAATTTAAGAATATATGTCAACAAAAACCAATCTTCTGGATTTAGTCGATTTTAAAAAAGTAGATACTTTACTTGAAGGATTTAACAAATCCACTGGTTTTGTCACTGCAATCCTTGACCTTAAAGGGAATGTTTTGTCTAAATCAGGATGGAGGCAAATCTGCACCGAATTTCACCGGATAAATCCTGAAACTTCAAAAAAGTGCACCATCAGCGATACTGTTTTGGCAGGGAAAATGGAGGAGGGCGAAAAATATCATTTCTACCAATGCTTAAACGGATTGGTTGATGTTGCAGTACCCATTGTAATTAAAGGTGAACACATTGTAAACCTGTTTTTCGGTCAATTCTTTTTTGAAGAGCCCGATCTTTCCTTTTTTAAAAAGCAGGCTGAAAAATATGGTTTTAATGAAAATATTTACCTGAAATTACTTGAGGAAGTACCTGTTGTTTCCAAAGAAAAAGTGCTGGTAGCCATCGATTTTTTACTGAACATGACGCAGCTTATCAGCGAAATGACTTTTCAGAAACTGGAGCAAATGGAATTGAATGAAACGATCCGAAAAAGTGAAGAGCGTTTCAGAAATATCTTCGAGAACAATCTGGCTACCATGTTACTGATAGAGCCATCTACACATCGGATTGTTGATGCCAATTACGCTGCCGAGCGATTTTATGGGTGGAGCCGTTCACAACTTTCTCAAATGACTATCGACCAGATCAACACGCTTCCTTCCGATAAACTTCAGAAAGAAATGGAAATAGCCTGGAGCCAGAAGCGTATTTATTTTAAATTTAAACATCGTATAGCAGACGGGTCTGTTCGCGATGTGGAGATTTACAGCAGTAAAGTTGAAATTGATGGAAAAGATTATCTGCACTCTATTGTTCATGATGTTACGGAGCAGGTGAAAGCCGAAGAAGCATTAAAAAACAATGAAAAAGTTTTACGGCTTTTTGTTGAATATTCTCCGGCCTCTATTGCCATGTTCGATACACAAATGCGATACATGGTTTACAGCAAACAATTTCTTGCCGATTACGATTTGGGACAGCGGAACATAATCGGATTAACGCATTACGAGGTTTTTCCGGAAATTCCGCAACGTTGGAAAGATATTCATCAGCGGGGACTGAAAGGTGAAATTCTATCAGACGACAACGACCTTTTTCCACGGGCAAATGGAAAAACAGACTGGGTTCGCTGGGAAATTCATCCGTGGTACAAAAATGAAAATGAAATCGGGGGGATTATCCTTTTTTCGGAAGTTATTACGGAAAGAAAAA
Source organism: Draconibacterium sp. (assembly GCA_050179035.1). Lineage (GTDB taxonomy): Bacteria > Bacteroidota > Bacteroidia > Bacteroidales > Prolixibacteraceae > Draconibacterium. Next base: position 3,368 of record JBFXFM010000011.1, on the reverse strand, counting down.
ATGCCCAAAACAAACTAAAAGAATCTCATCAGAAATTGGTGGATACACTGGAAAGCATGACAGATGGGTTTGTTTCTCTGGACAAGGAATGGAATTATACCTACATGAACAAACGTGCCGGGGAGATTTTTGGCAGAAATCCGCAGGAAATGGTTGGCAAACACATTTGGACTGAGTTTCCTGAAGGTGTTGGACAACCATTTCACCTTGCATACGAAAAGGCAGAAAAAGATCAGGTTGCCATTCAGTTTGTTGAATTTTATCCTCCTTATCAAAAATGGTTTGAGAACAGGATTTATCCGTCGGAAGATGGCATATCCATCTTTTTTCAGGATATCACAGAAAGTAAATTGGCAGCGGATGCGCTAAAAGAAAGCGAAGCATACAACCGGATGTTGTTTGAACAGTCGCAAATGGGGCTTGCACTGGCCAGTATGGAAGGGAAACTTGTGGATATTAATCCAGCTTATGCAGCTATCATAGGGCGTACCATTGAGGAAACCAAACAGTTAACCTACTGGGATATTACACCCGAAAGATACGCCACGCAGGAACATGAACAACTTGAATCGCTTGAAAAAACCGGGCGATACGGCCCTTACGAAAAGGAATATATACATAAAAATGGCCATTTGGTGCCGGTGCGTTTGCAGGGCTTAATTATTGAAAAGGACGGGGAAAAGTATATCTGGTCGAGTGTTGAAGATATTTCGGAACAAAAAAAGGCTGAACTGGATTTAATTGCTGCAAAAGAAGAAATTGAAGCCAGTGAACAAATTAAAACCGAACTTCTGAATAAACTAAATGAAGCCCAGCACAATGCAAAAATTGGGAGTTGGGAATGGGATTTGGCAACGGGACATGTTTGGTGGTCGGACGAATTATACCGTATTTTTGAACTTGAACCTGATAAGTTTACTCCAGGCGTTGAAGCAAATTCCCGTTACGTGCATCCCGATGACAATGAAGCATACCATAAGGAAGTTGCCCGGGTAATTCAGAAAAAAGAGGAATTAAATTATGACCTCCGTATTGTTTCTGGAAATGGCAATTTAAAATACTGTAATTCAAGAGCAATATTACATTATGATGTATCCGAAAATCCCGTTCGAATGTCGGGTACATTCTCAGACATCACCGAACGCAAGTTGGCAGAAACATCACTGGCGGTTGAACGACAGCGCCTTGCAAGTATAATTGATGGAACCAGGGCGGGAACCTGGGAGTGGAACTTACAAACTAATGATACCATTTTTAACGAAATATGGGCAACGATGCTGGGATATTCCCTCGAAGAACTCTCTCCTGTATCGCTTGAAACCTGGAAAAAACTTACGCATCCTGATGATTTGAAGAGAAGTATTTCAATCCTTGATAAATATTTTAATGGTGAGGTTGACTTTTACGAATGTGAAATACGAATGAAACATAAAAATGGGGAATGGAAATGGATATTGGACAGGGGAAGGATTACTTCGTTCGATAAAAATGGAAATCCCTTATTGATGCACGGTACACACAAGGACATTACTGAACGTAAACAAACAGAAGAAGCCCTCAGAAAAAGTGAAGTACGGTTCAGGATTGCACAGGAATTTTCTCCCGATGGGTTTACCATTCTTCATCCGTTGAGAAATAAAAAAAATGAGATTGTTGACTTTACGTGGGTTTACGAAAACCAGACCATCGCACGTATTAACCAAACCAACCCGGAGGATGTAAAAGGCAAACGGTTACTCGAACTTTTTCCAACACATAAAGGCACAACTGTATTTGAGGCTTACATTGATGTGGCGAATTCAGGAAAAGCAAAAATTATAGAAGAAATATATGTTGGAGAGGTTGTTTCAGTTCCAACATGGCTCCGGCTCGTGATTATACCAATGGAAGAAGATATTGCAGTACTGGCACAGGATATTACAGAACGAAAAAAGGCAGAAGAAGCCCTTTTACATTCCCATGATTTGATGAAATACATTATCGAGCATAATCAAACTTCCGTTGCTGTTCTCGACAAAAATCTGAGATATTTATATGTAAGCCAGCGCTTTTTAAGCGAATACAGGGTAAAAGAAAAGAATATTATTGGGAAACACCACTATGAGGTTTTCCCTGAAATTCCGGAAAAATGGAAAAAAATACACCAAAAGGCCTTACAGGGCATTGTTTCAAGGGCTGATGAAGATATGTTTCACAGGATTGATGGGACATTCGACTGGACCCGCTGGGAGTGCCGCCCCTGGTATGAAGTTGATGGTTTAATCGGTGGGATTATCCTTTATCTGGAAGTTATAAGCGAACAAAAGAAAAAGGAACTGGAAATTATTAAACTAAACCAGCGCCTCGAAATACTGATTGGTTCCGTTCAGCAACTGGCAGCGGCACAATCACTCGAAACCGTGCAGGATATTGTGGCCAAATCGGCCCGCAAACTCATTGGCGCCGATGGGGCCACGTTGGTTTTCAGGGAAAACGACAACTGTTTTTATGTTAACGAAGATGCCATTCAACCCCTTTGGAAAGGGAAAAAATTTCCAATGCATTCCTGTATCAGCGGTTGGGTGATGCAAAATAAAATGTCGGTTGTTATTGAAGATATTTTTGTTGATGACCGCATTCCGAAAGATGCTTACAGCCCCACTTTCGTAAAGAGCCTGGCTATGGTCCCGATAAATATCAGTGAACCAATTGGAGCCATTGGCAATTACTGGAAAGAAACCTACTCGCCCACCGAAATTGAAATGCAATTGTTGCAAACCCTTGCCGATGCTACTGCACGTGCCATCGAAAACATTCAGCTTTATTCTGAACTGGAAGAACGCGTAAAACGCCGTACGCAGCAATTGCATGCAGTGAATAAGGAACTGGAAACCTTTACCTACTCAGTATCCCACGATTTGAAAGCCCCGCTTCGGGGCATCGATGGATACAGCAAACTGTTGCTCGATGAATATGGCGAAAGCCTGAACGAAGAAGCAACCCATTTCATTAAAACCATTCGCAGCTCCACACTTCAGATGAACCTTCTAATTGAAGATTTGCTTAGTTATTCCCGTCTCGAACGTAGCCATTTTAAACAGGAAAAGATAGCTCTGAAATCATTTACAGAAACGCTGGTTTTAAATTTCAGCGAAGAAATAAAAAAAGGCCGGTTTGAAGTTGTTATAAACATTCCTGATGTAGAAATTTTTACCGATTCTACCGGGCTTACCATTATTCTTCGGAATTTTGTTGAAAATGCCCACTAGTGTCCACTAAAAATTAAAGCATAATTGAACATGTCCATTTTCGGTGATATCATCAGCTTGTTGTACTCTTTCGAAAAGTTCCCAGAGGGGAGTTTTGTCGAAAAGCGACATGCTGAGAAT